>NZ_JBHJXS010000021.1:0-141257 GCF_042269265.1 Nocardia sp. NPDC056000 | reverse complement strand
CCCGACGCCGGGCGTGCGGCGCGACTAACCTCGACAGGTGTGTCGAACCGAAGTCCACGCGAGCCCGGTGCGGCAGGGCCGTGGACGGCGGCCGATATCCCCGATCTGACCGGTAGTACGGCGGTGGTCACCGGAGCGAGCGCCGGGCTCGGAGCCGAAACCGCGCGCCAACTCGCCGCTCGTGGCGCGCGGGTGGTGCTGGCCTGCCGCAGCGTGGATAAAGGGGAGTGCGTCGCGGCATCGATCCGGCAGCGGAGTCCGGACGCCGAATTATCGGTGGTACAGGTGGATTTGGCGTCGCTGGCATCCGTGCGCGGCGCGGCGGCGTGGGTGCGCGAGCGATTCGATCGGGTCGATCTGCTGGTGAACAACGCGGGCACGCTGTTCCGCGACGGGCCGCACAAGACCGTGGACGGTTTCGAGCCGACGTTCGCGACCAACCATCTGGGCCATTTCGCTTTCACCGGACTGCTTTTGGATCTGCTGACCGCCGCACCGGCGGGCCGAGTGGTGGCGGTCAGCAGTCGCGCGGCCGGTTATCGGCGTACCGTCCTGGATCTCGGTGACCTCACCTATGAGCGGCGCGCGTACAAACCGATGTTCGTCTACGGGCAGTCCAAACTCGCGAATCTGCTGTTCGCCTTCGAATTACAGCGCCGGCTCGCGGATGCGGGCGCATCACTCATCGCGCTCGCCGCCTACCCCGGGGTCGCGGATTCCGATTTCAACAAGAACCTCGGCGGAACGGCACGGTTTCTCGCCAGACCCGAAATGCGCTGGTTCTCCCAACTTCTCACCCAGACCACCGCGATGGGCGCATTGCCGACATTGCGAGCGTGCACGGATCCGTCGATGAATGGCGGCGACTACATCGGGCCCAACGGCCGGACCAAGGGTCATCCGGTCCGCCGCGAGCCCGCCCCGCGGGCGCTGGATCGGCAGCTGGCAACCGATCTCTGGGCGGAATCCGAACGGCTGACCGGTGTGGTCTATCCCTTCCCACTCCCTTGAAGGCATATCCGCGCACAGTCTGTTAACGTCCCGTCTCAGTTCTAATGGCGTGAATTCGATTGGGGCAAGGCATGATTAACGGTGGTCCGACTGTCAGGTCGACTGGCGCGCGAGATAGCGGAGAGCCGAGCGCCGCACCGGCACCTGCCCCGCGCAACCCCAGGACGATGTGGCTGGTCGGCGGGGCGGTCGCCGCCGTACTGCTGATCGGTGGCGTTATCGCCGTCGTCGTCACCAATTCCGATTCCTCCTCCGATAAGCCCGCGGCCAAGACGATCACCGAACTGCCCGATCAATGCAGCCTCATCTCCCCGGAAACCCTCTCCGCCATCGCCCCCGGTGCGGGCTGCCGCACACAGGCGTTCACCGGTAGATCGATTTCGGTATCCCCGACCTGGACGGTGGAATCGGGCCGGAACGATCCCACCGCGATCAACGTGACGCTCACTCGCACAACCGAACCCAAGCGCATGTACGACGACGCCAAGGGCGCGGTCGACCTGTTCAATTCCGCACACGACATCCAGATCTCGAACCCGCTCCAGATCGGCAACGCGGCGCAGGTCAGCGGCGGCAGATCCCGCATCAACCCCGCACTCTTCGAAGCCCGCGCCATCGGCCGCCTCGACAACGGCGCCGTCGCAACCGTCACCTTCACCTCCGGCATCGACGCCGCCACCGCGGTGGAAGGCGCCTCCCGAGCCCTATCCGACGCACTCGGAAAGCTCCACTGACAAGATGGCGAACGCGGGTGGCGAAACTCGACACCCCTTCGCGTGTGGTCGGTAAAAGTCGTAAGAAAATCGCCCCGGCGGCCCATTGGAACCCCGAGACGCCGACTGAATACATTTCGCGGCGATCGCGAGATGCCCAACTCGGTGCTGGTCGATATCTGTGATGAGTTGGGTATGTCCAAAGCGCCGTCGGTGAAATGTCCCGACGGGGTGCGCCGCGGGGAATACCCGGCGGTGGTCGGTGGGTTGGACCGCTGAGGGGATCCCCTGAGATTTCGCAGGTCAACGATGGGTTAGGCTTTGTCGGTTATGAAGTCGGCTTTCCCGGGTCCGGTCGGTGCCCAGACGGTCTACCTCGATCACGCGGCCACCACACCTATGTTTCCGGTCGCTGTCGAGGCGATGACGGCTGTCCTGGGGGCCGGTGGCAACGCGTCGTCGCTGCATGGGTCGGGGCGGGCGGCGCGGCGGTTGCTCGAGGAATCGCGGGAATCGATCGCGGCGGGGCTGGGGGCGCGGCCCTCGGAGGTGATCTTCACCTCGGGTGGGACCGAGAGCGACAATCTGGCGGTCAAGGGGATCTACTGGGCGCGGCGCGATGCCGAGCCGGTGCGCACCCGGATTCTGGTCAGCTCGGTGGAGCATCACGCGGTGCTCGATACCGTGGAGTGGCTGGAACAGCATGAGGGCGCGCAGGTGACGTGGCTGGAGGCCGACGCCGAGGGCGTCATCTCGCCGCGAGTGCTGCGCGAGGCGCTGGCCGCGCATGCCGAGGACACCGCGCTGGTGAGCGTCATGTGGGCCAATAACGAGGTCGGAACCGTGCAGCCGATCGCCGAATTGGCGGCCGTGGCACAGGAATTCGATGTGCCCATGCACAGTGACGCGGTGCAGGCGGGTGCGCAGCTGCCCATCGATTTCGGCCGGAGTGGTTTGGCCGCAGCGAGTTTCGCCGGGCACAAGGTCGGCGGACCGCACGGCGTCGGCGTGCTGCTGCTGGGCCGTCAGGTGTCCGCGGTGCCGCTGTTCCACGGCGGCGGACATGAGCGGGATCTGCGCTCGGGCACCTCCGATGTGGCGGGCGCGGTCGGTTTGGCCGCCGCCATTCGCGAGACGGTCGACGGAATGTCCGCGCGCACAATGGAACTCACCCGGCTTCGGGATCGGCTCATCCACGGCGTGCTCGCACAGGTGCCCGAGGCCATTCTGAACGGGCCCGGCGGCGACCGGCGACTGCCCGGTAACGCCCACTTCACGTTCCCCGGCTGCGAGGGCGATTCACTGCTCATGCTGCTCGATGCCGCCGGGATCGAATGCTCGACCGGATCGGCCTGCAATGCCGGTGTCGCCGGACCCTCCCATGTGCTGCTGGCCATGGGTGTGGAACCGCGACTGGCACGCGGGTCACTGCGATTCACCCTGGGACACAATTCGACCGACGCCGATATCGACGCCCTGCTGGCCGCGCTGCCGCAGGTCGTGGATCGGGCGAAGGCGGCCGGAATGGCCGGCGCGAAAGGAGGCTTCTAGAGATGCGAGTGCTTGCCGCGATGAGTGGTGGCGTCGATTCCGCGGTGGCTGCCGCGCGCGCCGTCGAGGCCGGACACGAGGTGGTCGGCGTACATCTGGCACTGTCCGCGAACCCGGGCACGCTGCGCACCGGATCGCGCGGCTGCTGCTCCAAGGAGGACGCCGGTGACGCCCGCCGCGCCGCCGATGTGCTCGGAATCCCGTTCTACGTCTGGGATTTCGCGGACCGCTTCAAGGAAGACGTGATCGACGATTTCGTCGCCGCGTACGCCGCCGGTGAGACCCCGAACCCGTGCCTGCGCTGCAACGAGAAGATCAAGTTCTCCGCGCTCGCGGATCGCGCGGTGGCGCTGGGCTTCGACGCGGTCGTCACCGGGCATTACGCCCGCCTCGAGGACGGCGTGCTGCGCCGCGCGGTGGACGAGGACAAGGATCAGTCCTATGTGCTCGCGGTGCTGACCGCCGAGCAGCTGTCCCGCGCCATGTTCCCGGTCGGCGACACCCCCAAGCCCCGCATTCGCGAGGAAGCCGCCGAACGCGGTCTCGCCGTGGCCAATAAGCCCGACAGCCATGACATCTGCTTCATTCCGTCCGGTGACACCCAGGCGTTCCTGGGTGCGAAGATCGGCATCCGCCCCGGCGCGGTGCTCGATGCCGACGGCACCAAGCTCGGCGATCACAAGGGCGTGCACGAGTTCACCATCGGCCAGCGCAAGGGTCTGGGCCTGCCCGGTCCGGCCGCCGACGGCAAGCCGCGCTACGTCACCGATATCGACTCCGAAACCGGTACCGTGCGTGTCGGTTCCGCCGCGGACCTGCAGGTCTGGACGGTGCTGTCCGACCGCGCCATCTGGACCTCGGGTGAAACCCCTGCCGGCGAGATCGAATGCGTCGCCCAGGTGCGCGCGCACGGCGGCACCGCCCCCGCGGTCGCCGAGGCCGTCGACGGCGGTCTCATCGTCCGCCTGCGCGAACCCCTCACCGGTGTGGCGCGCGGTCAGGCCGTGGTGCTCTACCTGCCCGACGCGACCGGCGATCAGGTCATCGGCAGCGGCACCATCACCGGGACCGAGCGCGAACCGCATTCGTACGCAACCGAACTGGTGTCGGACAACGCTCAGTGAGACCGGCCCCGCGGTAGCCGGGGCCGACGTACTGCTTTCCACGTCCCACCCGGTATCGCGGCGTGCATTCGGCTGGAACCCGCGATGTTCCCGGGTATTGCCCGGTGGTAACGTGCGCCGATCCAGGGCCTCGGCCTGTGCCGGTGCGACGTGCCGGAAATCGAATCTGTAGGGCCGAGTGATACGGGGTACGTGGATGAGCGAGATCGAGAGCGGTTCCGGTGTATTACAGGGCGGCATAGCGACCGGCGTCGGTTCGTGGCCGGGCGCGGACCCGCGCGAGGCCGCCGCCACCGTGGTGGGGGAGCTCGGAGCGCTGCCGCATCTGGTGGAGCTGCCGGGCCGCGGGGTCGGCGCGGACATGATCGGCCGCGTCTCGGCACTGCTGGTCGATATGCGCTTCGACAGCACCACGCGCGGCTATCGGCTCGCGGTGCGGCCCGGTGCGGTGTCCCGGCGCGCGAACGATCTGCTGCGCGCGGATATGGACGCGCTCGAAGAGGCTTGGGAGACCGCGGGTCTCGCGGGTAGCGGGCGGCCGATCAAGGTGCAGGTCACCGGGCCGCTGACGCTGGCCGCCCAGGTGGAGTTGCCGCTCGGGCATCGGGTGCTCACCGATTCCGGTGCGGTGCGCGATCTTTCGGAATCCCTTGCCGAGGGCGTGGCCGCGCATGCGGCGGAGCTCGGCAGGCGGCTGGGCGCGGATGTGCTGGTGCAGTTCGACGAACCGCTGCTCACCGATATTTTGGACGGCACGCTGCGCGGGGTGAGCGTGCTCAATACCGTGCGCGCCCTGCCGGAGCCGGAGGCGCTGCACATTCTCGACACCGTGATCGACGTGCAGCCGGGTCCGGTGCTGGTGCACACCTGCGCCGCCAAGCCCGCGCTGGGTTTCCTGCGCCGAAGCGGCGCCGCCGCAATCGGATTCGATATGGCGACCATCGGCGTCAAGGATCTGGATCGGGTGGGTGAACTGCTGGACGACGGCAGGCATCTGGTGCTCGGGCTGGTGCCAACGAGCGCCCCGGACAAGCCGGTCACCTGGCGCGAGATCGCCGAACCCGGTGTGCGCCTGATCGATCGGCTGGGTTTCTCCCGCCGCCTGCTGGCCGAGCAGATCCTGGTCTCACCCGCGTGCGGTCTGGCGGGCGCACCACTGTCCTGGGCGCGCCAGGCGCTGACCCTGGCCGTCGAAACCGCCGCCGTCTTCGCCGACGAACCGGAGTCGATCAACTTCGAGTGAGCGGCAACGACTTTCACCCCGGTCCCGGGCCGTCTAGCGTCGACGGTGGCCCGTCTGCCTATCGCGGGCCATGGGTCGCGAAGTTGGGGAGTGGGAATCAGTCATGACCGAAGCAGCAGCGCCGGTGCCGGTTGCCGGGGTAGCCATGACCGCGATCGGGATCGCGGTGGTCCGGGCGCGCGAGACCGAGCGCGCGGACCGGCTGTACAGCGATCCGTTCGCGCAATGGTTCGTCGACGCCGCCAAGCCGAGCTTCGCCGAACGATGGGATCAGCTCACACCGGTACTGGACCTGTTCTATCCGGCGCGCACCGTGGCCGTGCGGCTGGTCGATGACCGGGTGGAAGCGGCTGTGCGCGAAGGGATTCGGCAGATCGTGGTATTCGGCGCGGGCCTCGATACCCGGGCGTTCCGCATGGATCTGCCCGCGGAGACGCGTTTGTTCGAAGTGGATCTGCCGGAGACGTTCGCCTTCAAGGAGCCGGTGCTGACGCGCGGCGGGGCCACGCCGCGCTGTGAAAGGCATGTGCTGCCGGTCGATTTGCGCGACGACTGGGCGCAAGCGCTACCGGCGCAGGGATTCCGGCCCGAGGAGCCGACGCTCTGGGTGGATGAGGGCGTACTCGGCTATCTGCTACGGCCCGATGCCCGGCGGGTGCTCACGACCCTCGACGAATTGTCCGCCCCGGGTAGCCGTTTCGATCTCAGCAGTTTCGCGGTGGACCCGAACAGCGGTGCGTTCCTGGCGCTGCGGCGACTGGTCTCCGGGGCCGATGCGGGTGAACCCGAGGCGGCCGGTTTGGGGGCGGACATCGAGGAGTGGCTGCACGAGCACGGCTGGGACACCTCGTACCAGACCTGGGCCGAACAGGCCGCGTCCGTCGGCCGCCCGGACACCGATGGCGGTCCGGAGACCCGCACCATCGCCGCGATCCGCCGCTGAGGGTCAGTTGCCGGGATTGCGCTGCTGACGGGACCCGAAGTACGGCCGCACGCCCGGATGCGCGAGCTGCCAATGGTCCGGCTTACCCGCCGGATAGGTCACCGGGATCTGATCGCCGACGGCGGGCCACTGGTTGACGTCCCAGGCGAACCGCCCGTACACCTCGTGCGCGACCACCATGGGCCCGGAAATGCTGCCGCTGATCGTCACGTACTGCTCACCGGAGGCGTTCGGGAGCGGGCTCACCCCGGTCACGTACAGGAAGCCGGATTCCGGTTCGGCTATCGGCCCGCTGCCCCGGCCGCGCCGGAACATTGTGATGGTCGCGATCAGCGCACCACCGATCACCAGAACGAATAACAGCTGCATGAGCATGGCACCCACTCTAGGCGCGTCCGGCGGCCCGCGCCGCCGGACGGTTGCTGAAGAGTTGCTTTGAATCGGTCCCGATCGCTCAGTGCGGTTGCAGTTCGGAGGTCCCGATCGCGGTGCGGCGCACGCCCCACACCGTGGTGCGCTTGGTCTGCGACCGCCCGTTGCCGCGATCGATCAGCATGCGATTGGCGGTGGTGAACACCAATTGCGCGCCCTGGGTATTGGTTTCGGGATTCTGGAACAGCTGGATGAGGCTGTCCGCGGTCTCGGGCGTGAGATGTGAGTCGATATCGTCGGCGATGAGCACGCCGCCGGTGTCCAGGGCGTCCAGCATGGGCGGCAGCAGGCGCAGCATGGCCAGGGTGGAGCTGGATTCGTCGGTGATGTCGAACGCGGTGTCGATGCCCTCGTGCACCAGTCCCAGCCCGACGCCCCGCCGGTTGACCATGCGCGAGTACAGCGCATCGCGCGCCGCGAACAGGTTGGAGAGCTCACGCTGCAACAGCACCACGGTGATGCCGTGCTCGAGGAACAACTCCTCGGCGTAGCTCGCCGATACCGTGCAGGATTCGATTTCCTTTGTGGTGGTGGCGATATCGTTGTCGAGGTCGCGTAGGTAGTCGCCGTACATGGGATCGTCGCCGGGTAGCAGCAGATCGGTGATGCCCAGATCCGCCGAGCGCAGCAGTGTCAGCAGCCGCACCGCGTGATCGGTGGAGCGCGAGATGTGACTGCCCACCCGGTGCGCGATATCGGCCGGATCGGGCTGCCCGCACTGCACCTCCAGCAGCGACTGGAACCAGCGGTAGGCGGGTACCAGGGGTTCGGCGTACAACTGCCCGGACAGGCTCAGCAGCAAGGCATTCGGGCGCACCAGCGGCACCACCGCGCCCAGTCCGTAGCGCGCGGCCTCGAACATGGGACCGATGCGGATATCCTCGCCCGCGCGTTCGAACACGATGCGCTTGCGATTGTGCGGATGCGAATGCAGCCATTCTGCGCTCACATCGGCGTTGTCGAGCCGGAAGCCGTAGGTGTACGGGCAGCCCTCGGCGACGAACTGGGCGATGAATTCCGAAGGGCGGTCCGCGAATCCGAGATGCGGGGTGCGGACCGGACCGGAGAACGGGTCCCAGCCGGTGACGGAGTTGAGCACCGCGTCCCGCATCCGGTCGAGGGCGTCGACGAGGCTGGTCTTGCCGGTTGCGGCAGCGCCGTAGACGGCGGTGACGGGCGCGGCGACCGGGCCGTTGCCGCGGGTGAGCCGCAACTCCTGCGGTTCGGCGAGGGATCGGTGGTTCGCCACCTGAAAACTGCGCAACACCCTGGTCATCCTGCCGGTACGCGGGCGTTAAAGCGACTCGCCCGTATCGGACATGTTTCGCAAGAATGGCTTCCATTGACATGCATCCGAATGGTTGCCTATTATCAAACAGGCAACCCAATGGTTGCATGAAGTGCTCGAGTTCGAATGAGGTGCAGGTGGACGAGGTTTTCAAGGCGCTGTCGGACCCCAGCCGCCGTCGGCTGCTGGACAGTTTGAACGACCGCACCGGCCAGACCCTGCGCGAACTCTGTGCGGAACTGGAGATGACCCGTCAGGCCGTCAGCAAGCATCTGGCGGTGCTGGAGGCCGCGAACCTGGTCACCATTCGGTGGCGCGGCCGCGAAAAACTGCACTACCTCAATGCCGAACCGGTGAACGCCATCGCCGAGCGCTGGATCAACCGCTATGACCGCGGCCGGGTGCACGCCCTGGCCGACCTCAAAACCGCATTGGAGAGCGCCACCATGAGTGAGGAATTCGTCTACACCACGTACATCCGGACCACCCCCGAGCGCCTCTGGCAGGCCCTCACCGATCCGGCCTTCACCCGCCGCTACTGGGGCGCCACCTTCGAAACCGATTGGCAGCCGGGCTCATCCATGACCTGGGAGCAGCAGGGCTGGGTGAGCAAGGATCCCGAACAGGTGATCGTCACCGCCGACCCCTACACCACGCTGTCCTACACCTGGCATACCGTCGACAAGGCGTTCGCCGACCAATTCGGTTTCAGCGCCGAGGATTTCGAGCGGCTTTCCACCGAGCCCCGCTCCACCGTCACCTTCGAACTCACACCCGTCGGCGAGACGGTGAAACTCACGGTGCTGCACAACGGCTTCGGCCCCGAAAGCCTCATGCTCGCGGGTATCCGCGAGGGCTGGCCCGGCATCCTGTCCAACCTCAAGACGCTGCTGGAAACCGGGGAGACACTGCCGGAACCCACCGAGGACTGAGCCGCCGGGCGCGTTATTCGGCTGCGAGAGCGGCGAATTCGTCGATGAGCGGACCATGTCGATCGGCCACCCACGCCAGGCTCACCTGCCCGTCCGCGATATCGGAGACGGGGATATAGGTGACATCGGGCCGGGTGTAGAAGGTCGCGACCGACAGCGGTAGAAACGCGATCCCGCGCCCCGCCGCCACATGTTCGAGCTTCTCCTCGACGCTGCGGTACACCGGCACCGGGGGCCGCTCCGATTCGCCTGTGACAGCACGCCATTCGGGGACGATGTCGAGGTTCTGCAACAGCACGTCCCCGGCCAGATCCGCGATCTCCACCGATTGCTTACCAGCCAGGCGATGTCCGATGGACACCACAACGACTTTGGGCTCGGTGTACAGCTCGCGCACGCGGAGTCCGGTGGTGTCGATGGGCGGGCGCACGAAGCCGATATCGACCCGCCCGTCGTGCAGCACCGTGATCTGGTCGTCCCAGGTGGTGCGCACCAGTTCGATATCGAGGCCGGGATGGCGCGCGGCGAGTGCGCGCACCGGCGCGGTGACGATCAGCCCGGGCATGAATCCCACGGTGAGGGAATCGGTTCCGCGTGCCGCGCGCACGGCCCGGCGCTGTACCGCCTGGGCATCGAGGAGCAGTCGCCGAGCATCGGTGAGTAATTGTTTACCCGCCGCGGTCAGCACGGTGCCGCGCCGATCCCGCTCGAACAACGGCACCTCGAGTTCCTGTTCCAGGGCGCGAATCTGCCTGGACAGCACCGGCTGAGCGATATAGAGCCGCTCGGCGGCACGGCCGAAATGCAGGTGCTCGGCCACGGCGACGAAATAGCGCAGCTTGCGGAGATCGAGATCGCCCATGATGCCCTCAGGGTATTACAGCGGTGGATATAGGTCTTGGACGGACGACACCGCCCGGGCCGAGAGTGAGAGGACAGTTTCCGATCGAAAGGCACACCCCATGTCCCTCACGGACCAGCACGTAGTCGTCCTCGGCGGTACCTCCGGCATCGGTTTCGCGGTCGCGGCCGAGGCCGCCGAACAGGGTGCGCGGGTCACCGTCGTCTCCAGCCGCGACGAATCGGTGAAACGCGCCCTGGCCGAATTGCCCTCGGGTGCAACCGGTCTCGTGGCCGATCTCGGCGATACGGCTCGGATCGGCGAACTGTTCGAGGAGATCGGCCCGTTCGATCACCTGGTCTACACCGCCGGTGAGGCGCTGCTGCTCTCGCCGCTCGCGGATCTGGATATCGCCGCGGCCCGAAAGTTCTTCGAACTCAGGTACTTCGGCGTGCTCGCCGCCGTCCAGGCCGCCGCGTCGCGGGTGCGACCCGGCGGTTCCATCACCCTCGCCACCGGTACCGCGAGCCCGCGCCCCGTACCCGGTTCCGCGGTGCCGTCCAGCCTCTGCGGTGCGATCGAGGCCCTGACCCGTGCTCTCGCAGTCGAATTGGCCCCGATCCGGGTGAACGCGGTCATGCCCGGCGTCGTTCGTTCCCCGCTCTGGGCGCTCCCGGAGGAGGTGCTCGCGGACTTCTACCGGGATACCGCGGCGAACACGCCGCTGGGCCGCGTGGGGGAGGTGCGAGACATCGCCCGGGCGTTCCTGTTCCTGCTGGAGCAGCCGCACGCGACCGGCAGCATCGTCACCCTCGACGGCGGCGCGGTGCTGGCCTGAGCCGAGGTGGGCGCGAGATCGGATCGCCGATCGCACGCGGTACCGGGCCAACCCGATCAGCGCGTCAGGCCGTAGGTGTGGTTCGGCCTGATCCGGACCACCGCGCGCCGATCGGCCACCATCGCCCGGCGGTAATCGTCCCAATCGGGATGTTCACCGCTGACCGCCCGGTAGTAGGCGATCAATTCCTCGACCGTGGCGTCATCGGGCTCGGCCGCCACGGGGGACACCTCGGCCTCACCCTCGAGGACCACGTACGACCAGAAGTCGGGACTGCTCACGTGCAGCGCGGCCCAGGGCTCCCGGACGAGATTGAAGTACTTGGCCCGATCCGCGGTGATCGAGATGCGGATCAGCCCGTCGTCCCCGACCCAGTGCGTCACATTCGACTGCTGCGGCCGCCCGTTCTTGCGAATGGTGGTCAGGATCGAGTTGTGCTGCGGGCGCGCGAATTCGATCGCGGTGGCGATGTCCATACCGCGGACAACCCGCCCGCCCGGACCGGTGTTCCCGGTCCCGGATAAATGTCCGCGCGACCCGCGCGACGTGCGGGAATGCTGCGCGAAGGTGTCGGTGGGCTGGGCTAATGTGCAGGTTGTGAGCGAATCGGGCATCGACATCACCCCGGCGAGTGGGGACGAGCGCGTGGCGTGGCAGCAGCTGGCGGAGCAGGTGCGCGATCACCAATTCCGGTACTACGTGCGGGACGCGCCGATCATCACCGATGGTGAATTCGATGAGCTGTTCCAGGCGCTGGTGGCCCTGGAGGAGGCGCATCCGGATCTGCGCACGCCCGATTCGCCGACCCAGGTGGTCGGCGGCGGATTCACCACCGAATTCGCGCCGGTGGATCATCTGGAGCGGATGTACTCGCTCGACAATGTGTTCAACGCCGACGAGATGCGCGCCTGGATCACCCGCGTCGAGGTGGAGACCGGAGCCGATACGCATTTCGTCTGCGAGGTGAAGATCGACGGCGTCGCGCTGAACCTCGTCTACGAGGACGGCAAACTGGTGCGCGGCGCGACCCGCGGCGACGGGCGCACGGGTGAGGATGTCACCCTCAATGCCCGCACCATCGACGATATCCCGCACGAGTTGATCGGCACCGACGAGTTCCCGGTCCCGAAATTGCTCGAGGTGCGCGGTGAGGCGTATATGACGCTCGCCGATTTCGAGAATCTGAACGCCTCGATCGTCGCCGAAGGTAAACCGCCGTACGCGAATCCGCGCAATACCGCCGCCGGATCGCTGCGTCAGAAGGATCCCGCCGTCACCGCGCGCCGCCGCCTGCGCATGATCTGCCACGGTTTCGGCCGCACCGAAGGCTTCAGTGCCGCATCGCAATACGAGGCGTACCGGGCGCTGGCGGCCTGGGGGCTGCCGGTCTCCGCGCACACGATTCGGGTCCAGGGCATCGAACCGGTGCTGGAGCGCATCGCCTACTGGGGTGAGCATCGGCACGATATCGAGCACGAGATCGACGGCCAGGTCATCAAGGTCGACGATTTCGCGCTGCAACGCCGCCTCGGCGCGACCTCGCGGGCCCCGCGCTGGGCCATCGCGTACAAGTACCCGCCCGAGGAAGCCACCACCAAACTCCTGGACATCCAGGTGAATGTCGGTCGCACCGGCCGGGTTACGCCGTTCGCGGTCATGCAGCCGGTGACGGTCGCGGGTTCCACCGTGGCCATGGCGACGCTGCACAATGCCTCCGAGGTGGTGCGCAAGGGCGTGCTCATCGGCGATACCGTCACCATTCGCAAGGCCGGTGACGTCATTCCGGAGGTGCTGGGTCCGGTGGTGGACGCGCGCACCGGCGATGAGCGCGAATTCATCATGCCCACGCACTGCCCCGAATGCGGTACCGAACTCGCCCCCGCCAAGGAGGGTGACGCCGATATCCGCTGCCCGAATCAGCAGTACTGCCCGGCGCAATTGCGGGAGCGGGTATTCCACGTCGCGGGTCGCGGCGCGTTCGATATCGAGGCGCTCGGTTATGAGGCCGCCATCGATCTGTTGAAGTCCGGCGCGATCGAGGATGAGGGCGATCTGTTCGCCCTCGATGAGGAAAAGCTGCTCGGCACAACGCTTTTCACCAATAAGAGCGGCACGCTGTCACAGAACGGCAAGCGGCTGCTGCAGAATCTGGAATCGGCCAAGGATCGCCCGCTGTGGCGGGTGCTGGTGGCACTGTCCATCCGCCACGTCGGCCCCACGGCCGCACGGGCTTTGGCGTCCGCGCTCGGCAGTATGGACAGCATTCAGGAAGCCACCGATGAGGAGCTGGCCGCCGTCGACGGCGTCGGCCCCACCATCGCGACCGCGCTGAAGGAATGGTTCACCGTCCAGTGGCATATCGATATCGTGGACAAATGGCGGGCCGCCGGCGTCCGCATGGCCGATGAGCGCGATGAATCCATCGAGCGCACTCTCGAGGGCCTGTCCATCGTGGTCACCGGTTCCCTCCAGGACTTCACCCGCGACGGCGCGAAGGAGGCCATCCTGATCCGCGGCGGTAAGGCGGCGGCCTCGGTCTCCAAGAAGACCGCCTACGTCGTCATCGGCGAGGCCCCCGGCTCCAAGGCCGCCAAGGCCGAGGAACTGGGCGTCCCCATCCTCGACGAAGCGGGCTTCAAACGCCTCCTCGAGGATGGCCCCGAAGCGGTCTCGTGATCGAGTGTCCAATGGTGTCGGGGTGTGGGGTTCGAGGATGGAGTGGTGATGAGTGACGCGGGTGTGACGATCCGGGATGTCGAGCCGCGGGAGTACGCGGCCGTCGGGGCGCTGACCGTGGATGTGTATGTCGGCGAGGGGCATGTGAACCCCGAGAGCCCCTATGTCGCGGAGCTTGCCGATACCGCGACGCGCGCCGCGAGCGCCGAGATCCTGGTGGCGGTCGCGGATGGCGACGTGGTCGGTTCGGTGACAGTGGCGCGCGCGGGCACCGAGTTCGCCGATATCGCCCGCGAGGGTGAGCTGGAATTCCGAATGCTGGTGGTGGGCAAGCAGGGTCGCGGGCTCGGCGTCGGTACCGCGCTGGTGCGCAAGGTGATCGATATCGCGCGCACGGAGGGCTGGCGGGCGGTGGTGCTGACCACCATGCCGACCATGCTCGATGCCCGCCGCCTCTACGACCGGCTGGGTTTCGAGCATGTGCCGGAACGGGATTGGAAGGCCATGAGCGGGCTGCCGCTGACGGTCATGCGACTACCGGTGAATTGATCCGGGAACGCGTGTGCCCGAGTCCATCGGAGCGAATCACGATGGACCCGGGCGGGGATCCCGGTCGAGGCAGGCAGCCCTGACAGGGGTGGTGCGGATCCCGGCCACAAGTGCGCCGGGATGACTGGGTCGGGCGGGTATGCCCCGGGTGGTGCTGTCGGGTGGGCATGCCCGGGTGGTGCGGACTAGGTGAGCACCCCGTCGATGCACAGGCTGGCGGTGCGCCAGGTCGGTGCGGGCTTGGGGGAGTCGAACTTCCAGTCCGAGATGGGCGTCGCGGCCTTCCACATCAGCCCGCCGCCCGGTATGCGCACCACCTGATAGACGTCATCGGTGCCCTCGATGAGCTGGTTGCCGGTGCAGTAGTCGTTGTAGGAGGTGCCGGGTTGCCTTGCGCCCGGGCTGAATTGGCCGAGCGGATTGGCGATCGCGCCGGGGGTGGCTGCGGTGCTCGCCTTGGCGGTCTTGCCCTCACCGAACCAGTAGGGCTCGTTCGCCTGGTTGCCACAGCGGTAGGTGGATCCGCCCGCGACGACGGTCTTGCCGACGGCATAGGGCTGTCCGGCCCACAGGCAGCTGGCCCCCGGGCGTGCGCCGCGGGTTTCGGCTTCGGCGGTGCCCGCGACGAAAGGTAGTGCGGCCGTGGTCAATACGGCGACGGCCAGCGGTGCGAGGGTGCGGCGGCGGGGCGCGATGGTGATGGTCATATCAGCACCAGCTCGCCTGGGCGCGGCAGACGGTCCAGCTGCCATCGGGATTCGCATTGGTATTCCAGGTGGTCTGATCGCCGCCATCGGGGCGATTGCGCGTGGGTTCGGGTGGGGTGGCGCGCATTTCGCGCAGGTACTGCTGATGTTGGTTGCGCAGTACGGGATTGGAGTCGGTGTGGTGGAAGCCCATCGGATCGATGGCGTGCATACCGGTGCCGCCCATATTCGGCGGAGCGTTGCGGCTCGGCGCGGAGCGGGTGCTGTCCCGGGCGCCGTCGTCACGGGAGAGCGATTCCGCGGTGGCGGCGCCCGCGGTGATGGTGGCGGCGGCGGTGGCGCCGATGACCTGTGCCAGGGTCAGGGTTACGCGGCGGAGGTTCGAGGTCGAGCGATTGTGCTGCATGGGCGTCATTGCCTCTCTGCTATCTACGTACCTACACCGTAGATGACCTACGTAGCTGAATAGTAGGTAAAAGCTGAGAAGATGGTCCCGAAACGATGACGGACGCGAAAACGCCTGCCGCACAAACGAATCGCGCCGGTGCGAGTTGACTCACACCGGCGCGATTCGAGAAGTACTAGCCCAATACGGTGGCGATTATCCCCGCGAGGTAGCCCAGCCGTGCCACTTCGGACGGCCGGAAATCGGGTCCGCCCGGGCGGCCCAGCAGCAGCACCTTGCCGGTATTGCCCAGCGGCGCGGCCGCCAGTTTGGTGTCCATATCCCGCCACAGCTCCGGCACCCACTCGCCCTCACCGTCGAGTACGGCGGGCTTCTCCAGGGGCATCCACGGGGCCTCGGCGGCCTGCGTGGACGGCGCGCTCTGGCTGCCGACCACCCGGTACGCGCCGGATGGGCCCATATCGATGACCGTGCTCCAGCCCACCCGCAAGACGCGGGGTACGCCGTCGACCAGCACCTGCAACCGGTCGTCGCGCGCATTGGCGACCTGGTCGATGAGTTCGAGCTCGCGATGCGTGTCCAGCATGCCCGAGTACGGGCGGAGCGAATCCACCTGTACATCGTGCAGCGACTCCGCCGCCGTGATGAGTGTGTCCGGAAGAGCGCCCGACGGTACCTCGACCACTATGTCGTCGATCGCGAAACCGTCACCGCGTTCGACGACATCCAGTGAAAGGATGTCGGCGCCCACGGAACCCAGCGCGAGTGCGAGCGAACCGAGACTGCCTGGACGATCCGGAAGTTGCACGCGAAGCAGGTATGACACGTGCCTTCCTTTCATTCCTCTGCGACCGAAACTTTCGGACGGGTACCCGAGTCCCGCAATATTTACACCCTCGGGTCATGGTTATCGAATCGAAGGGAACCGTGTGACCCGGGCCACTTACCGATCGGTCACCTATCAATTCGGGGCGTCTCCGATAACGGTATCGCGGGCCGTGATTCGGCGCCGGGCGACACCTGTCACCGCCGGTCCGACACGCCCCGCTAGGCTGTCACGAGTCGAATCACCATGCTCGAACCAGTCGAAAGGGGTCCCGCGGTGCCCGCCATCTCCAGGGACGAGGTCGCTCATCTCGCCCGGTTGTCCCGGCTCGCTTTGACCGATGACGAACTCGATCTGTACGCCGGTCAGCTGGATTCCATCCTGACCCACGTCGCACAGATTTCCGAGGTCGCCGCGGCCGATGTCCCCGCCACCGCCTCCCCGAATCCGGCCACCAATGTGACCCGCCCGGATGTGGTGCAGCCGTGCCTGACTCCGGAGCAGGCGCTGTCCGGCGCGCCCGCGGTCGAGGAGCAGCGGTTCCTGGTTCCGCAGATTCTGGGAGAAGGCGAATGACCGACCTGACCAAGCTGAGCGCGTCCGCGCTCGCGGAGAAGATCCATGCCCGCGAGGTGTCCTCGGTCGAGGTGACCGAGGCGCATATCGCGCGCATCGCCGAGGTCGACGGCGAGATCAACGCCTTCCTGCACGTCGCCGGTGAGGCCGCACTGCTGACCGCCGCCGAGGTGGATCGCGAAATCGCCGGTGGCAAGACCGCTTCCGCGCTCGCGGGCGTACCGCTCGCGCTCAAGGACGTCTTCACCACCACCGATATGCCGACCACCTGCGGGTCGAAGATTCTCGAGGGCTGGACCGCGCCGTACGACGCGACCGTCACCGCGCGACTGCGCGCGGCGGGCATCCCGATCCTCGGCAAGACCAATATGGACGAGTTCGCCATGGGCTCCTCCACCGAGAACTCCGCCTACGGGCCGACCCGAAACCCGTGGGACACCACCAGGATTCCGGGTGGTTCCGGCGGCGGATCGGCGGCGGCGCTGGCCTCGTACCAGGCTCCGCTGGCGATCGGCACCGATACCGGCGGTTCCATCCGCCAGCCCGCCGCGGTCACCGCGACCGTCGGCACCAAGCCCACCTACGGCACCGTTTCCCGGTACGGTCTGGTCGCGTGCGCGTCCTCGCTGGATCAGGGCGGGCCGTGCGGGCGCACCGTGCTCGATACCGCGCTGCTGCACGAGGTCATCGCCGGGTACGACCCGCGCGACTCCACCTCGCGCAATGTGCCGGTGGCCCCGGTGGTCGCGGCCGCGCGCGAAGGCGCGAAGGGTGATCTGTCGGGTGTGAAGGTCGGTGTGGTCAAGGAACTGCACTCGGACTCCTACCAGCCCGGCGTGATCGCCTCCTTCGATGCCGCCGTCGCACAGCTCAAGGATCTGGGCGCCGAGGTCATCGAGGTGTCCTGCCCGAACTTCGAACACGCCCTCGCGGCCTACTACCTGGTCATGCCGTCCGAGGTGTCGTCCAACCTGGCGCGCTTCGACGCCATGCGGTACGGCCTGCGGGTCGGCGATGACGGTACGCACAGCGCCGATCAGGTCATGCAGCTCAGCCGTGCGGCCGGATTCGGCCCGGAGGTCAAGCGCCGCATCATGATCGGCACCTACGCGCTGTCCGCCGGTTACTACGACGCCTACTACGGTCAGGCGCTCAAGGTCCGCACGCTCATCGCGCGCGACTTCGACCGCGCCTACGAATCGGTGGACGTCCTGGTCTCCCCGACCAGCCCGTTCACCCCGTGGAAGCTCGGCGAGAAGGTCAACGACCCACTGGCCATGTACCTCTCGGACCTGTGCACCCTGCCCACCAACCTGGCCGGGCACTGCGGCATGTCGGTCCCGTCGGGTCTCAGCGCGGACGACGGCCTCCCCGTCGGCCTCCAGATCATGGCCCCGGCACTGGCGGACGACCGCCTGTACCGGGTCGGCGCGGCCTACGAGGCGGCCCGCGGCGAGATCGCCTGACCCCTCCGATCGCGTAGCGCGATAAGCGAATTCGGCTCCCGGCTGACACTGTCAGCCGGGAGCCGTCGTTTGCGGGTCCGCGGTATGTCAGCAGCTGCCAAGTGCGCCACCCTGATCGGTGCCGTAGCGGTGGCCGTGACCGGCGGGAGCGTCAAGGGCGGCCAGCAGATCCGCGCTGGTTTGGAGGAAGCTCAGCATTGGGAGCCATTGCGGGACAGGGGCGTCCGGGCGGGTGCCGGTGAGATTAGGGGAGCTCCACAGTAGTGACGGGGACCAGTGCACGACAGGGTCGGAGGCGTTCGCGAGGATTGTCGCTCCGCCGCGATGGACATCGTTGGCGGGCGGTCCGGCCCACAGCACCGCGCAGGTGCGGCGGTCCTGTTCGGCGTCGGTGGCGAAGATCGAATTGCCGCCGAGCGCGCCCAGGCTCTGACCGTAGACGTAGAGCTTGGGCGGATGCGGGAGGGTCGAAATCCGTTGTTCCACAGCCGTGAACAGGGCTCGGGCGGATTCCTCGGCGGCCGCGCGACCGAACATGAAGGTGACCCAGCTGGGGGCGTCCGAGTACTGCACTCCCACCAGCGCCACATCGCCGCCGAACCGCTGATCCAATCCGGTGGCCGCTTCACCGTCGATCCACCCGGACCCGGTCGGCACCGTCACCACCAGGTTCGCCCGCTCCAACCCACCCGAGCGCTCCAACTCCCGAATCGCCAGCGCCACACGCGCGTTCAGATCCGGTGCCGAGTTCAGCCCCACATAGACCCGCACACTCTGTGCGGGCGATCCGGAGACGAACTTGCGCCCCTGCGAACCGAGCGAGGGCCAACTGGCCGCCGACACCGGACTCCCCGACCGATTCGGCGAAACCGGCTGCACCAGCGTCGGATCCACATAGGCATTGGCCGCCGCATACGAGGCCTTGCGCCAATCCACCACGGTGGGCACCACTACGAACTGCGCCGTCACCGCGAGGGCGACCAACGCCAGCAGACTCCGCAACCGACCCAATCGCCGTACCGCCCAGCGAATTCCGAGGCAGATCCCGACCACCAGCGCGACGATGGCCGCCGACCACATCGCCCACTGCACCCAGTACAGGGGACCGACCGGTGAGACATCCATCGCATCCCGCAACCGGTTCTGCCAATGCTGTGCCCACGCCATCGCGACCGCCGTCACCGGAACCACCGCCACCAGCGCGGGCAACCGCACACGCTCCCGCACCGTGCCCCGCTCGAACCCCATCCGGCGCACAGCGATTCGGCCGAGCCCGACCACGCCCAGACCGATCAGCACCAGCAGTGCCGTCACAATCCCCTGCGCCGAAGGAGTCCGTGGCAACAGTCCCGGAGCCAGCGACGCCAGCACTCCGAAACCGACCCCGAGCGTCGTTCCTGCCCGTGGCCAGCCGAATCGCCAAGGCGCACGTCCGGTTTCGGATATGGATTCGAGCCGCCCGGACTCACGAACCCGCTCGTCCCGGGAGACCGCATCCGGCCTGCTTCCCGCGTCCGCCCGTGCGGTGGCAAGTGCGCTCAACGCTGCCCCGTCCGCGCCTACTCGACCGTTGCGCCGGGTATCGGTCGTCGCGAGAGTGACGTCGCTCCGCTCGGCTCCGCTTCTTCCGGGTCTATGGCCGCCGCCCTCGCGTTGGGCCGGCGCCGCGGCGGTGGTTGTCGAATCGGCTACGACGCCTGCGCCACCGGATGTATTCGCCCGCGGTGAATCGGGTCGCGCGGCATTCTCGCTCTCGGGCCGGTCACCCGTTCGCGCCGACTCGGACTGTTCGATGTGTGTGCTCACAGCGTCACCGCCTGTACCAGGGGCATGCGCGAAGTCGATGCCGAATTGATCGCAGTCGGCAGCGAGCGGCGCGACCTGCGGGCGAAGAAGGTTGCGGTGGCGGCGAATACGGCCGCCAGGAGGCCGAAGGCGCTGTAGCGGACGATGGGGGAGGGCGCGTTATCGGTGGAATCGAACATGGCCTCGTGGACGGGGACGCCGTAGTCCTGGCGGGCGGAGTTCAGGTCCACGAAGGTGGCGGCGACTCCGGCCATGAGCTGGCACTGGGCGCGGGACAGGGCGTCGGAACGGGTCAGGCAGGATTCGTGCATGCGCTGATCCAGTGCGGCGTCGGCGGTTTGGCGCGCCCACGGGCCCAGGGGCTGGCCGTGTGCGTCGGCGTAGCGGAGCATGTCGTAGCCGAGATCGTGTGCCTTGCAGGCGGTATCGAACTCGCGGGGGAGCGGGATGGGGGAGGAGCAGTCACCGTTGGGGTTGACCAGCATGCCCGCTTCGATGACCGGGCGGTAACCGAACTCCGCGACGAAGCTGTCCGCGATAGCGCTCGGATCCGGCTGCGTGGCAGTCGATTCCATGATCCCGATGCGGGCAGCCGCGTCCTCGGCGATCACCGGCGCGGTCGCGGCGGCTCCCGCCGACGGCGCGAAAGCCACTGCGACGGAGAACAATACGGTCGCCGCACCCGCGAGCATGCCGACCCGGTGCAGTCGGCTCGCGCCCGGAGCATCAGCGCGTCGTGCATGGGTGCCGGAGCCCGGCAGATCCGCTGCCTCATCGTGGCGGCGCTGTGTGTGATCCGCGGTGGCCGCGATCGGCTCAACGGTGTGATCGGTCGCGAAGCGGCCTGCGCGCTGGCCGTTGTCAGGGGTGGACATGCCTGCGACGGTGGTGCGGCTTGCGCCGGCTGCGGGCTGGGTATCCAGGTCCGGAGTGCCCGGGTGGGACGGGAACGCTCTCATGGCCAAGACGCTAGGAATGCGGGTGACCGGGGGGCTTCACGCTGCGGGGGTGTTCGGTGGTGGGTGAGGTGGGGGAGGGCGGGGTGCGAGTGATACCGGGGTAGGGGGTGCAAGATGAGCCGGGGGTATGAGGTGCAAGCGCCGGGAGTTCTCTACCGTCGAGGGCATGGTCGGTAACTTGGGCAAACGGGTGAATTCGGGGCGAGCTCGGCAGTGGGTCGACATCGTCACGGTGTTCGTCGCGCTGGTCTTCATGGCGGTGGCGTGGCCGACACTGCAGCTCACCCATCAGGTGCCGGCGGCGGCGATGCCGTTCATCGCCGGATTCGCGGCCTTCCCGGTGCTGCTGGTGCGGGTGAATCCGGCGCTGGGCTGGGCGGTCTCGGCCGGATCGGCACTGCTCATCTCACTGGCGGTGCCGCATCAGCCGGGTAATACGCTGCCGTTCCAGGTGGTGCACATCCTGTCGCTGTTCGTGCTGGTCTTCGCGGTCGCGGTGCGCGCGCCCATGCAGATCGTCGGCGTGGCCTGGATCGCGACCTCCCTGCTGATGGCCACCACCATGGCCCAGACCGGGGACAGTTTCGCCGAGGCCGGATTCGGCTGGCCCATCGCCATCACCGGGCTGGTGATCTTCGGCCTGCTGGTGCGCTGGGTGGTGGTGTCCCGGCAGCAGCTGCTCAAACAGTCCGAGGAGACCGAACTCGAGCGCGCCCGCCGCGCGATCCTGGAGGAGAAGGCGCGCATCGCCCGCGATCTGCACGATGTGGTCGCGCACCATATGTCCATGGTGGTGGTGCAGGCGCAGACCGCGCCCTATCGCATCGAAGGGCTCTCCCCGGCCGCCTGCGAGGAATTCGAATCCATCGGTTCGGGAGCGCGCGCCGCCCTCAACGAGATTCGCGGACTGCTGGGCGTGCTGCGCAGTGACGGGCAATTGCCCGAGCACGCACCGCAACCCACCGCCACCGATGTGCTCGCCCTGCTCGAGGGCGCGCGCCGCGCGGGGGTGCCGCTCACCTGGACCATCGACGGGAATCTGGACGCGATCCCGGATACCACCGGTCTCGCGCTGTATCGCATCGCACAGGAATCGCTGGCCAATGCCTCCCGGCACGCACCCGGCGCCCCGGTCTGGGTGCGCATCACCACCGCGGCCGCGTTGAATCTGTCCATCGCCAATGATCGCCCGCACAGCGCACCGCATACCGATCACGTCGGCGGCAGCGGTATCGCGGGTATGCAGGCCCGGGCCGTCGCGGTCGGCGGCAATCTCACCGCCGCACCGCGTTCCGACGGTGGCTTCGAGGTGCGGGCGGAGCTGCCGCTGACGCCCGGCGTCGCCACCGTGAGCGGGCGGGCGGATCTGCACCCCGCGATCTGATTCGTGCGATTCGCGTCCCTCGCACCACTCGTGCGGGGGACGCGTTCGCGTGTGGAGGGGCATCGCCGGGCACGCTCGGCGATCCGATTCGCCGGATATCGCGGCGCGTCGGGGTGCGAAGTCGATGTGGCTGAGGCTCTCCGGCGCGTGGCGTGGCAAACTCGGTTGGGTGCGTGAGGTGGGACTGTGGCGATAACGGTGTTGATCGCCGATGATCAGGCGATGGTGCGTGCGGGTTTCGGCGCGCTGCTGGCGGCGCAACCCGATATCAGCGTGATCGGGGACGCCCCCGATGGGAAAGCCGCTGTGGCGGAAGCGAAACGGCTGCGCCCGGATGTGGTGCTGATGGATGTGCGCATGCCGGAGATGAACGGGCTCGATGCCGCGCGGGCGATTCTGTCCGCCAATTTCGATCCGCCGGTGCGGGTGCTCATGCTCACCACCTTCGATATCGACGATTACGTGTACGAGGCGCTGGGCATCGGCGCGAGCGGATTCCTGCTCAAGGACGCGCCCGCCGAGGAACTGGTGCGCGCGGTGCGGGTGGTCGCCGCCGGTGACGCGCTATTGGCTCCGACGGTCACCCGCCGGCTCATCGCCGATGTCACCAAGCGCCGCAATCGCCGTGCGCCCGCGCCCGCGCTCGGGGTTTTGACTCCCCGCGAGCGGGAAGTGCTGGAACTGGTCGCGCGCGGGTTGTCCAACGCGGAGATCGCCGAGAATCTGTTCGTGGCCGAGCAGACCGTGAAGACCCATGTCTCCAAGGTTTTCGCCAAACTGAATCTGCGTGATCGCGCGCAGGCGGTGGTACTGGCGTACGAATCCGGACTGGTGACACCGGGCTGAAATCGGGCCGGTCGGACGGTATTTTGCGCGGTAGGCTCACGGACTCGAACGTCACCGGAAGGGGGTCGTCACAGTGTTGAACAACGGTGACGTATTCGCCGGTTTCACAATCGAGAGGATGCTCGGTCAGGGCGGTATGGGGTCGGTGTTCCTGGCCAGGCATCCCCGGCTGGGGCGGCTCACCGCACTCAAACTGCTGAATCGGGAACTCTTCGCGGACAGGGAGATTCGCGCGCGCTTCGAGCGCGAGGCGGATCTGGTTGCGCAGCTGGATCACCCCAATATCGTCGAGGTGTACGACCGCGGCACCGAGGATGAGCAGCTGTGGATCTCCATGCAGTTCATCGACGGCGTGGACGCGGCCGGGGTGAATGTCACGCAGTTGCCGCCCGAGCGCGCGGTGCAGATCATCGAGGGTGTCGCGGACGCACTCGATTACGCGCACGCACGCGGTGTGCTGCATCGGGATGTCAAGCCCGCCAACATCATTCTGGCCCGGGCGGTCGCGGGCCACGGTGAGCGCGTCTTCCTCACCGATTTCGGCATCGCCCGCCTGCGCGAGGATTCCACCCATCTCACCCAGCGCGGCATGTTCACCGCCACCCTGGCCTACGCCTCCCCGGAACAGATGACCGGCGGCCACCTCGACCACACCACCGACCAGTACTCCCTGGCCTGTGCCCTGTACTGGCTCCTCATCGGCGCGGGCCCCTACGACTCCCCGCATCCGGGCGAACTCATCCGCGGCCACCTCCAACTCCTCCCGCCCCCGGTCTCCCTGCGCCGCCCCGGCCTCACCCAGGCCATGGACGCCGTCCTCACCAAGGCCATGGCCAAACGCCCCGCCGACCGCTTCCCCTCCTGCTCCGATTTCGCCAAGGCCGCCCGCCACGCCCTCACCAACACCACCCCCATCCACCCGGGCACTCCCTACACCGTCGCACCGCCGATCTACGGCGCACCCCCCGTCGGCGCCTACCCCGCCCCGCCGGGCTACGCCCCCGCCCCGAACTACCCACCCCAACAGCCCCAGCCCTACCCGCCCGCACCGCAGCCCTATCCCGCACCCCAGCAGCCGGGGGCTCAACCGGGACAGGCGTATTCACCCGTTCCGCAGCCGGGTGTGGCACCCGGCCAGGCATATGCGCCCGCCCAGCAGCCCCCCGGCGCGGCACCTGTTCCACCGCAGCCCCATCCGGCACCCCAGGTCCCCGGAGCCCAGCAACCGGCGCAGCAGCCCGCCGCACCGAACTATCAGGTTCCGCAACTGCCTCCGGCCCAGCCCGGTGCGGACGCCTCGGTTCCGCCCGGTTCCGGGCCGGATCAGTCAGCGCCACTGGATGATTCGGCGTTCCGCCCCACCGACTCCTTCCCGACGCATCGCGCTCCCGCGGATTCGCCGTCGCCGGACTCGGCGAGTCCCGCCGGACCCACCGCACAGGATCCGGCCGCGACGGATTCGGATCGATCCGCGACCCCGGAACCGCCGGATTCGCCCCGCCAGCTGACGGCCCAACCGCATCCGCCGACGAACCCGGACATTTCCACTGGTCCGACGGATTCATTCCCCACTCGAAGGGCAGATGCCGAATCCCCTTCCGCGAGTTCGGAATCCTCGTCGTCCGACAGTGAGTCATCGCATCGCTCCGATGCGCCGGGCACGGCACCGGGTAGCGAGGCGGGAGAACCGGATTCGTCTCAGGCTGAGGAGTCCGTGCCGGTAGAGACCGCCGCCCCCGCGCAATCGGGTGGTTCGGACAGCGTTTCGCTCACATCGGGTGAATCCGCGATTGAACGCACATCGGACTCGGATTCGGATGGCGCATCGTCGTCTGCGGGCGCGGCCGGGAAGTCGTCCGGCTATCCCGATGCGGCGCAGCGGAATCCGGAGTCCGGGGCGTTCGTCCCCTCGGCCGGAAAGGGTGCGACCCCGCCGAGCCAGCCTGCTGTGGTTCCCGACGCCGCGGATCCGGATCGGGTGTGGGCGCGCGGCCCCGGCGCGGGCGTGCCGCCGAGCGAGCCCGTCCAGGCCTCGGATCCCAGCGCGGTTTCGTCGGCCGAACCGGCCCGAACTCCGGACCTCGGACCGGTGCCACCCGCGCCGCAGTTCATTCCGCCCGGCTTTCCGGTGAATTCCGCTCCGCCGCAGCAGGTCCCGGAATCGGTCGGCAGATCGCAACTCACCGCCCTGGTGGTGCTGGCCGTGGCCGCGCTGGTGCTGCTGTTGCTCCTGGCTGTCGTCGTTGTACAGGTGGCCGGGTAGGCGCTGTCACTGTGCCCGGTCGCGGTTCGGGTGCGGCCGGCTGGAATTGGCGCGCGGTGCGACTCGCGGGAGTTTGTGGTGCGCCCGGCTCGGGGACGAGTGGGTCCGAAATCAGGGCTCCGGCTCTCGCCGGGCGCTGTTCCAGTCCAGCATTGGGGGGTGCGGGCGGGCAATGGAATTCGCGTGTCGGCGGAAAGTTTGTGAAACCTCCAGGTCGGCATTCATATTGCGTGGGAGCATCGTTCACAGTGACCGAAAACCGCCTTCGCGGGGGAGGACTCGATGTCCGATCATGGTTCTACGCTGCCGCGCCGCCAGTTGGGGCGATACCTGCGCGAGGGGCGGATGCAATGCAATATGACCATTGCCGAAGCCGCTTCGATGATGGAGTGGAGCGAGTCGAAACTACAGCGCCTGGAGACCGGAAACGCGGAAAAGATTCGCGTACTGGACATTCGGGAGTTATGCCGCATATATGACTTCGACGATGAGTTCAGTTCCGCCGTCATGGGTCTGGCCCAGCAGGCCAGTGTCAAGTCCTGGTGGCACGAATACGACGACCTCATTCCCGAGGGCTTCAATGTCTATGTGGGCCTGGAGGCCTCGGCGCGCAGCCTGGTCTCCTATCAACCCGATCTCATCCCCGGACTGCTGCAGACCACCGATTACGCACGCGTCCTGATCAGTGATTACTGGCCGGATGCTGAGGGCGGCGACATCGACCGCAGAGTGCAGTTGAAGATGCGCCGGCAGTCCCTTTTGACCAGAAAACGCAATGCCGCCAGCTTCACCGTAATCGTCCATGAAACGGCATTACGCCGGGTCGTGGGCAGTCCGAGGATCATGTCCGCACAGCTGCGACGCGTCGCGGACATGTCGACACTCCCGACGATCGCTGTGCGTGTACTACCCTTCTCCGCGGGCGTCCCGATCGGCCATACCGTGGGGCCGTTCGTGATTCTGGATTTCGGCCGGGACACAGTAAACCGACCGGTCGAACCCACCGTGGTGTACCTGGAGAACTTTCTCGGCGACCTCTATCTGGAAAAGCAGGCCGCGGTCGAAAAGTATCGCCAGGCATACCAGGCTCTCCAGCACTCGGCGCTGGATGAGGCCAGTAGTAGGGATCTGTTGCGCAAGGCAGCGAAGGAGTACGGAACGTGAGTGACGAACCGTCCGGCAACAGGTGGTTCAAGAGCGCCCGCAGCACCGGGGCGAAGGAGTGCGTGGAGATCGCATTCCTGGAAACAGGTGTGGGAGTTAGGGATAGCAAGAATCCGGCCGGGCCCGAATTGCTATTCGGGCCCGCCGAATGGGACAGATTCACCGCCGCACTGCGGCAGGGGCGTTTCGAGGTGTAACGGGATCAGCCGAAGAAAGCGGCGGCTTCCCGATAGCGTTCCTGCGGAACGAGTTTGAGCTGTTTGGTCGCCTCGGACAGTGGCACCAGTTCGATTTCGGTGCCGTGCGCCGCGACCATCTGCCCGAATTGACCGGCGTGCACGGCTTCTGCCGCATGCACGCCGAAGCGAGTGGCCAGCACCCGGTCGTACGGGGTGGGCGTACCACCGCGCTGCACATGCCCCAGCACGGTCACCCGCACCTCTTTGCCGATGCGCCGTTCGATCTCCGGCGCGAGCTGCTGCGCCACACCGGTGAAGCGCACATGCCCGAATTCGTCGATGCCGCCGTCGCGCAGCGCCATGGACTTCGGATCCGGATGCGCCCCTTCGGCGACCACGCAGATGAAGTGCGAATCCCCGCGCTGGAAGCGCCGTTTCACCATGGCGCAGACCTCGTCCACATCGAACGGCACCTCGGGCACCAGGGTCAGATGCGCCCCGGAGGCGATACCGGAGTTGATGGCGATCCAGCCCGCGTGCCGTCCCATCACCTCGACCAGCATGACGCGCTGATGCGATTCCGCGGTGGTGTGCAGCCGGTCGATGGCCTCGGTGGCGATGGCGATGGCGGTGTCGTGCCCGAATGTGGTGTCGGTGCAGTCGATATCGTTGTCGATGGTCTTGGGGACGCCGACCACCGGGACGCCTTCGTCGGCGAGCCAGCTGGCGGCGGTCAGGGTGCCCTCGCCGCCGATCGGGATGAGGGCGTCGATTCCGTTGTCGTCCAGGGTCTGTTTGATGCGGGGCAGTCCGGCGCGCAGTACGTCCGGATTGGTGCGGGCGGTGCCGAGGATGGTGCCGCCCTTGGTGAGCAGCCGGTCGGTGCGGTCATTGTTCAGAATCTGGATCTTGCGATCCTCGAGTAGCCCGCGCCACCCGTCCTGGAACCCGACGATCGCGTCGCCCCAGCGGCCGTTCGCGGTGCGAACGACAGCTCGGATCACCGCGTTCAGTCCAGGGCAGTCTCCGCCTCCGGTCAAGACTCCGATGCGCATGGCGTCTATCTTGCCCCGAGTCGGGGTCGCGGTGGGGCGCGCCCCCGTGAACCGCTGGTTAAGAGGCCCTCAGCGCCCGCGCAGAGTTCAGCACTTACCGCCGCGCAACTCGCTCAGATGCGAGTCGATCAGCCCGGCGATCTTGGTGAGCATGGCCGTGCCGTCATCGAAGGACCCCGAAGCAGGCTGCGCGGCAATCGCGATGGCCACCTGCCCGCCGCTGACCGGAATCAGCCCGAACTGCCGGACCAGATAATCACCGCTGGTATCGGGCCCCCAGCCGCCCTTGAACTGCGCTCCGCTGAGCGTGCCCAGCCCCCAGCGCTGTCCGGAGCTGATCTTGCCCATCAGCGAGGTGACCGAATCCGATTGCGGCAGACAGGGCAGATGCGCGGCGAAGGTGAGCTGATCGGCGATGGCCCATTCGGCCTGTCCGAAAGCCGAGTAATCCGAACGGGAACGGTTCGCGGGCACCTTGGTGGTGTTGTCGCCGCCCTCGCGCAGCACATCCTGCACCGCCTGCGCGGCGACCTCCGGCGTGCCCAGCGACTGCCACAGCATATCCGCGGCGGCATTGTCGGAGTTGGTGATCGCATTGCTGGCGGCCCCGGTATAGCCCGGATTCGCGCGCAGCGCGGCGAGGGTGAGCGGCACCTTGATCGAGGACCAGGCGGGCCCGACGGTCCAATCCCCGAGTGTCATGGCACGATCGCTGTTCACCGGCAGAATCGCCAGCGCCACTTTGCCATTGAGGCTCTGGCGTAGCTCATTCTCGAAATCCCAGGCCAGCGTGCCCGGCATGGCCGCCACCAGCGTGGACGGGAGTGAGCCGGGCGCCTTGGTCGCGGCGGTGGTCGCGGTGGGGACGATCGCGGGCTTGCTGGAGCATCCGGCGGTCACCAGCAGGACTGCCGCGCAACAGCTCACGATCGCGGCCAAGCGTCCGCGCGGCGAATATGGTGCGTCCACCCGGGTTACCTCCATCATCTCCGGCGAGTCCCTGTTTCCTAGCGGACTCACCGGTATGCGTCAATCTCGAGGATGCTCTCTCAACCTCGAGAATTGCGGTGCCGCCCGGGGCTTTCCGTCAATGTGAGCAGAGCCCGCCGTGTAGGTCGGGCAGGTGATCGCCGAGCAGCAGTGCCATCTTGTCCATCATGTCGGTGGCATCCTCGAAGCTGCCGGACGTGGGTTCGGCGGCGAGCGCGACGGCGATCGGACCGGCCAGCGTCGGGATCAAACCGAACTGGCGCACCGTGTAATTGCCGGTGTCGTCATCGGGTCCCCAGCCGCCCTTGAACTCCGCGCCGATCAAGCGGCCCAGACCCCAGCTCTGGCTCGGGGTGATCTCACTCATCAGTGAGACAACCGAATTCGCGCGCGGCAGGCACGGCAGCTTGGAGGCGAACTTCACCTGATCGGTGAGCGACCAATCCGTCGCGCCGAAGGCGAGCAGATCATCCGAGCCCAGGGTGGCCAGACGGGTATGGCGCGCGGCCACATCGGTGGTGGCGTCGCCCGCCTCGCGCAGGATCGACTCGACCGCGGCCGCTGCCTGCGAGCCGGTGCCCAGCGAGGTCCAAAGCGTTTGCGCCGCATCGTTATCGGAGAAGGTGATGGCGGCTTCGGCCAGCTCCCGCAATCCGATCGGATCCTGGCGCATGGCGGCCAGCGCCAGCGGCACCTTGATGGTGGACCAGGCGATGCCGGTGGTCCAGTTGCCCAGCACCGTCATATCGCCGCCGCCCACCGGCATCACCGCGAGTCCGACGCGACCGTCCAGCGCGGACTGCAGATCCGCGAAATCCGCTGCGAACGTAATCGATTTCGGCAGTCCGAACATATCCGGGAAGTTCGGCGCGATCATCGACAGACTCGGCGTCTCGGTCGTCTCCAAAGCGGGCGGGACCTCCGCGGAGCCCGTGGCCGGCGCATCCGCCGAACTCACGTGCATCGCGCACGCCGATACCGCCAGCAGTGTCGCAAACGAGAAACATCGAGCAATGGCCTTGCGACAGGCCGGTACCGGATCAGTAGACATACACCACCGCGTTCTCACCACCGATGCAGGTGACCAATTTCCCTGTCGCCGTGCAGTTCATCGTGTACGCCCGATTTGTTACCGGGCTGACAACCACCACACTACTTGTTGTACCCGGTCGTCCTGTAGTCGCGTCGGCATACGCCCGGCGCACTTCCTCCGCGAAAGGGCAACTGGTAACGGTGGATCCGGTCGCGGACCCGGTGTAGCCATTGAGTACCGGGTACGACAGCTGGCACGGCGACGCGCCCGCGGGCAGCTGTACCGGGGCCGTCGAGGTGGTGCTCGGCGCGGTCGAGGTGCGGGGCTGCGACGTCGGCGCGGTATAGCTCGGATTGCCCTGTGCCACGGTCACACTCGGTGCTTCGTTGCCGGAGCGATCCAGGACTTGCCAGCCCACCGCACCGGCGATCGCGGCGATGGCGACCACCAGTACGCCGATCGAGATCGGCACCGCCATCGATTTGCGACCCGAGCGCTTGTACGGCCGCGGCGGCGGTGGCGTATCCACGCGCGGATGGTCCGAGGTCGGGTAGAGCGACGGATCGGGCGTTGGCGCATATGGGAAGTCCTGCTCCCGCTGCGCATGCCCCCACGCCTGCTGACGGCTGTGCTCGGCCGCGCCCTGCGGTAGCGGGCTGTAGTGGAAATCGCTGACCCGCACCACGGTCGGATCGGTCGGCACGATCACCGGCAGGTCCGAGGTGCCCGGGCCCTCGGCCGGATCGGTCGCGGGGAAGGCTCCGGTGACGTAGGCGAACGCACCCGTATTCGGTTGCACCACAGTCGGATCCGAATTGCGGATGGGCAGCACGGTGGTGGGCTGGCTGGGCTGTTGACCGCGCTGGGCCGGTGCCGGGAACGGCGGCACCCCGGTCGCCGGCACGCCGTGCGGCAGACCACCGGTGGCGGGCGCGCCGGGTGTACCCGGCGTCAGCGCACCGGGCATGGCTCCGGGAGGTCCGCTCGGCAGGGTGCCGGGGGCCGCGGGCGGCACCGTGCGACCCGGCTGCAGATACTCGGTCGGCGCGGCGTCGACCGCACCGCCCGCGAGGGCAGTCCGTGCGGCCCTGGCGAATTCGCCCGCGGTCAGGAAACGGCTATTGGGATCCTTGGCCAGCGCCCGCGCCACCACCGCGTCCAGGGCGGCCGGAATTCCGGCGCGCTGCAGACTCGGCTGCGGCGCGGGATCGGACAGGTGCGCCCGGATCAGGACGCTCATATTCTGCGCGGCGAACGGTTTATTGCCCGTGAGGCATTCGTGCAGTACACATCCCAGCGAGTAGAGATCCGCGCGTCCGGTGACCGGACCGGAATCGTCGAAGCGCTCGGGAGCCATGTACGCGTACGACCCGACGGCGGTGCCCGCGACGGTGATGGTGGTATCGCCCTCGGCGCGTGCGATGCCGAAATCCGCGAGATATGCGAAATCCGCATCAGTCACAAGGATATTGGCGGGTTTCACGTCCCGGTGAACGAGACCCGAGTAGTGCGCGGCGTCCAGCGCCGCGGCGATCTGCTCGATGATGCCGACCGCGCGCATCGGCGACATCGGTCCCTGGGACTCCAGCAGACTGCGCAGATCCTGCCCGCGCACCAGCCGCATATCGATGTACAGCTGCCCGTCGATCTCACCCCAGTCGTGGATCGGGATGATGTGCGGTTCGGCCAGGCGCGCCGCCGCCTGCGATTCGCGGCGGAAACGTTCCTGGTAGGCGGGGTCTTTCGCGAGTTCCTCGGGTAGCAGTTTGAGCGCTACCACCCGATCCTTGGAGGTGTCGTAGGCCTCGTAGACCTCACCCATACCGCCCCTGCCCAGCAGCGAGCGCAACTCGTACGGCCCGAACCTGCCGCCGGCCCGCGATGGCGGTGCATCCACCCCGTCAAACCTCCAACCTCATCAGGCACGATGCGAGAAGTCGCTCGCACCTCACCCCTCGAGGTTGGATTCTCCCGGTGCGACTACGCCATGGTCAAACGCGAACACGATAGCCGCGGCGCGATCGCGTAACCCGAGCTTCCCGAAAATGTGTCCCACGTGGCTTTTCACCGTAACTTCGGAGATGCCGAGCGCGCTTGCGATCTCGGAGTTCAGGCGGCCTTTCGCGATGAGTTCTAGCACTTCGAGTTCGCGCACGGTGAGTTCGGACAGGCGGCTGCCCGCCGGCACGGGCGTTGGACGTGCCGCCCGGTATGCGGTGAGCACCCGCGGGGTCACCGATGGATCGAGCCACGAACCGCCCGCGGCGACCGTGCGCACGGCGCGGATCAAATCCTCGGCGGGGGAGTCCTTGAGCAGGAACCCGGCCGCGCCCGCGCGTAATGCCCCCGATAGCAATTGATCATCATCGAAGGTGGTCAGCACCAGTACCGGCGGCGCGTCCGCGCGCGTGCGCAGGGTGCGGGTGGCCTCGATGCCGCCGATGCGCTTCATCCGCAGATCCATCAGCACCACATCCGGATTGTGCTGCGCGACCGCGGCGGGCACCTCGTCACCGTCGGCGCATTCGCTCACCGCGAAACCGTCACGGCGGCGCAGGATTCGGCGCAGGCCGCCGCGCACCAGCTCCTGATCGTCGACCACGAGCACCCCGACGAGGTGTTCATCCGGCTGCGATGTCACGCGCACTCTCCTGAATTTCCTTGGCCACCATGGGATTCGGTCGGTCGTGCAGTTTGCGCGCCATTGATTGCAGGGCCCCGCGCAGGGAATCCTCGGCGCTGACCGCCATGCACGCCAATTGGCTCGACATCGGTATCTGGGCGTACACCCGCCAGCCGTCGCCCACCGGCCCGGCGGTGAGGGTGCCGCCGAGCAGTGAAATGCGCTGGCGCATACCGGATATGCCCATACCCCGGCCGGGGCGCACGGCCGCGCCGGTGGGCAGGGTATTGACCACTTCCACCTTGATATCCCTGCTGCACAGCATGATTCGCAGCCGTGCCGCCGCGCCGGGGGCGTGCTTGGCGATATTCGCCAGCGATTCCTGACTGATGCGGTACAGCGCCAGGCCGACACCGGCCGAGATATTCGACGGATCGCCGTCCAGGGAGTACTCCACCGGCATACCCGCCCGCACGAAATCCGCCACCAGATCCGGGACGTCCTCCAGCCCCGGCTCCGGGGTCTGCGAAGCGGGCCGCTGATCCAGCAGTCCTACCGTGCGGCGAATATCGGCCATGGCCTGACGGCCCAGCCGCTCGGCATCGGTGAGCGCCTCCACCGCATCGTCCACATCGCGATCGGTTTGCAGCGCGTGCCGGGCGGCGGTGACGTGCAGCAGCGTGATGCTCAGCGAATGCGCGATCACATCGTGCACCTCGCGGGCGATGCGGCGGCGCTCCTCATCGGCGGCCTGGGTCGCCCGGATCTCCTGGTAGTCGCGTTCCTGATAGAGGTAGCGGCGCTGATAGTTCAGCATCTGGCCGGTCATCCAGCCGCAGGTCACCGCGAAGAACCAGATCGGCATGCCGATATCGAGGTGCCCGATGGAGGAGAAGAACATCAGCTCCGCGACCATGGCCAGCGCCAGCGGAATGCTCGCGATCATCGGGGCCAGCGCCGCGATCTCCCCGGCGGCCGCTATGAGAACGAAGGGTGCGGAATCGGTCGGCACCGGCTGGGACAGGAACACCGCCTCGGAGGACATGGTCAGGCCCGCGATCAACAGCGGTTTCGGCACCAGCCCGAAGAACGCGTACAGCGGCCCGGTGCTGTAACTCAGCAGCAGGGCCACGATCGGCAGCAGACTCGGCCAATAGCCCTGGTGATAGCGCTGGAACACGGCCAGGCCCGCGACCGTGAACAGCACGATATCGATGAGCGCGACGATATTGGCCGGATAGCCGAACTGCTCGGCATTGCGCTGGAACTCGGTCACCGGATGTCGCGCGAACTCCCGAATCCGGTGCCCGCTGTCCCGCACCCAGGCCTGAAAATCCCGCAGCGCACGCCCGATCGCGTTGGGGGTGGCGTCGGTCACGTTCATTCTGCAAGGCTAATGGCCGAATCTGACGGCGTACATCGTTCGCGGGCAGGGGCCGTGCTCCTACCGGGGTAGGAGGTCAAGTCGCTGCCGCGGCACGAAGACAGCTCGGGTTCGCCTCCGTAGCGTTCTCGGTCATACCGGTCCGCCGCCGATCCGGCCGGGCCGTGACGGGAGCACCTTCGAAGAAAGGTTGGGGGCCATGACCTGGGCAGATCAACACGCTCGCACCGACATCCTGCACACCATCCTGGACCGCGCCGCGCGAAATCCCGCAGATGCCAGGCTATTCGACGATATTCCCGAACTCGACCGGTTGTTCGGCGGTCGCGAGGGAGTATTGCTCGCACTGCGGCATCGCTGGGAGAACCATCTCTCGGTGAAACTGGATCACGCACTGGCGGAAGGCAAGTCGGCGGTCGAGATCTTCCTCGAGCTCTCCGCCGAACAACCCGCCCTGCGCGCCGTCCTGGACGCCTACGACACCGACCAGCTCTACCAGCGCCCGCGGACGCGGGCGATGGCACGCTGAGCCTCCCACGGGCTCGACGCACTACCGCACGCTGATCTACGAGGGGACGCACCATGCTGGAATTGACCGACGTGACAAAGGAATACCGGGTGGGCGGGCAAACCGTGCGCGCGCTGGACGGCATCAGCCTGCGCATCGAACCGGGGGAGTTCACCGCCATCATCGGTCCGTCCGGATCGGGCAAATCCACGCTGCTGCATCTGCTCGGGGCGCTCGACTCACCCGATACCGGATCGATTCGATTCCGGGACAAGGAGATCGGCGATCTGGACGACGATCGGCAATCGGAATTCCGGCGACATCAGGTCGGCTTCATCTTCCAGTTCTTCAACCTGCTGCCCACGCTCTCGGCCTGGGAGAACGTCGCCATCCCGAAACTGCTGGACGGCACCGGATTACGCAAGGCCAAGCCACGCGCGCTGGAACTGCTCGATATGGTCGGGCTCGGCGAACGCGCCGAGCACCGGCCCGCCGAACTCTCCGGCGGACAGATGCAGCGCGTCGCGGTGGCCCGCGCCCTGATCATGGATCCGCCGCTGATCCTGGCCGATGAGCCCACCGGCAACCTGGACTCCAAGACCGGTGCGGCGATCCTGCAGCTGCTCGGTGACATCACCCGCGAGGGCAACTCGGTGGTGATGGTGACCCACGATATGGGCGCGGTGCGGTATTGCGACCGGGTCATCACCCTGCGCGACGGGCTGATCGGCTCCACCGAACTGGTGGAGCGCACCGATGACGGTGAGGTGCGCACCGTCCCGGTGACCACCGCACCGGCCGCCGACGCCGATGACGCCGGGGTGGTGCGCGCATGATCCAGGCGATCTGGGATCGGCTGCGGCTGTTCAATATCGGCGAACTCCTCGCCCACCGCGGCCGCACCACCATGTCCATGGTGGTGATGGGAGTCTCTGCCGGACTGCTGGTTTCGGTCTTCAGCATCTCCGGATCCATCACCGGATCGGTGGACAAACTCACCCACAGCCTGGGCGGCAATGCCGCGCTCGAGATCAGCGGCGTCACCGACGCAGGATTCGATCAGGCACTGCTGCAACAGATTCGGGGCACCGCCGGGGTGGGGACGGCGGTGCCCATGCTGCGCGAATCCGTCGGCGCGGGCGCGAGCCGGGCGCTGCTGATCGGCGCGGACGCCAGCGTGTCCGAACTCGGCAGTGATCTGGGCGGGCCGCTGAAAGACCAGGCGAGCAAGCTGCTGACCGTCTCCAACGGCGTGCTCATCGGCTCCGCCATGGGGCATAAGGAGGGCGATCGCATTCAGCTCGGCGCGCTCACCGCCACCGTGGCCGGGGTGCTGGACGAGTCGACGTCCAAGAAAATCAATGACGGGCATATCGTCATCGCGCTGCTGCCGGTGGCGCAGAAGATCACCGATCGCGCCGGGCGACTGGATTCGGTGCAGATCATTCCCGCCGCGAATACCGATGTGGATCAACTACGTTCGGCGCTCACCCAGGTCGTCGCCGGTCGCGCCGTGGTCGCCGATCCCGATCTGCGCACCGCCCAGGCGGGCGGATCGGTGCAGCTGGTGCGGTATTCGACGCTGGCCTCCTCGGCGTCGGCGCTCATCGTGTCCGCGTTCCTGATCTACAACGCCATGAGTATGGCTGTGGCGCAACGGCGTCCGACGCTCTCGCTACTGCGGGCCATCGGCGGCAAGCGCGGGCCCATGGTGCTCGGGCTGCTGGTCGAGGCCGCGATTCTCGGACTGTTCGGCGGGATCACCGGTTCGATCATCGGCATCTTCATGGGTCGCGCGGCCATCGACAAACTGCCCGCGGCCATCGTGCAATCGGTCGAGGCGCGCACCGAATACGTGGTGCCCGGCTATGCCATTCCGGTCGCCATCGGTGCGTGTGTGCTCGCGAGTGTGGCGGCCGCCGCCATCGCGGCGCGGCAGGTCTACAAGGTCGCGCCCATCGAGGCGCTCGCACCGGTCGGCACCTCCACGGCGGACACCGTGAATCCGATCATGAAATACGGTGCGCTGGTATTGGGCGCGATCATGGTGGGCGGCGCGGTCGTCATCGCGAACGCCGATATCGGGCGCTACTCGCTGGCCGCGATCTCACTGGCGATCACCGGCGCGGTGGTGCTCTGCTTCGCCGCGACCGGGCCGATCGTGCGCGTGATCGCTTCGGTGGCAAGGCTGTTCGGTGCGCCCGGGGCATTGGGTGCGACCACCCTGGAACGATCGCCGCGCCGGGTGTGGGCCACCGCCATGACCGTCATGATCGGTGTCTGCGCCACCGTCGCCATGGGCAATGCCTCGCGCAATATGGTCGACGCGGCCGCCGCCACCTTCGAAAGTCTCGGGCGCACCGATATTTTCGTCAGCGCCACCGCCATGGAGCAGTTCCCCACCGGGCCGATTCTGCCCGCGGATCTCAAGGACAAGATTCGCGCCATTCCGGGGGTCGGCGAGAGTGGTTCCGCGCAAATGGCTTTCGCCACGCTCGGGCGCGGGCGCGTGATGCTCCAGGGTTATGAGGGCGGGGTGGCGCGCAGTTCCGCGCTGGACGGGACCTCCGAACGCGATCTGGCTCGCATGGCGGCGGGTGAGGGCGTGGTCATCTCCCGCGATGTGGCGCGCTCGCTCGACGTGCACGAGGGATCCGGGCTCGATCTGCCCACGCCCACCGGTATCCACCACGTCACGGTGTTGCGCATCGTGCCGTACTTCTCGGCGATCGCCGGAATCGTGGTGCTGGACTTGAACATTCTGCGGCAGTGGTATCAGCGGCCGGGGGAGACGATCATCGGGGTCGACTTCGCTCCCGGTGCGGATCACGCCGCAGTGTTGAATGCCATCCGGGCCGTCGTCCCCGCCGACTTCCACGTGGCCACCGGTAGCTCGGCGGTGGACGCCATCGCCAGCAGCGTGCGCCAGGGCTCGTCCATCAGTGCCGCGATTCTTTGGATAGTCGTGCTGGTGGCCACGGTCGCGCTGCTCAACACCCTGATGCTCTCGGTGCTGGAGCGGCGGCGCGAATTGGGTGTGCTGCGCGCCATGGGGACCAGCCGCAGATTCCTGCTGCGGACGGTTCTCACCGAAGCGGTCGGCATCGGTGTGACCGGTGCCGCACTGGGTCTGGCGGTCGGGTCGGCCGTGCATTACCTGGCGACGGTGGCGCTGAGCCGGGCCATCTCCATCGACATCCACTACCAGCCGAGCATTCTGCTCGTGATCTACGCGGTCATCGCCCTGATCCTGGCGCTGCTCGGGTCCATCCCACCCGCGTTGCGCGCGGCCCGCCTGCCCATCGTCGAGGCGCTCGCCGTCGACTGAATAGGATGGACGCCATGAGCGCAGCCACGGTCGACTTGATGGACTACACCGACGTCATCAGCCGGTACGAGCCGGTGCTGGGTATGGAGGTGCATGTCGAGCTGGGGACCGCGACGAAGATGTTCTGCGGCTGCCCCACCGAATTCGGCGCGGAACCCAATACCCAGGTGTGCCCGGTGTGTTTGGGCCTGCCGGGCTCCCTGCCGGTGGTGAACGAGAAGGCCGTCGAGTCGGCCATTCGGATCGGGCTGGCGTTGAACTGCTCGATCACCCCGTGGGGTCGGTTCGCGCGCAAGAACTACTTCTACCCGGATCAGCCGAAGAACTACCAGATCAGCCAGTACGACGAGCCCATCGCGACCAATGGCTACCTCGATGTGATCCTCGATGACGGCGAAGTGTTCCGGGTCGAGATCGAGCGCGCGCATATGGAAGAGGACACCGGTAAGTCGACCCATATGGGTGGCGCGACCGGTCGCATCCACGGGGCCTCGCATTCGCTGCTGGACTACAACCGCGCGGGCGTGCCGCTCATCGAGATCGTCACCAAGACCATCGAGGGTGCGGGCGAGCGCGCCCCCGAGGTGGCCCGCGCCTACGTCACCGCGCTGCGCGAGGTGCTCAAATCCCTCGACGTCTCCGATGTGAAGATGGAGCAGGGCTCGCTGCGCTGCGACGCCAACGTCTCCCTGATGCCCAAGGGCGCCAAGGAATTCGGCACCCGCACCGAAACCAAGAACGTGAACTCGCTCAAGAGCGTCGAGGTCGCGGTCCGCTTCGAAATGCGCCGCCAGGCAGCGGTATTGGCCTCCGGCGGCTCGATCACCATGGAAACCAGGCACTTCCACGAAGCCGACGGCACCACCTCCTCGGGCCGTCCCAAGGAATCCGCCGAGGACTACCGCTACTTCCCGGAGCCGGACCTCGAGCCCGTCGCACCGGACGCCGCCTGGGTCGAGCAGTTGCGCGGCACCATCCCCGAGTACCCGTGGCTGCGCCGCGCCCGCATCCAGTCCGACTGGGCCCTGTCCGACGAGGTCTTCCGCGACCTGGTCAACGCCGGCGCCCTCGACCTCATCATCGCCACCGTCGACGCCGGCGCCTCGGTGGACGCCGCCCGCTCCTGGTGGGTCGCCTACCTCACCGAAAAGGCCAAGGAGCGCGAGGTAGCCCTCGAAGACCTCCCCATCACCCCGAAGCAGGTAGCCGAGGTAGCGGGCTTGGTCGAGGCCAAAACCATCAACAACAAGGTAGCCAAGCAGGTAGTCGATTTCGTCCTCGCCGGCGAAGGCGAACCCGCCGCCCTCGTCGAAGCCAAGGGCCTCGGCATGGTCAGCGACGACTCCGCCCTCCAAGCCGAAGTAGACAAGGCCCTCGAAGCCAACCCCGCCATCGCCGACAAGATCCGCTCCGGCAAAATCCAAGCCGCCGGCAAGGTAGTAGGCGACGTAATGAAAGCCACCCGAGGCCAAGCCGACGCAGCCCGAGTCCGCGAACTCGTCCTCGCCGCCTGCGGCGTCACCGAATAACCACCCCAAAACAAATGGCGCACGGCAATCCTGCCGTGCGCCATTGTTTTTCGCGGATCGCGGTGCTGTTCGCTCGAACAGGCGAGTGTGCGCACCCGGAGATGCGCACACCGTCGAGGGTCTAGTCCGGTCCGGAACCCTGGCCGTTGGACGGGGGCGGAATCCGTACGACGCGGTCGTCGTATTGATTGGGCTGGCCGTCGGTCTTATTCACCGTCGAGGACCAGATGTTGCCGTCGCCGCCTATGGCTGCGCCGTCGAGGCGGCCGTATTTGTCTTGGGCGAAGAGGGAGGGGGCGGCGGTTACGGCGTGGGTGTCCTTGTCGGCCTTGGCTATTGCCATGGCTTTTTGGTTGGTGAGGGCTATGGCTACGCCGTCGGTGGCTGCGGCGCAGTTGGCTACGCCGGGGTGGTCGGGCCAGCTCCAGGCTTTGACCGCGGTGCCGTCGGGGCCTATGCGCTGGAGGCGGTCCTCGGTGGCGGTGCGGTCGGTGACCCAGATGGAGTCCTGGTGGTCCGAGCAGACGCCGCCGGCTACGCCGATGCCGGACAGGACCACATCGGCGGTTGCGCCGGGGGCGGGGGAGTTGACGCTCAGCAGCTTTCCGGCCATGGAGCCGTTGTCGTTGGCGGCGTTCGGGTTTCCGGTGTCGCCGGTGAGGACCAGCATGCGGTCGGAGGTGTGGAATTCGAGGGAGCCGCGATTGCCGGTGGGGCCCTTCGGGATTCCGGTGAGGATGGGCTTGGGGACGCCGCCGTCGGTGGAGATGCGGACCACGCGGTTATCGGCGCCGGTGGTGATGTAGGCGTAGATGAGGCCGTCTTCGGAATAGCTGGGGGACAGGGCGAGTGCGGTCAGGCCGCCGTCGCCGGAGGAGTCCACATCCAGCTTCGCCACCTCGATCGGCGCGGGCGGCATGCCCTCATCGGTGGCGACCACCTTCAGGATGCTGCCCGTGGTGCGCTCACCCACCAGCGCGCTCGCACCGTCCGGCAGCGTCACCAGACCGCCCGTGGTGTCCAGGCACGACACCACCACCAGCGGATCGGGATCCACGCACGGCGCGGCCGGCCGCTTGGCCGTACTGCTCGGCGGATTCGGCTTGCTGGTGCCCTGCTCCGCATCCTGCCAGTTCGGCTCGGTGGTGAACGGGGTGGAGGCGCGATCATCGAACCGGGCGCACCCGGAGAACACCAGGGTGCCCGCCAGTACGCCCACCACGATTCTCCGTGCGCCCACCCCGAACCGGCCCGCGGCAACCAAACTCATGGTTGAGACGTTACGGAAAACCCGGCGCGAATGCGCGAACGGGGTGGCCTCGGTTATGACCGACATCGGAACTGGACAGTGGACACGCCCACCGACAGCCGTGTGCAGAGCCCGGTTGCCTAATAGTCTGGCCGCGTGACCGAGAAGCCGACCGAGCCCGCTGCCGACGCGCTGGGCAGTGCCGCGCCCGAAACACCGAGGCCGGTGGGTGAACCGGTCCGCAGCCCCTTCGATTCGCCCACCGAGCAGTTCTCCACCGCCACGGTGAAATCCGACCTCGACACGGTCGCGACGGCGAAGACGGATCCGAGCATCGCCCCGACCGTCAAGTCGGACCTGCGCAAGGAACCGCCGCGCACCGATGAGGAATTGGGCCTGGACCCCGAAGTCCCGCTGTACGCGGAGATGAAGGAGGCGATCACCGGCGCGAACACCGCCGTGCCCGCCGCCGACTCCGCACCCACCTACGCCTTCGCGAGCATCCCGCCCGCCCCGAATGGCGGCACCGAACCCACCACCCGCATCCGCCGTCGCGGCGACGAACGCCGCGGCACCCTGGACCTCGGTCTGCTACTGCTGCGCCTGGTGGTCGGCGGCACCTTCGTCTACCACGGCCTGCAGAAGGCGGCGGGCTGGTTCAACGGACCCGGCTACGACGGCATCCGCACCGCCATGGAGAACGGCGGCTGGAAGCACGTCGATATCGCCGCCCCCATGCTCATCGCGGGCGAACTCGGCGGCGGCATCCTGGTGGCGCTGGGCCTGGCGACCCCGCTGGCCGCGGGCGCGGTGCTCGCGGTGATCATCGATGCCTGGCTGTGGAAGCAGGGCATGGCCCCGGGCTTCCAGTACAAGGCCGAAAAGGTCTCGGTGGAAATCGAATCCATCCTCGCCGGAGCCGCGGCGGCCATCATCCTCACCGGTCCGGGCCGGCTCTCGCTCGATCGCGGTCGCGGCTGGGCCACCCGCCCGTTCCTCGGCTCGCTGGCCGCGCTCATCGCCGCCATCGCCGCCGCGATCCTCACCTATATCTATCTGCACGGCGGCAACCCGCTCGAGGGCGTCGGCCCCTTCTGATCTCGAAACACCGAAACAGCAAGCGGCCCGGGCAATCCCATTGGATTGCCCGGGCCGTTCGCTATGCGCGGACCGCTACCACTGCGTGGCGTTGAAGCGTTCCCATTCTTCGAAAGTCTCCTGGTGCAGGCGCATCACCTGAGTGGACTTATCGTCGATCTGGTCGTTCAACATCGCCCGGTGGGCCGCGATGTTCGCGGCCTCCGCCGGGCTCGCCATGAACTCCTGGTTGGCGAGTTCACGGGACTGGGCGTTCAGCTCATCGGCTTCGGCGAGGAGTGCCTTCGCCTGGGCGTTGCGGGCATCGCAACGCTCCAGCATCGAGGAGTACGCGGCCAGCATCGTGTCGGCTTTGCCGACGTATTCGATTGTCATTCCTGCTCTTTCTTACGGCACCCGCCGCACAGCGCCCTTGTCTGCCGAGGTCGCCAGCGCGGCGTATGCCCGCAACGCGGTGGTGACCGGGCGCTCGCGGTTCACGGGCTGCCAAGGCCGTTCGGACGCTTCCATTTTCACGCGTCGCTCGGCGAGAACTTCATCGGGTACCAGCAATTCGAGGGCACGCGTGTGCACATCGATGTGAATCCGGTCGCCGTTCTCGATCAGGCCGATGGCGCCGCCGCTGGCCGCCTCGGGCGAGACATGGCCGATGGACAGGCCCGATGTGCCGCCGGAGAACCGGCCGTCGGTGATGAGCGCGCACACCTTGCCCAGGCCAAGGCCCTTGAGGAATGAGGTGGGGTGCAGCATCTCCTGCATGCCCGGCCCGCCCGCGGGACCCTCGTAGCGCACCACGACGACATCGCCGGGCTTGATCTCCTTGTTCAGGATCTTGGAGACCGCGTCCTCCTGGGATTCGACGACCACGGCCGGACCCTCGAAGGTGAACAGATCCTCATCGATACCGGCGGTCTTGAGGATCGCGCCGTCGGGCGCGATATTGCCGCGCAGCACGCACAGCCCGCCCTCGACGGTGTAGGCGTGCGCGAGATCGCGAATGCAGCCGCCCTCGGCATCGGTATCCAGCGAGGACCAGCGGTTGTCGGTGGAGAACGGCACGACGGTGCGCACGCCACCCGGCGCGGCGTGGAACAGCTCGACCGCTTCCTCGGATGCCTTGCCGGAGCGGATATCCCAGGTGTCCAGCCATTCGTCGAACGACTTGGTGTGCACCGTGGAAACCTCGGTCTCGAGCAGGCCCGCGCGGCGCAACTCACCCAGGATGGCGGGAATGCCACCGGCGCGGTGCACATCCTCCATGTGGTAATCCGAGTTCGGCGACACCTTGGACAGGCAGGGCACCCGGCGCGAGATCTCGTCGATGGTCTGCAGATCGAAGTCGATCTCACCCTCCTGCGCCGCCGCGAGGGTGTGCAGCACGGTGTTGGTGGAACCGCCCATCGCCACATCGAGGGCCATTGCGTTGTGGAAAGCCTTGACGTTGGCCACATTTCGCGGCAGCACCGACTCGTCGTCATCGCGGTACCAGCGGTTGGCGATATCGACGATGACCCGCCCGGCCTTCTGGAACAGCGCGCGGCGAGCCGAATGCGTGGCGAGGGTGGAACCGTTGCCGGGCAACGAGAGTCCCAGCGCCTCGGTGAGGCAGTTCATCGAATTGGCGGTGAACATGCCGGAGCAGGAACCGCAGGTCGGGCAGGCCGACCGCTCGACCTCGGAGAGCCCGTCATCGGTGACATTGGGGGAGGCGCTGGCGGAGATGGCGGTGATGAGGTCGGTCGGCGCCTGCGCCACACCGCCCACGACCACGGCCTTACCGGCCTCCATCGGACCGCCGGAAACGAATACGGCGGGGATATTGAGCCGCATGGCGGCGTTCAACATGCCGGGAGTGATCTTGTCGCAGTTGGAGATACAGACCAGCGCGTCGGCGGTGTGCGCATTGGCCATGTACTCGACCGAATCGGCGATGATCTCGCGCGAGGGCAGCGAGTACAGCATGCCGCCGTGACCCATGGCGATGCCGTCATCGACCGCGATGGTGTGGAATTCGCGCGGTACGCCGCCTGCCGCCCGGACCGCCTCGGCCACGATCTCGCCGACATCCTTGAGATGCACGTGACCCGGTACGAACTGCGTATACGAGTTCGCGATGGCGACGATCGGCTTCCCGAAATCGGAGTCGGTGAGGCCGGTCGCGCGCCAGAGCGAGCGAGCGCCCGCGGCATTGCGTCCGACGGTGGTGGTGCGTGAGCGAAGCGGTGGCATGGGGTCCTCGGGTTCTCGTCGCAGGGGGCTGATCGGCGACTACGCCGAATGCTTTCGGCGCGTTCCAACGTTACTCCCGCACGAATCGATCCCCGTCAGCGCCTGAAACCTCGCACCCCAACACGCCGCTACTTGTCCGAAGTATCGCTTTCGGGGATGTCCACCTCGTCCGCATCCTCCGGTTCGATGAACGGATCCGGAATGCGCCCGTCCGATGCCTCGACCAAATCGCGCAATCGGTCATAACTGACAGCGGGCAAACTCACATCCGAGTCATCGGCCAAATGCGCCTGCAAGAATCCGCGCTTGGGAATCCGCAGTCCCTTCACCTGGTCCCAGTCGATATGCCGGGTCGAGAACATCGTCCGCAATTCCAGTCCGTCGGCCGAGACCTTGGTGCGAGTGCGCTCGATCCACACCGCCATCGCGACCGGAATCGCGAACAGCACCCACAGCACCTGCGGCATCCCGGAGAACGGGAAGATCACACCCATCAGCACCATGAACACCGCGATATGCGCGAGCCGGGTAAGCCCGATCACCCGCACGCCAGGGTCCGGAATATGCCCGCGCGCACCCAGTACCAGCGCCCGCAACCGCGCGAAATCGACGCCCGGCAGCGCGATGTCCTCGCCGCCGGTGGTGTGCAGATACACCCGCCCGAATCCCGGAATGCGAACTCCGGCAACCTCGGCCCACGGCACCCTGCGCGTGCGCGTCAGCCCGCGAGTCTCCACGCCTTCGCTGGTCAGGTCGGTTTGCAACCTGAGTAGCCAGAGCGGCAGCACGATGATCAGCGGTGCGATGAGGACTCCCGGCAACCACAGCCAATCACTGCGGAAGCGGACCTGCGGGATCGGACCCGTGTCCGATCCGGGGTCGGGGGTGTGGGACGATTGTGCCGGTGGCACGGACTGATGCGGTGATGACACACCCCCATCCTCGCATTGTGTTGAACTAACCCGAACAACCGCTATGTCTCACATAATGAGACACGCATGGTCAGATGTTTGACTCCGCGGCTCATGCGCGCATACCGTCGAGCGCGTGAATCGAATCGAGTTGCTCGTAATCGGCCGGCGCGTCCAGCGCTGAGCCGACGACTACAGAGTCAATTACGTCAGCTCGCAGCTGCGACGCGCCACCCTCGAACAGCCCCCGGCTGTCGAGGGCTTTTTTGTGTTCAGGCAAGTCCATGAACTGGAACGACAAGCAGTAAGGAATCCAGACGGTGAGCGCACCTACCGCCCGACCCGGGCCCTCGGCCCGACGGCCCGCGCCTTCGGCCCCCGCGGCCACGGCTCCGGCCACCACTCCGAACCGCCGCCAGGTCCCGCCCGAGCGGGTCACCGGCGCGCAGTCCGTTGTCCGCTCCCTCGAGGAGCTCGGCGTCGACACGGTATTCGGTATTCCGGGCGGCGCGATTCTTCCCGTTTATGATCCGCTGTTCGACTCGACCAAGGTCCGCCACGTGCTGGTCCGCCATGAGCAGGGCGGCGGCCACGCGGCCACCGGCTATGCGCAGGCAACCGGCAAGGTCGGTGTGTGCATGGCCACATCCGGTCCGGGCGCGACCAATCTGGTGACCCCGATCGCGGACGCCCAGATGGATTCGGTGCCGCTGGTGGCCATCACCGGTCAGGTCGGGCGCAGCCTGATCGGCACCGACGCCTTCCAGGAAGCCGATATCTCCGGCATCACCATGGCGTGCACCAAGCACAACTTCCTGGTCACCGACCCGATCGATATCCCGCGCATGCTGGCCGAGGCGTTCTACCTGGCCGCCTCCGGCCGCCCGGGCGCGGTCCTGGTCGACATCCCCAAGGACGTGCTGCAGGCGCAGACCACCTTCAGCTGGCCGCCGGAAATGCGGCTGCCCGGCTACCGTCCGGTGACCAAGCCGCACGGTAAGCAGGTGCGCGAGGCCGCGCGCATGATCATGGAGGCCAAGGCCCCCGTGCTCTACGTCGGCGGCGGTGTCATCAAGGCCGACGCGTCCGCGGAACTGCTGGAACTGGCCGAGCTGACCGGTATCCCGGTCGTCACCACGCTGATGGCCCGCGGCGCGTTCCCCGACACCCACACCCTGAACATGGGTATGCCCGGTATGCACGGCACCGTGGGAGCCGTTGCGGCGCTGCAGAAGTCGGATCTGCTGATCACCCTCGGCGCGCGTTTCGACGACCGCGTCACCGGTCAGCTGGATTCCTTCGCGCCCAATGCCAAGGTCATCCACGCCGATATCGACCCGGCCGAGATCGGTAAGAACCGGCACGCGGACGTCCCGATCGTGGGCGACTGCCGCGAGGTCATCGCCGAGCTGATCGAAACCCTCAAGGCCGATCCGGCCGCCACCGGCACCCCGCTGCTGGAGCTCGGCGACTGGTGGAAGTACCTGTCCGGTGTGCGCGATCAGTACCCGCTGGGCTGGAAGACCCCGAGCGACGGTTCGCTCTCGCCCGAGTTCGTCATCGAGAAGCTGGGTCAGCTCGCCGGTCCGGACGCCATCTACTGTGCGGGCGTCGGCCAGCATCAGATGTGGGCCGCGCAGTTCATCAAGTACGAGAAGCCGCGCACCTGGCTGAATTCCGGTGGCCTGGGCACCATGGGCTACTCGGTGCCCGCCGCCATGGGCGCCAAGATGGGCATGCCGGACCGCGAGGTCTGGGCCATCGATGGTGACGGCTGCTTCCAGATGACCAATCAGGAATTGGCCACCTGCGCCGTCGAGGGCGTGCCGATCAAGGTCGCGCTGATCAACAACGGCAACCTGGGCATGGTCCGCCAGTGGCAGACCCTGTTCTACGAGAAGCGCTACTCCAACACCGATCTGGGCACGCACACCCTGCGCATCCCGGACTTCGTGAAGCTCGCGGAAGCCCTGGGCTGCCACGGCATTCGCGTGGAGAAGGAAGAGGACGTCGAGGCCGCGATCCGCGAGGCGCAGTCCATCAACGACCGTCCCGTGGTGATCGATTTCATCGTCGGCAAGGATGCGCAGGTGTGGCCGATGGTCGCCGCCGGCACCTCCAATGACGAGATCATGGCCGCGCGCGGCATCCGCCCGCTGTTCGACGACGATGAGGCCGTGGACGAGCCCGCCGTCATCCACGAGGCCATGTCGCATGAGAAGGCCACCCTGACCGCCCACGACAAGGCCGCCCAGAAGGGTTCCGAGGAATGAGCACGACCCACACCCTCTCCGTCTTGGTGGAGGACAAGCCCGGCGTGCTCGCGCGTGTCGCCAGCCTGTTCTCCCGCCGCGGCTTCAATATCGAGTCGCTGGCGGTCGGCGGCACCGAGATCCCCGAGATCTCGCGTATGACAATCGTTGTGACGGTTGAGGATCTGCCGCTCGAGCAGGTCACCAAGCAGCTCAACAAGCTGGTGAACGTCATCAAGATCGTGGAGCAGGACGACGACAGTTCCGTTGCCCGCGAACTGATCCTGGTGAAGGTGCGCGCGGATGCCAGTGTGCGCACCCAGGTCATCGAGGCGGTGAACCTGTTCCGCGCCAAGGTGATCGATGTGTCTCCCGACGCCCTGACCATCGAGGCCACCGGCACGCGCTCCAAGCTCGACGCGCTGCTGCGCATGATGGAGCCCTACGGCATCCGTGAGATCGTGCAGTCCGGAGTCGTCGCGGTGGGACGTGGACCCAAGTCCATCACCGCGACTCGCTAGTACCACCAACACACTTAGACACAGAACCAGAAGGAGAAACCCAAAGTGGCAGTCGAGATGTTCTACGACGACGACGCTGACCTGTCGATCATCCAGGGCAAGAAGGTCGCGGTCATCGGCTACGGCAGCCAGGGCCACGCCCACTCGCTGAGCCTGCGCGACTCCGGCGTCGACGTCCGCGTCGGCCTGACCGAGGGTTCCAAGTCCCGCCCGAAGGCCGAAGAGGCCGGTCTGACCGTCGGCACCCCCGCCGAGGTCTCCGAATGGGCCGACGTGATCATGGTGCTCGCGCCCGATACCGCGCAGGCCTCCATCTTCACCAATGACATCGAGCCCAACCTCAAGGACGGCGACGCGCTGTTCTTCGGCCACGGCCTGAACATCCACTTCGGTCTGATCAAGGCTCCGGCCAACGTCACCGTCGCCATGGTCGCCCCGAAGGGCCCGGGCCACCTGGTCCGTCGTCAGTACGTCGACGGCAAGGGCGTTCCGGCGCTCATCGCGGTCGATCAGGACCCGAAGGGCGACGGCCAGGCGCTGGCGCTGTCCTACGCCAAGGCCATCGGCGGCGCGCGCGCCGGCGTCATCAAGACCACCTTCAAGGAAGAGACCGAGACCGACCTGTTCGGTGAGCAGGCCGTGCTCTGCGGTGGCACCGAAGAGCTGGTCAAGACCGGCTTCGAGGTCATGGTCGAGGCCGGCTACGCGCCCGAGATGGCGTACTTCGAGGTGTTGCACGAGCTCAAGCTGATCGTCGACCTCATGTACGAGGGTGGCATCGCCCGCATGAACTACTCGGTCTCCGACACCGCCGAATTCGGTGGCTACCTGTCGGGCCCGCGCGTCATCGACGCCGGCACCAAGGAGCGCATGAAGGCGATCCTGTCCGACATCCAGGACGGCACCTTCGTCAAGCGCCTGGTCGCCAACGTCGAGAACGGCAACACCGAGCTCGAGGGCCTGCGCAAGGCCAACGCCGAGCACCCCATCGAGGTCACCGGCGCCAAGCTGCGCGGCCTGATGAGCTGGGTCGACCGCCCCATCACCGAGACCGCCTAAGTCTCAGGCGCTTTCGGCGCTGATACGGCCCGGCACCTTTCGGGGGTGCCGGGCCGTTGTCGTTCCCACGGCCAGCAACCAGATCATGGTGAAGCCGCCGAGGGTGGCGGTGGTGCCCCAGCCGTTGGCGGCGTAGAAGTTCGCGGGGGTGTTCCCGAAGAACATCGACGGGACGAAGGCCAGGTTGATCAGGCTGAGGGCGAAGGCCGTGGTCGCGGTCCAGCGGGGGATTAGTCCGGTGCGGCGGACGGCGAAACCGAAGGCGCAGAACATGAGTGCCTCGAGGAAGCGCGAGATGGTGCCGTACAGGATGTAGGTGCCGCTGACCGTGATGGTCGGATCGATGGGGTCGGGGGCCTGGATGACCGCGCCGACCTCGAGGCCGGTGGAGACCAAAGCCACTGTGAGCCAGATGAGTCCGGCATTGGCTGCGATCCCTGCGATCCAATCCGCCTCCGGGAGTGCGCGTTTCACCAGATAGCCGAAGCCGGTGAAGAAGATGATCAGCGTGGTGATGCCCGCGAGCCCGAAGAGGCTGCGGACCAGCACATTCCAGTCCGGCGGCGGGCCGTCGTAGATGAAGTAGAGCGGTATTTCGATCAAGGTGAGCGCGGCCCCGATGATGGCGGCCGCTCCGGTCGCTCTGCGCAGCAGGTCGGTATTCATGTCGGTGATAGTATAAGACTTATACTATAAGGGCTATGCTAATCTCGGCGGCAGACTCGACGAGGAGGAAGCCCGAGGCATGCCCGAGCCGACAATGCCCGATGACCTGGTGCGACTGTGGCGACTGCGGAACGGACCCAGGCTGGGGCGACCGGCCGAACTCGATATCGACCGAGTCGTCGACACCGCGGTGCGATTGGCCGATGAAGGCGGGCTGGTCGCCGCGACACTGCCCAAGATCGCGGCGGCGCTATCGGTGACGCCGATGTCGCTGTATCGGCACATCGGCTCGAAGGAAGAGCTGATCGGACTGATGGCCGATGCGGCGATGGGACCCGCGCCGGATTGCTCGTCAGAGGCGACCGCGGAGCCGAATGCGCACCATGCGACGGGTGGCACGGCGACACGGGGTGACGCAACCGAATCTGCCTCTCCGGCATGGCGTCCCGCGCTCCGCGAGTGGGCCGTGGCGCAGTCGGAGGTCTTCCGCCGCCGCCCGTGGCTGGCACAGTTGCCGGTGACGGGACCGCCGCGCGGGCCGAATGCCATCGCCTGGATGGATGCCGGATTGCGAGCCCTGCGGGAGACCGGGCTGGACTGGGCCGCCAAGATCGGTGTGATCACGGTCGTCGGCGGGTATGTGCGGCAGGCGTTCACGCTGGATCGGCAGTTGGCCGAGAGTCGTGGAGCGGCGAATGTCGATGAGCGGCAGGCGCTTCGGCGGTATGTGCGCGAGCTGACCGCAGTCGTCGACGCCGGCCGCTTTCCCGATGTCACCGCGCTGCTCGGCTCCGGACTTTTCGAATCCGTTCCGGACGCACCCGAATCCGCCGATCAGGACTTCGCGTTCGGTCTGGACCTGGTGCTCGACGGGGTGGCGGCCGCCGTCGAGCGCTGAGGCGTGCGGGCGGTGGCGGTCCGCGTGTGATGATGGATTTCAGGTGCGAGGAAAGGCTATTGGATGTCGTTGCGGCACGGTTTGCTCGGATTGCTCGCCGAGGGTCCGGCGAGCGGATATGACCTGGCGCAGCGGTTTCAGGAGGCGCTCGGCCCGGTGTGGCCCGCACGGCATCCGAAGATCTACGCGGAGTTGGCCCGATTGCTCGACGGCGGCCTGATCGAGTTGGACAGTGAGGGTGCGCGCGGCCGCAAGTCGTATCGGATCACCGAAAGCGGTCTGGCGGAGGTGCGGCGCTGGCTCACCGAGGAGGATGTCGACCACACGCTGCGGGTGGAGCCGCTGCTGCGCTCATTCTTCTTCTGGCTCATGGACTCCGAGGATCTGGATCGGCATCTGGAGCAGGAGGAGAAGTTCTTCAGCGATACCGCGGCCATGTATCGGGAGTTGGCGGCGGCCAAGGATCGCGGGGATTTCGGGACCGAACCGCACAATCGCTCCAAGCGGATTTCCATCGAGGCCGGTATCCGGCTGTACGACGCGCTGGCCGAATGGGCGGAGTGGGCGCGCGAGGAGAACAAGCGGTAAGCGCTGGTAGTTCACGGTAATCGATAGGGCGGCAGCTGTTTTCGGTCGTTCGTGGTTGAGTTGTTCCCATTGACATGTCCCAAGGGACATGTACTCTGGGTCATGCACCTGGGGGGTGCCATTCAACGATTCGATCCCGAGGATCACCATGGCAACGAATAGTTCCGTTCGTGCAGTCCTGATCACTGGAGCCACCGGCGGTATCGGCAAAGCGACCGCGATCACATTGGCCGACAAGGGTTTTCACGTCTACGCCGGAGTGCGTACCGCAACTCCGGAGCTGGACGTCAGCGGTATCACCCAAATCCGCGTCGATGTCACCGACCCGGACAGCATTGCCGCAGCCGTCGACGAGGTGGCGAAACGTCAAGACGGCGCAGGCTTGTACGCGCTGATCAACAATGCCGGAGTCCTGGTCCAGGGCCCGGTCGAACTGGTCCCGGCCGCCGAACTGCGCCGCCAGTTCCAAGTCAATGTCGGCGGCCCGGTGCAGATGATCCAGGGGTTTCTGCCGCTGCTGCGCGCCGGTGGCGGGCGGATCATCAATATCAGCGCCGCCAGCGCGCGCGTATCGCTGCCGTTCCTGGGGCCGATCGCCGCGAGCAAAGCTGCGCTGGAATCGTTTTCGGACGCGCTGCGAGTCGAGTTGACGCCCTGGGGGATTCCGGTGTCGGTCATCCAACCCGGTGCGATGCGAACGGAGATCTTCGCCAAGTCCGGCGCTGCGGCGCAGGAGGCGCGAGCGGAGGCGGATCCGCGCACGGTGGCGCTCTATGAACAGCAGCTCATCGCCCTCGACAAGGTGATGGCCGCCCAGCGCTTCGCCCCGGTCGATATCGCGGTGACCGTGATCGTCAAGGCGGTCGAGTCCCGCGCTCCGAAGCCGTATTACACGGCGGGATCGGATGCGCGCCAAGCCGTTTGGCTGAGCCGTCTCTCCCCGCGGCTGCGGGACCGCCTGATCGCCCGCGCCCTGGACGTCTCCGGAATCCAAGCCGCGCACTGACCGATCGAAAGAGAAAGTCGAACAATGGATTTGGGACTCTCCGGGCGCACCGCGCTCATTACCGGAGCCTCGGCGGGCATAGGAGCGGCCATGGCCGAGGTCTTCGCCGCCGAAGGCTGCCACCTACATCTCGCCGCGCGCGGCAAAGAACAACTCGACGATATCGCCGACCGTCTGCGCGCCGAGTGCGGCGTGCGCATAGACACCCATCGCGTCGATCTGCGCGTTCACGCCGATATCGAACGCCTCGCCGAAGTGACCGACGGCCCGCACATTCTGATCAACAACGCCGGTGACATCCCCGCCGGATCCCTTGCGGCCGTGGACGATACCGCCTGGCGGCACGGTTGGGAGCTCAAGGTCTTCGGCTATATCGGCCTGACCCGGCTGGTGTACGAGCGCATGAAACAGCGGGGTCGAGGCGTCATCATCAATGACATCGGCGCGGCGGGGGAGCGTCCCGACTTCGATTACATCGCGGGCAGCACCGGCAATGCCGCGCTCATGGCCTTCACCCGTGCCCTGGGCGGTCGCAGCTGGCGCGACGGTATTCGCGTGGTCGGCATCAATCCGGGTCCGGTTGCGACAGAACGCATTACGAAACTGATCGATTCCAGCGATCGATTCCGCGCCATGGCGGCCGATTTCCCCTTCGCCCGCCCGGCCGAACCGCGTGAAATCGCCGATGCGGCAGCGTTTCTCGCCTCGGATCGTTCCGCGTACACCTCGGGCATGATCCTGACCGTCGACGGCGGGTTGAGCGCGGCCTGATCGGCTGGTCTCGGACATGCGGCGGCCCGGCATCCCAACCGATGCCGGGCCGCGTTCCTCTCGGGGGTATCAGCTTCCGAAGGATCCGGTCGGAAGCCACTGCCGCAGCAGGGATCGCAGCGGATCGTGCCCGCGATTCCACTGGTCGCGGTCGTCCCAGTGATCATGCCGATCGTTGCGGTCCCAGGGATTATTGCGATCCCACGGATTGTTCCGGTTCCAGGGATTGTTCCAATCGTCGCGGTCGTTGTGGTGCGGCCGGTTGATTTCGGTGACGTCCGGTCCGGCGGTGGTGTCCGCCATGGCCGGAACCGCTACCGCGGTAAGGGGAATCGCGGCGATCGCCCCGGCCACGGCAACCCGGGCGATCATCCGTCGTGCGGAATTGTTTCTCGGCGAGCTCATATCGTTCACTGTGCCGAACTCGGGCATCGAAAAGATATGGCTTGAAAGGAGTTCGGTGAGAATTCAGGGTGCGGCTACGTCTCGGGGATGACTTTTCCCCGAGCCCGTCAGTAGTGGGTGCCGCCGTCGATGCGGATCTCGGTGCCGGTGATGAACGCGCCGTCATCGGAGGCGAGCATCGCGACCACGCCGGCGACGGTATCGGGCGAGGCGAAGCCCTGGCCGATACCGGGGGCCAGCTTCATGAACAGGCTCAGATCGGCGTCGGCGGGCAGTCCCGGGCCGCGGCCGTCGGTCATATCGCTCGAAATCGAGCCCGGGGCGACGGCGACCACGCGCAAGCCCTGCTTGCTGTATTCGGCGGCGAGCGCGTGCGTCATGGACATGATGCCGCCCTTGGACGCCGCGTACGCGGACATGTACGGGTGCGCGAAGAACGCCGAGGTCGAGGTGAAATTGACGATGACGCCCTTATCCGAGGCGAGCAGTGCGGGCAGCGCCTCGCGGATCATCAGGAAGGTGCCGGTCAAATTCACGGTGATGATCTTGGTGAAATCGGCGAGCGGCATTTCGTGGGTATGCGCGGACCGCAGAATTCCGGCGGCATTGATCAGCGCGTCCAGCCCGCCGAGATACTCCAGCGCGGTGGCGACGCCCGCCCGCACCGAATCCTCATTGCCGATATCGACGGTGACGGTGCTGAGTCGCTCGGCAGTGCCCTGCTCGGCGGCCTGTTTGACGGTTTCGGCGAGCCCGGCCTCGTTGACATCGGCGGCGACGACCCGCCCGCCCTCGCTGAGCACGCGGTGCACGGTGGCCCGGCCGATACCCGAGCCAGCGCCGGTGATGAGTACTCGGCGATCGGTGAAACGCTCCATTGCGAACTTCTCCTCTATGGTCTCGATCCCCCGTACTTGACACGCTACGCCTACATGGCACGTCGTGCCAGATCGGCATCCGGAGACTAGGATGGGAGCACCCGACCAAAGGACATCCCATGCCCGTTGCCGAGCAGCGCCCCACCCTGGCCGAGCGCCGCAAAGCCGAAACGCGCCTGGATATCGCCCGCATCGCCGCGCGGCTGTTCGCCGAACACGGCACCGCCGAGGTCACCGCCGATCGCATCGCCGCCGAAGCGGGCATCGGCCTGCGCACCTTCTACCGCTACGCGCGCACCAAGGAAGACGCGGTCGAACCCATGCTCACCACCGGCGCGCAACGTTGGATCGAAGCGATCTCGACCGGCCCGCACCGCCTGCCCACCCTCGCCGAACTCGAGGTCGCCGCGGTACAGGCGGTGACCGTCGAGGTGGGGGAGGACTTCGAACTCACCCGCGGCCTGCTGCGCGCCATGGAAACCGATCCGGCCCTGCGCGCGGTCTGGCATCGCATAAATATGGAGGGCGAGCGTGAATTGCGTTGCGCCCTGGCTGAATTGGCGGGATCGGACGCGGACCCGGTGCAACTGCGCCTGCTTGCGGCCGCCGCTGCCGGAGCGATTCGAATCGCGTTGGAGCAGTGGGCGATTGCCGATGAAACCGGGAGCGCCGGTGCGGCAGCAGGAGCTGGGGAATCGACCCCCGCGGCATTGGTGGTCCGCTGCATTCGCGCACTGGGTGCGGGCATATAGCGCTCGGGCACGGGTCTTCGTTCTCGGGCAGCGGTCGTAGTCGGCGGCTCTCGGACCGCGGCTATAGCGGCTCGTGGGCGACGGCCATAGTCGACTCTCGGGTGGCAGGCCGTAATCGGCTCGCGGGAGGATCCTGTGCGACCGCTGTCCCTCAACGGCGTTTCGTCCCCATTCCTCGCATTCGCGCCCGCTAAGGTACGCCGAGCGACCTTCTGGCTACCTACCATGCGTGCCGACCCGCGGAGGAATCAGTTGTATCGAATCTGTAGTCGTATCGGTCTTTCCGTGGCAGCGGCGGTAGCCCTGCTCATCACCGCGGGCACCGCCTCCGCCGAACCCGAGCAACTCCCGGTCAACTACTCGGTGGCGCAGTGGTTCATCGACGCCAACACCGCCAAGGCCCCCTTCACCCCGCCCGGCGGCAATGACTGGACCTGCGTCCCTACCGCCGCCCACCCCGAACCCGTGGTCCTGGTGCACGGCATCGCGGGCAACGGCGCGGGCTGGCCCGCCATGTCCCCGTTGCTGCACAACAACGGCTACTGCGTCTACTCCGTCACCTACGGCATCTACCCCGGCCAGGGCGGTCTCATCGCAGGTGCGGGCGGACTGGAACCAATTCCCCAGTCCAGCAAGGAATTACGCGACTTCGTCAACCAGGTCCTACAGCAGACCGGCGCTCAAAAGGTCAACCTCCTCACCTGGTCCGAAGGCACCCTGGTAGCCGCCAACTACCTCCTCTTCGACGGCGGCAACGAGGTAGTCGACCAATCCTTCAACCTCGTCCCCATCTGGGCGGGCACCCACGCCGCCGACCCCATCGTGAACGCCGCCTACGGCCTCAACGTGGCCCCCGAGGTCTTCGCCGCCCTCCGCCCCATCTGCCAAGGCTGCGTAGACATGCTCCCCGTCTCCGACTTCATCCACAACCTCCAAGCCGCAGGCGTCTACGCCCCGAATGTCCACTACACCAACCTGGTAACCCGATCCGACACCGAAGTCATCCCCTACACCAGCGGCATCCGCGAAGCCCCCAACGCCACCAACATCGTCCTCCAAGACGTCTGCCCCGTGAATCTCGCAGGCCACAACAGCGTCTCGGTAGACCCCACGGTCGCCGCCCTCATGCTCAACACCTTCGGCACCCCAATCGAAGTCCCCTGCGCCCCGTCCCCATCACCCTCCATCTGAACCCCGCACTCGCGGCTATCAAGCACTGAATTGGCATATCCGGGCGGTGATCTGGCACGTAACGCCGTGATGTTGCGGACAGATCATTCGCTATAGTCCTCCGGTTATCGTCGTTCGTGCAGGGGTGGGTCATGGCGGAAGAGTGGAAGTTCGATGTTCCCGTTGCGGGAACCAAGACCCTTCCGCCTGACCCGCGTTATATGGAGGCGCTGACCAGCCAGGGCTACGGCTTCGAGGCCGCCATCGCGGATCTGGTCGACAATTCCATCGACGCGGGTGCGAAAGACGTTGTCGTGCATTTCCTTCGCGATGACGATCGTCTGGTCAGCCTGCTCATCATCGATGACGGCGGCGGGATGACCGACGAGGAACTCGATGTCGCCATGACGGTCGGCGGCCGCCGCAACTACCGTGCCGGTTCCCTCGGAATGTTCGGCACCGGCCTGAAATCCGCATCGCTGAGCCATGCCGCCGCGGTCACCGTGGTGAGCCGCACCCGCACCAGCCGTCCGTCCGGCCGCCGCTGGGTCATGGAGCGCGCCAAGACCGGATTCCAGTGCGACATAGTCGAACCCGGGTATGCGCAGACCCTCATCGACCGCTATCACGGCAATCCGATCACCTGGCAGGGCACGGTGATCCGCTGGGACGGCGTGAAGGATTTCCCCCGCAACGGTGGTCCCGAACAGACCGAACGCTATCTCTCGCGCACGATCAATGCGCTCGGCATGCATCTCGGCCTGCAACTGCACCGCTACCTGGCCCGCGGCGATTTCAATATCACCATCGCCGTGGAGGACATCGCCACCGGCACCGTCGTCATGGATTTCGGTGTCCTGCCGCTGGATCCGTTCGGCTACCCCGTCACCGGCGATCCGGAATACCCGCGCGTCTTCTCCGCCGAACTGCCCTCGGTGGGCGCGGTGAAGCTGAACGCGCACATCTGGCCGCCCCGTTCGTCCCTGCCCGAATTCCGCGCGATCGGCTCACTGCAGAACACCCAGGGCTTCTATCTCTACCGCAATGATCGCCTGGTGCAGGCGGGTGGCTGGAACAACTTCCGGCAACCGGAACAGCAATTGGTACTGGCCCGCGTCGCCGTGGAATTGCCCGAGCAGACCGGAGACACCTTCCGTCTCACAGTGAAGAAGGACGGGGTCGAAGTATCCCCCGAATTCATCGCGGCCCTCGACCGAGCCGTGGACGACACCGGCCTTTCCTTCCCCGAATATCTCTCCGCCGCCGACCGCCGCTACCGTGACGCCCGCCGCCGGGCCGGCATCGAGCGCAAACCGGTGATCCCACCCGGCGAAGGCATTGCACCCGCTGTCCGCGAAGCGATTTCGGAAGAACTCCCGTACCTGATCGGCGAAGACCCGATCACCGTCCGCTGGCAAGTCCTCGACGGCGACACCTTCTTCGACATAGACCGCGAAGAACGCACCATCCTCCTCAACCTCCGCTACCGCTCCGCCATCCTCGCCGGCCGCCGCGGCAGCCTCGACGACATCCCGATCATCAAATCCCTCCTCTACCTCATGCTGAACGAGGTCTTCCAACGCGAACGATCCGGCGTCCGCGAACGCGACAATCTCGCACTGTGGCAATCGATCCTGGTCGCCGCCGCCCGCGCCGAACAAGGCCGTCAAGACGATGGGGAATAGCTCAATGGACATCGACCTCCGAATCGCCTTGCACGCGGCAGTTCTGGCGGATATGGCGGGAAGCAAGCCGAAGCGGCTGGTGCGCGCCATGCAGTATCAAGCGGAGGATCTACCGGGCTCCGACAAGTTCGCCGAAGAGGAGGATTTCCGCCAGGAACTCCTCACCGCGCCCCCTGGTAGTCAACTGCTCGACATGTGGCGAAAGCAGTTGCGCGCCTGGGATTTCGCGCAGCACGTCCAGTGGTCCACCGCGAGCCCGTGCACCGAGGATCGGCGTTCGGATATCTATCGTGAGCTGGCTCTCGATTCCTCCACGTGCAAAATGCTCGAGGCCACTTCGCCGGTGATCAAGGCACCCATGCCGGTGGTGATCAGCAACGAATTCATTCCCTGGTACTCCACCCATCAGGGCCGGGAATGGTACTGGCCGATGTACACCGAACTTCTGGCCCGCAAGGGCTGGACCGATCAGGCCATCACGACCCTCGACATGGCGACCGAGAGTGTGGTGGAACGACTTTCGGATCCGACGCGCCCCGAGGCATATCAATCCAAGGGCCTCGTGGTCGGCTATGTACAGTCGGGCAAAACTGCGAACTTCACCGGTGTCATCGCGCGTGCCATCGATGCGGGCTACCGTCTGGTCATCGTCCTCGGCGGCACCCTGAATCTGCTTCGCGATCAAACCCAGCGCCGTCTCGATATGGAGCTCGTCGGCCGCGAGAATGTGCTGCGTGGCGCCAGCGAATTCGAATCCGACTACGCCGACGACCCCGAATGGATTCAGCGCAAGTTCGTCGAATTCGGTACGGCCCCTTCCATTCTCGGCGGTTTCGACATCCACCGCCTGACCACCCGCTACGACGACTACAAAAGCCTGCTGCAAGGCATCGTCGCCCTGGAGTTCGAGAAGCAGGAACCCGCACTACCGCTCTACGACCCGGTGAACCTGCACCGCGCCGCAGCTCGCCTGATGGTGGTCAAGAAGAACAAGGCCGTCCTGACCAAACTCGTCAAGGACCTCAACAAGATTCGCACACCCCTCGACGAAATCCCCGTCCTGATCATCGATGACGAATCGGACGAGGCCTCGGTCAACACCTCCAAACCCAAACCCGACGCCGACCGCACCGCAATCAACGAGAAAATCTCGCAGCTACTCACCATGCTGCCCCGCGCCCAGTACGTCGGCTACACCGCAACGCCCTACGCGAACGTCTTCATCGACCCCAGCGACAGCGCCGACATCTTCCCCAAGGACTTCATCATCTCCCTGGCCCGCCCCGCGGGATACATGGGAGCCGCGGACTTCCATGATCTGGACAACGACGGTGAGAACGAACGGCCGACTCTCGCAACATCGAACGAATTGGCCCATGTCCGCGACGTCATAGTGGACGATGAAGACGACACCGCACCTTTGCGTCGCGCCATGGACATGTTTGTTCTGACCGGCGCAATGAAGCTGTACCGGGCAGAGGTCGAGGGTGTCGGCGTAGAGCACTACCGCCATCACACCATGCTGATCCACGAGTCCAACTGGGTTGAATCCCACCGTGAACTATTGGGGCGAGTAACCCAACTGTGGTGGCAGGCAGGCTATTCCAGCGGCGGGGGCACAGATCGGCTTCGCGAACTGTTCGAGGCCGATCTGGCTCCCGTCTCCGCTGTTCGAGCCGACAGCCATGCGGTCCCCGCGACATTTGAAGAACTGCGGCGCTACATCGGCCCTGCGGTGATGAATATCGGCGGTGATCAACAGCCCATCATTGTCGTCAACGGAGACAAGGACCTCGAGACCGGCGTAGCAGATTTCGACCGCCGCTCTATCTGGAAAATCCTGATCGGCGGCCAGAAGCTTTCCCGTGGTTTCACGGTGGAAGGGCTCACTGTCACCTACTTCCGGCGCCGGGCCTCCAATGTCTCCGCACTCATGCAGATGGGCCGTTGGTTCGGCTTCCGGAAGGGATACCGGGATCTGGTGCGTCTATACATCGGGCGGGAGGAGGAGCACGGCAGGCAGGGCATTGACCTCTACCGAGCCTTCGAGGCCGTCTGTATGGACGAAGAGGCGTTTCGCTCCGAGCTCGAACAGTACTCCGTGATGGTGGATGGAGTGCCGATGCTGACGCCGAATCAGGTGCCGCCCTTGGTGTCCCAGCATCTACCGACGCTGAAGCCGACCAGTCCGAACAAGATGTACAACGCCAAACTCGTCGAAATACGCTCGCCGGGTCTCTGGCGTGAGCCCTTCGGCTACCCGAATCGCGCGGCCGACCTACGGCACAACACCGCGCTGTGGGCACCGGTCTTCGACAGACTGTCCAGCACCACAACAGATTTCGCCTATCACTTTCCGGAGAAGGAAGTAGTCCACCGCGTCACGGCTCTGACCGGCCGACTCTCTCCCGACGAATTCCTGGAAATAGTTGTCGCCATGCGCTGGCTGGTGCCTGGTCAGTTCGACCCGCATATCGAGTATCTCTCCGCGATCACTCATAGCGGTCAGATCGACGATTGGACTATTCTCACCCCGCAGACGATGCGCGGCGTCGTCAAGGATGTTGTAATCGGCAAATCTGGAAGACGATTCACACGCTGGGAACGAGTTCGCCGCCGCGACCCCCTGTTCGGTGCCATTTCCACCAGCCGACATCGCAGCATTGCCATGCGAATCGCGGGCGGCCTCCCGCACTCCGGTGACGTCAACACCGAAGCCCTGGTCGCGCCCCGCCGAGGCACCCTCATGCTGTACCCGGTCATAGAACCCCGCTTCAGCGCCGACGTGTCCGCGGCGGGACATGTCGACTTGAGCAAGGTTGTCATGGCTTTCGGCTTCGTCGCCCCCGCTGCCGCTCGCGGTTTCGATGATCGTGTCGTTCGGTTCACCACCATCGACGCATCGAAAGATGCGGCCATCGTCGACGTCTATGACGATGAATAGCCGCGGATACCCGTCAGCTCGCTTCCGAGGTGACGAACTCGGCGAAGCGCTCTGCTAATCGATCAGGGGATGGAAGCTCCTTCTTGGACCTCATCGGCGTGTAGAGCGGCTGTTCATGTCGTGCTTGCAAGCCGAACTGAAGCATTTGCGAATCGTCGGGGTCATCCAGCAGTCGTTGGCTGATGACAATCGTGCGATCGGGCCTGATACCGAGGTAATTTGCGTCATAGGCGGCATGATGCAGCTTGCAGAGGCACAGTCCGTTATCGACGGTTGGCCCACCGTTCTCCTTGTTATCCGCAATGATGTGCGCAGCATCGAGCAGCTTCAAGGGAGCGAGTCTGCAAACGGTGCAACGTGATTCGTAAGCGCGGAGAACTCTCGCCCGAAACACCGGTTGATGTAGTCGCTGTTTGGCGGCCCGTTCGGCGTATTTTCGCTCGATCGGCAGCAGATCCATCGGGTCGGCAACGGACTGCAGGTTTTGATCTAGTGCAATGAGGAACTGGCGGTTCTTTGCATCGTCGGCTACCACGTACACCGGGGACACCGGCACGAAGACGCCGTCACTGACCTTGCGTAACAGGATCAGTGGTAGTTTCAACTCGAATGCACGTCGTAGTTTGGTGTTGTCACCTGCCGAACTGCCTTCGCGGTATGCGTAGCCGAAGAGTGAGCCGTCGACTTCCGCGTCATCGTACTGGCTTTTAGGATTCGACATGATCGTGAGTGTCGCGTCCAACTCTTTCGGGTTGCGAATGCCACGACTCCAGTCGATGAGACGCAGGGTCTTACCGCGGATCTGAAAGTTCCAGAGTTGCTCCCGGGTAACGGTTTCCGAATCCCCCTGGAGCTCCTTCAGATGCGCGATGATCTCCTCGCGGAGCAGCTCTTCGGCGTGCTTGACCATCGGTCGATTCTGTCAGCCTCTTGACCTCATGTCGATCTTATTTCGCAAGGGCCAGTGTACTTTTCGTGCAATCGACGTGTGTATAGACCGGGAAGTGGTCAAGCGAATCTGGTTGTGCAGGGAAAATTCAACCCAGCGGGCGGTTTCGCCGACGCCGACGGACCACTGCCGCCACCTCATCGGCGCACACATCGATATGGGTGAAGATGTCGGCGGCTGCATAGCGCAGGATGAACCATCCCGCGAGGACGAGTGCGTTCTGGCGGCGGCGGTCTTCGCGGAATGTACGTGCGTCGCTGTGGAATGCGCGGCCGTCGATTTCGATGATGGTGTGGGAGCGTGGGTCGACGAAGTCGCCGTAGTAGGGGCCCACGGGGTGATTGGCGAGGAGGCGGATGCCTCGTTGGAGGAGGGCGTGGGTGAAGAGGCGTTCCGGCTCCGAGGCGGCGTCGGGTGCGGCGTCGCGGAGTTGTTTGCGGAGGGTGGGGGAGCCACGGAGGTGGGTGCGCAGGTCGAGGAGTTCCGGGGAGGCGGTGCGGGCGTGGGTGTCGACGAGGCGTTCCGCATCGTGTTCGGCGACGACTGTCATGCAGTCCAGGAGTGTGCGGGCGGGGGTTGTGGCCGGAAAGCCCCAGCTCTCGTCGATGCACGCAGGGGGAAGGGTGCGGCGGTAGAGGCGCAGCCATGCGGGGGTGGTCCGGAATGTTGTTGGCGGCACGGTGACTTCGAGTAATTCGGGCTCGGGCAACATGTTCCAGAGCCAAGCGGCGGTGCGGTGGCTGAATACCGATGTGGGTAGCCAAGCTACGACTGCCTCGCATCTGGTGTGGAGCGTTGGTTCGCCTATCGAATAGATGCCGGGAAGCAGTCGGACGTATTCGCCGGTGTGGCAGCGGTTCGTGATGGTGGCTGCAGAGACTTCGGTCAGCAGGTCTCTGCGGGTTCTGATCACAGGTGCCGAGGATCCTCCGTCGGAGGTTGACCAGCGGCACTGTGTGCTGGGGAAATGGTCAGCCTGCGGATAACTTCTCGTTGTGAATAGCTGCTGTTTGCTGCATCCCGTCCCAGGCGTCGGGGATGTAGCGGAGGCGGCTGGGGGCGAGGGTCCAGGCTGTGCGGATTGTGTGGCGGAAGAGGGTGAAGGCTAGGGCGTCTGTGCGGGTCCAGGTCCAGCCCAATATCTTTCGGGCTTCCGGGGGCATGGTGGCGTTGGAGAGCCAGACGCCTATGGACATGACGGGGTAGCGGATCAGGGGCCAGACGGGTTTGGGGATGAAGGGTGGGGTGGGGACTTTGGCTTTGTGGATGGTGGCGGCGAAGGTGGTGGTTTTGTTGGATTGGAGGATCTCTTGCCACATGTGGAGCCAGTATGCGCGGTAGTTTTCGTAGTCGCCGAAGGCTGGGCGGTCGGACATGCCGTATAGGCGCCACCAGGTCAGACCCTCGGCTACCAACTGGGCTTTTTCGGCTTCGGTGAAGGGGGTGCCGAAGAATTCTTGGGTGGCGATGATGGATTCGTAGAAGGTTACGTGGGTCCACCAGAAGACTTCGGGGTCGAGGGCGTGGTAGCGGGTGCCTTCGGGGGCAATGCCTTTGATGGGTTTGTGGAAATCTCGGACCTTGCGGGCTCGGGATTCGGGGTCGGGTTGGTAGATCATCGCTTGGATGGGGGCTACCGAGCGGTCGAAGCGGTCCATGGGGTCGGTGAAGAAGTTGGAGTGTTCCTGGAGGGCGGCGTTCAGGACGGGGTGCATGTTCTGCAGGGTGCCGGCGCGGCCGAGGATGAGCATGGAGCGGATGTCACCGAAGTGCTTCCAGGTCAAGGAGTTCGGGCCCAGCGGAGCGGAGGTGTTCCAGCCGGGGAGTTTGTCGAACACGGGCGTGCCTAACTCTGGGAGAAGCCGGGGGAGAGTAGGGCGAGCGTGGTGCCGACCAGCTCGTCCACGGGGACTTCGGGGTGGGTGAGCCACCAATTCGCCACCGCTACAACGGATGACACGAGGATCGTGGCCGCGATATCGGGGGTGTGCGGGGAGGCTCGGGGGTTCGGTGGGGGGAGTAGGGCCAGGATGCCCCGGTGGGAGAGGGAGCTCAGGTGCGCTACCACCTCGGAGATGTCGGGATCCTTTGTGGGAGAAAGGATCAGGCGGGTCGCGAGGGGGCGTTCCAGCATGAAGGTGAAGTAGGCGCGCAGGGCGCGGGGGAGGCGGGCTTCGGGTGCGGCGGCCACCTCGGCGGTGATGCGGGCCAGCAGGGCTTCGGTTTCGGTGGTCAGCAGGTCCAGGACCAGATCCTTCTTCGACGGGAAATGGTCGTAGAGGACCGGGCGGGTGATGCCCGCGGCGGTGGCGATATCGCGCATGGAGACCGCGTCATAGCCGTTGGCGGCGAAGAGGTTTCGGGCGGCATCGAGTACCAGCACACGACGTTCTGGGCCCTTCAGACGACGGACCGGGTTAACCGACACGTGTGTAGGTTAACCCGGTCCCGAAGATCGCGAGGCGGAATCAGTTGGTGTGCCAGGTGATCACGTTCGCGAGATCCGCACGGGTGGTGCGGAATCCGTTGACGGCGTGATCGGGGTCGGGATAGCCGAAGGACACCCCTGCGATGATCTGGCGACTCTCGGGAATGCCGAAGTACTCATGGAGGAAGGGGGAGTAGGACGCCAAGGCCGCTTGGGGCGCGGTGGCGATGCCGAGGCTTTGGGCGGCCAGGAGGAATGAGGTCAGGTAGAGGCCGCAGTCGACTGCGCCGTAGACGCCGAGGTCTGCCTCGGTGGTGAGGATGGCTACGTGGGGGGCGTCGAAAAGTTCGAAGTTGCGGAGCATTTGGCGGAGGGAGCCTTCGTGGTCGCCTCGGGCTACGCCGACGGCGGTGTAGAGGGCGCCGCCGCACTCTCGGCGGCGGTCGCGGTAGACGCCGTTGTAGGCCGGGGGGAAGGGGAGGTCGGATTCGGTGGGGGTGCCGTTGATGTGGTCGAGCAGCGCCTTGCGGAAGCGGTCGGTGGCGTCGCCGTCGGTGATGGTCAGTTGCCAGGGCTGGGTGTTGCACCAGGACGGGGTGCGCTGGGCGGCGGTGAGGACCTGTTCGATGGTCTCGCGGGGGATCGGGTCGGGGCGGAAGGCTCGGCAGGTGTAGCGGTCGTCGAGCAGGGTGCGCAGGGTGCTGTAGGGGTCGGTCATGGGCGTCGCCTCTCCTTTGGTCTCAAAACGAGACCGATTGAACTTGGTCTCATATTAGGACCAAATGGGTAGGATTGGGAGATGCGGTATGAGGAGCTGGCCGAGGAGCCCTGTTCGATCACGCGGTCGCTGGTGGTGCTGGGGGATCGGTGGACGCTGCTGGTGATGAAGGCGGCGTTCTCGGGGGTGCGGCGGTTCAACGGGTTTCAGAACTATCTGGGGATCTCGCGGGGGCGATTGCAGGATCGGCTGGATCGGCTCGTCGAGCATGGGATTCTCGTCAAGCAGAAGCCGGAAGTCGGTGTGCACGAGGAGTATCGGCTCACCGCCAAGGGGCACGAGGTGTACCCGATCCTGATGGCGTTCAAGGATTGGGGCGATGCGCATATGGCCCCGGACGGGCCGCCCGTGTACTACCGGCATCGGGACTGCGAGGGTGAGGCGCACGTGCACCTCGCGTGTGATCGCTGCGATCGTGAGCTCACCGCGCGCGATGTCGTGCCAGAGGCGGGGCCGGGAATGCTGGCGCAGGTGTGAGTGCTCGCCCTCCCATGAGCCACCAGCGCTGGCATGGGTGATCCGGCACCACTGTGACCGGCCGGTCCTATAGTCGGCGGCATGGGTGAGTTGACGGTGCGTCCGGTTGAGGCCGCGGACGAGAAATTCCTGTGGGCGATGCTGTTCGAGGCGTCGTATTCCCATGAGCAGGGCCGGGTTTCGCCCGAGGAGCTGCGGGATGTGCCATCGCTGGCACATTATGTCGAGGGCTGGGGTGCGCCGGGGGATGTCGGCGTCATCGCGGAGCGGGACGGGGTGCCGTGCGGGGCCGCATGGCTGCGGCTGTTCACCGGGGACAATGCCGCTTACGGATACGTGGATGACGAAACGCCGGAGCTGGCCATCGGTGTCGCGCCCGGACAGCGCGGCGGCCGGATCGGCACCGTACTGATGACCGGTCTGCTCGAAGTCGCCCGAACCCGCTTCGCAAGCGTGAGTTTGAGTGTGCGACAGGAGAATCCGGCGCTGCGCCTGTACGAGTGCCTGGGATTCGTCGTGGTGCCGAGTTCCGCGCACACCAATCCAGCCGGCAGTACCAGCCTCACAATGCTGTTGCGGTTCAGCTGATTACGCGTCGAAGGCGAGCACCCCGGGCGTGACGTAGTCGTCCGGATCGAGCAGCATGCGAAGCTTCGGGCCGTCGGGAATCGTAGCGAGCGCGGTCTCCAGCGGTGCCCGGAAGGCCGAACCGCGCGCGGTGATCAACGGCAGCCAGTTGTCATGATGGTTGGGCACGAACACCTTTGCCCGCAGCGCCTCGATATAGCTGCGCGGGTCTCGCAGGCCGTTGGTGAACTGGTTGTACCCCTGCACCGCACCCACGTGGACATCGGACGCGGGTAGCTCACGCAGCGTCTCGAGCACCTCCGGCGCCTTGTCCAGCAGCGGCCCGGACGAGTCATGCCAGGTGAGCGTGAACTTCTCGGTGTGGAACTGGTACAGCAGCACGCCGCCCTCCGGATCGGTCAATCGCCGGACGAGATGCGCGGTATCGGCGAGAGTCGTTGGATACCTGCGCATATCGCCGATCTGCGGGATGGGCTTGACGGGCGCGCAGGCATCCGCGCCCGCGTATCGCTCGGTGCGCGCGGAATGGATGTGCCGGACCGCCGTCACCGAAATCCCCGGTGCGAGGTCGAAATCGTAGCGAGCTCCGGGTAGGGAGGTACTCGAACCCAGTGTCACACAGGAGAATCCGGGAGATTTCACCTGCTTGCGCGCGGTCGCGCAGTGTTCGACCGTGCCGTGGATCACCGCACCGCTGGCCTGCGCGATCGGCCCGGCATCGGCGGCATGATCGAAATGCCCGTGCCCGATGAAGATCGCCGCCGGTCGCAGTGCCGCCACCTCCGCCGGCGTGGTCGGCACATATCCGGAAGTCGCGCCGCGTGGCACCCAGGCATCCAGCAGGAATACCGAACCACCCAGCGCCACCGCGAAACTCGCGCACCCGAACCAGCTCAGCACCACCCTGTCGGAGCGCACCGCGCCGGTTTCGGCGTCCACCAGGTCGGCCCCGAAGAACCGCTGCCGCGCCGCGATGGTCTCCGCGAGCGTCGGCTCGGCGATCGGCTGAGCGCTGACGCGCTCGGCGAATGCGCCCAGGCCGCGCCGCAGCGGCGTCACCAACCCGCGCTGAATCGACTCGCCCAGGCTGCCCAGCTCAGGATTGCGCGCCACCGATAGTCCTCTCGCCCGCGGAGCCGCCGGTCCCGCCCCGTCGCCCGCATTCTGCCCGGGTTCACGCGGCTTGTCAGCGGGCCTGCTTGGTGAAGGTCAGGTGGGTGACGTTTTCGGACGACTCCTTCCGGGTGCACGAATATCCCGGCAATGTGCCCAGACCGTCCCAGAGCCGTTCTCCCGCACCGAGCAGCAGCGGTACCTGGGCCAGGTGCAGTTCGTCCACCAGCCCCGCGCGCAGGAACTGCCGGACCGTGGCCGAGCCGCCGCCCAGGCGCACGTCCTGGCCGCCCGCGGCGTCGAAGGCGCGCTTCAGGACCGCTTCGGGGGTGTCGTTCACGAAGTGGAAGACGGTGCCGCCCGCCATTTCCACCGATGGCCGCGGGTGGTGGGTGAGGACGAAGGTGTCGTGATGGTAGGGCGGGTTCGGGCCCCACCAACCGGTCCAGGAATGGTCCGGCCATTCGCCGCGGATCGGGCCGAACATATTGCGCCCCATGATGGTCGCGCCGATGTTCACATCGCCCTCGACGGCGTAGCGCTGGTCGACGCCGTCCTCGCCGGTCACCGCCGCGCCGGACATGCCGCGACCGTAGTCGGTGTCGAAGATCCAGGTGTGCAGATCCTCTCCGCCTACGCCCAGCGGATTGTCCGGGCTCTGGTCCGGCCCGGCGACGTAGCCATCCAGGGAGATCGACAGGTTGTGCACTCGAAGTTTCGGCATGACGCACCTCATAACTGGTTGTGTTTTGCAATCGGTTAGTAGCATAGATCCAACTGGTTGCGATACGCAATCGGTTCGGCGAAAAAGCTTTGAACAGAGCACGATTCGGTCACCTAACCGTTAACCGAGACCTTGCCGTTGCACTGGGCTACCCCTCGGTGAATGTCGGAACATGACCGTGACGAACTGGTAGGTGAATGTTCAGCCCTTTGTTAATCAGGTGGCGTTGCATCGATATCAGGGATAGCTGAACGAAGGCTATCGATAGGGCAATTGGGGACCACCATGTACAACGACGTGCATGCGGCCGCGCTGGACGACCACAAGTACACGATGCGGATCAGCCGGCTGGCCATAGACAAACTCGGAATCCGGCTCTACGACCGGGTTTCGGCCGTACTGGCCGAACTCATCGCGAACTCCTACGATGCCGATGCCACCGAGGTGGAGGTCTCACTACCGTGGGGCGTCACCCTCGCCGGGACGGTGCGCGCCGCCGATGAGCCCGCGTATCAGATCGTGGTGTCCGACAACGGACATGGCATGACCACCGAGGAGATCAATCAGCACTATCTGATGGTCGGCTCGGATCGGCGCGTTCGCTACGGCACCGACCTGTCCCGCGAACGCGGGCGACCGGTGATGGGCCGCAAGGGAATCGGCAAGCTCGCCGCGTTCGGCATCTGCCGGACCATCGAAGTGATCACCGCCGGAAGCCATTCCGGCGATGAGGGCGCACTCGGCTGGCCCGTCTCCCATCTGGTAATGGATCTGGACGATATGCTCTCGGACACCGAACGCGACTACTACCCGCAACCGGGTCCGCTGGACGGCACCTTCACCGCCAAGCGCGGCACCACGGTGATTCTGCGAGACTTCTTCCGCAAGAGGGTGAATACCGGCACCGAACTGAGCCGCCAGCTCGCTTCGCGCTTCGGTATCGAACGCTCGGACTGGCGGGTGCAGGTGCGCAATTGCATCGGGCAGGAGAGCTTCACGCTCAGCGATCTGGCCATCGATGTCATGGAGGACACCCGCATCGACGTGAGCCGGGTGCCGGTGCGCTTCGGACATAAATTCCTGCCGATCACCGGCTGGATCGCCTATTCGAAACAGCCGTACCGCGATGACGCCATGGCCGGGGTGCGCATTTACGCGCGCGGCAAAATCGTCGCGCAGACAAGGGATTTCGGTATTCCCGCCGGATTCACCGGCGAGTTCAAACTGCGCTCCTATCTGGTCGGCGCGGTACACGTGGACTGGCTCGACGATGAGGAGGATCTGGTCCGCTCCGATCGCCAGGACATCATGTGGAACTCCCCGCGCGGTGAAGCGCTGGCCCAGTGGGGTCAGGCGCTGATCAAGGAGATCGGCCGCATCGGTGAGAAATCCATTCGCCGCCGGGTCTGGGAGGAGTTCGTGGACCGCTCCCGGCTGCGCCAGACGCTGGAGTCGATCGCGCCGGGGGACCGGCTGTTCCGTGATTCGGTGATCGATGCCGCGCGAATCCTGGTGGCGCACAAGGATCGCGCCTCGCTCGATGATCCCGCGCATATCGAGAACATGGTGCGCCTTGCGCTTTCGCTGGGACCGCAGCGCAGTCTGCTCGAAACCCTCAAGGAGATAGCGGATGACGCCGATCAGGAACTCGATGTCGTAGTGGCGCTGTTCGAACGGGCCCGCATCGCCGAAATCTATTCGCTCGGCCAGATCGCCAGTGAACGCGTCGCCGTGGTGGATCGGCTGCGCGCGCTCATCGACGAACGCCGCTCACTCGAACGCCCCTTCCAGGAGCTCATCGAGAGCGCGCCGTGGCTGCTCGCACCCGAGTGGACGCCGCTGGGCATGAACGAATCGCTCAAACGCGTGCGCGCCAGTTTCGAACGCTGGTACGCGCACAAGTTCGGCACCACCCTGCTCACCAGCGCCATCGGCAGTCCGAAACGCGAACCGGATTTCGTGCTGCTGCACGATTCGGGCGAGCTGTGGATCGTGGAGATCAAGCGGATGGACTACCACCTCACCGATGAGGAGTACAACCGCGCGGTCAACTACCTCTACGAACTCGATCGCTTCCTCGATGAGAATCCCCGCATCGGCGCTCAATTCCCGCGCCGCAGGCTGACTTTCATCGTCGACCACGTCGACCGCCTGGGTCCGGCGTCGCTGTCCTCGCTGATGAGCGATCAGCGGGTGGACCGCCGCACCTGGCGCGAACTCCTGGATGCCACCCTGCGCGCGCATCGCGACTTCCTGGATCGCGTCTACGCCATGCGCGGCAGTCAGGAGGACGAGGGCACGGCCCGCGCGGGCTAGCGAATTCGGCCCGCTCGGCGGGCAACCCCCCAGCGCGATGCGACACCTCCAATGGCGTGGGTGTCGCATCGCTTTCGTCCGGCCCACGATTTCGGGACCTGTCACAGGGGTCGCGGCAACACCATCGAACCGGACGAGTCGGACGCCCTGCGCGGGCGCGTGCGTGCGGCCGCCGTCCGCGTGACACCATGGACCCGCGCGCGGGGGCGCAACTCTGTTATCCGGACGGTCGAGAAGGTTTGGTAATGCTGCACGGCACGGTCAAGTGGTTCGACAGCGCGAAGGGCTTCGGATTCATCAGTCCCGACGGCGGCGGTCCGGATGTGTTCGTGGAGTACACCGCCGTCGAGGGTGACGGTTTTCGTTCGCTGGCCGAGGGACAGCGCGTGGAGTTCGAGGTGCGCCGCACCAAGCCGGGGCCGGAGGCGGTCATCGTGCGGGTCATCGCGGCGGGTTACTGAGTAATTCCGCGGTGGTCGGCGGCGTATGCGCCGAATCGGCCGGTGCCGGTCCGGTGAATTCCTTTGCGCCTCGCGCGACTTCGTTGACGTAGTAGTCGGCGATTGATGCGGGTGCGTTTGTTTCCGCAATTCGACGGTACCTGATTCCTATATCGCCACTGCTGTCGCGATGTCGGTGAAATCATCGGGCCGCTCGCATATTTCGAGCAATCCCGAATAACTCGTGGTCATCGCGATGCGCCAGCGAACAGAACGCTCTCTCCGCTGGTCGATCGGAATCGGACAACTCTCATACCCGGCTCTCCCGCAAGGTGGCAGAGGCTGGCGGGGGCGCTCTCCCGTGACACTCTCCCGGATGCCGGAAGCGCTGCAGGTCCAGGCATTTTCGCAGCTCCCATGCCCATGGAAATAGGGGCGTGATTGGCACGTTATAGACGGGAATTTGATCTGAACATGACTCGGGTCACACAATCCGAATCCTGTGACGCCGATCACATCGCGCTAATGCCCCGTAACGAGCGCGAAAAGTCCGCCGATATGCTGGCTGTCGGAAGTACAACCGAGATTCATTGAGAGGCATTTACATGATCCCCGTTATCATCGACACCGGTTCCGCTGCTCTGGGTGGCCTGTTCGACACCTTCGGTGCCGCACTGCATGGCATCCTGAACACGCTGTGGACCGGCTCCTTCGGCCGCTAAATAGCGCCACACAAGCCTGAAAGGCCGACCTCGGGTTTCGCAGCCCTGAGGTCGGCCTTTTGTCATTTCCCGCGAATTCGTGACCGATCACATGCCCATCACGGCCCGCGTGTGGCCTGCATCGCAACCGCTTGCGATAGCCGATAATTAGCCGGTCAAACGAAGTTTTCTCTCGTTTCGACAGCCCTCTCCCGATGCCCTAGGTTGGCCGGGGTCAGACGGCCGTCCAAGAGAAAGCGGGGCCGATGAACGTCGATGCCCTCAAAGCCAGCTGGCGCCTCGTAGAACGCGCCGGCGACGAAGCGATCCAGTACTTCTACGCACACCTGTTCCTGGCGCACCCCGAGGTCCGGGACATGTTCCCGATCCGGATGACCACCCAGCGCGGCCGCTTCTTCGCCGCCCTCGGCCGCATCGTCAGCAATGTCGAAACCCTGGCCGCCGATCCCGAATTCGTCGCCCAGCTGGGCCGGGACCATCGCCGCTTCGGCGCGGTCGCCGCGCACTACCCGGCCGCGGGCGGATCCCTGCTCGCCACCCTCGCGCACTTCCACGGCCCGCGCTGGACCGAGGAATTGGCGCAGACCTGGACCGCCGCGTACCAGGCCGTCGCGGGCATCATGATCGCCGCGGCCGAACAGGCCGAGCAGATCGACGGCCAGCCCGCCTGGTGGGAGGCGGAAATCGTCGCCACCGAGAAGCGCAGCATCGATGTCACCGTGCACACGGTGCGACCGCTCCAGCCCTATCGGTACGCCGCGGGCCAGTCCCTGGCCATCGAGATCCCGCAGCGTCCGCGACTGTGGCGCTACTACTCACCCGCCAACGCCCCGCGCGCCGACGGCACCTTCGATATCCACGTCCAGGTGGTGGACGGCGGCGAGGTCAGCGCCACCTTCGCCAGATCGGTCCGGCCGGGTGATCGGCTGCGACTGGGCGCACCGGTGGGGACGGCGTTCGTGATCCCGCCGAACGCGGTCGACAATCTGCTGCTCATCGCGGGCGGCTCCGGATTGGCGCCGCTGCGAGCGGTTTTGGACGGTATCGAGGATGAGGCGCACAGCACCGGGATCGCACCGCGCGTGCACCTGTTCCACGGTGTGCGCACCGCCTGGAACCTCTACGACCACGAGGCGCTGACCATGCGCACCGAACAACCCTGGTTCACCTACACCCCGGTCGTCTCCGAGGATCCGGGATTCCACGGCGTACAGGGCACGGTCGGCGCGGTCGCGGCACGCGGCCGCGATCTGACCGGCGGCGCGACCGCACTGGTGTGCGGTTCACCGAATATGGTCGCCGCCACCGTTTCCGCGCTCACCGGCGCCGGAATGCCACGGCACGCAATCAGATTCGAGACGTTCGGCCAATCGGCGGCGTCCGACCAGGCCGCCCAGCAGCGCGGATTCGACAAGGTTGGCCAATGGATGTGACACCCGAAGACATTCAATCCGCCCGATTCAAGGGTGCGCGACTGGGACGCCGCGGCTATGACGCGGACGATGTCGATCTCTTCCTCACCCAGGTGCGCGGCGCCATGACCAAGGTGGCGCGCGAGAATCGGCAGTTGACGCTCACCAGCAATTCCGAGGAACTGGCCCGGTTGCAACGGGAGAATCGGCAGCTGGCCACGAAATGCGATGCGCTGCAAATGCAGATGCAGACCATGGCCTCCGCCGGGGAACTCGCCGAAATGCAGCGCCAGCTCGCCAATGCCAATTGGGAGATCTCCCGGCTCCAGGGCGAGATGGCCAAGGACGCGCTCGGCATCAGCGCCCAGGCCGTCGACGTGCTCAATCGCGCGCAATTGTCCGCGGATTCGATCGTGGAACAGGCCGAGGAGCACGCCCGCGACCTGATGCGGGTCGCGCGTGAGCAGCAGCGCGAAATGCTCTATCAGGCAAGGGAATCCGGGGTGCGCGCCACTGGCGGCGACCAGGAATCCATGGAACAGTTGCGCGCCTACTCCGGACTGCTGCGCAACCAATTGCAGGCCATGATCATGACGCTGTCGGTGGAGGTGGACAAGCTCGCCCTGCTACCCATGCCCGGCGGGACCGATCCCGGCTCGGAAATCACCAGCGGCTCTTCACGTTCGCGTGATCTGCCGGTCACCGGATCATGGCAGCCTTCGGACAACTGAGTATCGAATCATCAACGCAGGAAAGAGAAGTGGGGGAACCACAGTGAATATCGAAGCATTGCAGTCGAGTTGGGTTCAGGTCGGCGCCGCCGGTCCCGAAGCGGTCGAATACTTCTACGACCACCTGTTCAAATCGCATCCCGAGGTGCGCGGCATGTTCCCCGACGATATGGGCGAACAGCGCACGCGCTTCCTGAACGGTCTCGGCCGGATCGTCACCAATGTCGAAACCCTCGCCGCCGACCCGTCTTTCGTACAGCAGCTGGGCCGGCAGCACGGCAAGCTCGGCGTGATCGCGGACCACTATCCGGTCGCGGGGGCCTCGCTGCTCGCGACCCTCGAGTACTTCCTCGGCGAGCAGTGGACGCCGGAGCTCGCCGCCACCTGGGCCGCCGCCTACGGCGCGGTGGCCGAGATCATGATCTCCGCCGCGGCGGAACCGGCCGCCGCCACCGCCTGATATCCGTTGCGCCGGTCTCGAATTCGTATCCGAGACCGGCTCTCGGGCTCCTTACTTACCGAATGATCCGCTCGCGGATCCACTACCCGAGCCGCTGCCCAGGATGCACAGCGGGTTGTTCACCATGGCCGCCTCGGCCGAGCCGGAGGACGAACCCGTCGCACCGGAATCGATCGCGGGTGTATTCGGCACCGGCGCGGCCGGATTCCCGGAACCGCCGTCGCGCATGGAACGGCCGTCCAGGTTCGATGGCGCGGGCACGCCGAGCAGATCCAGCACCGTCGGGGTGATATCGGCCAGGGTGTATCCGTTGTTCTGTGCGCCGCCCGCGAAGTCCGGCCCGCGCGCGATCACGAAACTGGCTGTCTCATAGGCGCTTTGACCGCCGTGCCCACCCTCGGGCTTATGTCCGTGATCGGTGGTGACCAGAATCGTCCAGCGCTCATTGCTATGGGCGGCCGCCCGCGCGTCCACCGCGCGGGTGATCTTCCCGACCAGCGTGTCCACCCGCTGGATCGCGTCCCGGTACGCCTGCGGCCAGATGCCGCGCAGCGTATGTCCGGTGATATCGACCTGATCCAGATGCGTGAACACCAGATCCGCACCGTCATCGGTGACGGCCGAGACCACCTGTGCCGTCGCGTTCGAATCCGCGGTCGATTCGCAGACTCCCGCGCCGGTCGGATCGATCTGCGTCACGGAAACCTTGTCCGCGTGCGGATTTCCGGTGCGGGCGATCATGCCGATCTTGTCCCAGGTGCCGAGCGATTCGGTGGTCAGGTTCGGCCGGGCCTGCTCGAGCTGGGTGAACACCGTCGGATACTGCGCGAAAGGTGCGGGCGTACAGGTGGAGTCATTGTCCTTGATGCCGTGCTTGGTATCCCATACCCCGGTCAACGCGGTGGCCCAGGAGACGCACGACATGGTGGTGTGCGGCGCGATCGAGGTCCGCGCCAGCGTGCCCTGTGCGGCCAGCAGTCCGAGATTGGGTGCGTTGGCGGCCAGCACCTCGCTGTACAGGGTGCCGTCGATGCCGATGACCACGACCTTGTTCACCGTCGGAGCGGCGGTCGCGGGAGCCGCCGCGGCGAGCGGCAGGGTGGTCAGCGCGGCCGCGGCGAGGACGCGAGCGGTGCGAGGCGATAGGGGAGCGCGAGTCGACCTTGGAGACATGCCGCGCAACCTAGATCATTCGGCCCGTCTCGCGCGGCAAAACTGGACAATTGACCACGAGAGTCTCGATGGTTGAGAAAAAGCGCACGTCACCGATGTGATGGCACGCGTCTACCGGGCGGTAATCCGAGATCAAAACCGGACCACTAAGCTAGCGCCCGTAAATCCCGGATCCCTTTCCCGCAGGAGTACCCCACAGTGAGCCAAGCAGGCCGTCCTGTAGTTCTGATCGCCGACAAGCTCGCCCAGTCGACCGTCGACGCACTCGGTGACGCCGTCGAGGTTCGCTGGGTCGACGGCCCCAACCGGCCCGAGCTGCTCGCCGCCGTCCCGGAGGCCGACGCGCTGCTGGTCCGCTCCGCGACCACCGTCGACGCCGAGGTCCTCGAGGCCGGCAAGAACCTGAAGATCGTCGCCCGCGCGGGCGTCGGCCTCGACAACGTCGATGTGCCGGCCGCCACCGAACGCGGTGTCATGGTCGTCAACGCGCCCACCTCGAATATCCACACCGCCGCCGAACACGCTGTGACGCTGCTGCTTTCGGCCGCGCGCCAGATCCCGGCCGCCGATGCCACGCTGCGTGAGCACACCTGGCAGCGCAGCAAGTTCAACGGTGTCGAGATCCTGGGCAAGACCGTCGGCGTCATCGGCCTGGGCCGCATCGGCCAGCTGTTCGCGCAGCGCCTCGCCGCCTTCGAGACCAAGATCGTCGCGTACGACCCCTACACCTCGCCGGCCCGCGCCGCCCAGCTCGGCATCGAACTGCTGACCCTGGACGAGGTGCTCGAGCGCGCCGACTTCATCTCCATTCACCTGCCCAAGACCCCCGAGACCAAGGGCATGCTGAACAGCGAGACCCTGGCCAAGACCAAGAAGGGCGTCATCATCGTCAACGCCGCCCGCGGCGGTCTGATCGATGAGCAGGCCCTGGCCGACGCGATCAAGTCGGGTCATGTGCGCGCCGCCGGTCTGGACGTGTTCGAGACCGAACCCTGCACCGACAGCCCGCTTTTCGAGCTGCCGCAGGTCGTCGTCACCCCGCACCTGGGCGCTTCCACCGCCGAGGCGCAGGATCGCGCGGGCACCGATGTGGCCAAGTCGGTCAAGCTCGCCCTCGCCGGTGAGTTCGTCCCCGGCGCGGTCAATGTCACCGGCGGTTCGGTCTCCGAAGAGGTCGCCCCGTGGCTGGAGATCGTCCGCAAGCAGGGCGCCCTGCTCGGTGCGCTGTCCTCGGAGCTCCCGGTCAGCCTGGAGGTCCAGGTCCGCGGTGAGCTGAGCGCGAGTGATGTTGCGGTGCTGGAGCTTTCGGCTCTGCGCGGCGTCTTCTCCGCCCTCATCGAGGATTCGGTCACCTTCGTCAACGCCCCGGCGCTGGCCAAGGAACGCGGCCTCGAGGCCACCGTCACCACCGTGTCGGAGAGCCCCACCCACCGCAGCCTGGTGGACCTGCGCGCCGTCTTCGGCGATGGCAGCACCCTGAACGTGGCCGGCACCCTGACCGAGCCGCACCAGGTCCAGAAGATCGTCAACATCAACGGCCGCAACTACGATATGCGCGCCGAGGGCCTGAACGTCGCCGTGCTGGCGTACGAGGACAAGCCGGGTCAGCTCGGCCGCCTGGCCACCAAGCTCGGCGAAGCCGGTATCGACATCCTGGCCGCCCAGCTCACCCAGGACCTGGACCAGGACGGTGCCACCGTCGTCCTGCGCGTCAACACCGAGGTTCCGGCCGAGGTGCAGTCCGCGATCGCCGAGGCCGTCGGCGCGGCCAAGGTCGCCCAGGTCAACCTGGACTGAGCGGACCGGGCGTAATGCCCGAAAGCAATTGCCGCCGAGCCCCTTCCATGTACATGGAAGGGGCTCGGCGCGTATCGGCGGACGCTTGCGCAGCAGCGCCTGTCCGGCCTCGACCGCGTCCGCGGCTGCCCGGAGATCCGCGGACGGAATGCGCTCGTCCCAGTGTGTGGGAGCGGTTCGCCCTGGTGACAGGGGTGCGCAAGGCACCCGCTATCGTGGCGACTGTTCACGGGCGCATATATCCGAACGGAGCATTGTTTACATGAAACTCGCTGTCATCCCGGGCGACGGAATCGGTCCCGAGGTCATCGCCGAGGCACTCAAGGTGCTCGATGTGGTGGTGCCCGGTGTCGAGAAGACCGAATACGATCTGGGCGCGAAGCGGTTCCATGCGACCGGGGAGATCCTGCCCGACAATGTGATTCCGGAGCTGAAGCAGCACGACGCGATCCTGCTCGGCGCGATCGGCGATCCGTCCGTGCAGAGCGGACTGCTCGAGCGCGGACTGCTGCTGCGCACCCGGTTCGAGCTCGATCACCACGTGAACCTGCGCCCGTCCAAGCTGTACCCGGGTGTCACCAGCCCGTTGAGCGGTAATCCGGAGATCGATTTCGTCGTGGTCCGCGAGGGCACCGAGGGTCCGTACACCGGTACCGGCGGCGCGATCCGGGTGAACACCCCGCACGAGGTCGCGACCGAGGTCTCCACCAACACCCGTTTCGGTGTCGAGCGCGTGGTGCGCTACGCCTTCGAGGCCGCGCGGGCGCGCCGCAAGCATCTGACCCTGGTGCACAAGAACAATGTGCTCGCGTACGCCGGTTCGCTGTGGACCCGGACCGTCGCCGAGGTCGGCGCGGAGTACCCGGATATCGAAACCGCCTACCAGCACATCGATGCCGCGACCATTCATATGGTCACCGATCCGGGCCGCTTCGACGTGATCGTCACCGACAACCTGTTCGGCGACATCATCACCGATCTCGCGGCCGCGGTCTCCGGTGGTATCGGCCTGGCGGCGTCGGGCAATATCGACGCCTCCGGCACCAACCCGTCCATGTTCGAGCCCGTGCACGGCTCCGCGCCCGATATCGCGGGCCAGTCCAAGGCCGATCCGACCGCCGCGATTCTCTCGGTGTCGTTGCTGCTCAACCATCTCGGCAAGACCGAGGAGGCCGCGCGCATCGAGGCCGCCGTCGCCAAGGATCTGTCGGTCCGCACCGGTCCGGCCTCCACCGTCGAGGTCGGCGATCGGATCGCCGCCGCCGTCTGATCGGACGCCGCGGCTCGATTCGACTCCGAAACGCCGAACGGCCCCGCTCCCGGATTCCCGGGGCGGGGCCGTTCGAGTTCCGAATCCCTGAGTCGCACAGGTGTTTACCGGCGAGTAAGCTCCGTTTCGCGGCAATTCGGGTGTCCGGAATTGAAACCTGGTGGGGCAGTGAGACATATCGCATTCATGCATTCGGATGCGAAAACGTAACGGGGGCAGCCCTTCCGGATTTGCGGGAGATCAGCGGTCAGCGCGTCCGAGGTTGAAAGATCAACGGGAAGCCCTGGGCACCAACGGGACTGCGACCGCCGCGACCACCGCCGCCAGCGCGTAGACGATCGGGAATCCGGCCGCCGTGATCAACGCGCCGAACCCGGGTGCGACCGCCGCCACGGCCAGATTCTGACCGGTGTTCTGAATACCCAGCCCCCGCCCGGACCAGTACGGTCCCGCGATCTCGGCCACCGCGGTGAAGGCCAGTCCGTTATCGGTGACGGTGATGACCGAGGCCGCGACCAGAATCGGAATCGCCGCCCACCACCACTGCGCCCAGGCCGCGAAGGCCAACGCGGCCATGGAGATTGCCGCCGCGATGGCGACCGTGCGCAGCGGGCCCAACCGGCTCGCGACCCGGTCGGACCAGACGCCCGCGCCGATTCGCCCTCCCGCGCCCAGGATTTGGGTGATCGTGACCAGCACCCCCGCCGCCGCCAGTGACCAGCCGACATCGCGGTGCAGCCACAGCAGTGCGAAGGTCCACAGCGTGCCCTGCGGGACACACAGCAGCACCGATACCGCGTGAATGCGCCACAGGGTGGAATCGCCCCGATAGGGATTGACGGGACGCCCTGTGTCACCGGTGGATTGGGGGCGCGGCGGATCGACGATGCCGACCAGGCAGGCGATCGCGGCCGCGCCGGCCATCAGCGCGGGCACCAGGATGGCGGTCGAGAAGCCATGTGCCGCAGCGATGGCCGGAATGCTCAGCGCCCCGATGCCGACGCCCAGCGGTTGTGCAGTTTGCCGAATTCCCATGGCCAGTCCGCGTTTATCCGGCGGGAACCAGCCCACGATGACGCGCCCGCTGGCGCCGTTGGTGCTCGCCGCGCCGACGCCGCCGATGAACAGCAGTGCGCCCAGCGCGATGTAGTTGGTGACGGTCGCCGCGGCGACGCCCGCGACGAACATCAGCGCGGGACCGGCCACCAGCACCTTGTGCTCACCGATCCGGTCCACCACATAGCCCCACGCGATCAGTGTGCAGACCAGTCCGATGACCGGCATGGCGACCAGCAGACCGGCCGTGGCCAGCGACAATCCGCGATCGGTCAGGGCGGGCAGCAGGAACGGGGTGCCGTTCACGAACACCGCGCTGGCGCTCTGTGCGAAGACGCCGAGGGCCAGCATGCTCCACCGTCGGGCCGATCCGATCTGTGTCACGGTGGTCATGTCCGCACCTCTATCTCACTATGTGGAACTGATGTCTTACTCTGTGAACATCGGACCTTACGATACACCTGGGGCATTTGGCTATTTCAGTGGCATGCTGTCTATTTGCTCACACCCCTCGAGGCGGTCCGGGGAACCGTGCCGGGGCATCGAGTTGTCTTGCGTGCAAGGGCTTTCCACATTTCCGGTGACCCGATGCGGGCTGGCATGCCGCAGCCTCTCAGCGGGTCGTGCGCCCGAACCCCGGCCACCCGCCCCGATCGCCCCCGCTCTCGCCGGTCGGGTGCATTAGGGCAGGTGGAAGCCGGTCGATAGGATGCGAAACATGCGCCTAGGTCGAGTTGCCAGCCCAGATGGGGTCGCTTTCGTAAGCATCGAAGGAGACGGCCCGAGCGCCGTGGCCCGTGAGATCGCCGAACATCCGTTCGGCAACCCGACGTCCACCGGCCGCAGCTGGCCGCTCGCCGATGTCCGCCTGCTGGCGCCGATTCTGGCCAGCAAGGTGATCTGCATCGGTAAGAACTACGCCGACCACGCGGCCGAAATGGGCGGTCCCGCACCGGCCGACCCGGTCATCTTCATGAAGCCGAACACCTCCATCATCGGCCCGAACGTGCCGATTGTGTTGCCGCCCAGCTCCTCTCAGGTGGATTACGAGGGCGAACTGGCCATCGTCATCGGCCGCCCCTGCAAGGATGTGCCCGCCGCCCAGGCGTATCAGGTGATTCTGGGCTACACCATCGCCAATGACGTCACCGCGCGCGATCAGCAGAAGCACGACGGTCAGTGGACCCGCGCCAAGGGTTATGACACCTTCTGCCCGCTCGGCCCGTGGATCGAGACCTCGCTGGACCCTTCGGATCTGGAGATCAGCACCGAGCTCGACGGCGAGGTGAAGCAACGCAGTCGCACTTCACTTCTGCTGCACGATATTCCGAAGATGATCGAGTGGATCACCACCGTGATGACGCTGCTGCCCGGCGATGTCATCCTGACCGGCACTCCCGCCGGTGTCGGCCCCCTGCAGGCCGGTCAGAGCGTGTCGGTGACCGTCGAAGGCATCGGCACCCTCACCAATCCCGTTGCCGCCAAACGCTGATCGAGAGAGAGACATGACTGACGTTCGGGTCCGATTCTGCCCGTCTCCCACCGGCACACCGCATGTCGGCCTGGTCCGCACCGCGCTGTTCAACTGGGCCTACGCCCGCCACACCGGTGGCAAATTCGTCTTCCGCATCGAAGACACCGACGCCGCACGGGATTCCGAGGACTCCTACCGGGCCATCCTGGACGCGCTGCGCTGGCTCGGCCTCACCTGGGACGAGGGTCCGGAGGTCGGCGGTCCGTACGAGCCGTACCGGCAGTCCCAGCGCCGTGACCTTCATCTCGATGTGGTGCGGCGGCTGGTGGAGGCGGGGGAGGCCTACGAATCCTTCTCCACCCCTGAGGAAGTCGAGGCCCGGCACAAGGCCGTCGGCCGCGACCCCAAACTGGGTTACGACAACTTCGACCGCGACCTCACCGATGAGCAGATCGCGGCGTACCGGGCCGAGGGCCGTCCCGCGGTGATCCGGCTGCGGATGCCCGACCACGATCTGTCCTGGAACGATCTGGTGCGCGGTGAGACCACCTTCCGCGCCGGTGTGGTGCCGGACTTCGCGCTCACCCGCGGTAATGGCGATCCGCTCTATACGCTGGTCAATCCCGTCGACGACGCGCTTATGAAGATCACCCATGTTTTGCGCGGCGAGGATCTTTTGTCTTCCACGCCCCGGCAGCTGGCGCTCTATGAGTCCATGATTCGGATCGGCGTCGCCGAGCGCACTCCGGAGTTCGGGCATCTGCCGTTCGTCATGGGCCAGGGCAACAAGAAGCTGTCCAAGCGGGATCCGGAGTCGAATCTCTTCCATCACCGCGACCGCGGCTTCATTCCCGAGGGTTTGCTGAATTATCTGGCGCTGCTCGGCTGGAGCATCGCCGATGATCATGACGTCTTCTCCATGGCCGACATGGTCGCCGCGTTCGATATATCGAAAGTAAATTCGAATCCGGCCCGTTTCGATCAGAAGAAGGCCGACGCTCTGAACGCCGAACATATTCGGTTGCTGGAGCCGGGTGATTTCGCTCACCGGCTCCGCGAGTATCTGACCGAACACGGTCATATCGGCGCGGAGATCGACGAGAAGCTCTTCCTTGCGGCCGCAGATTTGGTGCAGACCCGCATCGTGGTTCTGGGTGATGCGTGGGGTCTGCTGGAGTTCTTGTTCGTCCCCGCCGAAGATTTCGTGATCGATCCGGCCGCACGGGAAAAGAATCTCGGCGCCGATGCCGTTCCGGTATTACAGGCGGCTATCGCGGCAGTGGACGGTGTTTCGGAATGGAATGCGGACGCACTCGGGGAAGCGCTCAAGACCGCGCTCGTCGACGAGTTGGGTCTCAAACCGCGTAAGGCGTTCACCCCCGTGCGCGTCGCGCTGACCGGATCGCACATCAGCCCGCCGCTGTACGAGTCGATGGAACTGCTGGGCCGTGAGGAGTCGCTGCGCCGGTTGCGCGCCGCGAACGCGGGCTAAGCGGGAGCAGGGTTGGCAGAGTGCCGGTGAACAACGCTCGAACAGTTCGAAAACCGGCCTCTGACCAGCCGATTTGTATATAACCCGGCAGGTGCTGCTAATCTTCTTCTCGGCCGGAAGCGGTCAGGGAGTTCCCACTGGGAGCAACCTGAAAGCCCAGGTCAATGGGGTATGGTGTAATTGGCAACACAGCTGATTCTGGTTCAGCCATTCTAGGTTCGAGTCCTGGTACCCCAGCTCCGAGAGCTTTTCGAAGCTTTCGAAATGCTGGAGATTCGGTGGTCCGGCCACCGAGAAATCGACAGCACTCCTGGTCCCGTCGTCTAGCGGCCTAGGACGCCGCCCTCTCAAGGCGGTAGCGCGGGTTCAAATCCCGTCGGGACTACAAAGTAAAGGCCCCCAGCCAATCGGCTGGGGGCCTTCGCTTTTCACATACGCCCTGCTCAATCCTGATCGGTGAGGGTGCTGCCACCCAACGGCATTGCGGGAAGTCCCAGTTTCCGGTGATCCCAGCTGCGCACTCGCTCGGGCACGATGCGAATCGCGATGCGCTTGTTCAGCATCTGCTCCACGAACGGCTTCATCTCTTCGCTGTACGGCCCGGTGTACCGCTCCCACACACTGATTCCCACCTGGAACAGTGCGTCGGCGTCATCGATGATCTCGGCGCGGCCCTCGATGGACACCCCGCGCAACTGGTCGTAGGTGTCCCCGGCCTCGAGCAGCACGGTCACCCGCGGATCGCGGCGCAGATTCACCGCCTTCTGCGATTTCGCCTTGGTCTCGAACCAGATTTCGCCGTTGATCAGGCCGTACCACATGGCGGTCAGGTGCGGGGTGCCCGCGGGACCGAGCGTGGCGAGGTTGGCGATTCGGCTGCGCCGCAGGAATTCCGCGATCTCCGGGTCGGACATCGTGATCTGAGCGCGTTGATTAACTCCCATCGGCCGACTGTAATTTACGGCGTATGAGGCGGGTCACACCGGACCGTTCGGTACCGGATGCGCTGATCGTCCCGCTGCGGCCCGAAAACGCCGACGCCCCCACCGGATTCCCGGCGGGGGCGTGAAAACGGCTGTGCGGGCCCGTCAGAGGCGTTTGTGCAACGCGTCCGCCGCCGCCACGAGATCGGCGGCCCAGCGCGCACCCGGGCGGCGGCCCATCCGATCGATCGGCCCGGAGACCGAAACGGCCGCGATCACCACACCGGTCGCATCGCGCACCGGCGCGGAAACGCTGGCGACGCCCGCCGCGCGCTCGGCCGCGCTCTGCGCCCAGCCGCGCCGCCGCACCTCGGCCAGCGCGCGCTCACCGAAGACCGCCTCGGGCAGCACGGTGCGCTGCAGATCCGGATCAGCCCAGGCCAGCAGGACTTTCGCGGCCGAGCCGGCGGTCATCGGCATGCGCGCCCCGACCGGGACGGTGTCGCGCAGCCCGGACGCGGGCTCCATCGAGGCCACGCAGACGCGCGCGTTGCCGTCCCGCCGATACAGCTGCACGCTCTCGCCGGTGATCTCGCGCAGGCGCGGCAGGATGGTGGCGGCGGCGTCCAGCAGCGGATCGCTCGCGGTGGTAGCCAGCTCCGAGAGCGCGGGCCCCGGGCGCCACAGGCCCTGGCTGTCGCGGGCCAGCATGCGATGTGTCTCCAGGCCCACGGCCAGGCGATGCGCGGTGGCGCGGGGCAGGCCGGTGCGGGTGCACAACTCATTGAGGCCGCAGGGTTGCTCGGCTACGGCGTGCAGGACCGCCATGGCTTTGTCCAGAACACCGATACCGCTATGCTGTCTCATAGAACGATATTAGCGTCTCGCATACTGGGAAACGCAAACCGCGTCGCCCAGGCCCCGGAGCCATTCGGCCCGGGTGGTCGGGCGCTCCCCGCGTCGACAGCCCCGGCACGGGAATGTCTATCGAGAGGTGATGGAGATATGGCCGAGCGGCCACGCACTCTGGCGGAGAAGGTCTGGGACCAGCACGTCGTCGTCCAAGGCGAAGGTGAAGGCGCGCATCGCGAACCCGACCTGATCTACATCGATCTGCACCTGGTGCACGAGGTCACCAGCCCGCAGGCGTTCGACGGCCTGCGCGCGGCCGGTCGCCCGGTGCGCCGCCCCGATCTCACCATCGCCACCGAGGACCACAACGTCCCGACCATCGATATCGACAAGCCGATCGCCGATCCCATCTCGCGGCTGCAGGTCGACACCCTGCGCAAGAACTGCGAGGAATTCGGTGTTCGCCTGCACCCCATGGGCGATCTCGATCAGGGCATCGTGCACGTTGTCGGTCCGCAGCTGGGTCTGACCCAGCCGGGCACCACCGTCGTCTGCGGTGATTCGCACACCTCCACGCACGGTGCTTTCGGCGCGCTCGCAATGGGTATCGGCACCAGCGAGGTGGAACATGTTCTGGCAACGCAGACTTTGTCGCTGCGCCCGTTCCGGACCATGGCCATCAATATCGACGGCACGCTGCCCGACGGGGTGACTTCCAAGGATGTGATTCTGGCGGTCATCGCGCAGATCGGCACCGGCGGCGGCCAGGGCTATGTGCTCGAGTACCGCGGTGAGGCCGTGCGCTCGATGTCCATGGAAGCCCGGATGACCATGTGCAACATGTCCATCGAGGCCGGTGCGCGCGCGGGCATGGTGGCCCCGGACGAGATCACCTACGAGTTCCTCAAGGGCCGTCCGCACGCGCCCGAGGGCGCGGATTGGGATGCCGCCGTCGCCGCCTGGGACGCGCTGAAGACCGATGAGGGCGCGGTTTTCGATGCCGAGGTGCATATCGACGCGAGCGCGCTGACCCCGTTCGTCACCTGGGGCACCAACCCGGGACAGGGCCTGCCGCTGGGGGAATCGGTGCCGGACCCGGAGCAGATCGTGGACGAGAACGAGCGTCAGGCCGCCGAAAAGGCGTTGCAGTACATGGACCTGACGCCGGGCACCCCGTTGCGCGAGTTGACCGTGGATACCGTTTTCGTCGGCTCGTGCACGAATGGCCGTATCGAGGATTTGCGTGCGGTGGCCGATGTTTTGAAGGGCCGCAAGATCGCCGAGAGCGTGCGCATGTTGATCGTTCCCGGTTCCATGCGGGTGCGCGCGCAGGCCGAATCCGAAGGGCTGGGCGAGATTTTCACCGCGGCCGGCGCGGAATGGCGGCAGGCGGGCTGCTCGATGTGCCTGGGAATGAACCCCGATCAGCTTTCGCCCGGTCAGCGCTGTGCCTCCACCTCGAACCGGAACTTCGAAGGGCGACAGGGCAAGGGCGGTCGCACGCATCTGGTGTCGCCGCTGGTCGCGGCCGCCACCGCGGTGCGCGGAACCCTGTCCTCACCGGCGGATCTCAACTGATTTCGGCTTTACCGGCCCGTAATCCGCTGCCCTCACAGACATCAGGAGAAACACGATGGAAGCCTTCAAGGTCCACAAGGGGATCGGCGTTCCGTTCCGCCGATCCAACGTCGACACCGACCAGATCATCCCCGCCGTCTACCTGAAGCGCGTTACCCGAACGGGTTTCGAGGACGGACTCTTCGCGGCATGGCGAACGGATCCGAACTTCATTCTGAACGCCGAGCCCTACAACCGCGGCAGTGTGCTGGTCGCCGGTCCGGATTTCGGTACCGGTTCCTCACGCGAGCACGCGGTTTGGGCGCTGAAAGACTACGGGTTCCGCGTGGTGATCTCGTCCCGCTTCGCGGACATCTTCCGCGGAAACGCCGGTAAGGACGGGCTTCTGACGGCTCGGATGGCGCAGAGCGATGTGGAATTGCTCTGGAAACTGCTCGAGGAACAGCCCGGTTTGGAATTGGCGACGGACCTCGAGGCGCGCACCGTGACGGCCGGAACGGTCGTGTTGCCGTTCGATATTGACGACTACACGCGGTGGCGCCTGCTGGAAGGTTTGGACGACATCGGCCTCACTCTCCGGCACAGCGACCAGATCGGTCAGTTCGAAAACGCAAGGCCGACATGGAAACCCACCACCATTCCGGCGCGTATTTCGCAGACGTAATCATTGGGGGGCGTTAGCTGAACGCCCCCAAACGAGGTAGCTGGTCGTGTGCCATCTCTCATCAAAATGGGTGTGGCAGATAGACTCTTGCTCAAAGAAGGTTTACCGTGGTACCTAGTCGGTCCGACGACGGGCCATTAGTCTGCGGAGGATTCAATGAACAAGGCGGAACTGATCGATGTTCTGACCGAGAAGTTGGGTACTGACAGGCGCACCGCTACTGCTGCAGTCGAGCAGATGGTAGATACGATCGTGCGTGCTGTGAACAAAGGTCAGAGCGTCACCATCACGGGATTCGGTGTGTTCGAACAGCGTAAGCGTGCAGCGCGCGTTGCTCGTAACCCGCGCACCGGCGAAACCGTCAAGGTGAAGCCGACTTCGGTGCCTGCCTTCCGTCCCGGCGCTCAGTTCAAGGCGATCATCGCCGGCAAGCAGAAGATCACCGCGAGCGGCCCGGCCGTGAAACGTGGTGTGGCTGCTCCGGTGTCGGGCAAGCCGGCCGGTGCGAAGAAGGCCGCTGCCAAGAAGACCGCCAAGAAGGCCGCCACCAAGGCACCGGCCAAGACCACGGCGAAGAAGGCCGCGACCAAGGCTCCGGCCAAGAAGGCCACCGCCAAGAAGACGGCGACCAAGGCTGCTGCCAAGAAGACGGTCACCAAGGCCACCGCCAAGAAGGCGCCGGCCAAGAAGACCGCCGTCAAGGCCACCGCCGCCAAGAAGGCCACCGCCGCCAAGAAGGCACCGGCCAAGAAGGCTCCGGCCAAGAAGACCGCGGCGAAGCGCACCGCTCGCCGCTGATCGCTCGAACAGCCCGTCGCTGACGGGTTTTCGGCACCGCACAACATGTGAGACGGCCCGGCATCGCCGGGCCGTTTCGCACGTTCGGGGGTAGTTGTTCGGAGGCATTCGGCCCGTCAGAGGCCGGAAATGGTTCGGCCGCCGGGTAATTGCCGCAAAACTGTAGTGCGAAATATCCCGGCGGCTCGAAATGCCCTAGCGCCGAATGTCGGTCGGGTTCAATGCGCGATCGAGATGATCGGCGGCGACCAGGCGGCCCTGCTGTACCGAGAGCACCCAGACGCTGCCCTTGCGATTACGGGCGGGCGGCAGCGTGACGCCGTCCTTGGCCGCCCACCACTCCAGCAGATCCGGAATCACCTTGCCCTGACTGCAGATCACCGGAATCTCCCGCTCGGCCGCCAGATCTCGAATGCGCTTGCGCGCGGTGTCCGGGGCGGCGGCGTAACCGGTTTCGGACAGTTGCGGCTCCAGTTCGATGTCCAGGCCCAGCTTTTCGGCGATCGGGGTCACGGTTTGGACACAGCGCACCGGTGGGGCGGAATGGATTTCGGTGGGGCCGAACGCCAGCAGATTCGGCACCAGCTCGCGAGCCTGTGCGCGCCCGGCCTTTTCGAGCGGACGGTCCTCGTCCGCACCGGCGAACCGGTCCCGGCGGCCCGCCTTGGCGTGGCGCACCAGCAGCATGGTGGCCGTATCCGGCGGCAGCCGAAGGAAATTGCGCACGATGTGGCGATCCATGGGATAGGACAGCGCGTCCATCAGCCCGTCGATCCGATGCCACTGGAGCACATCGACTTCCGCGTTCGATTCGAAATCGCCGTCGAGAATCTGTGCGGCCCAGTAGTCCACGCGCTTGAGCTTGCGATGTCCGGTCACCGGGTAGGTGACGTGGCCGAGATAGCGGCCGAGCCGGGAGTGGATCCCGGTCTCCTCGGCCACTTCTCGCACCGTCGTCATCACCAGGCTCTCACCCGGGTCCACCTTGCCCTTGGGCAGTGACCAGTCGTCGTACTTGGGTCGATGGACGAGGGCGATCTCGATGGCCCCATCGGGCGCGTAACGCCACAGCACGGCCCCCGCGGCCGGAATGTTGGCTTTCACCCGGGGATCCGGGAAATCGGCGGCGGGGGAGTAGTCCGGTGGTGTCACGGGCGATCCGGACGCCGCAGTCGCATGAGGTAGTCCTGATGGTCGCGAATCTCTTCACCGGCGACATCGGGATCGGGCTGGGCGACCCAGCTGCCGTCGGGCCGCAGCACCCAGCAGCGGGTGGTCGGGTAGAGCGCGGAGTCGAAGACCTCGCCCAACTGCTGTGCCAGCTTCGGATCCTTCACCTGCGCCAGCACTTCCACGCGCCGGTCCAGATTGCGATGCATCATATCGGCGCTGCCGATCCAGTACTGATCCTGGGCGGCGAAGTGCAGGATGCGCGAATGCTCCAGGTAGCGGCCGAGAATCGAGCGCACCTCGATGTTCTCGCTCATCCCGGGCACGCCCGGGCGCAGCCCGCAGATACCGCGCACCACGACCTGTACGGGCACACCCGCCTGCGACGCGCGGTACAGCGCGTCGATGATCTGCTCATCGACCAGGGCGTTGGCCTTCAAGCGGATTCGCGCCGGAGCGCCCTCGGCGGCCAGTTCCACCTCGCGCTCGATGCGCTCGATAATCCCTTGCCGCACACCGATGGGCGCGACGAGCAGGTTGCGGTAACTCGACTTTCGGGAGTATCCGGTCAGCGAGTTGAACAGATCCGTCAGGTCCGCGCCGATTTCCGGTGCGGCAGTGAGCAAGCCGACGTCCTCGTACAGGCGCGCGGTCTTGGGATTGTAATTACCGGTGCCGATATGGCAGTAGCGGCGGATGGTCGCGCCCTCGCGGCGCACCACCAGGCAGGTCTTGCAGTGCGTCTTGAGACCGACCAGGCCGTAGACCACGTGCACGCCCGCCTGTTCCAGTGCGCGAGCCCATTTGATGTTGGCCTGCTCATCGAAGCGGGCCTTGATCTCGACCAGTGCCACGACCTGCTTACCGGCCTCGGCGGCGTCGATGAGCGCGTTCACGATCGGGGAGTCACCCGAGGTGCGGTACAGCGTCTGCTTGATCGCCAGCACCTGCGGATCGGCCGCGGCCTGTTCGATGAAGCGCTGCACGCTGGTGGAGAAGGAGTCGTACGGGTGGTGCACCAGTACGTCGCCCTCGCGCAGCGCCGCGAAAACGTTTCGGGGCGTTTCCCGTTCGCCGAAGGCGGGCGGGGTGGCGGGCACGTACGGGGCGTCCTTGAGATTGGGGCGGTCCACGCCGTACACCTGCCACAGGCAGGACAGGTCGAGCAGGCCGGGCACCTGGATGACATCGCCGGGATCGACATCGAGTTCGCGCAGCAGCAGATCGAGCATGTGCTCGGTCATATCGTCCGAGACCTCGAGGCGCACCGGCGATCCGAAGCGGCGGCGCGCGAGTTCGCGCTCCAGGGCCTGCAGCAGATCCTCGTCGCGGTCCTCCTCGACCTCGAGGTCGGCGTTGCGGGTGATGCGGAACGAATGGTGTTCCACCACTTCCATTCCCGGGAAAAGCTGATCCAGGTGTGCGGCGATCAGCTCTTCCATCGGCAGGAAGGGCGCCAGTCCGGTGCCTTGTGCCGCACCGGATTCGCGCGGCGAACGGCGCACGCGCACGAAGCGGTCCACATTGTCGGGCACCTTGACGCGCGCGAAGTGCTCACCGCCGGTGACCGAATCCTTCACCGTGACAGCGAGATTCAGGCTCAATCCGCTGATGTACGGGAACGGGTGCGCCGGATCGACGGCCAGCGGGGTCAGCACCGGGAAGACCTGATCCTGGAAATACCCGGACAGCCGCTGCCTTTCGCCGTCGTCGAGATCGGCCCAGCGGGTGATGGCGATGTTCTCCGCGGTGAGGGCGGGCAGCACCTGATCGAGGAACACCCGGGCATGGCGGTGCGCCAGATCCTGGGTGCGGGCCGCGATCATCTCCAGCTGTTCGGTGGGGGACAGCCCATCGGCGGACCGCACCGACAAACCCGTTTCGGCGCGGCGTTTGAGCCCGGCGACGCGCACCATATAGAACTCGTCGAGATTGGACGCGAAAATCGCGAGGAATTTCGCCCGCTCCAACAATGGCTGCGAGGTGTCCTCGGCGAGCGCGAGAACGCGCGCGTTGAAATCGAGCCAGCTGAGTTCTCGGTTCAGGTACCGATCCTGTGGCAAACGTGCCGCTGCCGTGGCAGTGGGCGGTGGGGTTGCCGCGGGCGGGGCCGCGGGTAGTAGCGGCGGTTGCTTGACGGTATCCGTATCGCTCACTCTCACGATCATTCCTTATGTCGTGTGCGGGGTGCCGTTCTGACACCGTCCATTGCAGCGCAGATCACGCCCGGTCAGCACAGTGAGGAACCTGTTCGCTGTACTTGTTCGACTCCCCGACACGCCTGCGACACGCCGATTTCACTGAGCAGCGTGTCTGTGGCCGCTCCGACGCCGAGCGCGGCGGCGCGATCCAGATCCGCCGCCGTGTCCACGTCCTGCCGTAATCCGGGCCAGTCACCGAGCAATTCCACCGCGCCCGCCGCGATATGCCTGCGGGCCGAATCGGGGCCGAAAAGCGGATCCAGGGCGGTGCCCGGATCCCGGACGAGCAGTGCCACGGTGCCGCTGCCGTCATGATCAGCAACCACCGAGCGTCGATGTTTCGCCGCACTCACCATGTCGGCGAGTTCGCGCGACCGCAACGCGGGCAGATCAGCCTGCAGCGCAAGCAGATCGACCGGACCGTGCGCACTCCTGATCGCCGCCGCCCCGGCCGCCAGCGCGGCATTGAGCCCACCCGGAATCGCCGGTTCGGGCTGTACGCGCGCACCGAGCCCGCGCACCAATTCACTCACCACCGGATCCGGCGTCACCACCGTCACCGACGCGACGCTCGCCGTGGCGACCGCCGCGGTCACGGTGTCGGTCAGCATCGCCAGCACCAATCTGGGCCGGTCGCGCGGCAGCAGCCGATCCGCGAGCCGGCTCTTGGCCAGCTCGAGATTCTTCACCGCGATCACGGCGTGCACGGTCGACCGCATGCCCGAATCCTCCCACTCCAAAGTGACGACCGTGTGAGCGCCCGCCCACACCCACCTCGATAACCCGTAGTACCCGCTCTGGCTTCCCCGCGCCCGGAGTACCCGGTTTGCGATGCTCGGCGCGGTGGATTTCGGGCGCGCTTATATTGGGCAGATGGCTAGGGCAGCGGTGTTGGGGGCGGGGTCGTGGGGGACCGCGTTCGCGAAGGTGTTGGCGGAGGCGGGAACCGACGTCACGATGTGGGCGCGACGGCCGGAGGTGGCCAAAGTGCTCGGCACCGAACATCGCAATCCCTGGTATCTGCCCGAGGTGACGCTGCCGCCGATCGCCGCCACCGATGATCATCGGATCGCGTTGGCCGGAGCGGACATCGTGGTGCTCGCCGTGCCGTCGCAATCGCTGCGCGCCAATCTCGCCGAATGGCAGCCCGCCATTCCCGGGGACGCCACGCTGCTGAGTCTGGCCAAGGGCATCGAGACCGGCACCCTGCTGCGCATGAGTCAGGTCATCGCCGAAGTCAGCGGTGCGGATCCGAGCCGGGTCGCGGTGCTGTCCGGGCCGAATCTGGCGCGCGAGATCGCCGATCGGCAGCCCGCCGCCACCGTGGTCGCCTGCACCGATACCGCGCGGGCCGAAGCGGTGCAGCACGCCAGCGCCACCGGATACTTCCGGCCGTACACCAATCACGATGTGATCGGCTGCGAGATCGGCGGCGCGTGCAAGAACGTGATCGCGCTGGCCTGCGGTATCGCCTCCGGAATGGGGTTGGGCGACAACTCGATTGCCAGCCTCATCACGCGCGGGCTCGCGGAGATCATCCGGCTCGGTGTCGCGGTCGGCGCGGAACCGGTGACCCTGGCCGGACTCGCCGGGGTCGGCGATCTGGTCGCCACCTGCACCTCACCGCTCTCACGCAACCGTTCCTTCGGTCATGTGCTGGGCGCGGGCGGCACCATGGAGGCCGCACAGCAGGCCACTCATGGCCAGGTCGCCGAGGGTGTGAAGTCCTGCACATCGGTGCGGGCGCTGGCCGCCGCGCACGGGGTCGAGATGCCGCTGACCAATGCCATGCATCAGGTCTGCCACGAGGGGCTGCCCACCGCCGATGCGGTCGGACAGCTGCTGGGGCGGCGGCTCAAGTCCGAGTGATTCCGGTGCGGCGTGGCGCGATTGCGACGCGACCTGGGGCGACCGCGTAACCGCACTGCCATCACCGCCGGATATGGTTCCGGGCATGACCAACAGGATCCGGGTGGCGGTGGTGTTCGGCGGGCGCAGCAACGAGCATGGCGTCTCGTGTGTGTCGGCCCGTACGGTCTTGGGCAGCCTCGATCCCGAACGGTACGAGGCGGTTCCGATCGGCATCACCCGGGACGGCACCTGGGTGCTCAATGCCGCGGACTCGCACGCGCTCACCGCGGACGCGAGCAGGGAACTGCCGTCGGTGGATTCGATCGGCACCGAGCTGACCCTGGCCGCCGATCCCAGCCGCGCGGGCGGACTCGTTCCGCTGGACAGCGCGGACGCGGCGATCGGCAGCGTGGATGTGGTTTTCCCGGTGCTGCACGGGCCATTCGGCGAGGACGGCACGCTGCAGGGGCTGCTGGAACTCGCCGGGGTGCCGTATGTGGGGCCGGGCGTACTGGCCAGCGCCGCCGGTATGGACAAGGAGTTCACCAAGAAACTCCTTGCGGCGGAAGGGCTTCCGATCGGCGTTCAGGTGGTGCTGCGGGCGGGCACCGCGACGCTGTCCGAGGCCGATCGCGATCGACTCGGGCTGCCAGTGTTCGTGAAGCCCGCGCGCGGTGGATCCTCCATCGGCATCACCAAGGTCGATGGCTGGGATGAGCTCGACGCCGCCATCGCCGTTGCGCGCCAGCATGATCCGAAGGTGATCATCGAGGCCGGTATCATCGGCCGCGAAGTCGAGTGCGGCGTACTGGAATTCCCGGACGGGCGCGTGGAAGCCAGTGTGGTGGCGGAGATCCGGATGCCGGAGGAAACCCCCGAAGGCCCCGAGTTCTACGACTTCGACACCAAATACCTCGACGACGTCTGCGAATTCGACGTCCCCGCCAAGCTGGACGACGATGTGTCGCAACAGATTCGGGAACTCGCGGTGCGGGCGTTCCAGGCCCTGGACTGCCAGGGACTCGCGCGCGTCGACTTCTTCGTCACCGCGGACGGCCCGGTCATCAACGAGATCAACACCATGCCCGGTTTCACCGCCATCTCCATGTACCCGCGCATGTGGGAGGCCACCGGCATCGATCGCGGTGAGCTGGTCACCACGCTCGTGGAAACCGCGCTGGCCCGGGGCACCGGCCTGCGCTGACTCCCCCAACCGGTGGAGCTGCCATCAGACCTGAGGTCGATGGCAGCCGCCGGGGTGCTGAGTACCCTGGATGGCGTGCTCATGGCGATGACCATCCCCGGCTTGGCGATCCTGATAATCGTGGTTGCCTTCGCGGAGGTCGGCTACCGGAAGGTGACCGGCCGCACCGGGCTCCCCTGGATGCGCGGCGGCGAGGATGAGAATCGCAGCGCGGCCGCCATCGGGTTCGAGCAATTCGGCTCGGTCTTCGAATCCGGTAAGAAGCACGAATTCGAACAGCGGCAGTCGGTGCTGATGCACCGCGAGAATCCGGGCGACGGCACCGACGGTATGAAGATCGATCTCACCACAGGGAAAGCCCGGCTGCCCAAGCTCTGATTCGGTTCGGGCGCTGATTCAGTTCGGCAGCGGTCCCGGATCCAGCGCCTGCTGCGGCATCGCCTTGCTGACGGCGTCCGAAATCTCCTGCAGCGGAGTCGGTCCCGCATTGTCGGGCATGGTCAGCGCGATGTACGTACCGCGATCCACCGCCCAGTAGGTGCCCGAGGCCGCGCCGCTGGTCTGATCGCGCACATCGAACCAGTTGACGCCGTTCACGACCTGCAACGGTGAGGCCCGATTGAACTCCAGCGGCCGATCCAGGCCGCAGCGCAGCACGATGGCGTCCCCGCCGTCGGACAGCTGCCACGCCTTCGCGCCCACCGGCGCGGGCTGTACGAGTTCGGAATTGCTGTAGTCGCCGAGTTTCTCGGGCAGTGCGGGCAGCAGCGCCGAACACAGCGGCCCGGCCGCGGCGGGGGCCTGCACCGCACCCAGCACCAGCGGCTCGCGCGCGGGATGCCGATTGGCGAGCACACCCATCACCAGCACGCCCGCCACGAGTGCGATCGGCAGCGCGACGGCGGTGGCAATCAGCGCGGGTGAGCGGCGTTCGGCCGGTTCGTCATCGGATTCGCCGGTGTCCGTGGACTTCTCCGCGCCCGCATCGGCCGCATCGGCCGCCTGTGCGCCACTGCCCGCCGAGTTCGCAGGCTCGGTGGTCGTGCTGGACGTCGACTCCTCGGCGGCCGCCCGCGTATCGGCGGCAGCGCTGTCACTCGCGTCTGCGGCGGGCTTGGCGATATCTACCGTGCCGGGTTCGGTGGCGTCGCTGCCGTGGGTGTCGGTGCTCATCCGGTTGTCGGTCCCCGATCGTGCCGGGCCGGGCACAGCGCGTCCCGGCTGGTGGTCGTCGATTGCGTGTCCGAGGGTACCGTTTCCAGGTCGAGCGTCCGCAGCCCACTCATTGCCGAGGAGACCGTCATCACCGCCAGCAGCAGTCAGCGTCGTGGCTCCCGCGTGAAGTTTCCGGGGTACGGCAGTGATGCGGTGACGGTGCGGGAGGTGGGGGAGTTCGGGGTGATTGCCCGGATCAACGCGGGGCGCAAGCAGGGGCCGGGGGTGCTGCTCGGGCCCGGGGATGATGCGGCCGTGGTCGCGGCACCCGATGAGCGGTTCGTGGTGACAACGGACATGCTGGTGCAAGACCGGCATTTCCGGCTGGACTGGTCCAGTGGGCATGACATCGGGCGTAAGGCGATCGCGCAGAACGCGGCCGATGTCGTGGCGATGGGAGCCACGCCGAGCGCGTTCGTGGTGTCCTTCGGTTGCCCGCCCGAGACCCCGATCGATTTCGTCACCGATCTCGCCGATGGCATGTGGGCCGAGGCCGAGCGCGCGGGCGCGTCCATCGCGGGCGGCGATGTGGTGAGCGCACCGCTGCTGGTGATCTCGGTGACCGCGTTCGGTGATCCGGCCGGACGTGAGCCGATTCTGAAATCCGGTGCGCGGCCGGGCGATATCGTCGCCGTGGCCGGACTGCTGGGTTGGTCCGGCGCGGGATTCGCGCTGCTGCACGGCGGCGTCGAGCCGGAGCACTTCCGCTGTGTCGACACTTCGCGTTTCGCGGATGTCATTGCCGTGCACAAGGTTCCGCAGCCGCCGTACGAGGAGGTGCTGACGCTGCCGGATACGGTGCGGATCACCGCCCTCACCGATGTCTCGGACGGCCTGCTCGCCGATGTCGGTCATATCGCCGAATCCTCCGGTGTGGCTGTCGATCTCGACTCCGCCGCACTGCGCGATCCGGTGCTGGAGGTGATCGCCGACGCGGTCGGCGCGAACGCCCTCGACTGGATTCTGACCGGCGGCGAGGATCATGCCTTCGCCGCGACTTTCACTGATGCCGTTGATCTTCCCGCAGGTTGGGTGCGTATCGGCCGCGTCACCGAGGGCTCCGGCGTGACCGTGGACGGTATCGCCCGAAACGGACTTACCGGTTGGGAATCCTTCGCATAGGTGGGCGGTCTTCCCTCGCGAAACTCGTCACGATAAGTTCTCCCGACATGGGCAACAAACCGCTGTCGGAGGTCGTCGATTCAGGATGGGCCGAGGCCCTGGAACCGGTGGCCGATCGCATTGCCGAGATGGGCGAATTCCTCCGTACCGAAAACGCCGCGGGCCGTGGCTATCTCCCCAAGGGGGAGAATGTGCTGCGCGCCTTCCAGCGACCGTTCGACAAGGTCCGGGTTCTCATCGTCGGCCAGGATCCGTACCCCACTCCCGGCCATGCCATGGGGCTGAGTTTCTCGGTGGAACCGGATGTGAAACCGGTGCCGCGCAGCCTCGCCAATATCTTCTCCGAGCTCACCAAGGATCTCGAACTGCCGATGCCGTCGAACGGTGATCTGTCGCCGTGGTCGGATCAGGGTGTGCTCATGTTGAACCGAGTTCTCACCGTGCAGCCGGGCCAGGCGGCCTCGCATCGCGGTAAAGGCTGGGAAGCGGTGACCGAGCAGGCAATTCGCGCGCTCGTGGCCCGTGATCAGCCACTCGTCGCCATTCTGTGGGGTAAGGACGCCTCCACTCTGAAGCCGATGCTGGGGTCCACGCCCTACATCGAATCCGCCCATCCCTCACCGTTGTCCGCCTCGCGCGGATTCTTCGGATCGCGCCCGTTCTCCCGAACCAATGAATTACTGGGTACATTGGGTGCCGCGCCGGTGGACTGGCGTCTGCCCTAGAGCGCGAATCCGTTGATCCGATTCAGGAGCATGTGAATGCAGAACAAGACTGCCCGTGGTGTTTTCGTGGTACTGGCCGCAGGGGCGGCCCTCGCCGCCGCCCCTGCCGCCGCCAATGCCGCGCCGTTGACGCTGGAGCCCTTCACCAACGCTCCCGTTGCGACGACGAATGAGGGTGGCACCCAGGTGGCGAGCTTGTTCGACACCAATAGCGCCGCCACCATGAGCTCGCAGGTGACCTCGCGGATCGCCTGCCTGCCGATGACGATCAGCCAGAACCTGGATTGCTTCACCGGCGATCGCTGATCGAACCCGACGCCCTCAGCGCCCCGCGCGGCGCACCATTCGAATTTCGATGGAGGGCGTGAAGGCTTCGACTCGGCGTTCACCGTCGGGCTCGAAGCCGAATTTGCGGTAGAAGGCCCGGGCACGCGGATTCTCCTCGAACACCCAGAGTGAGGTATCGGCGTCCTGGGCCAGCACCGTTTCCATGAGGGTGTGCGCTACTCCGGTGCCGTACCAGGCTTTCCGGACATACATGGCGCTGATTTCGCGTTCCGCGACGGGTGATTCATCGCGAGCCGGTCCGGCACTGGCGAATCCGATCACCGTGCCGTCGACGACGGCGACGATATTGCGTCCGGGATAGTTCACCCGGATCTTCTCCCACGCCGCCGCGCGCCTGTCGACGTCGAACGCGTCGAGCACATGCGCGGGCACCAATCCCTGATATGCCTCACGCCAGCACGCGATATGGCATTCGGCCATGCTGCGCACATGTTCGGCCTCGAGCGGAAGCACCTGCCACTCACTCATTTTCGACCCCTGCGGTCCCAATGTGCCCGGAGCACAGCAAAAGCCCCGGATCACCCATTGTGGGTGCCGGGGCTCTTACAGAAAAGCGGTAATCAGCCGCGGGCGACCTTGCCGGCCTTGAGGCAGGAGGTGCACACGTTCATGCGGCGGGTGTTGCCGGGGGCAACCTGGGCGCGCACGGTCTGAATGTTCGGATTCCAACGACGGTTGGTGCGCCGGTGCGAATGCGAAACCGACTTACCGAAGCCGGGGCCCTTGGCGCAGACGTCGCAGACGGCAGCCATAGTCGCGAGCTCCTTCATGTCATGTTGGGACGCGCTGCTCGAATAAACAGCGTGTCCGGAAACGTAATGTCTGGGGACGTGCCTGCCAGCGAATCGCTAGCGAACGCGTTTCTGATGCCTGAGAAGGATCAGTGCCCGCGTCGGGCAACCGTGCAAGAGTAACCGCCCCCGCCGGGCCATGTCCAATTGCCCCCCACTTCGCTGGGAGACCCCTGCGAACGAACGGCAGGTGACGGCGCGGTGTCCACACTCCGGACTAGGCTGGCAGCCGGGGGAACAGCGACTTTGATGTGCGGCGAAAGGACGGTGCCGGTGCCCGGGGTAGGGGACGTGCTCGACGGTGAGGCGCTGCTGCGCTGGGGACAGGCCTGCCTGTCCGGGCTCGAACGGCACCGCGATGAGATCAACGCCCTCAATGTGTTCCCGGTCGCGGATTCCGATACCGGTACGAACCTGCTGGCCACCATGCGCGCCGCGATCCATGCCGCCGAAGAGGCGGCCCACCGGGTCACGAACCGTCGGATGGTCGATTCCACCGGCCTCGCGGTGACCTCGGATAGCGGGCGCGCGGAATCGGAAGGCACCACTTCGCCGGGTGCGCGGGCCGCGAGTGTGCCCGCGGCCGCCGGATCGCCGGACGCTCCGGCCGGTGGGGTGCCCGCGCGAATTGTGGCGTCGGCCATGGCGCGGGCGGCGACGATCGGGGCGCGGGGGAATTCGGGGATCATCCTTTCGCAGGTGCTGCGGGGGATGGCCGATGCGGTGCGTGATGAAGACCTCACCGAGGCGACGCTGCGACTGGCCCTGCGCCGGGCGGCGCGTCTTGTGCGCGGGGCGCTGAGTTCGCCGGTGGAGGGGACCATGCTCACTGTGCTGGATCGGGCCGCCGATCACGCGGCGGAATGTACGGAACCGACGTTGAACGCGGTGGCGCTGGCCGCGGCCGACGGGGCGGCCAAGGCGCTGGGCGAGACGACATCGCAACTGGGTGTGCTGCGGCGGGCCGGGGTAGTGGATGCCGGGGCGCGCGGGCTGCTCGTGCTGCTCGATGAATTGGTTGTCGCCACCGGCGGGCAGGCTCCGGGCCGTCCCGAGTATCTGCGGCAGGCCGAACGCGCGGTGTCCACCGGGTCGGGTGGTGGGGGAGTTATGCCCGGATCGGGGGAGGGGGCGCTCGATGACCGTGACGCGCATGCGAATGACGGTGCCGAGCATGCGAATGACGGTGCCGAGCATGCGAATGACGGTGTCGCGCACGCACTTGTCGGTGGGGCACCGCACTATGAGGTCATGTTCCTACTGACCGGGGCCGATGAGGCGGGTGTGGCCGAGTTGCGCGAAAAGCTTGGGGGGCTGGGGGATTCGGTGGTTGTGGTGGGGGATGGGGCGGGGACGTGGTCGGCGCATGTGCACTGTGCGGATGCGGGGGCGGCGGTCGAGGCGGGGATCGCGGCGGGGGAACTGAGCGGGATTCGGATCGAGACGCTGGCGGCGGCGGGGCCGGTGCCATTGGGGTCGGGGGAGCGCGGGATTCTCGCGGTGGCGACCGGGGACGGGGTGGTGCGGCTGTTCGAGGATGCCGGGGCGCAGGTGCTCGAGGGGCGGGTGACGGCGGAATCGCTGCTGGCCGGGATTCGGCGGCTGCCGCATCGTGAGGTGCTGGTGCTGCCGAACGGGGCCCTGCCCGCGCACGAGTTGATGGCGGTGAGTGTGGCCGCGCGCGACGGCAATCGGGATGTGCTCATGCTGCCGAGCGGGTCCATGGTGCAGGGGCTGGCGGCGCTGTCAATGCACGACGCCGGGCGGGCCGCGGCCGACGATGTCTTCGCCATGTCCGAGGCGGCCGCCGGAACCCGTTGGGGCGCTTTGCGAATCGCGCCCGAACGCGCGTTGACCATTGTCGGCATGTGCGATGCGGGCGACGGTCTCGGACTGGTCGGGCACGATGTGGTGGTGATCGATCCCGATCCGCGGGCGGCCGGGCGTACGCTGCTGGATCGAATGCTGGGTCTGGGTGGCGAATTGGTCACCATGCTCATCGGCGCGGATGCGCCGCAGGGACTTTCGCAGGAGTTGGCCGAGCACATCGGCGCCGCGTTCCCGGGTGTCGAGGTGGTGACGTATCCCGGCGGGCAGGCCGGTGATCTGGTGCAGATCGGGGTGGAATAGGTGGCGACACTGGGTGATCGGCTCGACCATGTGCTCGGGGTGAAAGCCGCCGAACCGCTGGCCGAGGCCTTCGATATGCATACCGTCGAGGACCTGCTACGCCACTATCCGCTGCGCTATGCCACCCAGGGCCAGCCTCTCACAGAGGAGGCGCCCGAGGAGGGCCAGCACATCACCGTCATGGGCCGGGTCACCAAAACCGATCTGCGCCCCATGAAGAATCGGCGCGGCAGCCTGCTCAAGGTGAGCCTGGACACCGGCGGCTCGAAACCCATCGAGGTCACCTTCTTCAATGGCGACAAGGTGCGCCATCTGGTGAAGGGGGGTGTGCGTGCCATGATGTCCGGCACCGTGCACTGGTGGCGGCCGGACCGCTGGAATCTCTCGCATCCGGACTACCTGATCCTGCCCGATAAGGAGGGCGGTTCCATCGAGAACCTCACCTCGGTGCGCGGCGGCGGTGCGCTGCGCGGTCTGGCGGCGACCGCGAAAGGCGCGGGCGGCGTGGATGTCTCGTTCTTCGAACGCGAGTTCATCCCGGTCTATCCGGCCACGGCCAAGGTGCAGAGCTGGGATCTGCTGCGCTGTGTGCGCCAGGTGCTCGATCAGCTCGACCCCATCGAGGATCCGCTCCCGGTGGAGCTGCTCGAGGAGCATTCGCTGCTCCCGGTCTCGGACGCGCTGCGCCTGATCCACCTACCCGACAGCAAGACCGATATCGATCAGGCCAGGGGCCGACTGCGTTTCGACGAAGCCCTGGCCCTGCAACTGGTGCTCGCGGAGCGGCGGCATCAGGCCGAGGGCCGCACCGCCAAACCGAGCCTGCCCCGCACCGACGGTATCGCCGCCGCGTTCGACAAACGCCTGCCCTTCGAACTGACCGAGGGCCAGCGCACGGTGATCGACGAGATCTCCGCCGATCTGTCCCGTACCCACCCCATGCACCGTCTGCTCCAGGGCGAGGTCGGCTCCGGTAAGACTATCGTTGCGCTGCACGCCATGTTGCAGGTGGTCGACAACGGCCAGCAGTGCGCCCTGCTCGCGCCGACGGAAGTGCTTGCCTCCCAGCACTATCGGTCGCTGAAGGCGATGCTCGGCGATCTCGCCACTGCCGGTGAACTCGGTGCGGCCGATATCGCCACCAAGGTCGTGCTGGTGACCGGTTCCATGTCCGTCGGTCAGAAACGAGCCGCGCTGCTGGACGCCGTCACGGGCGCGGCGGGCATTCTCATCGGCACGCACGCCCTCATTCAGGATTCGGTCGAGTTCTTCGATCTCGGCATGGTGATCGTCGACGAACAGCACCGCTTCGGCGTGGAACAGCGAGATGCCTTGCGCGCCAAGGCGAAGAACGGCATCAGCCCGCATCTGCTGGTCATGACCGCGACCCCGATTCCGCGCACCATCGCCATGACGACCCTGGGCGATCTGGAAACCTCCACCCTGACCCAGCTGCCGCGCGGCCGGTCGCCGATCACCTCGAAGGTGGTGCCCGCCAAGGTGAAACCGTCCTGGGTGGATCGCGCCTGGGAACGCATTCACGAAGAGGTGGGTGCGGGTCGCCAAGCGTATGTGGTGTGCTCGCGCATCGGTGATGAAGAGGAGAACGGAAAGACCAAGGGCCGCAAGAAGTCCGAAGAGGAGAAGGAAGGCCCCACCACGCATTCGGCGGTGGACATCTTCGAGATGCTGAGCACGGGGCCACTGAAGGATCTGCGCGTCGGGCTGCTGCACGGCCGCCTGCACTCGGATGAGAAGGACCGCGTCATGCGCGCCTTCAACGATGCCGAGATCGATGTGCTGGTCTGCACCACGGTTGTCGAAGTGGGCGTTGACGTTCCGAACGCCACCGTCATGGCCATCCTGGACGCCGACCGCTTCGGTGTGAGCCAGCTGCATCAGCTCCGCGGTCGCGTGGGCCGAGGCAAACACCCCGGATTGTGCCTGCTCATCACCGAATCCGGTCCGGTCGGCACCGCCATGGCACGGCTGGAGGCGGTCGCCGGAACCACCGACGGTTTCGAACTTGCGGTGCTGGACCTGCGCCAGCGCCGTGAAGGCGATGTGCTGGGTTCGGCGCAATCCGGCACCGCCCGCAGCCTGCGCCTGCTGTCGCTGCTCGACGATCTCGAGGTGATCACCGCGGCGCAGCAATTGGCCAGGGAGGTAACCGAATCCGATCCGGGGTTGAAGAAGCATCCGGGCCTGGCCAGCATGATGCACGCCGCCGTGGACGGCGAGCGCCTGGAGTACCTGGCTAAATCCTGACCGCCGTGCGTGTAATGGCGTTCGCCGACGCCATTACACGCACATCCTCAGCGGGGCAGGCGGGGATAGGGCAGATCGCTGCTGGTGTGTTCGGTGATGGCCAGGGGGCGGCCGATTTGCGGGAACGCGCGCTGGGCGCAGTTGGGGCGCTCGCAGACCTTGCAGCCCGCGCCGATGGGTATCGCGGCGGCCGGATCGTCCAATTGCAGCCCGCGGGAATAGGACAGGCGGTCGGCGTATTCGATATCGCAGCCCAGCCCGATGGCGAATTCCTTTCCGGCGGTGCCGAATCCGGTCGGGGTGGGGGTGGTGGTGCGGGCGATCCAGAGGTAGCGGCGGCCGTCCGGCATGGCCGCCACCTGGGTGAGCATGCGGCCGGGATGGGCGAAGGCCTCGTGCACGACCCACAGCGGGCAGCTGCCGCCGACTCTGGAGAAGTGGAAGGCGGTGGCGGACTGGCGTTTCGAGATATTGCCCGCGCGATCGGTGCGTATGAGGAAGAAGGGGACCCCGCGCTGGCCCTGGCGTTGCAGGGTGGACAGGCGATGGCAGACGGTTTCGAAGCCGACTTCGAAACGCAGGCTGAGCAGGTCGATGTCGTAGCGTAGTTCTTCGGCCGAGCGCAGGAATTTGCTGTACGGCAAGACGAGTGCGCCCGCGAAGTAATTGGCCAGGCCGATGCGGGCCAGGGTTCTCGATTCCCCACTGAGCGACGGGGTTTCGTCCAGCACCTCGTCGAGTAGGTTGCCGTGCAACAGGAATGCCAGCGTCGAGGCGATCTGGAAGGCGCGTTGCCCGGGGCGCAACCGCCGCGCCAGGGTCAGGGTGCGGGTTTCCGGTTCATAGTGGCGCTTGGGCACATTCGGGTCCGCGCCGTCGCCGCGCACCAGTACGGTGACGCCCGCGCGCTCCTCGGCGACCCGCGCGAGCTGGCGGTCCAGCGAGCCCACCGTCAGCCCGCAGTCCTCGAACAGCCGCTCGGCGGCCAGATCCAGTTGCGCGATGTGATTGTGGTGGTCGTAGAAGAAATCTCGCACGTCCTCGTAGGGCATGGGCACGCCCGGGGCCCCGGTGGGGGTGGCCACCTTCGAGGACAGCAGATCGAGTTGATCGGTGGCCGCGCGTAGTCGGCGGTGCATGGCCACAACGATTTTCGCGACCTCGGGCATCCGGGTGGCCAGATCTTCCACCTCGGCGACCGGCGCCGCATTACCGCCCGCGGCCTCGACCAGTATCTCGTGTAGGTCCGAGACCAGCCGGGCATCGGAGTCCGCGGCGAAGAACTGCACATCAAGATCGAACGTGGAGTTCAGTTTGAGCAGTACCGGAATGGTGAGTGGCCGCTGATCCCGCTCGAGCTGGTTGAGGTAGCTGGGCGAGAGATCCAGGGATTTGGCCAGGGCCGCCTGGGTCATTCGCCGTTCCTCGCGCAACCGCCGTAGTCGAGCACCCGCATACATCTTGCGCACAGTGCAGGATGCTACCGATCGCGCTTCGCAAACATCGCAATTTGAAGGGACTTGCCGCTATTTCTTATTACTGCGTGGCGTTTCGCCTTCGCGGTGCGGCTGCGTAGCGTGCGAATTCGGCGGTCTGAATTCTCATACGCAAGGCACTCATCGTACGCGGGAGCGCCCCCGGCCGTTGCCGAACCGGGGTGGCAATCGGACAGCGGATCGGTCCGGTCACGCCAGTATGAGGTGAACCTGAAGTTCGCCGACGAGGAATCCGAGGACCGCTCCGATGGCGACCAGCTTCCACTCGTCCTGTTTGAAGGCCGGGCGCAGCAGGCCCTCGTACTCGTCATCGGTGAGCTGTTTGGTCTTCTCGATGACCAGACTGCGCACGTCCAGGGCCTCGATGGCGTGCCGGTCGAGGCCCGAATGCGCGGCGGCGCGGACGTGTTCGAGCACGAAGGTGACGGCATCGCGTTCGATGGCGGTATAGCTGTCCCGGGCGACCATGAGCATGAGCGGTTTCGCCGGACCGGTCTGTACGTTCAGGAATTCGCTGACGTGATGATTGAGCAGTGATGCCAACCGGTCGGCACGCTCACCGTTCAGTACGGCTTCGAGAATCCGTGCGGGGGTGAGGATTTCGGTGGCGATCAAATCGCCGTAATCGGCGCACACCTGCTCGCGGCGCTTATGGAACAGGCCCTGCCAGCGCAGCGGTCCGATGCCGATCGGCTTGATCGGCCGGAAGATCATCTGCAGCGCAAGCCAATCCGTCACCAAACCGGTGAAACCGCCGAAAGCGGGCATGAGCCAGGAGGAATGGGTGAACGCCCAGGTGATCATCTGCACGAAACCCAGCACCGTGCCGAAGATCAGCCCGGACCGCACGATGAAGCGCAACTCATGCGCGCCCACCCGGCGCACCATCTCCACCAGCAGCCGTTTATCGTCCACCAGCGCGCTGATCGCCATACCGCGCAGGTCCATCACCTGATCGATATTGGTGCGCAGATCGAACACGATGTCCTCGATCAGGCGCGGCAGATCCCGTTGCGCGCGTTCGATGATTGCGCGCCGCGCGGCATCGGGCATATTCACCCACAGCCGCGGCTGATGTTTGAGCATCATCTCGCGGACCATGTAGTCCACGCCCGCGTCCAGCGGTTCGCGCAAACGCGTTGTCAGTTCGGCGATATCGATGCGGGCGATGATGTCCTGCGGATCGATGAGCTTGCCGAACATCAGGTCGACGGCGATGGTTGCCATGCGTGGTGCCGAGCGGGGGATCACCCCCTGCCAGCCGAACCACGGTGGGATGCCGCGGAATTCGAGCGGGTACATCAGCATCCGCACGGCGACGATCTTGGTCACCCAGCCGATGAGGGCCGCCACCACCGGAATCGAGCAGTACAGCAGCCAGTGCTCGGTGAAATCCGCGATCACGACGCGAGCTGCCGCGCGATACGTATTGCCATGACCGCTCCCTGGCGCGATTATTCGAATCCTGTGATTCGGCTATTCGTATCGAGAGGCTAGGAGACGCGCGTGCCCGCTGGCAAGACGAGGACGGCCGACAGCTCCCCGCCCACCCAGCGCGTCATCTCCATCGTGGAATTGCTGGCCGCCCAGCGCACCCCGCTCACCTCGGCCGAAATCGCCGACAATCTCGATCTGAACCGCTCCACCGCCGGGGCCATCCTGGCCGCGCTCACCGAACGCGGCTGGGTGCGCCGCCTGCCCGATCTGACCTACCGCGTCGGGCCCGCGCTGGCCGCACTCGGTGTCCGTGCCGCCGATTCGCGTGGCGATCGCGCCTGGCTCAATACCGAATTGGAGCGCCTGGCCGAACAGGTCGACTGCGGTGCGGCCCTGACCGCCATCGACGGCGAATACCTCGAATTCCTGGCGGTCACCCGGGACCGTCTCACCGTCGGCATGAAATCCGGTGTCCGCATTCCGCTGCGCGCCCCGGCGGGCGCGGGCATGATCGCGCACTGCGGTCCGGGCCGCCAACAGGATTGGCTCGACACCCGCGGCCCCGAACGCCGCGATGAATACCGCGAAGTCCTGAACACGCTGCGCGCCAACGGTTTCTGCGCCTGGCGGCTGGAACCCGACAGCCTGCCCACCGCCCGCGTGCTGTCGGAGGTCGCCGATCACCTCTCCGAACATCCCGCGAACAAGGATCTGCGCGGCCGCGTGCTGGCGCAGCTGGCCACCATCGTCGGCCCCGCCTATGACTTGGCCACCCTCGACGAGGACATCCCACTGCCGCTCAGCTACATCAGCGCCCCCGTCTTCGACGGCAGCGGCCACGCCGTGATGGAACTCCAGATCGGCCCGCTCCGCACCGATGTCACCCGCGACGAACGCCGCCGCTACCTCACTGAATTGGCCGCCGCCGCCCGCCGCATCGGCGACGGCGTCGAAAGGAAGAACAATGTCCGACCCTGATGCCCTGGTTCGCGAAATGTGCGCCGCCTGGGCGAAACCCGATCCGGACCACATCGCCTCCTTCTTCACCGAGGACGCCGTCTACCACAACATTCCGATGGAACCGGTGGTCGGCCGCCAAGCCATTCGCGACTTCATCGCCGGTTTCGCCGCCGCCCTGGACGGCATCGACTTCACCATTCACCGCCAGCTGGTCACCGGCAATCTGGTCATGAACGAGCGCACGGACACCCTGCGCACCCCGGCCGCTGCCACCGATCTGCCGGTGATGGGCACCTTCGAGATCACCGACGGCAAAATCTCCGCCTGGCGCGACTATTTCGACCTCGCGCCCATCACCCGAGCCTTCGGCGGCTGAGACTCAGTCCTCGGAATCGAGGATGACCGCCTGTGCCGCAATCACATTCGTGCCGTTGAAGGTCACCGATGGTGCGCCGTGCAGGCGGTAACCGTCGTCGAGCAGCGCGCTGACGCGTTCGCAGAAGGTCGCGTCGTCCGGTCCGGTGATCAGGCGGTAGCGCAGGCGCGGGAGGCTTGTCATGGTTCGAGCCTAGAGGCGTGGATTTCGCAGGACTCGTGCCGGATTCGCACCGGCCGCTCGTTCGGCGGGGACGCCGAGGTGAATGCGGGGAGGTTTTCGGCGGTGGGCCTTAGCAAGTCGGCGAATCCTCGTGCGCAGTTTCCGCTAACCTCACCGGAGGCTATGTGTCCAGGTGATGAACACAAATTCGCAACCGACCGGTATGTGACTGTGAAGATTGCTGCGAAGCCGACTTCGATGCCCGTTCGATACGCGGGGCCAGGTACCTTGGTCGAATGTTCTCCAAAGTCCTGGTCGCCAACCGCGGCGAGATCGCCATTCGCGCGTTCCGCGCGGCCTACGAACTCGGCACCGGCACCGTCGCGGTGTTCCCGTACGAGGATCGCAATTCGGTCCATCGGCTGAAGGCCGACGAGGCGTACCAGATCGGCGAGCCCGGCCATCCGGTCCGGGCATATCTGTCCATCGCCGAGATCATCAAGGCCGCAAAGACTTCCGGCGCGGACGCCATCTACCCGGGTTACGGTTTTCTTTCCGAGAATCCGGACCTGGCCGCGGCCTGCGCCGCCGAGGGCATCACGTTCGTCGGGCCGTCGGCGCATGTGCTGGAGCTGACGGGTAACAAGGCGCGGGCCATTGCCGCCGCCAAGGCCGCGGGGCTGCCGGTGCTCGCCTCGAGTGAGCCGTCCTCGGATGTGGACGCGCTGCTGGCCGCTGCGGAGACCATGGAGTTCCCGGTCTTCGTCAAGGCGGTGGCCGGTGGTGGCGGGCGCGGTATGCGCCGGGTCGCGGATAAGGCTCAACTGCGCGAGGCGATCGAGGCTGCCGCGCGTGAGGCGGAGTCGGCGTTCGGTGATGCGACGGTGTTCTTGGAGCAGGCGGTGATCAATCCTCGTCATATCGAGGTGCAGATTCTGGCTGATCAGCAGGGCAATGTGATTCATCTGTACGAGCGGGATTGTTCGTTGCAGCGGCGGCATCAGAAGGTCATCGAGATGGCCCCGGCCCCGAACTTGGATCCGGAGCTGCGGGATCGGATTTGCGCGGATGCGGTGGCGTTCGCGAAGGAGATCGGCTACTCGTGCGCGGGCACGGTGGAGTTTTTGCTCGATGAGCGGGGCAATCATGTGTTCATCGAGATGAATCCGCGTATTCAGGTCGAGCACACGGTGACCGAGGAGATCACCGATGTGGATCTGGTGCAGTCGCAGATGCGGATTGCTTCGGGTGAGTCGTTGGATGATCTTGGTTTGAGCCAGGAGTCGATTGTTATTCGTGGTGCGGCGTTGCAGTGCCGGATCACGACCGAGGATCCGGCGAACGGGTTCCGGCCTGATACGGGTCGTATCACCGGGTACCGGTCCCCGGGCGGCGCGGGCGTACGCCTGGACGGCGGCACCAATGTCGGTGCCGAGGTCGGCGCGTACTTCGACTCCATGCTCGTCAAACTCACCTGCCGCGGCCGCGACTTCCAGACCGCCATGGCGCGCGCCCGCCGTGCCGTCGCCGAATTCCGCATTCGTGGCGTGACGACCAATATCCCGTTCCTGATGGCGGTGCTGGACGATCCGGATTTCCGCGCCGGACGCGTCACCACCTCGTTCATCGATGAACGCCCGCAACTGCTCACGCTCAAGAGCTCCGCGGACCGCGGCACCAAGATCCTGAACTATCTGGCCGATGTCACGGTGAACAAGCCGCACGGCACCCGGCCCACCAAGCTGTACCCGCACGACAAACTGCCCGCGCTCGATATGACCGTGCCGCCGCCGCCCGGATCACGGCAGCGCCTGCTGCAACTGGGTCCCGAAGGCTTCGCCAAGGCGCTGCGGCAGCAGCAGGGCGTGGCGGTCACCGACACTACCTTCCGCGACGCGCATCAGTCGCTGCTCGCGACCCGCGTGCGCACCAACGGTCTGCTCGATGTCGCCGGGCATGTGGCGCGCATGACTCCCGAGCTGCTGTCCATCGAATGCTGGGGCGGCGCAACGTATGACGTGGCACTGCGCTTCCTGTACGAGGATCCGTGGGAGCGCCTGGCCGCCTTGCGCGAGGCCGTGCCGAATATCAATCTGCAGATGCTGCTGCGCGGGCGCAATACCGTCGGGTACACCCCGTACCCCGAAAAGGTCACGCGCGCTTTCGTTTCCGAGGCCACCGCGACCGGTATCGACATCTTCCGCATATTCGACGCGCTCAACAATGTCGACCAGATGCGGCCCGCCATCGACGCGGTCTGCGAAACCGGCACCGCCGTAGCGGAAGTCGCGCTCAGCTACACCGGGGATCTGTCGAACCCGAACGAAGACCTCTACACCCTGGACTACTACCTCAAACTCGCCGAGCAGATCGTCGAGGCCGGGGCGCACATCATCGGCATCAAGGATATGGCCGGACTGCTGCGCGCACCCGCGGCCGCGACCCTGGTGACCGCGCTGCGCCGCGAATTCGACCTGCCGGTGCATGTGCACACCCATGACACCCCCGGCGGGCAGCTGGCCACCTATCTGGCCGCCTGGCAGGCCGGTGCGGACGCCGTGGACGGCGCGAGTGCGCCCATGGCGGGCACCACATCTCAGCCCGCGCTCTCGGCAATCGTTGCCGCGGCGGCGAATTCGCCATACGACACCGGACTCAACCTCCAGAACGTGTGCGATCTCGAGCCGTACTGGGAAGCACTCCGAAAGGTGTACGGGCCCTTCGAATCCGGGCTGCCCGGCCCGACCGGGCGCGTCTACCACCACGAGATCCCGGGTGGTCAGCTCTCGAACCTGCGCCAGCAGGCCATCGCGCTCGGCCTGGGTGATCAGTTCGAAGAGGTCGAAGCCAAATACGCTGCGGCGGACCGGCTTCTGGGCCGCCTGGTCAAGGTCACCCCGTCTTCGAAGGTCGTCGGCGATCTCGCCCTCGCGCTGGTCGGCACCGGTGTCGATGTCGAGGACTTCGCGAACGATCCGGGCCGCTACGACATCCCCGATTCGGTAATCGGTTTCCTCCGAGGCGAACTCGGCACCCCGGCGGGCGGCTGGCCCGAACCGTTCCGCAGCCGCGCCCTCGCCGGTCGAGGTCCGGCCAAGCCCGAAACCCAGCTCACCGCCGATGACGAGGCCGCCCTGAACGGCACCTCCGACGAACGCCGCGCCACCCTCAACAACCTGCTTTTCCCCGGCCCCACCTCCGAATTCCTCGCGCACCGTGAGAAATTCGGCGACACCACCAACCTGTCCGCGAACCAGTTCTTCTACGGCCTGCGCCACGACGAGGAACATCGCGTCCAGCTCGACAAGGGCGTCACCCTGCTCATCGGCCTGGAGGCGATCTCCGAACCCGATGAGCGCGGTATGCGCACGGTGATGTGCATCCTGAACGGCCAGTTGCGCCCCATCACGGTGCGCGACCGCTCCATCGCCAGCGAGGTCCCCACCGCCGAGAAGGCCGACAAGACCAACGCCGGCCACCTCGCCGCACCGTTCGCGGGCGTGGTGACCCTCGCTGTCTCCGAAGGCGATTCGGTATCGGCGGGCGACACCATCGGCACCATCGAGGCCATGAAGATGGAAGCCGCCATCACCGCGCCGCGCGGCGGCGTCATCAAGCGCGTGGCCATCAGCAAGGTCCAGCAGGTGGAAGGCGGCGACCTGCTCGTCGAACTCCGGCTCACCGAGGCCGCGGCCGAATGATCGCAACCCGATGACCCGCATCATCTCGGGCACCGCGGGCGGACGCCGGCTACGCGTCCCGCCCGCGGGCACCCGCCCGACCTCGGATCGCGTCCGCGAAGCCCTGTTCAACCTGCTCGAGGCCCGGATGGACTTCGACGATATGCGGGTCCTGGACCTTTACGCGGGCTCCGGGGCGCTGGGCCTGGAAGCGTTGTCGCGCGGGGCATCCCACGCGCTGCTGGTCGAATCCGACCGCAAGGCGGCCACGATCATTCGAGGCAATATCTCGGACCTGGGGCTGCCCGGCGCGGAACTCCGAATGACCACCGCTGCTGGCACTCTCGGCGGCCGCCCGGCCGCCCCCTACGACCTCGTCTTCTCCGATCCGCCCTACGCGGTCGAGGTATCCAAGGTCCTGGACGACCTGCGCGCCCTCATCGCCAACGGCTGGCTCCACGACGGAGCCCTGCTCGTCGTCGAACGCTCCACCCGTTCCCCCGAACTGATCTGGCCCGAGGGATACGCGCCGCTGAAGTCCCGGGTCTACGGCGAAACCCGCCTGGACCTCGCCGAATACGAGCCCTGAGCGACCATGCCGACCCAGCGCCCGGCCGCTCGACAGGCAGCCGGGCCGGGCCGGTGCGGGCTGGGGTAGCGTTCGGCCATGGCTGGAGCATTGTGCCCGGGATCGTTCGATCCCGTGACCAAGGGACATGTCGATGTGTTCGCCCGCGCGGCTGAGCAGTTCGACGAGGTGATCATCACGGTGGTGGTGAATCCCAACAAGCAGGGGATGTTCACCGTCGAGGAGCGGATGGAACTCATTCGCGAGGTGACGGCGGATCTGCCCAATGTGCGTGTCGAATCCTGGCGCGGGCTGCTCGTGGATTTCGCACGCGAACAAGGGGTTACCGCGATCGTCAAGGGGCTGCGGGATGCCAACGACTACGCGTACGAGCTCCAGATGGCGCAGATGAATCGCAAGCTCACCGGGGTGGACACCTACTTCATCGCCTCCAATCCGGAGTACAGCTTCGTATCCAGTTCGCTGGTCAAGGAAGTCGCCAAGCTCGGCGGTGACATCTCCGATCTGCTGCCCCCGATCGTGCACAAGGCACTGCTCGCCCGCATCGCGGAAAACCAGGGCTGATACGAGTGCCGGTGTGGGTGCGCTCGATCGATCGCACCCACACCGGCCCCGTCTCCGCTTATAGGCGCAGGGCCGGGATCCGGCGCGGGGCCGGGGCGGGTGCCGGTTCCACGCGGCCGTCGGCGCGGCGCGGGCGGGACAGGGCGGCGCGCAGGCGGCGGGCCGGATCGTCGGTGTGCAGTTCGTTCCAGGTCCAGCGGATGACGTGGAAACCCAAGGCGCGCAAATAGGTTTCGCGAATCTGCTCGCGGCGCAGGGCCTCGGGGACATTGCCCGCGGCGTGTAGCAGACGGCCGTAGCGCAGCGGGCCGTCGAATTCGCAGAGGACGGCGAATTCCTCGTAGTAGAAGTCGACCCGGCCCACGAAACGGCCGTCGGGGGTGAGCACATTGCCCTGCGTGGCGGGTGCGGGCAGACCCTGGCGGCGCAGCATCAGGCGGCTCAGGGATTCACCCGCGCTCTGACTGCGGCCGTCCAGGGCCGCGACGACCCGTTTGGCCTGGGCGATGCCGTGCCGGCATCTCGCGAGCGAGAGTTCTTCGGCCAGTTCGGCTTCGGTGAGGCCGAACATCCCGGTCAGGCCGTCACCCGCCACCACGGCCGCCTCGAACGGCAGGGACAGCGCCAGATCGATCACCGTGCGCGCGGGCGGGGTGACCAGCATGCCGTCGATCTCCACCGCCGAATCCAGCGGGGAGCCATGCACTTTCGTATACGGCCGGGTGCGACCGCCGCCCCGGCGATTGCGGGTCACGCACACTCGATCCAACGGGGTCCGCCACAGCGGAGCGCCGTACAGCACCGCGGCCGATTGATGGCTCACCACACTGCCTTCGGCCATCTCCGGCAGTACCGCCTCGATCAACAGCCGATGCCGATCCCGCCAATTCTGGGCCGAGACACCGGCGGCCATCGAAATGCCCCACGGTGTCGAGTCATTCGCCGATGATCTACCGCGACGGGAGGTGTCCGCGCGTCCCGGCGCCGCATCGCCCGGCGCACCGCACCCCTCGAGCAGTCGCCGGGCCAATCCCTTTGGCGCGCAATGCCGTCGGCGTTCGGTATCGGCATCGGGCGCGGAGTCGCCATGGCGCTTCATTCGCCCTCCCCGCGCGGGCGTCCGCGCCGCCAGCCATGTCTGACGCAGGATGCGTGCGCTCGTCCGGCGGGGCGCGGGGGAGTGGGGCGGCGGGTATCGCGCCGTCCGCCGAGGCATCCGTGCGATCTCTGCATGGGAGGAACCCCTTTCAATCGGTCGATGCTTGCTTTGACGCAGCCATCGCCGAGCGGGTTCCGCCCTACCCGGAAATAGCGAATCCCCGCACCCACTGCCGAGTTTCGGCTGGGTGCGGGGATTCGCCGCGAGTGAGTGTCAGAAGACCCAGAGGCGCAGGGTCAGGAAGCGAATGGTGCCGACCGCGGCCGTGATCGCCAGTACCGCAGCGGCTTCGGCGATATTGCCGAGCCCGGGTGCGGTCGATTCCAGCAGCGCCAGTCCCGCCGAGGTGATCGCCAGACCCGCCAGCGCCAGTCCGCCACCCTCGAGCTGCGCGGTGTACCAGCGCACCCGCCCGGCCGCGTGGAAGCTGAACCGCCGGTGCAGTTCATTGGCGAGCGCGGTGCTCACGATGGATCCGGCCAGATTGGCCAGCTGCGGGCCACCGCCGTAGAAGGCCAGGAACAGCAGCAGATAGCCGACATTGCTGAGTCCGCCGACGAGGGCGAACCGCAGCAACTGGGCGATGGCGTGCTCACTGCGCAACCACGCGCCGACCTGTTCGGTCCAGCGCGCGCCCGCGGTGCGGACGGCCTCGGTGCCGGAGACCATGGCCTCGGCGCCATATGCGTAGGCGTCGACCAGCGCGGTGCCGGGCGCTGCGGCCCGCTGCGGCATGTCCAGAACAGCCATCGTCATATCCCTCGAACACGTCGGGACGTGCCCTGCGGAGTCATCCCTGTAGAGGCTCCGCCGTCCCGACACAACAATTTCTTGTTGCTTGAATGTAAACCAACTGGAGGGGTTTCCTCCACTTCTTTTCGTGTGGTGTGAAACAGGTCTCCGACACGCCGGGTTCGAACCTTGGTGACAGCGCTCGGAAGGGCAGACTTGTTCCCGCGGAGGTCTCGCCGTGTAGTCCAGGCAGGAGAGTGGGGTAGCAACATGTACCGCGTATTCGAAGCGCTCGACGAACTCGTGGCCATCATCGAGGAGGCGCGGGGCATTCCGCCCACGCGCAACTGCATCGTCCCGCGCGGTGAGGTCCTCGAACTGCTCGACGATGTGCGCGAGGCCCTGCCGGGTGAACTCGACGACGCCCAGGATGTGCTCGACCACCGCGACAAGATCGTGGTCGATGCCCGCAATGCCGCCGAGAGCACGGTCAGCGGCGCGAATCAGCAGGCGCACGACACCGTCACCGGTGCTCGTGACGAGGCCGATCGCATCCTGTCCGATGCCAAGGCGCACGCCGACCGCATGGTCGCCGAGGCCCGCGCGCACGCCGAACACCTGGTCAGCTCCGCCGAGGCCGAGGCCGAACGGGTCGTCGCCGAGGGCAATCAGGAATTCGACATGGTCACCGGCCGTGCCCGTTCCGAGGCCGATCGCATGACCGCCGCCGGTCAGGCCAGCTACGACCGCTCGGTCGCGGACGGTAAGGCCGAACAGGAACGCCTGGTCTCGGCCACCGAGGTGGTCCGCGCGGCGCATGTCGAATCCGCCCGGCTCATCGATACCGCCCAGGCCGATTCCGATCGCCTGCGCACCGAATGCGATGACTACGTCGACGGCAAGCTGGCCGACTTCGAGGAGACCCTGCACAGCACGCTGCGCATCATCGGCCGCGGCCGCAACCAGGTGCGTTCCGGTACGAGCGTGCAGGATTACGCCGCCGAGTTCCGCCGGTAGCCGGTTTGGGCGCAGCAGTACGTTTCGGTATTGTTGGGTGGTTGCCCATTCCATACCGAACGTGAGTGAGTCCTTGATGTCCGAATCCGGTTCCAAGCCGCGTCACCGTCGCACGACGGTCGACGACGCGGGCTTCAATCTGGATACGCGACGCCTGGGCCGCAAGCCGGGGTCGATCCTCCCGGTCCAGCGCACCTTCACCACCGACAACCGGATCGGCCTGGAAATGGTCGGCATCCCCGCGGGCGGTGAGGTCGAACTCGATCTGACCCTGCAGTCGGTCTCCGAGGGCGTGCTGGTGCTGGGTACGGTGCACGCGCCCATCGAGGGTGAGTGCTCGCGCTGTCTCGAATCGTTCACCGACGATATCGAGCTGCATCTCACCGAGCTGTTCGCCTATCCGGACAGCAATACCGAGAAGACCACCGAGGAAGACGAAGTGCATCGCCTGGTCGATGACATGATCGAACTCGAAGCGGCCGTCATCGACGCCGTCGGTCTGGAGCTGCCGCTACAGCCGCTCTGCGAGCCGGATTGTGCCGGATTGTGCCCCGAATGCGGCGTACGGATGGCGATTGCGGGTTCCGGCCATGGTCATGAGATACTTGACCCTCGCTGGGCCGGGCTCGCGAAATTGGATGTCGCGGACGACAACGTCGTCGGTGACGCAGCCCCCGGAAGCGGCGCCTAGGCGCTGTACCGGACCCATCAACAGATTTATCCTTGCGGGCCACAATGGCGCCGTGAGTCAGAGGACAGAGGAGAAGTAGTCGTGGCCGTTCCGAAGCGCCGGATGTCCCGTTCCAACACCCACTCGCGCCGGAGCCAGTGGAAGGCCAGTGCGCCTACCCTGATCACCTGCCCGAACCGTGCCTGCGGCCAGCAGACCCTGCCGCACATCGCGTGCCCCTCGTGCGGCACGTACAAGGGCCGCCAGGTCACCGCTGCGGTCTGATTCTCTGATCCAGCCGATCGTGACCGCCAGCAAGGACGCGGCGGAGGTGCCCGCCGTGGGTGACTCCGCCGACCATTCCAGCCTGCTCGAAGCGCTCGGCGTCGGCCTGCGACCGGACCTGTTGCGCCTCGCGCTCACCCACCGGTCGTATGCCTACGAGAACGGTGGGCTCCCGACCAATGAGCGCCTGGAGTTTCTGGGCGACTCAGTTCTCGGCCTGAGCATCACCGAACGTCTTTATCTGGAGCATCCGGATAAGTCCGAGGGCGAGCTCGCCAAACTGCGTGCCAGCGTGGTGAATATGCATGCCCTGGCCGAGGTGGCTCGTACCCTCGGCGCGGGCGGGCTCGGTACCCATCTGCTGCTCGGTAAGGGCGAAGAGCTCACCGGCGGCCGGAACAAGCCGAGCATCCTCGCCGACGGCATGGAATCGCTGCTCGGCGCGGTGCATCTCGAGCACGGCATCGACACCGCCCGTGGCGTGGTGCTGCGGCTGTTCGCCGACCTGCTCGAGCGTGGACCCCGCATGGGGGCCGGGCTCGACTGGAAGACCAGCCTGCAGGAGCTGACCGCCGAGCGCGGTATCGGCGTGCCCAGCTACGAGATCACCTCCACCGGACCCGACCACGACAAAGAGTTCACCGCCACCGCGGTGATCGGTGGGAAGGCGTACGGCCAGGGGGTGGGACGCTCCAAGAAGGAAGCCGAGCAGAAGGCCGCGGGCGCCGCCTATCAGGCGTTGAACGCCGAAAGTGCCGCTGCCGCCGGGGAATCGGCGCAGTAGCCGCCGATGCCCGAACTTCCCGAAGTCGAAGTCGTACGGCGCGGGCTCGCCGATCATGTGGTGGGCCGCGTCGTCGATTCGGTGACCGTCAAACATCCGCGATCGGTGCGACGGCATCTCGAGGGCGGCGATGATCTCATCGCCCGGCTCACCGGCCTGCGGGTCGAATCCGCGCAGCGGCGCGGCAAATTCCTCTGGCTCACCTTCGATGAGCCCGATCTCTCCCTCGTCGTGCATCTGGGCATGAGCGGGCAGATGCTGGTGCAGCCTGCCGACGCCGCCCTGGAGAAGCACGCGCACATCATCGCGAATCTCGATACCGGCGATCAGCTGCGGTTCGTGGATCAGCGCACCTTCGGCGGCTGGCAGCTCGCGGAGCTGGTCGAGGTGGACGGGACGCTGGTGCCCGAGCCGGTCGCGCATATCGCGCGCGATCCGCTGGATCCGCTCGTCGATGACGAAAAGATCGTCTCGGCCATTCGCGCCAAGAACTCCGAGATCAAGCGGGTGCTGCTCGATCAGACCGTGGTGTCCGGGGTCGGCAATATCTACGCCGACGAGGCGCTGTGGCGGGCGAAGCTGCACGGGGAACGGGTGGCGTCGAAGCTGACCCGGCCCGCCGCGCGCGGCCTGCTGGGCGAGGTGCGCACGGTGATGAGCGAGGCACTTCAAGCCGGTGGGACATCGTTCGACGCGCTCTACGTCAACGTGAACGGGCAATCCGGGTACTTCGAGCGCTCACTCAACGCCTACGGCCGCGAGAGCGAAGCCTGCCGCCGCTGCGGTGCGCCGATGATCCGGGAGAAGTTCATGAACCGGTCCTCGTTCTCCTGCCCGCGCTGCCAGCCCCGGCCCCGCGGCTGATCGCCACGTCACTGACAGTTCATGCCCGCTGTTCGGACTAGCCTCCCTATCGAAGGCATTGAAGCGCTACCTTTTTGACAGCGGCATGTGTGGTGCCGGCTGGAGGGACCAATGCGCAAACTGACCTATTACGTGGCAGCCACCATCGACGGATTCATCGCTTCCGACGACGGTTCGGTGGACTTCTTCCCGGTCGGGGGTGATCACGGTCCCGCGATCATCGCGCAGTACCCGGAGACGCTACCGACCAAGGTCCGCGAGGCGCTCGGTGTGGACCGCAAACCCTTCAGCACCTTCGACACCGTCATCATGGGCCGTAAGACGCACGATTTCGGGGTGCGCACGGGCACGTCCAGCCCGTATTCGCATCTGCGGCAGTTCGTGGTCTCGCAGACCCTGCCCGAGTCGCCCGATCCGGATGTGGAATTGATCACCGGTGATCCGCTGGCGCGGGTGCGCGACCTCAAGCGTGAGAAGGGGCTGGGCATCTGGTTGTGCGGCGGCGGTGAGCTGGCGCAGACGCTGCTGCCGGAGATCGATCAGATCTTCCTGAAGCTGTATCCGATCGTGCTCGGGCACGGTCGCCCGCTGTTCGGCACGGCCGGATCCCGGCTGCCCGAGGCCACCCGCTACCGGGTGCTCACCAGCCGGGTGTTCGAGGACGGCGTGGCCTTCCTCAAGTACAGCCGGGTCCGCTAGAGGATCGCGACCGCGACGACCAGGCCGAGCGCGAAATGCGCGGCGGCGACGACGAGAGCCTCGGTGGAGAACGTGGGGCTCTTCAGTACCTCGCCGATATTGATGCCGAGCACCGCTTCGATCACGCGCACCGAAATCACCTGGGCGACAATGCCGACCAGACCGTAGATGAGCGCCGCGATCAAGCCCTCGGACAGCTTGCCCGCCTGCGCGTAGATGGCCAGCACCACGATGAAGGCCATGCTGAGCATGCCCGCGGCACTGACGATCACGGCATTGGGCAGGCCCTGGGCGACCATATGGCGCAGATTGCCCGGGGTGGTCAGATCGACGGCGTAGAAGCCGATGAGCATGAGCGCCAGGCCGATCAGCGCGTACAGGAGGATCGCGCCTACGCCACGACCGAGTGAGCTCCAATATCCCGATTCGAGCGCGAGCGTGGTGATCATCTGGTGGGTCCTCCAGTAGGGGTGGAAGGTTGGGGGTCAGGGCTGCGGAATGCGGTGGGGCACAAACGTAGAGGTGTCATCGGTGATCAGGCCGACGGTTTCGCGGATGCCCAGGCCCGCGGAGGTGTCGCCGACGATCCACGCGCCCAGCACCGGGCGCATACCGTCGAATTCCGGTAGCGGGTCCAGCAATTGGTAGACGAAGCCCTCTTCGCCGTAGACCCCGCCGGTGGCGGTTTCCATGCCCGCGCCCACGATGGTCATATTCGCGCCCTCGCGGCCGAGCTTGGGTTTGCGAATGTATTCGGTGAGCTCGTGCGGGTCATCGAGGTAGGCGGGCAACAGGTTCGGATGCCCGGGGTACATCTCCCACAGCACCGCCAGTAGCGCCTTGTTGGAAAGCATTGTCTTCCACAGTGGTTCGATCCACATGGTGCCCGGCAGGGATTGGGTGACGCGCTTGCCGAAGTCGTCGTCCAGCACCCATTCCCAGGGGTAGAGCTTGAAGATGGAGTCGACCGGGGCCTCGGCGAGATCGACGAAACGCTCCAGCTCGGTATCGAATCCGATTTCCTCGATGGGCAGCGCGATGGTGTCGAAGCCCGCCTCGGCGGCGGTTTCCTGCATATAGGCGGTGGTGACATTGTCCTCACCGGAGGCGTCCGCGCCGGACCAGGTGAAGTGCAGTTCCGCACTGGGGAGCAGATCGCGGACCTCGCCCCAGCGCTCGACCAGCTTCTCGTGCAACGAGTTCCACTGATCGTCGTCCGGGTGGGTGTCGGTGAGCCAGTGCCACTGCACGATTGCCGCCTCCAGCAGGGAGGTCGGCGTATCGGCGTTGTACTCCAGCAGTTTCGCCGGTCCGCGACCGTCGTAGCGCAGGTCGAAGCGGCCGTAGATATGCGGGTCCGAACGCTTCCAGGAATTGGCGATGGGTTCCCAACTCCACTGCGGCAGACCGAAATCGGCGAAACGCTCGGTCAGGATGATCTGTTCGACGGCGTGCAGGCACATGGTGTGCAGCACCTCGACCTGCGCCTCGAGCGACAGGATCTCATCCATATCGAATTCGTAGTGCACCGATTCGTCCCAGTACGGGCGCGGCTGGCCATTGGTATCGCGTCCGGGCGAGCCGTAGACCAGCCCCTGACTCTCGATGATCTGCTGCCAACCCGGGCGCGGAGTGCTCCGCACTCGCCGCATCAAGAACCTCCACCGCTGATTTTGGAACCGAGCCCGCCGCGCTGAATCGTGCTGCCGCTCTTGGTTTTCACGTCCGCGCCCTTGGGCAGCACGGTGCTGCCGCCGGTCGGTGCGTGGCCGATGGTATTGCCGCTGCCACCGTAGTAGTAGCGGTACTGACTGCCATTGAGAATGAAGATTCCGCCCAGTCCGGTACTGCCCGTGCGCTTGGCATCATCGCAGTAGTTGTCCGGAATGACGATTTCCTGATTGTCACTGGTGGCGGTGACGGTCTGGCCGTTGCCGACCGCGACCACCTGACCCTTCTTGGCCACCACCGTGCAGTAGGCGGTCACCTCGGGCGTGGTCAGCGCGTCATACGCCAGGTACCCGCCGCCCACCAGCGCCGCCACGCCGACCACGGCCGCGCCGCCGATGAGCACCTTCTTCTTTTTCTTGCGCTTGGTCTCGGCGGCCTCGGCCGCGGCCTGTTCGGCCTCCTCGGCGCGCTTGCGCGCCTTCTCCCGGGCACGCGCCTCCGCGACGGTGGGCGGCCGGGGTGCGGTGACGCCCGCCTCCTGGCGCTGCATACTGCCGCGCCGGGGTTCGGGAGCGGTGAAGGGAGCCGGAGCCGGGAATGGCGGGGGAGCCTGTCCCGTACCGGGTTCCAGCGGCGGCACCGGCATTTCGAAGGTCGGTGGTGTGGGGAGGTCGCCCGCGCCCGGCATCGCGCCGACGATCGACGCGCCGCCGGGGTGGTCCGAAGTGGCTGCCTCGGGCGTGGATTCGGCGGCGGACCGATCGGTCGCGTCCGAGGTGTTCGGGTCCGGCGCGGGGGTGTCCGAACGCTTCTTGATGGTGTGGCCGCCCTGGCCCCACGCCCGCTTCGGCTCTTCGGCCGGGGGTTCGGCGTCGCTCGCCGCACCGGTTTCGACGGTCGGCGGCTCGCTCGCGGCGGGCGTGCTCGGGCCGGAATCCGATGCGCTGATGCGGGATTCGTCGCCGGGGGTGTGGTCCGGGGTGGCTGCGGGGTCGCTGGAATCGGGGCGGCGGTTCGGGTCTTCCGGGGTGCCGCCGAAACGTTCAATGGCCAACGATCGACTCCTGGTGTGCGACCTGCGCCTGCATCAGCGCTCCTCGAATCCGATTATGCCTCCCTGGGCGTCCACCCAGTCCGCAACGACCAGGTCCACGCGACCAGGCGTGTCGCCGGAACGTAGCAGGCTCAGCAGGGTTTCGCAGCCGGTACGGGAGCCTTCGGCCACCACGTGCACGCGGCCGTCGCGGTGATTGCGGGCGTATCCGGTCAGGCCCAGTTCCAGGGCGCGGGACCGGGTCCACCAGCGAAAGCCCACGCCCTGCACCTGGCCGTGCGCCCAGGCACTGAGCCGGACGGGGGATTCGGTCATTCGTCGACGCGGAAGGTCAGGTTGACGGTGGTCCCGGCCTTGAGGGTGCGGCCAACGGTGCAGACCTTGTCGATCGAGCGCTGCGCGGCGACCAGCAGGCGTTCGCGGGTGGCCTGATCGAGTTCGCTGAGATCCAGTTCGAAGGATTCGTTGAGCTCGGGGTAGGTCTCGTTCTCGCGGTCGGCGTCACCGGAGACGCGCACGGTGGCGTCGAAGCTCTCGCCGAGCTTGCGCGAGAGGGTGAAATCGGCGCTGAGCCCGGTGCAGCCGGCGAGCGCGATCTTGAGCAGTTCGCCCGGGGTGAACGCGCCGGGCACGCCCGCGGACGCGATGAGTACCTCGCCGCCGCGATTATTGCGGCCGGTGTAGGCCCGGGTCCCGGTGCGCTCGGCCCACAGTTCGACCGGTTCGGCGGACGGGGCGGCGGTGGCGTTCTGGGGCGCGGCGGTCTGTTCGGACATACCAAGATCCTCGCATTCGTGCGGAATTCACTGCTGTTCGGTTCGAAACAGTGCCGTGGTCAGCGGAATTCCGCTCAGCGCACCGGTGTGAGGTCCACGACCAGTTCGGGGGTCAGCGACTTCAGGTTCTCGGCGACATACGAGGCCAGCGCGAGCGCATCGGGCTTGAGCGGGTAGCGCGGATGCGGGACCGCGATGACCGTCATGCCCGCGGCGTGCGCGGCGCGCAGACCATTGCTGGAATCCTCGATGGCCACGCAGTGCGCGGGCTCGATACCGAGTCCGGCCGCCGCGGCCAGGTACCCGTCCGGTGCGGGCTTACCGCGTTCGACCTCCTCGGTCGAGACGGTGGTGTGGAACAGGTCGGTGACGCCCATATGGTCCAGCACCACATCGATGAGCCTGCGCGGCGAGGAACTGGCCAGGCCGAGGGTGAACCGATCGGCGAAGCGCCGCACGGTCTCCACCGCATCCGGCATCAGCGGCAGATGATCGGCATACCGGGCCGCCATGCGGGAGATGACATCCTCGGCAACCTCATCGGGTGTGCGCCGCCCATCCAGCAGATCCGCACTGGTGTACGCAGCCCATTCGGCCGTACTCATCCCCATGAACCGATCCTGGGTATCGGGCAGCCAACGCCCGTGCAGTTCACCGATATAAGCGCGCCGCACCTCCTCCCAGATCGGTTCGGTGTCGATCAGGACCCCGTCCATATCGAAGACGATCGCGGCAACAGACATGTCCACCATCGTCCCGGTCACCCCCGAACCCCGCGCGCCGGGGGTGACCGGAGGGGCGATCGGTCGAGGTCGAGCCCCGCGTCCGATAGGGCATCTGCCCGATACCGCGTGCGGTCGTGCGCTTCTAGCGTCGGACCGGGTCGGGTGGGGCCGCCTCGGCGGTGGAGAGGTGTGGAGATGGGTATGGGTAATCGGCTGCGTGCCTTGGTGGTTCTGGTGCTCGGGGTGCTGGCACTGGCGGGGTGCAGTACCGAGGAGTCGGGGACGCCTGCGCCGAGTTCGGTCACCAAGACCTCGGTGTCCACGACGGTCGCGCCGACGAGTTCCGTCGCGCCGTCGGTGAATCCGGGTGCGGCGCAGGACAATCCGGGTGGTGGTGGAAACAATGGCGGTACCGATAATTGCCGTACCGAAGCCTGCGTGACACTGCCCGGGGTTATAGACCAGTGCAATGACAACTGCGGTGCGCCAACCGGTGGTATCGATCATTGTGGCGACAATTGCGGTGTGCCGCCGGGTGGTATCGATCACTGCGGTGACAACTGCGGGGTGATCACCACCTCGCCGGCGGCGCCGTCGACGACGGTGACGACTACCTCGCCGGTGACCACTGTGGCTCCGACGGCGGTGCCGACCACCACGGCCGCGACCACCTCGCCCGCTCCTGTGGTCACCTCACCTGCGAAGTAGTGGTGGTCCGCGCATTTCGCTGACATGGTGTCCACTGAATGAGATGGTGGGTGCGAACGCGACCGCGGGCGCTGGTGTGCGGTTAGCGTCCGAATCGAAAGACATACACCCGCAAGTGAATACCGAGGTGGGCCGTGGGCACGGTCATGGATATCTACGATCCGGAACTCTATGTGGACGGGCCGATCCACGAGATGTTCGCCGAATTGCGCGGCACGTGGCCGGTGTACTGGCAGGACATGCCCGGTGAGCCGGGGTATTGGGCGATTCTCAAGCATGCGGATGTCGCGCATGTGGCGCGCAATCCGCTGCTGTTCTCCGCGGAGCGGGAGGGTGTGATGCTGGAGAATCAGCCGCCCGAACGGCTGGAGCAGACCCGGAACATGCTGCTCATGATGGATCCGCCCCGGCATACCGATTACCGCAGGCCGCTGGCCGAACATTTCAAGGCGCGGGTGATCGGCGAGATGGAGGATCGGGTTCGTGAACTTACCCGGCGGCTGCTCGAAAACACCGGCGGTGACGTGGAATTCGTGCACGATGTCGCCGGGGTGCTGCCGAGTCAGGTGGTCGGCGGGCTGTTCGGGATTCCGGAAGCGGACTGGCCCGATATCCGGCATTGGGCGGAACAGTCCACCAGTCAACAGGATCCGGAATTGGTCGGCGATTTCGATACCACGGCCGAGATGACGAAAATGGCGATCTACGCCATCCAGTTCTCCATGGCACGGCGGGAGCGGGAGCCGCAGGCGGATCTGACCTCACTCATCCTGGCCGGTGAATTCGGCGGAAAAGCCATGTCGGACATCGAATTCGGCAGTTTCTTCACCCAGCTCGTGATCGCCGGGAACGACACCACCAAAACAATGCTGTCCTCGGGAGTGCAACTGCTGCTGCGACATCCGGAACAGTTGGCGGCGCTGCGGGACAACCCCGCGCTGATTCCCGGTGCGGTGGAAGAGATTCTGCGTTTCGCGAATCCGCTGCATTACTTCCGCCGCACCGCCACCGCGGATACCGAGATTCGCGGCGTGCCGATCAAGGCCGGTGACAAGGTCGCCATGTGGTACACCTCGGCCAATCGCGATGAGGATGTCTTCGCCGATCCGCAGCGTTTCGACATCACCCGCAATCCCAATCCGCACCTGTCCTTCGGCCTGGCTCAGCACTTCTGCCTCGGCGTACACCTGGCCCGCATGGAGGGCCGAGTCTTCTTCGAGGAATTGCTCGCCCGCTTCCCGACGATCGAGCAGACCGGCGATGCCCGCCGTATCCGCTCCAATCTCAATAACGGACTCAAATCCCTGCCTTTACGCCTGACCCGCTAGGAATTCACCCGTCGGACACCGTGCGCGCCTAGCCTGGAGGGAATGACCTTCAAGGTGATCACCGGGCAATTTCGCGTGATCGGCGCGCAGCCCGACGGCGATTCGATTCGCTTCTACCCGCATGATTCGGCCGCATTGGCCCGTACCGGACTGGCGGTCCGCCCGAACGCGCAGGGCGGCTTCCAGCTCCGGCTGGACGGTATCGATGCCCTCGAAACCCATTACCGCCCACCGCATGCCGCGCACAATTGGCATCAGCCGCCCGAACTCGCCGATAAGGCGAGCGCGGAACTGCTGGCCTTCCTCGGCTTCACCGATGTCACGCGCAAGGAGCAGACCGTCACCGCCGCGACGCCCGCGACGATCGACGGCTACATTCTCACCAAATTCGCCGACAAGTACGGTCGCGCGGTCGCTTTCGCGTTCCCGGGTGAGCCCGATACCGGTGCACACGACGGCGGTGCGCATTTCGTCGATCCGGACGAGCTGACCCGGTCGGCGAATCACCATCTGCTGGAACAGGGTCTGGCCTATCCGACCTACTATTCCGGCCTGTTCCCCGATCTGCGCCAGGTCCTGACCGCGGCCGTGGAGACCGCGCGCGGCAAGGCGTCGGGCATCTGGGCGCAGGATGTGACCACGGTCGGTTTCGACGTCACCTCGATCGATGATCTGGAATCCCGGGTGGTCATCCTGCCCAAGCTCTTCCGTCGGCTGGCGGAGTATCTGGCCGCCGATACCAGCGCGGTGGACATGTCGCATTTCGATCAGTTCCTGGCCGCGCACGGCGATGAGCTCTACACACTGGACACCGGGCACAGCACGCATCTGGACACCCTGGTCGAGGTGCGCGGGTCGCGGGTGCGGCTGACCGTCGCACCCGAGGACATCATCTTCCGGGAGAAGTGAGTCAGACCTGGAAGCGGTAGCCCATGCCCGCTTCGGTGAGTAGATGTTTGGGCTGGGACGGGTCGTCTTCGAGTTTGCGGCGTAACTGGGCGAGATACACACGCAGATAATGGGTTTCGGTCGCGTAGGACGGACCCCAGACCTCGCGCAGGATTTCCCGGCGGCCCACCAGCTTGCCCTTGTTGCGCACCAGCATTTCCAGCATGCCCCATTCGGTGGGGGTGAGGTGCACATCGCGGCCGTGCCGGGTGACCTTCTTGGCGGCGAGATCGACTGTGAACGAGGAGGTTTCGATCACCGGTTCGGAGCTGTCCGCGGTGCCCGCCGAGCGGCGGACCGCGGCGCGCAGGCGGGCCAGCAGCTCATCCATGCCGAAGGGTTTGGTGACGTAATCGTCGGCGCCCGCGTCCAGGGCCTCGACCTTGTCCGAGGAGTCGGTGCGGGCGGACAGCACGATGACCGGGGTGGTGGACCAGCCGCGCAGTCCGGCCAGCACCTCGATACCGTCCATATCGGGCAGGCCGAGGTCGAGCACGACCACGTCCGGATGTTTCTCGGCGGCCGCGCGCAGGGCCGCGGCCCCGGTGGCGGCCGTGGTCACCTCGTAGCCGCGCACCGACAGGTTGATGCGCAGTGCCCGCAGGATCTGCGGTTCGTCATCGACCACCAGGACTTTCGTCGGCGCCGGCGCCGCGTTCGTCACGGGTTCTCCTGTTCATCGCATGCTTGTAGGTCGATCACCATTGTCAGTCCGCCGCCGGGGGTGGCCTCGGCGTGCACCGTGCCGTCCATGGCGTCGACGAATCCGCGCACCACCGACAGGCCGAGGCCGACGCCGGTGGAGTTGTCACGATCGCCGAGCCGCTGGAAGGGTTCGAAGAGCTGATCTTCCATACCGGTCGGTACACCGGGTCCGGTATCGACCACGGTAATCGCCACCCGCTTACCGGTGTGCTCCGCCGTCACCCGCACCGGCGAGTCGCCGGGGGAGTACCGCACCGCGTTATCGATGAGATTGGCCAGCACCCGCTCCAGCAGGCCGGAATCCGCGCGCACGCAGACCGTGCCCACCTCCACCTCGACCCGGTTCATGGCGCGGCGGCCCATACCCCGGGTGCCCATGCCCATGAGCGCGTGATGCACCACCTCGTCCAGATAGGTGCGCCGCATCTGCGGTTTGATCACGCCCACCGCGAGCCGCGAGGAATCGAGCAGATTGCCGACCAGCGCGGTCAGCTGATCCACCGATTCCTCCACCGTGGCAAGCAATTCGGCGGTGTCCTCGGGGGAGAACTCCACATCGTCACTGCGCAGACTGGAGACCGCGGCCTTGGCCCCGGCCAGTGGCGTGCGCAGATCGTGGCTGACCGCGGACAGCAGCGCGCGGCGCAGCTTATCGGCCTCCATGACCGCCTGGGCCGCACCCGCCTCCTGCTGCAATCGCTTCTGATTCACCAGTCCCGCCGCCTGATTCGCGACCGCGCCGAGCACCAGCCGATCACCCGAGGACAGCGCCCGCCCGCGCAACAGCAGCCAGTGCAGATCATCGCCCGCCTCGACCGCGGTGTAGGCGTCGATCACCTCGGTGGGCGGATCCTCGCCGACCGAGGCCACCATCTCGTCATCGGTGATGAGGCTGACCGCCTCCTGATTGAAGGTCTCGCGCGCGCGTTCGAGCAGGTCCGGCAGATCCGCGCCGTGCAGTACCGCGCCCGCGAACAGCGTCAGCAATTCGGCCTGCCGGGATGCCTTGCGCGCCTCCCGAGTTCGTTTGGCCGCCACATCCACCAGCGCCGAGACCGCCACCGCGACCATGAGCAGCACCACGATGGTCAGGAAGTTGTCCGGATCGGCGATGGTGAGGCTGTAGCGCGGCGCGGTGAAGAACCAGTTCAGCAGCACCCCGGACAGCAGCGCCGACAGCGTCGCGGGTGCGACGCCGCCGAACAGCGCGACCACGATCACGCCGATGAAGAACACCGCGCTCTCACCGCCGATATTCAGCCAACTGTCCAGCCACAGCGCGGTGATCAGGCAGATGATCGAGGGCACCAGCAGTGCGGCGGACCAGGATCCGAGTTTGCGATCGCGCGGTGCGAGCGAGGACCAGCGGAAACCGCGATTGGATTCCTCATGGGTGACCATGTGCACGTCGATCTTGCCGGACTCCTGCACCACGGTCGCGCCGATGCCCTCGTCGAGCATGCGCGCCCAGCGCGAGCGCCGCGAGGTGCCCAGCACCAGCTGGGTCGCGTTCACCTGACGCGCGAAATCCAGTAGCGCCGTGGGGACATCGTCACCGGTGACGGTGTGCAGGCTCGCACCCAGTCCGGTGGCCAGATCACGGAGCCGGGTGAGCCGCTGGGCGGACACCCCGGCCAGCCCGTCACCGCGAACCACGTGCACCACAATGAGTTCGGCGCTGGATTTGGCCGCGATGCGGCTGGCGCGCCGCACGATGGTCTCGGATTCGCCGCCGCCGGTCACCGCCACCACCAGGCGTTCGCGCGCCTCCCAGGTATCGGTGATCTTGTGGTCGGCACGGTATTTCGCCAAGGCGGCGTCCACCTGATCGGCCAGCCACAGCAGCGCCAGTTCGCGCAGCGCGGTCAGATTGCCGGGCCGGAAGTAATTGCGCAGTGCGGCATCGACTTTGCTCGCCGCGTACACATTGCCGTGAGACATCCTGCGCCGCAACGCTTCCGGGGTGATATCGACCAGCTCGACCTGATCCGCGGAGCGAACCACCCAGTCCGGCACGGTTTCCCGCTGCACCACCCCGGTGATCTGCTCGACCACATCGTTGAGGCTCTCCAGATGCTGCACATTCACCGTGGACACCACATCGATCCCGGCGTCCAGCAGTTCCTGCACGTCCTGCCAGCGCTTTTCGTGTTTGCTGCCCGGCACATTGGTATGCGCGAGCTCGTCCACCAGCACCACCGCGGGCGCGCGCCGCAGCACCGCCTCCACATCCAGTTCGGGCAGCGTGGTCCCGCGATACTCGATCATCCTGGGGGCGATCCGCTCGATACCCGCCAGCATCTCGGCCGTCTTGGATCGCCCGTGCGTCTCGACCACGGCCGCGACCACATCGCGACCGCGTTCGAGCCGCCGATGTGCCTCCGACAGCATCGAGAACGTCTTGCCCACTCCGGGGGCAGCGCCGAGGTAGATCCGTAGCTGGCCGCGTTTCACTCGTCCATCATCACGCGTGCGGCCGGAAAGTCCGGGCGGGCCGCGCGCACCCGCACCCGATTCGGTTCGGTGCTCGCGAGCACCCGCAGCAACAGTGCGGCAGCCAGGAATCCGAAGATCACCATCAATGGAACGACGATGTCCGGCACGATCTCTCCTCAGTCAGCGGAAAAGCCCGGCCGCCATGGCCGGACTCCCAAGGATGACCGTCGATTTCGCCGCGGCGGCCGATGCTGACGCTTTCTTAACGCCCGCGTGTCGTGATTCCGGCGACAGTCGCCCATTCGGCTGACGGGGGCCGATCCGGCCGGGGAGATTTCGGTGGAGGGCCCGCCCCGCGGGTACTGGCCACCGGGAGCGCGAGGGCGGGACCTCCACCCCTCGAAGTGGTCTGGTTACCCACACGATTCCCAGAACCGTCGCCAACTGTAGGGCGCGAGTTATGACCGAACGCGGCTCGCGATGTGACCTATCGTGCCAAAGCTATTTCGTGGCGAATGCGCGATCCCAACTGGTCGGCGCGGGCCCGAAAGTGCGCTGCCCGTTATTGATCACGGATTTGGCGAGAGCGCGGTTGCCGATCGCGCCGATAACCGCGCCGATGCCGGCGGGCAGCGTTTTGCCGAACATGAGCACACCGCGTTTGACGACGAATTGCACGATGAACCGTTTGGCCATGGCGTTGTCGATGTTCTTGATCACCGGCAGGTGATCGCCGACGGTGCTGGCCCAGTCGCGGGCGGATTGACTCGCGCCCTTACCGAGCAATTGTTCGCCGGTTTCACCCAGCACCACCCCGGCAACCAGGGTGCGGCGCTGTTTGGCGGGCAGATCGCCCATACCGTGCACCGCGCCCAGCGAGGCGGCGTACAGCGCCGAGGTCTCCAGGAAGAACACCGATTCGACGCCGCTGACCGCCAATCCGATCAGGGTGCCGACGCCGGGGACCGCGGCCGAGAGTCCGGCCAGCGTGCCACTGATGGTGACCACCGTCAGATAGCGCAATTCCAGGCCCTGTTCGATGCCCGCCGGAGAGCGATCCGGATGTTTGCGGTGCAGTCGCGCCACGTATTTGGCGGCGAGCGGGGCCTGGATCCCGGTGCTGCCCTTGAGGACCAGCTCCACTGACTTCTGTAGTGCGCGTTCGAACATGGGGCCTCCCTTGTCGGCTGCCTGATCGAGGGTACGGAAGACCTGCGCCACGCCCGCATTCCGACACACCGAGCCGAGCGCGTAAGCGGAGCGTCAATGCACGGCCGCGAGACGCTAAGAAGGCGTAAAGGACCTCGAATAGCGACCAATCGACCGCTTGACTCGCTCTGCCGCACCTGAGGCGCGGCACCGGTTAGAGAGAGGTTTCGATACATGTCCGTCGTGGTGTTCACGGTGCTGACGGTGGCGATTTTCGCCCTGCTCGGCCTGATCCAGCGCGGGGTGGAACGGCTGTGACGCAGAACGTTATCGGTCTGGTTCTGGCCGTCGGCATCGCCGTTTTTCTGATCGCGGCATTGCTGTACCCGGAAAGGTTCTAAGTGAGCACGACTACCGCGGGGTTCATCTTCACGATGGCCCTGGTGATCGCGCTGGCCCTGGTGCATGTACCGCTCGGCGATTACATGTACCGGGTTTACAGCGGCGATAAGCATTCCAAGGCCGAACGCGGCCTGTACCGCGCCATCGGCGTACAGCCCGGGGTCGAACAGACCTGGGGCGTGTACGCGCGCAGCGTCCTGGCCTTCTCGGCCGTGAGCATTCTGTTCCTGTTCTTCCTCCAGCTGATTCAGGGCAAACTGCCGTTACACCTGAACGATCCGGGCACCGAGATGACCCCGGCGCTGGCCTGGAACACCGCCGTCAGCTTCGTCACGAATACGAACTGGCAGAACTACTCCGGTGAATCGACCCAGGGCCACCTGGTGCAGATGGCCGGACTCGCGGTGCAGAACTTCGTCTCGGCCGCGGTCGGCATGGCCGTGGCGGTGGCGCTGGTGCGCGGCTTCGCGCGCAGGCATACCGGCGATCTGGGCAACTTCTGGGTGGATCTGGTGAGGGGAACCATCCGCATTCTGCTGCCCCTGGCATTCGTATCCGCCATCGTGCTCGTCGCGAGCGGGGTGATCCAGAACTTCCACCTGCACGATCAGGTCGCGCAGACCATTACCGGTGGGACGCAGACGATTACCGGCGGACCGGTGGCGAGCCAGGAGGTCATCAAGGAACTCGGCACCAATGGCGGCGGCTTCTACAACGCCAACTCCGCGCATCCGTTCGAGAACCCGAACGCCTGGACCAACTGGCTGGAGATCTTCCTGCTGCTGGTGATCAGCTTCTCGCTGCCGCGCACCTTCGGGCGCATGGTCGGCTCCAAGAAGCAGGGTTATGCCATCGCCGCGGTCATGTCGGTGATCGCGCTGGCCAGCACCCTGCTGACCAACCTGTTCCAGTTGCAGCACCACGGCACGGTCCCGACCGCGCTCGGCGCATCCCTGGAAGGGGTGGAAACCCGCTTCGGCGTATCGAATTCGGCGACCTTCGCCTCGGCGACCACGCTCACCTCGACCGGCGCGGTGGACTCGTTCCACGATTCGTACACCAGCCTCGGCGGCATGATGACCATGTTCAATATGCAGCTCGGTGAGGTCGCGCCCGGCGGTACCGGATCCGGTCTCTACGGCATGCTGATCCTGGCGGTCATCACGGTGTTCGTCGCGGGCCTCATGGTCGGGCGCACCCCGGAATACCTCGGCAAGAAGATCACCCCGCGTGAAATCAAGCTCGCCGCTTCGTATTTCCTGATCAGCCCGCTCATCGTGCTCATCGGCACCGCGGTCGCGATGGCCATGCCCGGCCAGCGCGCCAGTATGGCGAACGGGGGACCGCACGGACTCTCGGAAGTGTTGTACGCCTTCACTTCCGCCGCCAACAACAATGGCTCCGCCTTCGCGGGACTGTCCGGCAATACCGAATGGTTCAACACCGCGCTCGGCCTGGCCATGGTCTTCGGCCGCTTCCTGCCGATCATTTTCGTTCTCGCACTGGCCGGTTCGCTGGCTCAGCAGGGTTCGACGCCGGAATCGATCGGCACGCTACCGACACATAGGCCGCAGTTCATCGGCATGGTCGTCGGCGTGACCATCATCCTGGTCGCCCTGACCTTCCTGCCCGCGCTGGCGCTCGGGCCGCTCGCCGAAGGAATCCACTGACATGTCTGCTCCCACCATCGAACCCGCGGTGACGCCGGAGGCGTCGGCGCCCAAGGGCCGGGTCACCAGCGGACTGTTCGATCCGCAGCTGCTGCTGAAGTCCTTGCCGGACGCGGTCAAGAAACTGGACCCGCGCACGCTATGGCGCAATCCGGTCATGCTGATCGTGGAGATCGGCGCGGTCTGGTCCACCATCCTCGCGATCGTCGACCCTTCCTTCTTCGGCTGGGCCATTGTCGTATGGCTCTGGGCAACAGTGCTTTTCGCCAATCTGGCGGAGGCCGTCGCCGAGGGGCGCGGTAAGGCGCAGGCCGATACCCTGCGTAAAGCCAAGACCGACACCGTCGCCCGCCGCCTGGCCAACTGGTCACCCGGCGCACGGGTGATCGAGGAGAAGGTCGCCGCGGCCGAACTCCAGCGCGGCGACTTCGTGGTCGTGGAGGCGGGCCAGGTCATCCCGGGTGACGGTGATGTCGTGGAAGGCATTGCCTCGGTGGACGAATCGGCCATCACCGGTGAATCCGCACCCGTCATCCGCGAATCCGGCGGCGACCGTTCCGCCGTCACCGGCGGCACCACGGTGCTGTCCGACCGGGTGGTCGTGAAGATCACCCAGGAGCCGGGCGGCAGTTTCATCGACAAGATGATCGCGCTCGTGGAGGGCGCGTCGCGGCAGAAGACGCCGAACGAGATCGCGCTGAACATCCTGCTCGCGGCGCTGACCATCATCTTCGTCTTCGCGGTGGCGACGCTCCAGCCGCTGGCCATCTTCTCCAAGGCGAACCTGCCCGGCGTGCCGGACAGCTTGGCGCTCAACGGCAATGGCATCACCGGCATCGTCATGGTGTCGCTGCTGGTCTGCCTGATTCCGACCACCATCGGCGCGCTGCTCTCCGCCATCGGCATCGCCGGTATGGACCGGCTGGTGCAGCGCAATGTACTGGCCATGTCGGGCCGCGCGGTCGAGGCCGCGGGCGATGTGAACACGCTGCTGCTGGACAAGACCGGCACCATCACCCTCGGTAATCGTCAAGCGTCGGACTTCGTGCCGATGCCGGGTGTCACCGCCGACGAAATGGCCGATGCCGCACAGCTTTCCAGCCTCGCGGACGAAACCCCCGAGGGCCGCTCCATCGTGGTGTACGCCAAGACCGCCTACAACAAGCGCGAGCGCACCCCCGGTGAGCTCACCGGCGCGACCTGGGTGGAATTCACCGCCCAGACCCGCATGTCGGGTGTGGACCTGTCCGATGGTCATCAGCTGCGCAAGGGTGCGGCCAGTGCGGTCACCGAATGGGTGCGCGCACAGGGTGGTTCGATTCCGGACCTGCTCGGCCAGACCGTGGACGGCATCTCCGCCTCCGGTGGCACACCGCTGGTGGTCGCGGAGGTCAGGGACGGTAGGGCCCGGCTGGTCGGCGTCATCCATCTCAAGGATGTGGTGAAGCAGGGCATGCGCGAGCGCTTCGACGAGATGCGCAAGATGGGCATCCGCACCGTCATGATCACCGGCGACAATCCCCTGACCGCCAAGGCGATCGCCGATGAGGCGGGCGTGGACGACTTCCTCGCCGAGGCCACCCCCGAGGACAAACTGGCCCTGATCAAGAAGGAGCAGGCCGGTGGCCGCCTGGTCGCCATGACCGGTGACGGCACCAATGACGCGCCCGCACTCGCCCAGGCGGATGTCGGCGTGGCCATGAACACCGGCACCTCGGCCGCCAAAGAGGCGGGCAATATGGTCGATCTCGATTCGGATCCGACCAAGCTCATCGAGATCGTGGAGATCGGCAAGCAATTGCTGATCACCCGCGGCGCACTCACCACGTTCTCCATCGCCAATGACATCGCCAAGTACTTCGCCATCATTCCGGCGCTGTTCGTGGCGCTGTACCCCGGCCTGGACATGCTCAATGTGATGCGGCTGGCGAGCCCGCAGTCCGCCATCCTGTCCGCGGTCATCTTCAACGCGATCATCATCGTGCTGTTGATCCCGCTGGCGCTGCGCGGTGTGGCCTACAAGCCCGCGGCAGCCTCGAAGCTGTTGAGTCGCAACCTGGCCGTCTACGGCGTGGGTGGGATCATCGCCCCGTTCATCGGGATCAAGCTGATCGACCTCGTCGTCCAATTCCTCCCCGGGATGTCCTGAAATGCGCATGTCAACCTGGATCCGGCAGCATGTGGCGGCCCTGCGCGCGCTACTGGTGCTGACCGCGATCACCGGAATCATCTATCCGCTGGCGGTTTTCGCGATCGCACAGCTGCCCGGCCTGAAGGACAACGCCGACGGGTCACTCATCGAATCGGGCGGAAAGACGGTGGGGTCCAGCCTCATCGGGCAATCCTTCACCGATGACAAGGGCGGCGCGCTGGTGCAGTACTTCCAGAGCCGCCCGTCCGCCGCCGGGTCCAGCGGATACGACCCGACCGCCACGGCCGCGAGCAATCTCGGCCCGGAGAACATCGTGGACAGCGCGCCGGACAAGACCGGCCTGCTCACCACGGTGTGCACCCGCAGCAAGACCATCGGCGAACTGGAAGGCGTGGACGGCGCTCGCCCGTTCTGCACCCCCGGCGGCGTGGGCGCGGTGCTCTCGGTGATCGGCCCGCGCGAGACCAACGGCACCGTCGAGCATCCGGAGAAGGTGGTGAGCGTCAACGAGTTCTGCTCGGTGACCAAGACCCCGTTCCTGGCCGAGTACAAGGGTGTGAAGGTCGAATGCGCCACCGACGGTGAGGACTACTCGGCCGGGCTCATCGTCCCGATTCGTGGTGACGCCCCGGCACAGCCGGTCGTGCCCGCCGATGCCGTCACCGCCAGCGGCAGCGGTCTGGACCCGCACATCTCCCCGGCGTACGCGGATATCCAGATCGCTCGAATCGCCAAGGCCCGCAATGTCTCCTCGGATCAGGTGCGGGCGCTGGTGGACGCGCACACCAGCGGTCGCGTCCTGGGCTTCATGGGCCAGCCGCGCGTGAACGTGGTCGAACTCAACCTCGACCTGGACGGCAAGTACCCGTTCCGCGCCTGATACCCGCCAGGCATCGGCCGGTGGAAGACGCAGGTCCACAGTCACTTTCACGGAAGTGACTGTGGACCGCGTGCGTCAGGGATTCGGCGTGCAGGTGGTCGGGTTGGGCAGTTCGGTGCAGGGCGTGTTGCCGTACGACCGCAGTACGTCCTTGCCCTGTAGATCGGTGAGATAGCGCAGGAAGGCCGCGGCGAGCGAATCGGCGGGGAGTTCGCCGTTGCTGTAGGCGTATTCGACATTCCAGAACGGGTAGGCGTGCGCCGCCACCTGTTCCCGGGTGGGGGACTGGCCCCCGATGGTCACCGTCTTCACATCGGAAGCCTTTGTGGCATCGGCGTTCTCGGCGTAACCGATGGCCCCGCGCAATTCCGCGACCGTCTTGAGCATGTCCTTGGTGACCTGCACCTCGCAGAAGGACGCACCGGCCGGATTGCCCGCGCTGATGGCGCGGCAGCTGGTGGCGGGCGGCGCTGGGGGCTGCTCGTCACCCAGCAGACGGGTGCGGAAGGTTTCCCGGGTGCCCGAGCCCAGCGCCCGATTCACCACGCGCACCGGCAGATCCGGGCCGCCCAGTTGCTGCCAATTGCTCACTCGTCCGGCGTAGATATCGCGAATCTGCGCCACGCTCAGATCGCTCACGCCCACACCGGGATTCACCACCATGGTGAACAGGGACAGCGCCAGGGTGCGCGGGCGCAGATCCGGATACCCGGGGCCCTTGGCGCCATCGCTGACGGCCAGCAGTTCCGGATTGCCCTTACCCTCATCGTCGACGCGGCTCAGACCGCGATCGCTGCCGTCGAAGGCGAAGCTGAAATCCGCTCCGTCGCACAGCTTGTGGTACGCGGCGGCGGCATCGCGCACGACCGGTTCGAAGGCCGTGGATCCCACCAAGGTCAGCTTGCCGCTGGTGCATTGGGCGTTCACCGGGGTGTCCTGCGGGCGCAGGCCGACGAAGTACTGGACGGCCACGACCACCACCAGGAAGCCGATCAATGCCAGCAGTCGCGGGGAAGTGCCCGTATTGCTGCGGGTTTCGGCGACCCGGCCGCCCTTGATCTTGGCGCGCACGATCGGGGTGGGGTAGACGCCGCCGGTGCCCGCACTGCGCTGCAGGATCGCCAGGATCTTGTAGTGATCGCGCCGATTCATCGGCACCTTGGGCAGATCGATGATTCCGATGTGATGCGCGGCGTCCTCGCGCTTACCGATACCGGTGCCCGGGCGCAGACAGTCGCCGAGGGTGTCATCGCTGAGTTCGGTGACGGCCATACCGATGACGCGGCGATCCGGGAAATGGATGTGCACGCCGACCAGTTCGGCCTCGGGCACCGCGTAATCACCGTCGTCGATATCGGTCGCGCCGCTGTTCTCGATGCGCATCAGCACCACTGACAGATCCTTCAGATCCGGTGGCGTACCGGTGCCGTCGGGCTGCAATTGCGGTAGTACGCCCGGGAATACGGATTCGATCTCACCGGTGACCGGGGTGTCCATCTGCACCCGGTAGCCCAGCCTTTTGCGCCCGACCAGCACGAATTCCCAGACGAACGCCGCGATCGGCACCACAATGCCGATGAGCGCCAACACGATTTCGATAGGAAAGCCCCCGCCGTTCACCAGACCTCGAATTCTGTTGTCCGCCCGCAGGATCGAGCTGCTGGGCTGCACCATACCGATCCAGGGTTACCGGAACGAGAACGAACTCACCACCAGCCCAGAATCGGGCGTAGCTGGCGTTCGAGTTCCGGTGCCAGAGAACGGGAATAGCTCGCGGTGAGGTGATGCTCATCGTGGTAGATGAGGATATTGCCCTCCACCACGGCGCAAACGGTGGGTTCGCAGACCGCGTTGTTCAGGTCCAGCACATGCACATTGGGGAAATCGTCCGAGGCCGCCAGCGCCGGATTCACCGCCGAGAGCGCGTCGGGGCGTTTCATCCCGCATTCCACCCGATTACCGCCCGAGGCCAGGCAATCGATGGCGCGATAGCGAATTCCATTGCGGCGCAACCACGGCGTATCGCGCATGGCGAGCACCTGCAAACCGCGATCGGCGAGTTCATGCCAGACGTCGAGGTAATCCTGCGGAATCTCGTCGCCGCCATTGTCGGCGGGCCGGGTGCCGGTGGTGAAGACGTAGTCGGGGCGTTCCGCGCCGAGCCGCTCGATCACATCGTGTGACCAGTCCTTGCAGTCCGGATTCTGCTGACCCTTGTACATGGGTTCCTCCGCCACGGTGAGCGGGCACCCCATCTTCAGGTAGACGCTGATCTTGAAGCGGTACTTCTCCGCCACGATCTGCAACGCCGGAATCCAGTGCTCGGCATGGGAATTGCCGACCACCGCGATGGTGCGATGCGCGTTCGCGTCACCGTAGGTGCAGGTGACCACCGAGCGGGTGTCGAAATCGGCGATACAGCTGTCCCGGGTCGGATAGGCGACATCGGCCGGGGCTTCCTCGATGGTCGGCCGCATCGGCGCGCGCGGTACCAGCGCGCCATCGGCGAGCGCCGCCGCGCCCGGATACTTCGCCGGATCGAGCTCACCCACCGCATGCGCCTTCGCACCCATGCTCCACTGCCAGGCGACGGTCGATCCCAGCAGCAGTACGCCCACCGTCGAGACCGCGACGCCGATCAGCATGCGGGCGCGGGCGGGCGCGGCGGGCACGGTCGGCGTGGACCGCAGGCGCAGCGGTTCCTCCACGAAACGGTGTGTGAGATAGGCGAGTACGAACGAGACCAGGATGATGATCAGCCCGCCGACCGCACCGGCCTCGCGCGAATGCCGTTCGCCCAGATAGAAAATCAGGATCGGCCAGTGCCACAGGTACAGCGCGTAGGCGAAACCGCCCAGCCCGACCATGGGCGAACTCGCCAGCAGGCGATTCACCAGCGGCTGTCCGGCGGTGGCGAGCCCGGCCCCGGCCAGAATCAGCGCGACGGTCGCCAGCACCGGAATCAGCGCGTACGGACCGGGGAAGACCGAGGAGCCGTTCACCAGCCAGCCGCACGCGATGATCGCGGCGATACCTGCCCAGCCCAGCATTTCGCGCATGAGTTTGGGCAGCTTGACCATCGGAGCCGCCAGTGCCAGCAGCGCACCGGTGAGCGGCTCCCAGGCACGTGCGAAAGTGTCGTAGTAGTTCCAGCCCTGCTGGGTCGAAACCCCTTCGGCGGCATAGCAGAACGAGGCGACCGCGATGGCGGTGAAGATCACGGCCAAGCCGATGCGCAGCACGTTCTGCCGCGAAGTCCGCACCATCCGGCGGCCGAATCCGGACCGCAGCAGCGCCCGCATCGGATCCGAGGCCAGCACACCGCGCACGGGGGTGAACCGGCGCAGCGCCGGACCCCGGCGGCACAGCCACGCCACCGTCGCGATGATCAGCAGCATGCCGAGATAGCACTGCCCCTGCACCGACATGGACCACAGATGCTGCAGCGGACTCACCGACGGGTCCGCGGCCAGATAATCCGACCAGGACAGCGCCAGATACCAGTTCTGGTAGTAGAACAGCGAGGCCAGCGTCTGCGCCGCGATATCGGACCAGCGGGTGTGCGGCAGCAGCAGCACCGCCGCGATCACCACCGCCGCCAGCACCACCACCATGGCGGGCAGCAGCCGTCGCAGGGTCCGGCGAATCGTCGCGGGCACCCCGACGACGCCCGAATCCGAGCGTCGCACCAGCATCCCGGTGAAGAAGAATCCGGATAGCACCAGGAAGACGTCCACGCCGCCGGACACCCGCCCGAACCAGATGTGGAACGCCACCACCAGGGCGATGGCGATCCCGCGCAAACCATCCAGATCGTGCCGGTAGGCCCCCGGATCATGTGCCCCGGAACCCGGACTCGGCACCGGTGCGGCCTGAGGCTCGCTGTCCGGCGCTGACGGCGCGGGCTGATCGGTGCTGGCAAAGGACATGGCGGCGACCATTCTGGTATCCGTAGCCGCATATTTGCCAATCGCCGCACGAATCTTCACCGGAATGTGGCCATCGTCCCGATCATCGAGGGGGCGGTCCGACCCTGATCAGTCCGCGTCGTACAGGCGCAGCGGGACGCCGAGGCGGTTCCAGAGATTGATCTGGGCGGTGATGGCCACCAGGCCGCCGCGAGCGCCCTCCTCGAAATTCTTCTCCACCTCGGCCCAGATCTCATCGGAGACGCCGTGCTCACCGAGTTCGGTGGCGGCTTCGGCGTATTCGAGCGCGGCGCGCTCGGCGGGCGTGAACTGGTCGGATTCGCGCCAGGCGTTCAGATGGTAGATGCGCTTCTCGGTCTCGCCCTCCTTGCGAGCCTCGGTGGTGTGCATCTCGATGCAGAAGAGGCATCGATTGATCTGGGACACCCGGATCTTCACCAGCTCGCGGACCGTCGCGTCGAGCGGGCCGCGCCGAATCGCGACCTCGGCCGCCATCCACGCCTTGTAGACCTCGGGCGCGACCGCTGCCAGGTTCATTCGTGACATGTGCTCGTCCTTTCATGACGTGCCGATCGGTTCGGTACACACCTTGGACGAGAAAGGGCGCGCGTTCGTGACGCGACGCGACTGTGCGGCCGATCACAGCGTGATCCGCCGGGTCCGCGCACTGGTTCGGATGTGCGGACCCGGCGGTCACCGTGGCCCCACCCCCTGGGGCCCGGAGGCCGTAACCGTGGTTCGGGCGGTTACGGCCGGGTCAGTGCCGCATAGCGGGCGGTGTGGTGCGCGGTGGTGCCGTATTCGTACTGCACGGCGGTGAGACGTTTGAAGAAGTGGCCGATGGCCAGTTCCTCGGTCATACCCATGGCCCCGTGCAACTGCACCGCCTCCTGCCCGATGAGGCGGGCGGCTCGGCCGATGGTGGCCTTGGCGGCCGAGGCCGCCTTGGCGCGTTCGGCCGGGGTCGCGGTCAGTTTCAGCGTCACCAGATAGCTTGCGGCAACGGCCTGTTCGAGTTCCAGATGCATATTCACCATGCGGTGCTGCAGCGCCTGGAAGCTGGCGATGGGGACACCGAACTGGTGCCGCTGCTTGGTGTATTCGACGGTGTCCGCGACCACCTTGCGCATGGCCCCGACCGCCTCGGCCGAAATCGCGGCGATGGCCTCGTCGATGGTCGCCGCCACCGCGCCGCCCGCATCGGTCAGCAGCAGGGAATCCGCCGGGAGACGCAGGTTCTGGAAGGTCAGATCCGCGGCCGGGCGTTCGTCGATGGTGCGGTACGACTCCACGGTGAGCCCGGCGGGCGGGTTCGCGGCATCGAAATCGACCGCGAAGAGCGCGATTTCGCCGTCGATCGCCGCGGTCACCAGTAGGTGGGTGGCGATCGGGGCCGAGGTGACCACGGTCTTCACGCCGGTCAGCAGCCAGTCGTCGCCCTCGCGCACGGCGGTGGCGGCGATGGTGCCGTAGTCGTAACCGGACTGGGGTTCCAGTCCGGCGAAGCCGATGACCACCGAGCCCTCGGTGATACCGGACAGCAGATCCTCGGCGCGCTTACCGCTCGCGCGCCGGAGCAGCCCGCCGCCCACGACCACGGTGTCCACATAGGGTTCGACCACCAGCGCCCCGCCGAGCGCCTCGGCGATGATCATGGTCTCGACGGGTCCGCCGCCGATGCCGCCGGCCGATTCGGGCAGCGCCGCACCCAGGATGCCGACCTCCTCGGCCAGTCCGCGCCACACCCGCGGCTGCCAGCCCGCGCCGATTCGCGCTGCGGCACGGCTGCTTTCGAGGTCGTAGCGGGCCGCGAGATAGTCCACGACGGTATCGCGGAGCAGTTCTTGTTCAGCGGTGAAGGAGAAGTCCATGGCTACAGTCCCAGGGTCGCTTTGGCGATGATGTTTCGCTGAATCTCATTGCTGCCGGCGTAGATCGAACCGGCGCGATCGTTGAAATAGCGCAGCGGCGCGACCGCCTGCCATTCCTCACCGGAGACGAAACCGTCCGCGGGCGGGGTGAAATCGGCGATCGGCCCGCCCGGCATGGTGGCGTGCGGCTGATAGACCCGCCCGCGCGGTCCGGCGGCCTCGAGCGCCAGTTCGGTCAGCGCCTGACTCAGTTCGGTGCCCAGAATCTTGATGGTGGACGCGGCCGGACCCGGATCCTTCCCGCTGGAAACCAGTGCGAGCGTGCGGTATTCGAGGATCTCCAGCACATCCGCGCGCATCCGGGCATCGGCCAGTTTGGCCGCGAACGCCGGATCATCCAGCAGCACACCGCCGTTCGGGCCGGGCTGGGTGCGGGCGGCCTGCGCCAGCTCCTCGGCCATCACCTGCAGCGCCGGGGCCGCCGCGCCGCCGCCGCGCTCGAAATTGAGCAGGAATTTGGCGACGGTCCAGCCATCGTCGATGCGCCCCAGGACATTCGCCTTGGGCACCCGCACCTGATCGAAGAAGACCTGATTCTGCACCTGTTCGCCGGAGGTCATCACCAGCGGGCGGATCTGGATGCCGGGGGCGTCCATCTCCATCAGCACGAAGGTGATGCCCTGCTGCTTCTTGGCCTGCTTCGAGGTGCGCACCAGCGCGAAGATCCAGTTGGCCTCGGTGGCGTGCGTGGTCCAGATCTTGGATCCGGTCACCACCAGCTCTTCACCGTCCTCGACCGCGGCCATGGACAGCGAGGCCAGATCGGATCCGGCCTCGGGCTCGGAGTAGCCCTGGCAGAAGAACACCTCGCCGGTCAGGATGCGCGGCAGGAAGAAATCCTTCTGCTCCGCGGTGCCGAACGCCATGATGGCGTGCGAGACCATGCGAATCCCCATGGGGGACAGGTTCGGCGCACCGGCGAGGGTGCATTCGCGGCCGAAGATGTAGTGCTGGGTCAGGCTCCAATCGCAGCCGCCGTACTTCACCGGCCACGCGGGTGCGGCCCAGCCCTTGGCGTGCAGGATGTGCTGCCATTCCATGCTGGCCTCGTGGTCCGGATAGACGCTGGTGGCCAACCGTCCCGCGCGCCGCAGTCCGGGGGTCAGATTCTCATCGAGGAAGCGGCGCACTTCATCGCGAAACGCCAGCTCAGCGGGCGACCAGTCGAGGTCCACGAAAACTCCTTGTGCGAAGAACCGACCCCAACCATCTCACTGCCTCACCCCCGCTGGCAAATGTGCTGGCACCTGCCCTCACTTGACGGGATTGACATTCCACTGTGGAGGAATATTCTGGAATGCAAGACGTTCCACAAAGGAATATCAAGGAAGGAACGATCATGGACATCAGCCCCGGTACCCGCGCCTCCGATGCCGAGCGCGCACAGGTCGCCGAAGCGCTGGGCCGCCATATGGCCGATGGCCGCCTGGACGTCGCCGAATACCACGAACGCCTGAACCAGGTCTACGCCACCGCCACCCGCGAAGACCTCACCCGGGTGCTCGGCGATCTGCCGAAACTCTCGAAAGCGCCTGTGGCGCAATCGCGCTCACTGGGACGCTTCCCGATCTGGCAGCGCATCGAGGGCAGCGCCTGGCTCGCGGTCGGTCTGCTCTGCGTCGCCATCTGGGCCATGGTCTCGGTGGCGGCGGGCGAGTTCACCTACCCCTGGCCCATTTGGGTCATCGGCCCGTGGGGTGCGGTGCTCGCGTTCCGCGCCGTCATGGGCTGGGAGGCGAGCGCCTCGACCGGCTGCGGCGCGAACCTGCGCGTGCGATAAGCGCACCGGACACAAAAACCGGCGGCCCGGTGTACCTAGGTACC
>NZ_JBHJXS010000020.1:155636-170426 GCF_042269265.1 Nocardia sp. NPDC056000 | reverse complement strand
CCCACTCGTTGGGGGCGGGCCGTTCGCGTTTTCGCGGCCGGGCGCGCCGAGCCTGTTCGGACCGGGGTCAGGCGGGGAGTTCGAGGCGGCCGTGGAAGGACACCGTGCCCTTGCGCCGCGCGAAGCGGCCGAAGGTGCGCTCGGTCATCTCGAAGCGGCCGTCCTCACGCACCAATAACACCGTGCTGCACCGGGTTCCGTGCAGCGGATGATTGACGAAACGCGCCGAGGACACCCGCTCGGCGAACGTGCCCAAACCGGTGTCGGGTAGTTCGGCGGCGGGGGCGCGATGCTGATCCGCGAGCACCGCGAGATAACCGGCCGCGTCACCGGGATTCGATTCCACCACCCTGCGTAGCTCCTGGACGCCCTCGCGCACCTTCGGCCAGGGCGGAGTATCGGTTTCGGTGCTCAGCTCGCCACCGGGCGGCAGGGACGCCGCGAGCGCGCCATTGGACAGTCCGTGGAAGCCGGGCCCGAGCTCATGCGGGCCGAGTCCGCTGCGATTGCCGTGCCACCACAGGGTTTCCAGATCCGAGACCACCAGGTTGTAGCCGTTGTAATCGTCGGGGGCGGCGGCGATATCGCGCACGAACTTCTCCGAATCGGCATCGCCGCGCAGGAAATCCATCAGCAGGGCCCCGCGCGAGCGCGCGTCGGCGCGCGCCTCGTCCGGTCCGCGCACATTGGTGACCGCGGCGAATCGAGGTGCCTCCCGGCTCAATCCGAGCCAGGTGCCCGGAACCGGCCCGGCCGCGCCGAGATCGCGCCCGGCCAGCAGACCGGGCACCTCATCCCACCACCGCAGCGATTCGGTTGGGCGGGAGAAGAACTCGTCACGGTTGGCGGCGACGATCAACCGGTACTCCGGATGCGCCCGCCAGCCGAGCAACACCAAACACATGACTCCAGCATGCCGGAAGATCGCTCGCGGCACGCCCGCCTTCGGGTGCCCCAGCGCTGCCAGAGCCACCCCGTGCACCGCCATGGGCGGGCATGGCATGCGAAAGGGCCGGTAGCCCAATGGCTACCGGCCCTTTCAGCTGCTCATGCTCAGTTGGTGCGGACGCGCAGTCCCGGGTTGTCCGACAGGACCGTGCTGATCGGCTGGGCGAACAGCTGGGGTGCGTTGCCGGTGATCAGGCCGATCAGGTTGGGGATCTCGCAGATCGGGTAGTCGGCGACCGAGGAGGCGCTGGAGATGCCCAGGGCCAGGGTGCCGGTCACGATCGGGCCGCCGCTGTCGCCGGGCAGGGCGCAGATATTGGCGGAGAAGCTCTGGGTGAGCTGGTGATCGCCGACCTGCACGGTCTGATCCACCGCGTTCACCACGCCGCAGCTGAAGCCGGTGCGCGAACCCGACTTGCAGACCGGCGCGCCGACGACCGGCACGGCCACACCGGTGATGGCCACCGGCGCCGCGTTCGGCACGCGAACCAGGTTGTTGGACAGGCGATCCCGCGCGCCGTCGGCGACCGAGATGATGGAGTAGTCCTGCGCGCCCAGAATCGACTTCTGGAAGCTGCCGAGCTGGGTGCCGATGTGATCGCTGCCGACCATCTCGAACACGCCCGGCGAGTTGGCGCCGCCGGTGGCCGGAATGTTCGGGTTGCAGTGTCCGGCAGAGATATTCACGACATTGTCGTTGCGATCGAGGCCGTTGAAGCCGAGCGAGCAGCGCAGCGACATGCGACCGGCCACCGACGCGTAGGCGTCACCGGCGGCCAGCGGGCCGTTGCCGTTACCGGCGATGGCGCTCGCCTGCGGCAGGTTCGCGTCCTCGCCACCGGTCGGCGGCACGGCCATCACGATGACGCGGGCCGGGTCGACGAAGCTGGGCAGCGCCAGGCCGGGCTGATCCACCCGCACCGCGATGCTGTTGTTCATGGTGTCGACCGCCACGCCGCGCACGGCCTTGGAGACCGCGTCGGGCTGGCCCTCGAGCCACTTCTGGAAGGCGTTCTTCTCGCCGCGCAGGGTGGCTTCGCTCTTGGCGACGTCCTTGACGGTGAATCCGGCGTCGGCGGCGGCCTTGCGGGCGGCGTCGATACCCGGGCCGTCGGCCAGCGCGACGACGGCCTTACCGGCCTCGTCCAGCCAGGAGCCCGCGAAAACCTGCGGGAACTGGCGCTGCGCGGTGGTGGAGAAGGCGGCCACCTGCTGGGCGAGGGTGGCGCGGTTCAGATAGTCCTGCGGGGAGATCTTGAGGTCGCGCGTGATGGCGGCGACCAGCTCCGCGGGCAGATCGGGAGTCGCGGGCTCCGCGTGTGCGCTTACCGCCACCGGTCCGGCGATCAGCAGCGCACTGGCCGCGATCGCTGCTGAACGGACAAGGGACCGTGGCCTGCGGCCCACGGGCGGCGAGGAATTGCGCATACGTGGCAGGAGCATGAGCCGACTATATGGTGTCGGGACCGTTATGCCTACTTATTGCCGCGTGGCTGTGCGGAATTTGCGGGTGTTTCACTTCGGCGAGTTCGCGACTTCGCACGCCCGCTAACGCCCTGTCCGGGCCACTCGCTCCGATGACTCGCCGGGCCGCCGAACACCTGCGTGTCGCGGCCCGGTCCGAGTTCGTCGAGTGTTCAACTTCAGTTCGTCTTCGGGCTGGTGCGCACCTGAATGCCACTGCCCAGGGCGCCACCGGAATTCGCGTCGATATCCGCCAGGATGGCGCGGACCGGAATGCCGAGTGTCGCGGTTCCACCGTACTGCGCGAGCTGGGTATTGGCCTCGTTGCAATTCGGCGCGTCGGCCGCATTCGATCCACTGGTGATGCCGAGCGCGAGCGTGCCGGACACGATCGCGCCGCCGCTGTCACCGCCCAGGGTGCAGGCGCTGCTGGCGAATCCGCGGACCGTCTTGGACTGGCCCTCGGAGGTGAACAGCTGCGTCTCCACCCGGTCCGCCACCACGAAACCGCAGGTGAACGTGGATGACTGGCCCGACTTGCAGATCGGCGCGCCGGTGATCGGATCGGCGGTGCCGGTGATGGTCAGCGTGGTGCCGTTGGCGCCGCGCACCGAGGGCTGATCCATGCCCGCGCGCACCGCGGTGTCATTCAGCTTGATTACCGAGTAGTCCAGCGCATTGCCGCCGCCGAGTTGTGAACGGACGAAACTCCCCAGCGGTGGGGAGGCGGTCAGATTGCGAATATTGGGCAGATACACATCGGCCGCCTGATTCGACTTGCCGATATTCGGATTGCAGTGCCCGGCACTGATGTTCAGCGCGTTACCGGCGGCATCGACACTGTTGAATCCGAACGAGCAGACATCGACGCTCTGCAATGACGAATCATTGAGCGAGGTGGGCGCGCTGATATAGGTGTCGCCACCCATCGGGCGGCGTTCCACCGGACCGCCGCTGTCCGGTGAGAGCACCACCTTGATATTCGCGATCAGGGTGGGCAGATTCAGCAGGTGCCCGGCCGGGGTGTTGGCCACGCTCAGCACCAGCTGGCTGTTCAGGAAATCGATCGCGACCGAATTGATGGCGCCGGAGATCTCGCGCGGCAGGCTGGTGATCCAGCTGTTCAGCTGATCCACCGACCCTTCCAGATTGTCGGCGCTGATCGGGGCCAGCCGGGTCTGGTAGCCGTCGGCCGCGACGATCTGGGCGGCGTCGAGGGAGGTCACCGCGAGCACCGGCTTACCGTCGGCCCCCATCCAGGCGCCGGCGAAGTCGTCCGGGCGCTCGGCGCGGAAATCCCTTGCGTAGTTACGCAATTGCTGTGCCTTCGCGGCGCGGTCCAGGTACTCGGCCGGCGACATCTTCAGATCGCGCTGGATCGCCTGGACGAGTTCGGCCGGAAGTTTGTCCGCGGCAAGCTGATCGACAGGTTCCGCACTCGCGGGAATCGCTGCGAACAAGGGGCCGACTAGGACGGTCGAGGCGAACGCGACGGTTGCTGCTCGGACCGCGGCGCGGCGCGCCATGAACTTGCGCATGGAGTCCCTTCGTAGTGCACCAGCAGACCGACTATCCCGTTACATGACGGAACATCGGTCAGCGCACCACTTTAGGGCACAAATCACAAAAGGGGGTTACGAACTCATCCCGGAACCTGCGGCCACGGATCCTCGAACACGGGCGGCGTCGGGAACGACCACGTCGGCACCGGCGGGTACTGGTAGTACGGCGGTTTGGTGGTCGTCGTCGGCGGCGGAGTCGTGGGTCGCGTGGTGGTCGGCGTCGGCTCCGGGGTGGTGGTCGGCGGCGGCGTCGTGGTGGGCGGGGGCGCGCTGGTGGTCTGCGAATCGACCGAATCAGCGGGCGGCGGAGGCGCTTCCGACGCGGGCGGCGGTAGCAGCGGCGGAATCGCGCCGGCGGTGGCCGCCGGTTGATTCGCCACCTCACCGCGCGGGGGTCCGGGCGCGGAATCGTCCTGCCGCAGTACCGCGGCGACCCCCAGGCCACCCAGCAGCAAACCGATCACGGCGGCGGCCGCGGCGATGATGTACGGACCGCGACTCGCGCTCTTGCGGGGGCGGACGATCGGCTGCTCGGCGGTGATCGGGCCGACCGACTGCTCCACCGAGGTGGCCGCCGGCATCGCCGCCGAATACGCCTGCAACAGCGGCAGCGCGTTCGGCAGCGCGGGCAGGATATCGGTGACATCGGCGGCGTTCTGGGTGCCCGCGTCCGGATCCGGCGGGGTCAGCCCGGCGGGCGTGGCCAGCACCGCCGCCAGCGCCGCGCGAGCCGCGTTGTGGGCGAACGATTTTCCGGTATCGCCCTCGGGCTGCGGCAGATCGCGCTCACTGACCAGCACCACCGACTTCAGGCCCAGGTAATCCAGGGCCTCGCGCAGCGCCTGCACATTCTCGTCCGGCCAGCCCGTGGGATGGGTCGCGTAGAACTCGGCCGGGCCGTTGAGTTGATCGGCGGCCAGATTGATGAGGCAGAAGGCGGCGGTGGCCATCAGATCCTCGGCGCGATACGCCTCGCCCTCGTCCACCGGCATACCCGCCGGATCGCCGACGGCCGCCACGAAACCACTGATCGCGTGCGAATTCTCCGGTATCGAATCGCCACCGAGGACCGCGTCGCCGTCATCGGACATGTGCAGGATCGACTCGCGCACGATGTAGGTCACCGGGAGTGCGGCGTCATCGCCGGTGACGACAGCGACGACCGATTCGTCGTCTGCTATCCGCAGGCCCACCCCAGTGGCCATGTCCATTACCTCACTAGGTGCGTCCGAGTCCTCTCCGCGCCGAGGTCATACGAGGAGGGAACCGTGACCCATGGCGCGGAGCATTGACAATAACTCCGAACGCGAGCTCGCACCGATCCGACGCCGTATCCGGGCCACATGGTGCTCCACCGTTTTCGCGGAGATATAGAGGCGAGCCCCGATTTCCCGATAGGTCAAGCCCAGAAGTACAAGCTCGGCGACCTCCCGCTCCCGTTCACTCAGGACGGTATCGGTGTGCGGTTCCGGGCGCACCGGCGGGGCGGTCGGAACGGGTGTGCGCACCGGCGCCTCCGGGGGCCGCGACTGCGCGCGCACCGTGCGCGCCAGCTTCAACAGGGCGGTCGCGGTGCCCGCGTCGGCCGCCGCCAGGGCCGCCTCGCTCGCCAGCCGCGCCGCATCCCAGCGCAGGCCCAGCCCCGCCAGCCGGGCGACGGCGGCCTGCACCGGCTCCCGCTCCACCTGACCGCGCAGCACCAGCACCCAGGTGCGACCCGCGTCCGCCAGCGCGGCGGCCTGCGGATCGCCCGCCTCGGCGGCGGTCTTGAGCCGATGTGCGTGCGGCAGCAGCTCATTCGGGCTCTCATGCGCGAGGGCGGCCTGAATCGCGTACCAGTGGAAGGCGTTCGACCACGCGGGCGGATCGCCCAGCCCGCGCAGCAACTCCCCGGCGGCGGTCACCAGCGCGGCGATCCGGGCCTCATCGCGCAATCTGATTCCGGCGAGCCACAATTCACCGATCGGCAGCAGCGCAAGCAGATCCGCGCCCACCTGATCGAACAGCGGATAGGCGGCCCGCCACGCCACCGTCAGCGCGGTGTGATCCCCGGCGCGCCGGGCCAATCCGACGATCACGCCGTGCGCGAGCAGTCGGTCCCGCGCATCGAGACGCGTCAGATCGAGACCGTCCAGCGCGGTGGCGGCGGACTGCTCATCCCCGCCCAGCATTGCCACCCACGCGGCCAGTACCGCACCCTGCGGGCTCCGGACCGAACCGCGTAAAGCGTCTGCGGCCCTGCGTGGTTCACCCATGCTCAAACTCAGCAGCACCGCGATGGACACCGCCGAACAGGGCAGAAATCTGTCCCCGCCGTGCTCGCCCGGGGCGACCCCGGAATGCGCCGCGTGGATCAGCGCCGAAGCCGCCGCGACGGCCGCACTCCGCGCCGCGTCCACGCCACGCACCTGTGCGCGCCGCACCGGCGGGGTATCCCGCAGCGCCGCGAACCCGGCGGTATCGATCGCCCGCGGCGTGGTGGTCGGCGGTGCGCCGGTCGCGGATCGGCCCGGATACCCGGCGGCCCACTGTGTTTCGCCCAGATAGTTGCCGACTCTCGTTCGGTCGAGGTGCTCGGTGGCGGCTGCGGGGTTCGCCGCCGGGGGATGACCCGCTTCGGGCCGGTCGTCGCGCACCGGCTGGGTGCCGAACGGGTGTGTCGGGCCGCCGTTGTTCGTCCCGGGACCGTTGTCGTCGCCGGTCACGGCGGGCCAGGGGCCGCCGGAATGCGTTGCGGCTGCCGGATAACCGGTCATGCGCGGCTGGATGTTGCCGGGGGACGGCGCATCTCGTCGAATGGGCGCGGCGGTCGGCTGGGGCGCGGATGCTCCCGTGGCCGAAGCGGTGGTCGTGCCCGTGCGTGCGGCGAAGGCCGCGGTTACGGCGGGGTCGGGGCGCAGGCTCGGCAGCGGCGGTGCGGGTGCGGGTTTGGGGGATTCGGTGGAACCGGCGAGGGCGTGTGCGATGAGGGCGGCGCGGGCCGTCGCCTCGGTGGGGGGCCAGTTGGCGGCCGAGGCGGACAGGGCGCGGGCGGCGGGGGCATCACCGGCCAGGTGCTGGACGGTGGCGGCGACGGCCCAGTCCGGGCCGACGCGGTCGGGGCCGAGCCAGGTGTAGAGCTGGGCGGCGCGGGCGGCCAGGCCGCGGCGGGTCCAGACGCCCGCGCAGATGCGGACGGCGGCGGCCAGATCGGCGGGGGAGGAGTTGCGAGCCAGGACGGGTTCGGCCAGGCGCAGGGCGGTATCGCAATCGCCGGTGCGGGCGGCGGCGTCGGCCCAGCGCAGGGCGATGGCCTCCGGGTTCGCGCCCGCCGCCGCCGCGGCGGCGTAGTGGCGGACGGCTTCGTCGCCCGCCTTTTCGGCTGTGGCGCAGAGGAATTCGGCGAGGCGCGGATCGCGGACGCCGGATTCGGCCATCTGCAGGGCGGTGTGATCGCGGAGCAGACCCGCGTCCAGGCGGGCCTGCAGCAGGCGGCGCTGCACCGCCAGCAGACGCCGGTCGCCGACCAGGGTGCGCAGCGGTGCGATCGCGGGGGCGAGCAGCAGATCCGCGTCGGTGATCAGGGCGCTGGCGCGGGCGCGGTCGACCAGATCCTGTGCGGCCGCGGGGGTTATGTCCAGTACCTCGGTGAGTTCGCCGGTGTCCAGGCCCGCACCGATCGCCGCCACCACGTAGGCGTCGAGCAGTTCGGGGTCGGCGTCGTCGAGGCGGGCACGCGCCCAGGCCGCGACCGCATCGTCGACGGCTGTCATTCCGGCGTCGAGGCGGGTCGCGCAGGCGGCGATGAGGGCGGCCACCACACCACCGTGGATACCGGCGGTCTGGCGGTGGATGTGCTGCGCCAGACCGCGCGGCACCATCATGCCCAATTCTCGTGCGAACGGCGCGATCTCGGTGACGCCCAGGGCGCGCAGATCCACCACGCGGCCGCGCCGCGCGATCAGGTCGGTGAGTGCGCGCAACTGTGGATCGTGCGGTCTCGCGCGGGTCGCCAGCACCACCGTGCAGGCCCCGGATTCGATGACGGCGCAGAGCGTTTCGTACTCCGTCGCGCTCAGGCCGAGTGCGTCGTCCACCACCAGCGCGGCCGGGCCGCGGTCATCGCGATCGGGTAGTGCGTCGGCCGGATTGTCGGACACGGTGACACCGCGGCCGCGCAGCCGCGACCGGATGGCGGTCAGCAGGATGGATTTGCCGGTGCCGGAACGGCCGCGGATCAGATAGCACCGGGGTGCGGAATCAACGGAGTCCAGTTCCCGGAAGATCTCGCGCGCGCAGGGCAGGGAATCGAGTGCGACTGGGGGATTGGCTATCACGGGGTACCAACTCTCATCCGCCGTCAGTTGGGCAGGATCTTGGGCACGGACGGGACGGTCAGCTGGCCCGGATCGGGGAGCGAGATCGACGGCGGCGCGATCGCCGGAATCGTCGGAAGTTGCTGGGGCACACCGGGAGCGGGTTGCGGCGCGGGCGAATTCTGCTGCGCCGGAGCGGGAGCCGCTGCCGCCGGAGCCTCGGCCGTCGTGGTCGGCGCGGGAGCGCCGGGCGCGGTGCTGCCCGGGGTGTTGGCGCGAGCCTGCGTGGTGCCCGGATGCAGTGCGGGCACCGCCTGCCCGCCGGTATTCACCGCCGTGCCGGGCGCTTCCAGCGCCGCCGCCGACGTCGCGGGTGCCTGTGGCACAGGCGATTCCGACGGCGCGGACTGCGCGCCCGTTCCCATGGCGAGCGTGCCCGTCGCGAGCGCCGCCACCGCGATAGCGGCCGCGCCGATCACCGCGACCCGCCGCCAGTGCGCGAAACCGGTTGGTGGTTCCGTTGGTGGAAGCGGCGGTAGTAGCGGAACCCGTTCGTCCGCCTCGTGGCGGGTGGGCAGCTCGGCGATGGCGGGCTGAGCTTCGGCCGTGTCGTGGCGGGTGAGCAGTTCGGCGATGGCGGGCTGGGCTTCGGTCGCGGTGGTGTCGGCGATCAGGTCGGCGGCGAGCAGGGCCGCGCCGTGTGCGCTCAGGTGCGCGGGATCGGTGGCGGCCGCGACCGGAATACCGAATTCGGTGGAGAGCACCTCGGTGACCAGGGGGATCGCCGCGCAGCCGCCGGTGAGCAGGATGCCGTCCACATCCTCGATGGTGAGTCCGGCGCGGCGCACGGCCTCGCGGACCAGATCCGTCGAGGTGAGCAGCGGGCCGCGGAACAGGTCTTCCACCTCATCGCGGACCAGGCGTACGTCGATCGCTCCGATTCCGGGCAAACGCACCGGAACCATAGTCGCGGTATTTTTGGAGAGCGTTTCCTTCGCCATTCCGCAACGTACGCGCAAACCGGACAATTCTCGTTCCACGGCCGGGTCGAAAGGATCGAAATCCTTTTCCCCCACCGCGAAAGCCAGCACATAGCGGGTGAGCAGCAGATCGAATTCCGCGCCCGCCACCGCCGTCGAACGCACCGGTTCACCGAGCATGCCGGACAGTGCGCCGGTGCGGGCCAGGGAAACCGTCAAACCCGTTGCGCCCAAGTCGTACACGATCATCGCGCCGTCATGGCTGGACTCGTGCACATCCTGCAGCCAGCGCATGGCGGCGGCGGGTTCGGGCACCAGGGCCACGCCATCGAGTCCGGCGGCCTGCAGCGCGCTGCGCTGCACCTCCACCGTGTGCTGGGTCCACCAGGCCGGATAGCAGCACACCATGGCCGCGGCGGGGCCGGAGTCGTCCACGGCTCGGCCGACCGCCGCGGCCACGAGATCCGCTGCGCGCACAGCGGATCCGTCTCGCATCCGAATGTCCACCGGATCCCCCACCCGGGCCAGCAGACTCTCCGGAACCTCATGCTCCGCACCGAGGCGACTCGGCCGGACGTGTATTTTTCGCTGTCCCCCGGAAGACGTCACGGCGACCGTATTCGACGACCCGACGGTAATGCCGAGCGCCATCCCCTGACTCATTCGAGATCCCCTGTCGATTCGAAACACGCGACGGGTGAATCGCGTGCTGCTCGAAAGCTGTTCAGTCCGATTTGTACGAAAACGGTGGTGCCGGGCCGGTTGACCCATGGGTGCTGTCGGTTGCTGGGGGATCGTCGTTACCGATTCCCACCCAGGTGTGGGGAAATACCCCTAATGGCCACAAACCCCCTATTGGGGCAACACGCCCAAGTGGGGGGCGACTCCCCGTTTCGGCGTAACGGGTGGCGTTCCTAGCGTGAAAGGCAAGTCGAGCAGGGCGGGCCAACCGGGCCCGCCGCACCCAGGAGACGATTCGCCATGAGCCCCAACGCAATTCTCGAGTTCATCCTCAACCTGCTGCGGGATCACGAAGCCGCCGTCGGTTATTGCGCCAACCCGGCCCAGGCCCTCGCCAACGCCGGACTGGAAAACGTCACCCCCGAGGACATCACCGCCGTGGCACCCATGGTCGCCGAATCCGCACTGGTTGCCGGAGGTTCGCAGCTGTCCGCCATCATCGCCGCGGGCTGCGGCGGCGAGGCCACCGGAACCGGTGCGGGCGGGCTGAATGGTTCGTCCGGTTTGAACGGTTCGGCCGCAGTGAACGGTGCGGCCGCTGTGAACACAGGTGCCGGTGTGAATGGTGCCGCAGGGGTGAACGGCTCGGCCGCCACCGGCACCGCCGTGAACCTCGGCACCGTCGCCGCCACCGATATCTGCCTCACCGGCGACGCCGGGTCCGGCCTGGAACTGGGCCTCTCCACCGGCATCGACGCCGCCGTAGACGCGGCCGCCAACCTCGGCACCGGCCTCTCGGTAGGTCTCGGCGGCGCGCTCTCCTCGGCGGCCTCCGCCGCCACCGGCCTGGAAGCCAACCTCTCCGGCGTCATCGGCACCCAAGCCGCCGCCGACCTCTCCGGCGCCCTCAACGGCGCGATCGGCACCGGCGCGAACCTCGAACTCGGCCTCCAATCCGCCGTCTCCGCCGCCACCCAGGCCGGTGCCGCCCTCAACGGAGCCGTCTCCGGCACGATCGGCGCGGGCGCCAGCCTCGAAACCGGCCTCACCACCGGCGTCGACGCCGCCATCAACAGCGCCCTCGGCGCGGGCGCACAGCTCGGCGGCGGCCTGGGCGCCGGACTCTCCACCGGCCTCGGCGCGGCAGCGAACGCGGGCGCACAACTCGGCGCGGGCCTGGAGACCGGCCTGAACGGCGCGGTCGGCGGCGGCGCACAGCTCGGAACCGACCTGGGCACAGGACTTTCCGGCGGAATCAACTCCGCGATCGGCGCGGCCACCAACGTGGGCGCGCAGGTCGGCGGCGACCTCGGCGCGGGCCTGTCGACCGACCTCGGCGCGGCCGCAAACGCCGGTGCCCAGCTCGGCGCGGGCCTGGAGACCGGCCTGAACGGCGCGGTCGGCGGCGGCGCGAATCTCGGCGCACAACTCGGACGTCAGCTTGGCACAAGTCTTTCCGGTGGCATCGATTCCGCGGTCGGTACGGGCGCGAATCTCGGTGGCGATCTGTCGGGTGCTGTGCATAACGCCGTCGGGGCGGGTGCGGGGCTCGAGACCGGGCTCAATGGTGCCGTGGATGGCGGGTTGAATGCCGGTGCGCAGCTTGGAAGCGGTTTGGAGACAGGGCTTTCCGGGGCGCTGAATGGGGCTACGAGCGGTGCGGCGCAGTTGGGGGCCGGGTTGAGCAGTGGCGTCGACTCTGCCGTTGGGGCCGGTGTGCACGGTGGGGGTGACCTCGGGGCGGGGGTAACCGACGGTGTGGGCGCAGGGTTCTCCAGTGGGGTGGGGACCGTTGGTGATCTCGGTGCGCAGGTGGGGAGTGGGCTGGATGCGAATGTGCACGGTGTGGGGGATGTGGGGATCGGGGGCGGGGCCAATCCTTGGGCGGGGGTGGATGTTTCGCAGGCGTTCGGGGAGGGCGTGCATGCGGGCGGTGTGGATGCCGGGCTGTATGGGGATGGCGGGGTGAATGCCGGAATGGAGCTGGGGACGCATCCGATGGGGGACATCATCGGGGACATGCTGCATTCGTGACGGTTCGGCATTGATTGCGTTGGCGGACCGCGCCTTTCACGAGGTGCGGCGATCGGAACTGTGAGGACTGGCGTGACTGGGATCGTGGCGGCGCAGCCGCTGGCCGGAATGTTGGGGGAGGCGATCTCGGTCGCGCGGGAGGCGGGGCGGGGGGATTTGGCCGGGCGGCTGGAGAACGTGGCCGCTCGGGTGCGCGATCCGCGGCGGCGGATCGTGGTGTGCGGGTTGGGGAATCAGGGCAAGAGTCAATTCGTGAACGCGCTGCTCAACCTGGAGATCTGTGCCGTCGGAGATGATGCGACGACCATGGTGACCACCACGCTCGCCCACGCCCCCGAGGCGAATGCCGCGCTGGTGGTGACCGCCGCCGACGGGGAGACCACCCGGATTCCGGTGCCGATCGAGGCCATCGGCGCGGGGGTGACGCGGTCGCAGTACGCCGAAGGGCGAGCGGTGCTGCGCGTGGAGATCGAAGCGCCGAATCAGCTGCTCGCCGATGGCATCGTGATCGTCGATACGCCCGGCATGGGTGCGCACGGCGGCAGCGGGGCGGCGCTGGGGGCCGCCCCAACTGCGGACGCCGTGCTGATGATCACCGACGCCTCCACCGAATTGACCGATCCGGAGGTGGAATTCCTGCGGCAGGTGCGCGAATTGTGCCCGGCCGTAGCGGTATTGGTCGGCAAGACCGACCTGTACCCGCACTGGCGGCAGGTGTTCGAGGCAAATGCGGAACATCTGCGGCGCGCGGGCATCGAGGTCCCCATGCTCGCGGTGTCCTCGGTACTGCGCACGCACGCACTGCGATTGCAGGATGCCCAGCTCGGACTGGAGTCCGGATTCGGCGGGGTATTCCAGTTCCTGCGCGATCACGTGGTGGCCCGGGACCAGGCCGCGCTGCAACAGACCGTCGCCACCGATATCGGCTCCGCGGCAGAGCATTTGGCGCTTGCCCTGGGCAGTGAACTGGTCGCCCTGCGCGATCCGGAGCGCGGTGCAGCCGCGGTCCGCGAATTGCGTTCCGCCAGAACGGCCGCCGAGGAACTGCACAAACGCACTTCGGTCTGGCAGTTGACGCTGTCGGACGGCATCACCGACCTGGTCGGAGATGTCGATCACGACCTGCGCGACCGATTGCGGGACATCTCCCGCACCGCCGAGGAATGGATCGACGACAACGATCCCGGCCGCCACTGGGACCGCATGGAGGAGTGGCTCACCGGCACCGTCGGCACCGCCGTCGGCGACAATCTGCTGTGGACCCGCACGCGCGCGGTGAAACTCGCGGAGAAGGTCGGCGCGCATTTCACCGAACTCGGTGCGGTGGATCTGCCCGATGTGCGGGAAACCTTGGACGGCAATGCCTCTCGCGCCGGATCCTGCACGCTGTCGGATCTGGAACCCGATCTCGGCCTCGGCCACAAACTGCTGGTGGGCGTGCGCGGCTCCTACGGCGGCGTGATCATGGCGGGCATGGTCGGCACCATGGCTGGACTCGCGCTGATCAACCCGCTGTCCCTCGGGGCGGGAGTCCTGCTGGGCGGCAAGGCTTTCCGTGACGATAAACAGGCTCGCCTGGCCAAACGCCGCGCCGACGCCAAGGTGGCGGTGCGCCGCTACCTCGACGATATCGCCTTCCACACCGGCAAGGAGACCAAGGACCGCCTGCACCGCATTCACCGCCTGCTGCGCGACCATTTCACCGCCATCGCCGACCGCACCCTGCGTTCGCTGGACGAATCCCTGCGCGCCACCCAGGAAGCCGCGACTCTCGAATCCACCCGCCGCGCCGACCGCATCACCGCCCTGGAGCGCCGCCTGCACACCCTCGCCGATCTCCGCCGCCGCGCGAACCTCATCCTCGGCCCCGCACCCACCCCCACAGCACTTCCCCAGGGTTCCTGACCACAATTCGTCTACCGGACCCGGTGCTAACGCCGAGCCCGGTTCCGCCGAAAGGCTGGCGATGCGTGGAGGTGCGAAGTGGTTCGAGAACATGAGCCGGTGCGATATGACGTGGGCACGGCCGGCTACGGGGTCGGAGCCGAGACCCGCGGTCTGCTGGCCGCGGCCCGCCGCGCCTTCGTGCAGCACGGCCGGGTGCGCGCCCAGCTCGAGGAATGCGTGCGCCGCCTGGACGAACCGCTGCGGGTCGCGCTGGCCGGACAACTCAAAGCAGGCAAATCAACCCTGTTGAACGCCCTGGTCGGCCAGGACATCGCCCCCACCGACGCCACCGAATGCACCCGCCTGGTCACCTGGTACCGCAACGGCCCGTCCCCGCGCGTCACCGCCTACGCGACCGACGGCGCGCGAGCCGATGTGGTGGTGCGCCGCGGCCGCGGCGCGGAGGGCCTCCCGGGCGCCCACGGCCTCACCTTCGACCTGTCGGCCCTGCGCTGGAACCCGGGCCAACTCCGCGCCGCCGAGCATCCTGCGCACCAGGGTCGGGCCGGCGAGGTTGGGCACCATACCAACCCGGGCAGGGAGGTCGATCACCTCGCGGTGGAGTGGCCGTCGGAGGAATTGGCGCAGACCACGATTATCGATACGCCCGGGATCTCGTCGCTGTCGCGGGATGTGTCGGCGCGAACCTCGCATCTGCTCGCGCCCGGTGGGAACAGCGTGGAGCTGCCCAATGCCGACGCGGTGGTGTATCTGCTGCGGCGGCTGGACAATTCGGATGTCGAGTTTCTCGAACGGATCAGTACGGCGTCGGCCGCGCAGGGCACGGCCGGGGGTGGGACCAGCGCTCCGCTCGGGGTGATCGGGGTGGTGTCGCGGGCGGATGAGATCGGGGCGGGGCGCATCGACGCGTTGAATTCG
>NZ_JBHJXS010000020.1:0-155537 GCF_042269265.1 Nocardia sp. NPDC056000 | reverse complement strand
ACGGCCGGGGGTGGGACCAGCGCTCCGCTCGGGGTGATCGGGGTGGTGTCGCGGGCGGATGAGATCGGGGCGGGGCGCATCGACGCGTTGAATTCGGCGCGGGATGTGGCGTCGCGATTCGCGACCGAGTTGGAGCGAACGGGGTTGTGCCAGTCGGTGATTCCGGTGGCCGGGCTGCTGGCGTTCGCGGCCGCCACGCTGCGGCAGCGCGAATATCAGGCGTTCGAGGCCTTGGCCGGGGTGCCGACCGATACGCTCGCCGCCGCACTGCTGTCGGCGGATCGGTTCGCGCGGCCCGATCTGCCGCTACCGCTGCCGCCCGAACTGCGCGCACATCTCGCGGCGCGTTTCGGCCTGTTCGGAATCCGCTTGGCCGTCACGCTGATTCGGCTCGGTGTGCGCGACTCGGCAACGCTTGCCGCCGAACTCACTCAGCGCAGTGGACTCGATGAACTGCGCACCGTGCTGGATGTGCAATTCGCCCAGCGCGCGGAGGAATTGAAGGCGCATTCGGCGCTCACGGCACTGGCTCGAATCCTGGTCGCCAACCCGGGCACCGAGGCCGATGCGCTATTGCCGCGGGTGCGGACCTTGTTAGCGGATGTGCATGGATTCACCGAGCTCCGCCTGCTCGGTCATCTGCGCGCCGAGGAACTCCCGTTCGCCCCGGCCGATCTCGCCGAACTGCATCGCCTGATCGGCGGCGCGGGCGTCGCCGCGCACCGCCGCCTCGGCCTGCCGTCGCACACCGACGTCAACACCCAGCGGGATCGGGCGCTGGCCGCCGTCCAGAAGTGGCGGACCCGAGCCCGCCACCCACTGGCCGATCAATTCATGGCGAACGCCTGCCTCACCGCCGCCCGCAGCGCCGAGGGCCTGCTGGACATCCTGCACGAGCCTCCGACGACGCCATTCGCTCGAATCACCCTGCCCCGCAACGCATAGCGCGGGATGCCGCACCACGCCGGAATGGCAGGGCGCGGCTCGCCTCAGGGAGTGGTCGCGGTGCTGCGCGGATCGATGAGGATCTTCGCGTGGTGGTCCGGGGAAGCGAGGGTGGTGTACGCCGCGTCCACGCCATCCAGGCCGACCGTACCGGTGATCAGGGGCGTCGGATCGACCTTGCCGTCGGCGATCATGTGCAGGGTGTCGCGGAATTCGCCCGGGTCGTAGCCGAGCACGAAGCGGAGTTCGATCTCCTTGTTGATGGCGGTGGCGGGGTGGATGCGGTCCGATTCCATACAGACACCGACCACCACGATGCGCGACATGGGCGGGGCCGCCGTCAGCAATTGATCGAGAATGCCGGGTACGCCGACGCATTCGAAGATGACCGGCCCGGCCGGACCCTGATTGAGACTGTGCGCGGCCCGGAACACGTACCACCACGGGATATTCGGGATACGGCGCAGCTTTTCCATCGCGTCGAAGCCGAGGTTCAGGATGTCGGACGCCCCGGTGATGCGGGCCTTCTTCGGCGACGCCGTCCACGGCGAATCCACGCCCGGATCCACCACCACATCCGCACCGCAGGCGGCGGCGAGCTCGCGGCGGCGCGGGGAGAAGTCGCTGGCGATCACCAGCCGCACGCCGGACGCCTTCAGCATGGTGATGACGGCCAAACCGATGGGTCCGCAACCGATTACGAACGCCGTCTGCCCCTTGCCGACGCGCCCCTTGCGCACCGCGTGCCATCCCACCGCCATCGGCTCGGTCAGTGCCGCGTGCTCGGCGGACAGCCCATTGGGGATGGCGAAGGTCATGGATTCCTGCACCACCGTCTGCTCCGCGTACCCGCCCGGCGCGGACGCGGACAGTCCGGTCAGATGCGGCACCCGCCCGCCGCGCAGGATGGGCAGCGCCACCACCGGCGTCCCCGGCTTCCAGCGCCTGCGGGTGCCCGCCCCGTAATCGACCACCTCACCGGAGAATTCGTGCCCGAGCACCACCTTCTGATCCGAGCGCATGAAGTGCTGGTAGCCGGTGGCGGCCGCCATATCGGCGAGCTCGTCGCAGTGCGTGCGCGCGTGCAGATCGGATCCGCAGATCCCGCAGCGCAGTACGTCGATCACCAGCTGCCCCGGTCCCGGAATGGGTTCCGGTAGCTCCTCGACTCGGAATTCGCCCTTGGTTACCGTGACCGCCCGCATGGTGCACTCCTGTCGAAAGACGTTGTCAGTGCTGAATTCTTCCCGTCGCGGGCGGCGGCGGAAAGGGAACGGCCCGCGAATCCGGCGTTTCCACCGGATTCGCGGGCCGTATCGCGGGCCTTATCGAGGGCGGAATCAGACTCCGACCAGCTCGTCGTCCAGGTCGACGAGCTCGTGCTGTTCCAGTTTCACGTCCCTGGGCAGTGCCGCGAAACCGAGGCAGACCAGCGCCATCAATCCGATGCCCCAGGCCAGCGTGTACCGGAAGGTGTGCGCGAAGTTGACCGCGTTGGCCTCCGCGCCCGCATCGGCGAGCGTGGTCGCGATGCGCGCGTCACCGCCGGTACCGCGGCAGCTGTCCGGCACCGCGGACGGATCCACGGCCGCCGACCGATCCTGCACGCAGGCACGGAAACTCGCGAGAATCTGCTCCTGCGCGGGTCCGGGCAATCCGGCGGTGCTCAATTCGGTGCGGGTCTGCGCGGTCACCGCATCCACCCCGCGCGCCGAATCATGATCCAGCTGCCCGAAGAAGATAATGCCGACCAGCGCCACACCCAGCGCCAAACCCAGCTGCTGACCGGTATTGAGCAGTCCGGAGGCCGCGCCCGCCTCCCGCTCCGGAATCTGGCCGAGCAGCATGTCGATGGTCGGCGCGACCACGATGCCGAAACCGGTGCCGGTCACGATGAGCGGCAGCACCATCTGCCAGGACGCGAAATCACTGCCGTAGTGCGTGGCCAGCCAGCCGTACAGGCCGAAACCGCCCGCGGTGATCAGCCCGCCCGCCAGCAGCACCCAGCGCCCGAACTTCGGGGCCAGCACACTCACCGAGGTGCCCGCGCCGATACCCGCGCCGACCGCGAAGAACACCGAGGTGAGCCCGGCCCGCATCGGCGACCAGCCCAGTCCGGCCTGCATGAACAGGGTCCAGATGAGGAAGAAGCCGCCCATGCCGATCCAGAACAGCAGCCAGCTGGACAGGCCCACGGTGAACGGGCGGGACCGGAACAGATCGAGGTCGATCAGCGGTGAGCCGACCGTGCGCGCCCGCCGCCGTTCGTAGACCACGAAGGCCGCGAAGGTCACGGCGGCCGCCCCGATCATGATGAATGTCCAAGCAGGCCAATCCTTCTGGCGGCCCTCGGTGAGCGGGTAGACCAGCAGCACCACCGCGCCGATGGCCAGGATCATGCCGGCGATATCCAGGCGCGGCGCGTGCGCGGACCGTGAATCCCGCATGACGATGCTCGCCGCGATCAACGCCGCGATGCCGACCGGGATATTCACCAGGAAGATCGGCCGCCAACCCAGATCGAACAGATTCCACTGCACCAGTAGCCCGCCCAGCGACAGCCCGACCGCCGACGCGGAACCGCCGACACCGCTGTAGATGGCAATCGCCTTGGCGCGCTCATGCTTCGGGAAGGTGACGCGAATGATGGCCAGAATCTGCGGCACCATGAGCCCGGCCATCGCGCCCTGTACGAAGCGCGAGCCGATGAGCAGGGTGGGGTCCGAGGCCAGCCCGCAGGCGGCCGAGGCCAGGGTGAAACCGGTCATGCCGATGAGGAACAGGCGTTTGCGGCCGTAGATATCGCCGAGCCTGCCGCCGGTGATGAGCACCGCGGCGAAGGACAGCACGTAGGCGGCGATGATCCATTCGATCTGCGAGTACTCGGCCTCGAGGTCTTTCTGAATGCTCGGGACGGCGACGTTCACGATCGTCACATCGAGCAGGTCCATGAACCCGGCGGCCAGGATGACGGCGAAGGCGATCCAGCGGCGCGGGTCGAGGGTACTTGGGGGATTTTCCAGGGTGGGGGTGTCGGAAGCCACGGCGAGCTCTCTTCGATTGGTGGGTGGTGCGACCCTTCAAACTATGCACATGAAGTGATTATCAATCAAGAGGGCATTCATATTTTGTGCATTGCTGTAGTCTGGCGAGGTGAGCGATGACGCCGGAACCCAGTACCCGCGGCTGTTCGATTCCCCCGCATTCCTGCTGGGGCAGTTGGGCTCCCACTCCGCGTACCGCTTCGCCGAACTACTGACCCCGCTCGGCATCAAACCTCCGCAGTTCGGCACGCTGCGGATTCTCGAGGCCAATGACGGGCGATCGCAGCAGCAGCTGTGCGAGGCGCTCGGGATTCACCGCAATGTGATGGTCGGACTCGTCGACGACCTGGAGAAACGCGGGCTGGTCGAACGCCGCAGGCATCCCGCCGATCGGCGCGCGCACGCGGTGCACCTGCTTCCGGCGGCCCGGGAACTGCTCACCGAAGCCACCGCGCTGGCGCGGGGACTGGACGCGGAAATCCTGTCGGCGCTCGACGATGACGAACGGGCGGTCATGGTGAAGCTGTTGCAGCGCGCGGCCGTCGGCAACGGGCTGACCCCGGGTATCCACCCCGGTCTCACCGCCGCGCCCGGTACCGCCGCGGCCTGTGAGGTGGATCACTCGGCTCGGTAGTCACAGGCGGCGGCCGTGCGTGTCCAACCAGGTGAAGGCGAAAAACACTTGGAAGGACAACCTCATGGCCACCGTCGACGTGCTCGACTCGTTCATCAACTACAGCGACACCGGCAGCGGGGCCATCCCCGTGGTGTTCCTGCACGGCAATCCCACCTCGAACTACATCTGGCGCAATGTGATTCCGCATGTCAGCGGCGAAAATCGGGCGCTGGCACCGGATCTCATCGGTATGGGCGCTTCCGGTAAGCCGGACAGCGACTATCGGTTCGCCGATCACGCCCGCTACCTCGACGCCTGGTTCGACGCGCTCGCGCTGGATCAGGTCGTCATCGTCGGTCACGACTGGGGCGGCGCGCTCGGAATGGACTGGGCGGCAAGGCATCCCGGCCGGGTGCGCGGTATCGCCGTGGTCGAGACCTTCCTGCGGCCCATGCTCTGGTCGGAGATGCCGCCCGCGGGCGCGGAACTGTTCCGGCGCTTCCGTTCGCCCGAGGGCGAGGAGATGGTCCTGGAACGCAATATGTTCATCGAATTCAACCTGCCCGCCTCCACCCGCTCGCTGACCCTCGAGGCCCTGGACGCCTACCGCGCGCCGTACCCGACCCCGGCCTCGCGCAAGCCGATGCTGGTGTGGCCGCGCGAGTTTCCGCTCGACGGCGAGCCCGCCGACGTGGTCGCCGCCATCGAGAACTACGACCGCTGGATGGCGGACACACCTGAAGTGCCCAAACTCGTCATGGCCGTTCAGGACGGCGTCGGCCTCGGCTCACCCGAGATGATCGACTGGGCCGCAACCACATTCGCCGCCGCCGAGGTGGCGAATATCGGCCCCGCCGGACACCACTGCCCCGAGGACCAGCCCGACGCCATCGGCACGGCCGTCGCCGACTGGATTCGGCGGCACGCCCTCACCACCACCCCGGCGGTAGCCTGAATCCGCCGTGGCAGGGCTGATCACGGGGCGCGCACTCGACACGCCCCGTGATCCCCGCCCGCGACGCTTGCGCCGCACCGCCGTCCGTTCCAGGCTGGCGGTCATGGAGACCGACGAGAGTGCTGTCCGGCAGGGGCCGGATGCGGATGAGCTCGCACTGGTCGCGCGGGCCGTCGCCGGGGATCGGACCGCTATCGGCGAAGTGGTGCTGCTGCTTCAGGATCCGATCTACCGGCTGGCGCTGCGCATGGTGTGGCGGCCCGCCGACGCCGAGGACGCCACCCAGGAGATTCTGTTGCGCGTGGTCGGGCACCTCGGCACCTGGCGGGGTGAGGCGAAGTTGCTGACGTGGGCGTATCGGATCGGTGTGAATTACCTGCTGAATCTCAAGCGCAAGACATCCCAGGAGGAGCGGCAGGTCAGCCTGGACGCGTTCGGCGAGGACCTGAGAGACGGCCTGGCCGAAGCGGATTACCGCGGGCCCGAGGGCGAATTGCTCACCCACGAGGTGCGGCTGAACTGCACCCAGGCCATGCTGCAATGTCTCGCGCGCGACGAACGCGTCGCCTTCGTGCTCTCCGATATCTTCGCGCTGTCCTCCGCCGAGGCGGCCTGGATCACCGACTCCACCCCCGCCGCCTATCGAAAGCGCCTGGAGCGAGCCAAGAAACGCATCGGAAATTTCCTCACCGACACCTGCGGCCTGGCCAATCCCCAAGCACCCTGCCGGTGTTCACGTCGTGTCGACAAGGCTCTCGAACTCGGCCGCATAGATCCCCACCGCCCCGCATTCGCCGGACACCAGGTCACCCCCGGCGGCCGCGGCGTGGCAGCCGCCGCCCAGCAGATGTCCACCCTCCGCGATGCCGCCGCCATCCTCGGCGCACACCCGGATTACGCCGCGCCACAGGCGAAGATCGACGCCATCGCCGGACTGATCGATTCGGGTCGCTTCCCCCTCCTGAACTGACCGGGAGGTTCAGGTGGCTGACTCGAGCAGCTCTCGGGCGGCGGGGACGACCTGGCGGGCGAAGCGGTGGATTTGATCTACGTCGAAGCCCGGGGGCCAGTAGATGAAGGTGTCGAAGCGGGCGTTCTTGTGCAGGGCCGCAATGATTTCCGCCCATTCGCGGGCGGAGCCTTGGATGGGGTCCCTACCGCGGGGGCGAGGGTTGAGGGAGCGGTCGCTGATGACGCCGGGGAGGGCGGCCATGCGGGTGATGGCGGCCGGGTCGCGGTGTGCGGCGCGGGCGGCGGTGTCGATGCGGTCCTGGGCGGCGTGCCAGTGTTCCCAGGGGAGCCAATTGGGCAGGGGCGCAACCCATCCGTCGCCGGTGCGGCCGATCAGGTCGAGGGCGTGCGGGCCCATCGCGCCGATCCAGACGCCGATATCGTGCGCCGGGGCGGGACCGCCCGCGATGCCCTGGACGGTGTATTCGTCACCTTGGACGGCGACCAGGCGGCCGGGCCGCCATTCCGCGCGAATGATCTCGATACCTTCTTCGAGGGCGCGCAGCGCCGCACGGCCCTTCAGCGCCGGACCGCCCATGGCGACGATGCCGTCCTCGAAAGCCCCCGCGCCGACGCCCAATTCGAAGCGCCCGCCACTGAGCAGGTCGAAAGTGGCGGCCTGTTTCGCGATCATGGACGGTCGCCGCAGCGGCATATTCGCCACCCCGGGATAGACGGTGATCCGCCCGGTCGCGCTCAGACAGGCCCCGACGACGGCGAAGGTATCGCCGAATTCCGGCGCGTACGGATGATCCTGGATACCGACCAGATCCAGCCCCTCATCCTCGGCCGCCTTGGTCATATCGAGCACGTCTTCCAGAGCCGCCGCGGTGGGCGGGATCGAAATGCCGAAACGCACATCCATCGGGCCTCCTCCGGTCGCAGCGGTCCAAACGTCTAGATCTTGCCCGCCAACCTGCGAAAACCGGGTATTTCGGACATAGCGCGTGTCCAGGTTGCCGCCCTATCCGCTGCCCGGGCGGATACGATCCGCGTGTGAGTGCGAGATCGTCCGATGCGTCGGGTTCCGCCAGCGCCGGGCGATTGCGGGCGCGTGATATCGACCGGGTGAATGCCCGGGCCCGGCTCGATGCCGCCTATGAGGAAGGGCAGCTGGGGGCGGACGAGTATGAGCAGCGGTCGCAGCGGGCGCAGGCGGCGCAGACGCTGGAGCAGCTCGCGCGGCTGACGGGGGATCTGCAACCCACCAAGGGGGCGGCGGGGGTGACCGCGCCGCCGACCAAACCGGTCGAGACGAGCCGGTATCCCACCCGTACTCGGGCGCGGGACAGCGATCGTGCGGCAACTTGTCTTTTGCTCGACGCCGGACTCGCCGACGGGCAGCTGAACGAGGCGGACGATCGCGCCCTGACCGAACTGGCCGGGGAGGCAAGGACTCTGGGGGAACTGGCCGATCTCACCTCCGATCTGCAACGGTCCGCGAACGCTCCCGGTGTGGCGCAGCCGCCGCGGTCGTATCGCGGAAAGCTGTTCGGGGTGGGCGTGCTCGCGGCCTGCGCGGCGCTGTTCATCGCGGGATTCGCGGCGGTCAATCGGCCCGCGCCGATTCCGGCCGCGCCGCCCGGGGTGAACCTCGGGGTGGTGGAGCCCGTCGTGGTCAAGATCCCGAATCTCCATACGGGAGAAGGGATCGCGGCGTTCTTCGCACTGTACAAAGCCAAGTTCGGCGATCTGTCCGTCGATGAGCTGACCCTGTATCCCGACTACGCGATCTTGAAGCGCATGGTGCCGGGGCAGTCGAATCGCCAGGCGGAGTACTACTATCAGGGCGGATTCAAGCAACGCTCGACGCCGACCACCCGCAAATCCGACGCCCCGGTCTTCGACCTGGGTGGCGTCGATACGACGGCCATCGGCGCACTGGCCGCGCGGGCGCTCACCGACCTGAATGTCGCGCAGGGGACGATCAGCCATATCAGCTTCGATCCCGATTCGACGTCCTCCCCGCGCGGGGTTCCGGCCCCGATCGTCCGAATCTACGTGAGCAACAAGGCCACTGAGGGCGGCTTCCTCGATGCCACCCCGGCGGGTGTGGTCACCCGCACGTCACCGTTCAAGGGATAGGACGGATATGGCCGACTACCGGAACCAGAGCATGCGCGTCCGCGACGCCGACCGAGTCGACGCCTGCGCGCTACTGGACAATGCCAAGGCCGAAGGCGAATTGACCGAGGCCGAACACGCGCGGCGCACCGCTGCCGCGATGGAGGCGCGCACCTTCGGAGATCTCGACAAGCTCATCGACGATCTCCAGATTCCGGCGAATCTCGTTGGCACCGCACTGCTTCGGCCGCAACGCCGAGATGACCTGCGGCGCTGGAAGATCGCCATAGCCGCGCTCTGCGTCGCGACCGTGGTGGGCGCACTCGGCGGCTGCATCGCCCGCAATACCGTCTCCAAACCGGATATGCCGGACGCCACCACCGGTGCGGGTTTCGCGAGTTTCGTTGCGGCATACCGGGATCACTTCGGCGACACCACCGTCGACCAGGTGACGATCTTCCCCGACCGGGTGTCGATCCAGCGCCCGTCGACGAAGGAAGGCCGTGAGGACTACTACAACTACGACGGCAGCTTCCGCGGCAGCAGTGACACCGCCCGCAGCTCCAGTGTCCAGTCGCTGGATCTGTCCACCATCGATCTGCCGAAACTGGCCGGTCTGATCGCGGGCGGAGCCGCCTCGGCCGGATTGCCCGGCGTTCCGGTTTCGCACATCAGCATCGAGCGCAGGACCGGTGAGGATCCGGCCATCTCCATCTATACGACGCAGGGTTCGCGCACCGGCTACCTGGTGGTTTCGATGCAGGGCGAGCCGCTCATGGTGAACGTCGCGAAGTAACCTCACTTTCGGGAGATTTCTCCGCTCCCCCGGGAATAGATGTCGTGAGTCACCAGTTGGTGCTGTTCAGACAAGGTTGAGCGCGACGGACTCAAGTTCAACTTGCACCGATCGGATATCGGGTGCAGGATTGAGCCGACCACGCTCAGTGTTGCTGAAGATTCCTGCCCGCCGGACGGGCAGGGATCTCGCCGCTAAGACACATAGGTACGTCAACCAGGAGGAATCACCATGGCTCGTGCGGTCGGTATCGACCTCGGGACCACCAACTCGGTCATCGCCGTTCTCGAAGGCGGTGAGCCGGTAGTCGTCGCCAACTCGGAGGGTTCGCGCACCACCCCGTCCATCGTCGCTTTCGCGAAGAACGGCGAGGTACTCGTGGGTCAGCCCGCGAAGAACCAGGCCGTCACCAACGTCGATCGCACGATTCGGTCCGTCAAGCGCCACATGGGCGAGGACTGGTCCGTCGAGATCGACGGCAAGAAGTACACCCCGCAGGAGATTTCCGCGCGCACGCTCATGAAGCTGAAGCGCGACGCCGAGGCGTACCTCGGTGAGGAGATCACCGACGCGGTCATCACCGTCCCCGCCTACTTCGAGGACGCGCAGCGCCAGGCCACCAAGGAGGCCGGGCAGATCGCGGGCCTGAACGTGCTCCGCATCGTCAACGAGCCCACCGCGGCCGCGCTGGCGTACGGCCTGGACAAGGGCGACAAGGAACAGACCATCCTGGTCTTCGACCTCGGTGGCGGCACCTTCGACGTCTCGCTGCTGGAGATCGGCGAGGGCGTCGTCGAGGTCCGCGCGACCTCCGGTGACAACCACCTCGGTGGCGACGACTGGGACGAGCGCGTCGTGACCTGGCTGGTCGACAAGTTCAAGGCGTCCTCGGGCATCGACCTGACCAAGGACAAGATGGCCCTGCAGCGTCTGCGCGAGGCCGCGGAGAAGGCCAAGATCGAACTGTCGTCCTCGCAGTCGACCTCGATCAACCTGCCCTACATCACCGTCGATGCGGACAAGAACCCGCTCTTCCTCGATGAGCAGCTCACCCGCGCCGAGTTCCAGAAGATCACCTCCGATCTGCTGGACCGCACCCGCAAGCCCTTCCAGTCCGTCATCAAGGACGCGGGCATCGCCGTCGGCGACATCGATCACGTTGTCCTCGTTGGTGGTTCGACCCGTATGCCCGCCGTCTCGGAACTGGTCAAGGAGCTGACCGGTGGCCGCGAGCCCAACAAGGGCGTGAACCCGGACGAGGTCGTCGCCGTCGGCGCCGCCCTGCAGGCCGGTGTGCTCAAGGGTGAGGTCAAGGACGTCCTGCTGCTCGATGTCACCCCGCTGTCGCTGGGTATCGAGACCAAGGGCGGCGTGATGACCAAGCTCATCGAGCGCAACACCACCATCCCCACCAAGCGGTCCGAGACCTTCACCACGGCCGACGACAACCAGCCGTCCGTGCAGATCCAGGTCTTCCAGGGTGAGCGCGAAATCGCTTCGCACAACAAGCTGCTCGGCTCCTTCGAGCTGACCGGCATCCCGCCGGCCCCGCGCGGCGTGCCGCAGATCGAGGTCACCTTCGACATCGACGCCAACGGCATCGTGCACGTGACCGCGAAGGACAAGGGCACCGGCAAGGAGAACACGATCAAGATCCAGGACGGCTCCGGCCTGTCCAAGGAGGAGATCGATCGCATGGTCAAGGACGCCGAGGCGCACGCCTCGGAGGACAAGGCCCGTCGCGAAGAGGCCGAGACCCGCAACCAGGCCGAATCTCTCGTGCACCAGACCGAGAAGTTCATCAAGGACAACGAGGACAAGGTCCCCGGCGACATCAAGGAAAAGGTCGAGGCCGCGATCGCCGAGGCGAACGAGGCGCTCAAGGGCACCGATATCGCGGTCATCAAGACCGCGGTGGAGAAGCTCGCGACCGAGTCGCAGGCGCTGGGCCAGGCCATCTACGATGCGAGCGCCGCGGATCAGGCCGCCTCGGGCAACGGTCAGGCCGCGCCCGATGCCGATGACACCGTCGTCGACGCCGAGGTCGTCGAGGAGCCGGAGAAGAAGTGACGAACCCGAACCCGGAACAGGAACCGGTCACGGGTGAGGTAGGCGATGTCGCGGCGGAGGATTTCGCCGCGGCTTCGGCCGCCGACGTGCTGAGCGAGGATTCCCTCGCCGACGCCATCAGCGCCGAACTCGCCGAGCGCACCTCGGATCTGCAGCGGCTCACCGCCGAATACGCCAACTACCGTCGCCGTGTCGAACGGGACCGCAAGGCCACCATCGACAATGCCAAGGCCACGGTCGTCAGCGAATTGCTCGGTGTGCTGGACGATCTGGACCGCGCGCGTGCACACGGCGATCTGGAGGGACCGCTCAAGGCGGTCGCCGACAAGCTCGCCACCGCCCTGCAGAAGCAGGGCCTGGAGGAATTCGGCGCGGCGGGCGATCCTTTCGACCCGACCCTGCACGAAGCCGTCCAGCATGAGGGCTCCGGCCATGAGCCGGTGATCGGCATGGTCATGCGCAAGGGTTACCGCTTCGGCGATCGGGTGCTGCGGCACGCGATGGTCGGGGTCACCGACGCGCCCGAGGATCTGAACGGCCCGGCCGCATCGGATACGACGAACGCCGGCCCCGATGCCGCTGGTACCGAGTAACACACCGATGGCCCCGGCCGGGGCCGTTCGGGCGGTCTCTCGCGAGACCGCGAAGCCGGTGGTCCCGAATGGGACCGCGGCGCCGAGGAATTCGAGAGGAGGAGATGCCCGGTGAACCGGGAGTGGCTCGAGAAGGACTTCTACAAGGAGCTGGGTATCGCCTCCGGCGCCAGCCAGGACGAGATCAAGAAGGCGTACCGCAAACTCGCCCGCGACCTGCATCCGGACAAGAACCCGGGTGACGCCAAGGCCGAGGAGCGGTTCAAGCTGGTCAGCGAGGCGCACGCCGTGCTGTCCGATCCGGAGAAGCGCAAGGAGTACGACGAAGCGCGAAAGCTCTTCGCGGGCGGCGGTTTCGGCCGCGGCGGCTTCACTCCGGGCGCCGGTTACGGTCAGCCCGGCGGCGGGTTCTCGCAGGAATTCAACCTGGGTGACATCTTCGGCGGGCAGCAGGCCGGCGCCGGTGACGGCGGACTGGGCGATCTGCTCGGCGGACTGTTCAACCGGGGCGGCACCCGCACCTCGTCGCGGCCGCGGCGCGGCAGCGATGTGGAAACCGAGACGACACTGGGCTTCCGCGAGGCCGCCCAGGGCGTGACGGTTCCGCTGCGCATGACCAGTCCGGCCGCCTGCACCACCTGCCACGGCAGCGGCGCCAAGCCGGGCACCAGCCCGCGCGTGTGCCCGCACTGCAATGGCGCCGGTGTGGTCAGCCGCAATCAGGGCGCGTTCGGATTCAGCGAACCGTGCGAGGACTGCCGGGGCACCGGATCGATCATCGATGATCCGTGCGTCGACTGCCACGGCACCGGTATCCAGAATCGGACCCGCACCATCACCGTGCGCATTCCCCCGGGGGTGCGCGATGGGCAGCGGATTCGGCTGGCGGGTCAGGGTGAGGCGGGTCTGCGGGGCGCACCGCCCGGCGATCTGTTCGTCACCGTGCACGTCAGCCAGGACAAGGTCTTCGGCCGCAATGCCGACGATCTGACCCTGGTGCTGCCGGTCAGTTACAGCGAACTGGTTTTGGGTACAACGGTTTCCGTGCCGACACTGGAGGGACGCGTCGGCGTCAAGGTGCCCCCGGGCACCGCCGACGGCCGCACCCTGCGCGTACGCGGGCGGGGTGTGCCCAAGCGCGACGGCGGGGCGGGCGATCTGCTCGTCACCGTCAAGGTCGCCATCCCGCAGAAGCTGGACGACAATGCCGCCGAAGCGCTCCGGCGCTATGCGGAGGCGGAGAAGACCAGTGGATTCGATCCGCGTGCAGGCTGGGCAGGTGCGTGATGAGTTCCGATCCGAAGAAAGCCGCCGAGGCACAGTACTTCCTGATCTCGGTGGCGGCGCAGCTGGCGGGCATGCACGCCCAGACGCTGCGCACCTATGACCGACTGGGTTTGGTTTCGCCGCAACGTACTTCGGGCGGCGGGCGGCGCTACTCCGATCGGGATGTGCAGCTGCTCCGCGAGGTACAGCGCCTGTCCCAGGACGAGGGCGTGAATCTCGCGGGCATCAAACGGATCATCGAACTCACCAATCAGGTCGAGGAACTCCAGCAGCGCGTCGCGGAACTGAGCGGTGAGGTGGATCGGCTCCGTGCGGGGTACCGCCCGGATCTGACTCCGCCGCAGCGCAGTACGGCGCTGGTGGTGTGGCAGCCGCGGCATCGGCGAACGCAGTAGCCGGGCAACGCCGCACGCGATAGCCAGCGGGAAACGGGAAGCAGCGCTCCGAATGTCGGGGCGCTGCTTTTCTATTGCGGTGGCGGGCCGTGAAATTAATACAGACCGCTCGGTTGTATTGTTTGCTAAATGTATGTTTTGTCCAGCTGTGGCATGGGAATTCATCGCCTGTCATGGTTGCGGCAGGATCGCTCCCTTACTGAAGATTGCAAAACGAATCCCCCAAGATCGGTAGCCGAAAGCCGGTGTCCACCGGCGTTTCCCAGTTGAACAGTCTGTTTTCGTGCAGGTTTGGTTGCAGCAGGATCGTTTTCGGGGAATTACAGGCATGTTGTTGAAACGACTCATTCCGTTGCTGGCAAACCTCGCCTATAGTTGCTCAGCAACGGCTGCTGTCGAGTGTCCCGCAGCACTGCACTCACCGGCCCTGGCTTGTGTTCGAGTGCGAAATGGGGTTGTGACACAAATGGATTCGCGGACCGTCGCATTGATAAGAACGACGTTCAAGGCGGTAGCTGCGGAGGATGGTGGCCCCGAAAAACTCGCTCGATCGTTCTACGCCATCCTCTTCACGGAGTACCCCCAGGTTCGAGACTTCTTCCCGGCAGCGCTGGACGCCCAGCGCGATCGGCTGGTGAAGGCCATCGCCTATGTGGTGGACCGCCTGGAGGAACCCGATAAGCTACTGCCCTTCCTGGCGCAGCTCGGCCGCGATCACCGCAAATACGGTGTGGTCGGCGAACACTATGCGGCAGTGGGGAAATCACTCAAGGCCGCGCTGGAGTCGTACGCGGGCACCGAGCTGTGGACCGATGAGATCGGCCGGGCCTGGGACGAGGGGCTCACGGTCATCGCCTCCACCATGATGGAGGCCGCGGACCGGGAGACCACACCACCGGTCTGGACCGGCACCGTCATCGAACACCGTGAGGTACTGCGCAATCTCGCGATCGTGCGGCTCAAACTGGATCAGCCCATCCAATACGCGGCCGGTCAGTACATGAGCGTGCAGATCCCCTCGCGCCCTCGCATGTGGCGCTATCTCTCCCCGGCGATTCCCGCGAATCCCAGCGGCGAGATCGAATTCCACATTCGCGGCGTCACCGGCGGCTGGGTCAGCCCGGCCATGGTCGGGCACACCAAGGTCGGCGAGAAATGGCTGATCGGCTCACCGCTCGGCGGTCTCGGCGTGCCCCGCAATACCCGGCGCAAGATGCTCATGATCGGCTGCGGCACCGGAATCGCCCCGCTGCGAGCACAACTCATGGCCATGACCCAGCGCCGCTCCAACCCCAAGGTCGATCTGTTCGTCGGCGGTCACTACCCGTGCGACCTCTACGATCTGGAAATCCTCGGACAGCTCGCGCAGTCCAACAAATGGCTCACCGTCACCCCGGTCACCGAGAGTGATGAGGATCCGTGGTGGCAGCTCTCCAATTCCAGTGAGCCCAAGGAACATCCGGGCCTGCAACCGCGCGTCGTCGGCCAAATCGGCAAGGTGGTCGCGAGTTTCGGCGCCTGGGACGATCGCGATGTGCAGATCGTCGGGTCGCCGTCGATGGTGCAGACCACCAAGTTCCGGCTGATGGCCGCGGGGACCTCCACCAAGAACATCCGCCACGATCCGCTCTTCTGACCCCTCCCGAAAAGACCCCCGCGCCGCTGCCTGTCGCTCGGCAGCGGTGCGGGGCACCACCTAACTCTCAGAACCCTTCGTAGCGAATGAGTTCGCGCGGGGTGCCGGTGGCGATGAGCATTTCCACCGTGGACTGCACCATGGCCGCGCCGCCGCAGACCAGGATCTGCTGCAGGTCCAGCGGGCCGAAGCGGTGGACCACCTCGGCGAGGGTGCCGGGCATCAGCTCCTCGGGCTGGAAGCCGATATCGACGCGGCAGGATTCGTACCAGTCGTCGATCCAGTCCGGATCCTGCTCGTCCAGCACCACGGGAATGATTGTCAGCCAGGGCAATTCGTTCGCGAGCAGGGCCAGCATATCGGCGGCGTAGAGATCGCGCGGGAAGCGGCCGCCGACGAAAAGGTGGGTGCGCGGGGGCTGCTCGCGGCGTGAGATATCCAGCAGCAGCGCGCGGAACGGGGCCAGGCCCACCCCGTCGGCGATCATGATCAGGTCGGTGGCATTGTCGGCCACCGCCAGCCAGCCCGCCGGATTGCGGATCTTCCACTCGTCGCCGGTGCGGGTGTCGGCCACCATGGAACCGCTGCACCAGCCGCCGGGCACGGTGCGAATGTGGAACTCCAGCTTGCCGTCCAGCGACGGCGGCAGCGCGGGATACAGGCGGCGCACCATATTCGGATGCTGCGGGGTGCGCACCTCCACCGACTGGCCCGGCGCGAACGGCACGAACTCGCCGATCAGCCGGACCACCGTGAGATCCTCGCGCAGGCGGTGCGCGCCGACCACGGTGGCGGGCCACTCGGTCGGGCCGTCGATCCGAATCGGGCCGGTCTGATCGGGGTCGAGGGTCACCGCACACTCCTGCTCATCGAAAAACCTTGCACCGCACTATCTCTCACACAGACCGCAAAACCATCATCCCGGCGCGCGTGCGGCCGGGACGCGGGTTCACACCGGGTCGGAGTTGATCGCCGACTCGGGCGTGCCCACAGCCAACAGTGCCCGTTTGGTGTCCGCGATCATGCGCGCCGACCCGGCGATCTGGATCTGCCGATCCGCCCACGCGCCGAAACTGGCCACCACCGCGCCCAGGTTACCGATCAGCCGCCGGTGCATGCCGAACGGCGGATCCGCGGGCGGGTACGGATGCCACCACGGGTTGGTCTCGTTCTCGCACACCGGGATCACCGTGAGCCACGGATTGCTCTGCGAGAGCTGCCACATGTTCTCCACGTCGTACAGATCGCAGGGGTAGCGCCCGCCCATGAACAGGTGCACGCGCGGATTGATACCGCGCCGCCCCATCTCGATCAGCTGCGCCCGGATCGGGGCGATACCGGTGCCGGAGCTGATCATCAGCACATCGCGGCGGCTGCGCAGGTCCACGTGCAGCCCGCCCAGCGGGGACGCGATCATCCAGCGGTCGCCGACCTTGGTCTCATTGATGATGGCCGGGCTCACCCACCCGGTGCGCACCTTGCGGACGTGGAATTCGATCTCGCCGTATTGATTGGCGGGAATCGCGGGCGAGAGATACCGCCACATCTTGGGCCGCTGCGGAATCGCCACCGGCACATACTGTCCCGCCTGATAGGGGATCGGCGTATCGGATTGCAGCCGCACGATGGCCAGATCGTCGACCACCCGCCGGTGCCCGACCACGGTCGCCTCCCAATACGGTTGTGACGTATCGGAATTCGCGCCGATGGCCATGGACGCCGAAATCAGGATGGTGATATCGCGCCATCCGGACTCCAGCTGCCTGCTCCAATTTCCGACCCCGTTATAGGAGCGGAACGCGGCGAGCAGCGCACGACCGGCAATGTCGTAGTGCGCCGCCTCCACACCGTACTTGCGGTGATCGCGCGCGAGCTGCTCCAGGAATCGCTGCGCCCGGTCCCAATCCTCCAGATTGTCGAGCACGAACTGCACGGCCGTCACCAGCCGCTTGGGCTGCATATCCATGGCGGAGGGGAAGAGTTCCCGCAGGGCGGGGATCTCCGCGAATAGGTGACCGTAGAACGCGCTGATCAGTCGTTCGGGCCCGTGCGGGGCCTCGACGACTGTCCGGAAGTTTGCGCGGACCAGCGCTGCTGAACGCGCATCCACGACGTCGAGCTTTCCTTTCCTTGCTACTACCCCGGACGCGCCTGGTTCCAGGCGGTCCTCCGCGTCAAGTATCCCTGAAAAAACCGTGGTCGCACGGATATAGCCGAGGGTTGTGAATTTGCCGGTAGTTGGACGGCGGCGACGCACCGGGGGTTCAGATAACCAACACCGTCTTGCCACGTGCTCCGGAGGCGCCGATAACTTCCGGGGCCGCGTCCAGGGGCGGGGTGTTGTCGATCGGGACCACCAGATCGCCATTGCCGACATCGCGCAGCAGTTCCCGCAATTCCGGTGCGCCGCCGCTGGATTCGAAGTTCCCGCCGGTGATGCCGCGCGCTTTGAGCGCTTCCTCGTCGGCGGACCAGACGGTGGTGTACGCCGCACCGCCGGACTTGACCACGCTCGCATTGTCGGCGAACAGCGGTGGCGGGCTCACCAGATCGAAGAGCACGTCGACTCCGGCGGGCACTGTGATCCGCACCGAATCCGCGATCGAGAGCGGCGCGCCCTCGGCATGGGTCGGCGAGTCGGTGACGGTGATCCGCCCGTAGTTGACCACCTCGGTCGCACCCAGCCGGATCATCCGATCGGTGTCGTCGGGCCGCGCGGTCGCGATGACGTGCGCTCCCGCCAGCGCCGCGAGCTGCACCAGATAGGAGCCGACGCCGCCGGACGCGCCGACGATCAGCACGCTCTGCCCGGCCGCCACCTTCGCGGCGTGAATGAGATCGAGCGCGGTGATGCCCGCGGTGGGCAGGGCGGCGGCCTGGATGGAGGTCACCTCGTCCGGTATCCGGGCGATGATCGAGGTCGAGGGCACCACGATGTATTCGGCGAAGGTGCCGTGCCCGAGCGGCGGGTTGAGCCATTTGCCGACCACGCGTTCGCCTATCTCGACATCGGTGACATCGGCGCCGATGCCGACCACCCGGCCCGCGCCGTCCACGCCGGGGATGAGCGGAAAGTCGTGCGGCAGTTTGCCGTCCAGGAAGCCGTCGATGATGCGCTGGTCGAAGGGGTTGACGCCCGCGGCCTCGATTTCGATCTTGAGTTCACCCGGTCCGGCCTCGGGGACGGGCATATCGGCGGCCTCGGGGCGGCCGCCGAATTCTCGAACCACGATCGCGCGCATTGCTGCTCCATTCGTCCGGATGTCCGAGCTTGGGATGAGCGGGTGATGCGTCAACGAACCCGGTTCATCGTAGGCAGGGACACCCTGGAACCGGTGTGATTCAGGCCATTCGGTTTTGTTCGTGGCGAGTAGCCTTACGGGGACCTTCGGCACTGGTGGTCGCACCGGAAATTCGTCAGACTTGAGCGGAACAGACTCAACTCCTGTCGCGTTGGTTCGAGTAAGCGACTAGTAGGAAGGTGAACGTGGACTCGTTCAATCCCACCACCAAGACCCAGGCGGCCCTGACCGCCGCATTGCAGGCGGCCTCCGCCGCGGGCAACCCGGAAATCCGTCCGGCGCACTTGCTGGTGGCGTTGCTGGATCAAACCGACGGCATCGCCGCACCCCTGTTGAAGGCCGTCGCCGTAGATCCGGCCACGGTCCGGCGCGAGGCGCAGGACATTGTCGACCGGCTGCCGCGCGCCAGCGGCGCCACCACCCAACCGCAGCTCGGGCGCGAGGCGCTGGCCGCCATCACCGCCTCGCAGCGGCTGGCCACCGAGATGGGCGACGAATACGTCTCCACCGAACACCTCATGGTCGGCCTGGCCGCCGGGGATTCGGACGTCTCGCAACTGCTGCTCAAATACGGCGCGACCGCGGACGCGCTGCGTGAGGCGTTCACCGCCGTGCGCGGCAACACCCGCGTCACCAATGCCGATCCCGAGGGCAGCTATCAGGCGCTGGAGAAGTACTCCACCGATCTGACCGCCGCCGCCCGCGACGGCAAACTGGACCCGGTCATCGGGCGCGACACCGAGATTCGGCGCGTGGTGCAGGTGCTGTCCCGGCGCACCAAGAACAATCCGGTGCTCATCGGTGAGCCCGGCGTCGGTAAGACCGCCATCGTCGAGGGGCTGGCCCAGCGCATCATCGCGGGCGATGTCCCGGAATCGTTGCGCGGCAAGAAACTCGTCTCGCTCGATCTGGGCGCGATGGTCGCCGGAGCCAAGTACCGCGGTGAATTCGAGGAGCGGCTCAAGGCCGTGCTGGAGGAGATCAAATCCAGTGCGGGACAGATCATCACGTTCATCGACGAACTGCACACCATCGTCGGCGCGGGCGCGACCGGCGAATCCGCCATGGACGCCGGGAACATGATCAAGCCCATGCTGGCGCGCGGTGAACTGCGCCTGGTCGGCGCGACCACCCTGGACGAATACCGCCAGCACATCGAGAAGGATCCGGCCCTGGAGCGCCGATTCCAGCAGGTGCTGGTCGGCGAGCCCTCGGTGGCGGACACCGTCGGCATCCTGCGCGGGCTCAAGGAGCGGTACGAGGTGCACCACCACGTGCGCATCACCGACTCCGCGCTGGTGGCCGCGGCGACCCTGTCCGATCGGTACATCACCTCGCGGTTCCTGCCGGACAAGGCCATCGACCTGGTCGATGAGGCCTCGTCCCGGCTGCGCATGGAAATCGATTCCCGCCCAGTCGAAATCGACCAGGTGGAACGCGCCGTGCGCCGCCTCGAGATCGAAGAGGTCGCGCTCGCCAAGGAGACCGACGACGCCTCCAAGCAACGCCTGGAGAAACTGCGCTCCGAACTCGCCGACGACCGCGAGAAGCTCAATCAATTGATGACCCGCTGGCAGAACGAGAAGCAGGCCATCGATTCGGTGAGCGCGCTCAAGGAACAGCTCGAAGCGCTGCGCGGGGAATCCGAGCGCGCCGAACGCGATGGCGATCTCGGTAAGGCCGCCGAACTCCGGTACGGGCGAATCCCCAAGCTGGAGAAGGAATTCGCCGAAGCCGAGGCCAAGGCCAAGGGCGCGTCCGATGGTGACGTCATGCTCAAGGAGGAGGTCGGCCCGGACGATATCGCCGAGGTGGTCTCGGCGTGGACCGGTGTCCCCGTCGGCCGCATGATGGAGGGCGAGACCCAGAAACTGCTCCGCATGGAGGATGAGCTGGGCAATCGCGTCATCGGTCAAAAGGCCGCGGTACAGGCGGTTTCCGATGCGGTGCGCCGGGCTCGCGCGGGCGTGGCCGATCCGAATCGGCCGACCGGTTCCTTCATGTTCGTCGGACCCACCGGCGTCGGTAAGACCGAACTCGCGAAGGCGTTGGCGGACTTCCTGTTCGACGATGAGCGCGCCATGATCCGCATCGATATGAGCGAGTACAGCGAGAAGCATTCGGTGGCTCGCCTGGTCGGTGCGCCCCCGGGCTACGTCGGATACGACCAGGGCGGTCAGCTCACCGAAGCGGTGCGCAGGCGGCCGTACTCCGTGGTGCTCTTCGACGAGATCGAGAAGGCGCATCCGGATGTGTTCGACATCCTGTTGCAGGTGCTCGACGAGGGCCGGCTCACCGACAGTCAGGGCCGCACCGTCGACTTCCGCAACACCATCCTGATTCTCACCTCGAATCTGGGTGCGGGCGGATCGAACGAGATGGTCATGAACGCGGTGCGGGTGGCCTTCAAGCCCGAGTTCCTGAACCGGCTCGACGATGTGGTCATGTTCCATCCGCTCGATGAGGAGCAGTTGGAGTCGATCGTCGACATCCAGCTGAACCAGTTGCAGAAGCGGCTCGCCCAGCGTCGCCTGAAGCTGGACGTCTCGGATTCGGCGCGGTTCTGGCTCGCGGTGCGTGGCTACGATCCGGCTTACGGTGCGCGTCCGCTGCGCAGGCTGATCCAGCAGTCCATCGGCGACACTCTCGCCAAGGAGCTGTTGGCCGGTGAGGTGCAGGACGGGGACACCGTGAAGGTCAACGTCACCCCGGACGGCGACAGTCTGATCGTCGGCCGCTAGTCCGGAAAAACGGGAATGCCGCACTTTTCGCTGTGGAAAGTGCGGCATTTTCATTTGCCGGTAGATGGCCGATTCGGAACCGCTCGGTCGAGTTCAAGCCCCGCAGGAGTCCGGCAGCTTAGGCTGGAGGCCATGACAACTCCGAGCGATCCATGGTCGCGGCGGCCTGAACCTGGCCCGGGGGAGGAGCCGACCCAAAAGGTCGAGCACCCCGCCGAACAGGTCGGGCACTCCTCGGAAGTCGCGGACAACCACGGCGGCGGCGAGCACATCTCGCCCACCGAATACTTCGGGCAGCAGCAGGGACCGGAAGCCACCCGGGTGCTGCCGCCGTACGACGCCAGCTGGGGCGGCTACGACAGCGGCGCGGGCTACGCCCCACCCACCGCCACCTATCCACCGGGCTACACCCCGAACCCGGCGGGTTACACCCCGAGCGGCGCGGCCGGATACGGCCAGATGCCGCCCGGCGAAGGCGGACTCAGCTACGGGCAGACCGGAGGGTATCCGGGTGGGCCCGGCGGCTATCAGCCCGCGGGATTCCCGCAGCAGCCCGCCCCGCCGCAGCCGCCGCGCAAAACCGGCCTGTGGATAGGTGTGGGCATCGCCGCCTTCGTACTCGTCGCCATCGCCGGGGTACTGCTGGGAGCGCTTCTCGCGAACAAGGATTCATCCGATACCGCGGCCTCCACCACCACCCGCACCAGCGGTTTTCCCATGCCGAACCTGCCCGGGAACACCTCGTCGCAGCCGCTGCCCAGCGGCATTCCGCAGATTCCGGGCCTCGGCGATATCGACTCACTCGGCGCGAATATGGGCACCATCGCGAGCAATGACGGCACCACCCTCACCATGACAACACTGTCCGGCACTACGGTGACCGTGCACACCGACGAACGGACGCAGGTCATTTCGCTCGGAAGTACGAAGGTGGCGGATATACCGGTGGGTGAAATGGTGATGGTGCAGGGCGATAAGGCCGCCGACGGAGCGATCCAGGCCAAGCTCATCATCAGCACGTCATTGCCCGGCGGAACCCGATGAGTGCAGGCATACCGGGCATACCCCCGCCCGGCTGGATAGGGTAGGCGGCGATGACGGCTATATGGTTCGGGTTGGCGGCGATCGCGCTGGTGGGTGCGATCGTGCTGCTCTATTTCGATCGGCTGCAACGGCAGCGCACCGGGCATGTGCGCCAGGTCTGGGCGAAATCCCAGGGGTACACCTATGTTTCGGTGGAACCGGCGCTGGCCTCCACCTGGCGGCGCGGCGCGCTGGCCAAGCTCGGGTACCTGTCCGCGGTGGATGTGGTGTCCGGAAATCGCAAGGGCGAGAAGTTCGTACTCTTCGATCTGGAGGACGCCGCCACCCTGGTCGCGGTGCGCCGGCAGATCGGTTCGGACATCGATATCGATCTGCGCATGAAGACCGCCGCCCCGCCCAAGGACCACGATCTGGAAATGCTTGGCGCCATTGGTGATCGGGTGGTCTTCGCGACCAATCCGGACATCGCCCGGCATGCGGTGGATCAGCGCATGGTGGCGTTCATCGAATCGCTGCCCGATACCGTGCAACAGCTGTGGAGTGAGGGCAACTGGACCCTCGGCATGCTGCACGTGAGTTCGGTCGCCAAGGATTGGGAGATGGCGATCGACGCCGTGCTGCGCCTGTCCGGGCTGCTGCACGTGCTGCCGCCGGTGATCAACTCCGAACGCGGCCGCGATGAACTGCCCGAACCCGGTCGCTCGCACCCGGTTCCGGAGGACGAGAACTACGACGGCTACGACGAGGACGGCGATTACGAGCGCGGCCGGGGACGCACCCGCCCGCCCGGCGCGGCCGAAATCGAGGCCGATGACGACGAACTCAGCCCCCTGCTCGGTGACATCGCCGGTGGCGAAGGTGAGGGCGAACCCGAAAACTGGCGTCCCGCACTGAAAGTCGTGCCGGATCCGCGAAATCGCCCGCGCCGCAACTGGCCTCCCGCCGAAGAGGGCGACGACTGGGCCGACGACGAGGACGCCCCGCGCCGCCCCGCCGCCGAGGACGACTGGCCCGAAGACGAACCCGAGCCCCGCCGCGACGAGGAACCCGAAGAAGGCTGGCGCAAGGACCAGGGCCGCAGTGCCCCGCCCGGCGGCCCCTTCCACCCCGGCTTCCGCCCGTATCAGGGTCCGACGCCGAGGTGACGCGCGGCGGTCGATCGGTTCGATCCGCCGAAACCGTCGAGACGCGGCCAATTGCACGGGTACTGCCCTCGGTGCCGCGTGCGAGGGGCCAGAATGATTGCGCTGTCCCGGTCATCGCCGACCGTTCACCAGTCGTGCGAATGATGGGTTGCCGATGACCGAGGGTTCTCCCGAGCTGTCCCAGGGCGCCGAGCTGCCGATGAGCGCTGCGCGCCTGCCCGGTGCGCATCGGCCGGTGGCCTTGATCACCGGGCCGACCTCCGGAATCGGTAAGGCGTACGCCACCCGGCTGGCCGCGCTCGGCTACGACCTGGTGCTGGTGGCGCGCGATGAGCAGCGGCTCGCCGCGCTGGCGCACGACTGCGAGGTGCGTTTCGGGGCGCGGGCGCAGGTACTGCCCGCCGATCTGGCCGTGGCCGCCGACCGGGACCGGGTGGCCGCCCGGCTGGCCGAAGGCGTCGAATTCCTGGTCAACAACGCGGGATTCGGGCTCTCCGGTGAGTTCTGGGAAGCCACGCCGGAGACACTGCGATCGCAACTCGATGTGAACGTCACCGCGGTGGTCGAACTCACCCGCGCGGCCGTGCCGCCCATGCTGCACGCCGCCAACGGAACCGTGGTGAATGTCGCCAGCATGGCCGGGCTGATACCCGGGAGGGGCTCGACCTATTCGGCCTCCAAGGCGTACGTCGTATCCTTCTCGCAAGGGCTGGCGAGCGGGCTGGCCGGGACCGGCGTCCGGGTGCAGGCTCTATGCCCGGGATTGGTCCACACCGAATTCCATGAACGTGCCGGTCTGCCGACCGAATCGTTTCCCCGGCCGCTCTGGCTGGATGTGGATCAGGTGGTCGCCTGCTCACTGGCGGATCTGGAGAAGAACCGGGTGATCAGTGTGCCCGGCATGCAGTACAAAGCGATCGCCGCGGTCGCCGGACTGATCCCGCGGTCCCTGGTGACCCGCCTGAATCGGGCCTTTTTCAACGCACGCGGAAGGACATAGACACAGCAATGCAGGTAACGACGACCGACCGGGACAGACTGGCCGAACTGGTACGTGAACTCGCCGTCGTACACGGCAAGGTCACCCTGTCCTCGGGCAAGGAAGCCGACTACTACGTGGACCTGCGCCGGGCCACCCTGCAGCACGAGGCGGCGCCGCTCATCGGCAAACTGCTGCGGGAACTCGTGGCGGACTGGGATTTCGAATCCGTCGGCGGGCTCACCATGGGCGCGGACCCGGTCGCGGCCGCGGTCATGCACGCGCCCGGCCGTCCCATCAACGCCTTCGTGGTCCGCAAGGCCGCCAAGACGCACGGCATGCAGCGGCAGATCGAGGGCCCGGACATCGTCGGCAAGCGCGTTCTGGTGGTGGAGGACACCACCACGACCGGAAACTCGCCGGTCACCGCCGTGCGAGCATTGCGTGACGCCGGAGCCATCGTGGTCGGCGTGGCCACCGTGGTGGATCGCGAAACCGGCGCCGACAACATCATCGCGGCCGAAGGTTTGGAGTACCGCTCGATTCTCGGGCTGAAGGATCTGGCGCTGGGCTGAACTGTCGCCCTGAGTTAGCCTGTTGTTGGTCTTATGTCCGACAACGTTGTCGAACTGCTGTTGTGAAGGGTCGTGTGAGTCACCTGTGGTGAGCATTGCAATCAACAAGGGTCCCCAGAATGTTGCGATGCTCGGCATCGGTGCTTACCGGCCCGAGCGCATCGTCAGTAACGCCGAGGTGTGCGAAACGCTCGACTCCACCCCCGAGTGGATCTTCGACCGCACCGGTATCCACAACCGGCGGTGGATCAGCGGCGACGAGACGATCCGATCGATGTCGGTGGCGGCGGGCGAACGCGCGCTGAAGAACACCGGCATCGATCGCTCAAAGATCGGCGCGCTGGTGCTGTGCACCTCCAGCTGGCTCAAGCTCACCCCGCACGGTGCGCCCACCATTGCCGCGGACCTCGGCATGAACGGCATCCCGGCGTTCGATCTGGTATCCGGCTGCGGCGGCTTCTGCTACGGCCTGGGCGTCGCCACCGACATGATTCGTTCCGGCTCCGCCGAATACATCCTGGTCATCGGCGCGGAGACCATGACCGTCGGTCTGGATCCGACCGATCGCGGCACCGCCATGATCTTCGGCGACGGTGCGGGCGCGGTCGTCATCGGACCCGCCGAGGAGAACGGCATCTCGCCGACGGTGTGGGGCAGCGACGGCGAGAACGCCGAAGCCATCGCCCAGGACATCGACTTCCTGGCCTTCATGAACCGCGCGCAGGAGCTGCAGGGCACCGATCCCGCGGTCGAGCCCGTCGGCCGGATGTCGCTGCATATGGAGGGCCCCAAGGTTTTCCGCTGGGCCGCGGTCACGCTGCCGCGCGCGCTCTCCAGCGCCATCGAACTCTCCGGTGTGGCCAAGGAAGACATCGAGGTGTTCGTGCCGCATCAGGCCAACGCCCGCATCAACGAGCTCATGAAGAAGAACCTCGGCCTCGCCGACGATCTCCCCATGGCCAATGACATCGAGAACACCGGCAACACCTCCGCCGCCTCGATCCCGCTGGCCATCGAGGAAATGCTGGTGACCGGTAAGGCCAAGGGCGGTCAGCTCGCGCTGCTGCTCGGCTTCGGCGCGGGCCTGTCCTACGCCGGCCAGGTCGCGGTGCTGCCCCCGGTCCCCGCCGAGCCCTCCTTCTGATGCCCCGGCCGTTCCGCGCCGCCTTCGTCGGCGCGGCGGTCGTGACAGTGTTCGGCGCTGTCACCGGCCGCCACACATTGCAGTGGGCCGCAAAGCCTTTGCTCATGCCGCTGCTCGCCGCCGATATCGCCACCAATGACGACGGCCTCGAATCCGCCGACCGCACAGTGCTGCTCGGCTCCCTGGCGGCCGCCACGGTCGGCGATATCCTGCTCATCGACCCGGACGACGATCGCCGATTGATCGCGGGCGCTTCATCTTTCGCCCTCATGCAGACGGGCTACTCCCGCCTTTGGTGGCGGCGCGGCGGCCGCCCGCAACCTCAGATCGCCGCCCAGCGACTGGTGGCCTGGCTGGGCGCGGCAGCCCTGATGCGGGCCAAGGCCCCGGCGGTGGCCCTGCCCCTCACCGCCTACGGCGCGACCCTCGGCACAGCCGCCACCCTGGCCTCCGATCCGGGCATCGCCCCCGGCGCGAAAGCCATTGCGGGCCTGAATATCCCGGGTTCCGACCCGCGTACCCGCCTCGGCGTGGGAGCCCTGCTCTTCACGGTCTCCGACGGACTCATCGTGCTGCGCAAGATCTTCGCCCGCACTCCCCGCTCCCAGCGCATCACCGAGGGCGTCATCCTCACCACCTACGCCGCCGCCCAGTACCTGCTGGCAGACCCCCGCGCCCACCGCCCCTGACCGACCGTACGAGGTCAGGGGAGCCGGGACAGTAGGGCGCGGCCTTCGGCTGCCCACCATGCGGTGTGGCCGAGAAAGTAATGGCGGTAGGCGATTTCGGCGTTCTCGGGGTTGCCGCCGGGTATCACGCCGAGGAAGTAGTCGATCTCGGACAGCTCGTATTCGGCGTGCACCAGCGGTAGCAGTTCGGGAAGGGCCGCAGTCTCGGTGGGACCGAGCGGGCGGATCGATCGGTAACCGTTAAGCAGGGCTTCGACCTGCTCGAATTGGATGTGGGCCGGTCCGCCGTCGCGCAGGGAGATCCAGTCGACGGCGCAGCGTTCGATGGCTACGGCCAGGTCGTGGATGGCGACGGTGCGGTCGCAGAGGCCGAAATCTATGACCGTGGAAGGGGATTCGACTCCGGGTCCGGTGGACTGCCAGAGCAGGTTGGTGCCGTGCCAGTCATTGTGTGTCCACTGGGGGTCCAGGTGGGGGAGCAGGCGGTGCAGGCGGGTGTGGAAGGGCAGGTGCAGGCGTTGCACCTCGGTGCGCCAGTCTCGCGTGGCGAGGAAGGCCGCCAGGGCCGGTCGAACGGCGGCGCGGGCCTCGATGGCGGCGATCGGGTCGGGTGCGGAGAAGATCGAGAAGCTCGCCAGTAGAGGGCGGGGTGGACGGGATGGGGCGTCGTAATCCCTTGCGGCGAGATGCAATCGGGCCAGCATGCGGCCGGAGGTGCGGGCCTGGTCGGTGGAGAGGTAGGGGGACCAGGAGAACGCGCCGCGGTAGAGATCCTCGCCGATGCCGAGTTCCTGTACCTCGTAGGCGAATTCGCCGATTTCTCGGGTGAGCGCGATGGCAGGAATGGGAATTCCCCTGTCGCGCAGGTGATCCATGAACGCGTGCTCCTCCGCGAGGGCCGTCGCATCGCGCAGGGTGCGGGGGAGGCGTTTGACGATCACCGGTGTGCCGTCGGCGGTGCGGACCCGGGCGGTCGCGGAAAGCGGCCGGGGACTGCGCCATTCGATGACGGCGTCGGGGCCGAGCAGGGCCGCGATCTCCGGCGGGGTCAGGGGCGGCCAGTCGGGGGCGACCAGCTGTTCCTGACCCATGCCGAAGACGCGGTCCCGGGTCATCGGGTCAGGACCTCCGGCGCTGGACGGCCACCAGGATGGCGGTGACGAAAGCAGCTGCGAGCCAGGAGAACAGGGAGGCCGAGGACCACCAGCCGGGGTGGAAGCCGATGGCGTCCTGCACCTTGGTCCAGAGGTTCACCCACCAGGTGAGCGAGCCCGGATTGCACAGCTGGTACACCACGAAGCCGATGATCCACGGCAGCAGCATGAGTGGCCGGGTGGGCGCGTTCTGGGTGAGGTTCCAGCCGTCCCTGCCGCTGCCGAAGAAGAAATTGACGATCAGCACCGCGCTCAACGGCACGAATACCGAACCGATCAGATAGAGGAAGTTCGCGTAGCCGCTGAAATCGTGCACGGGCAGCGCCAGCACCGTGACGATCACACCGACGCCCAAGGCCAGCAGTCGGCGATCCACGCGCGGCAGCAGGTTCTGGATGGACATGGCGGTGGAGTAGATGTTCGCGAACGACTGATCGGATTCACGCAGCACCAGCACCGCGAAGAACGCCCAGCCCGCCGTCACGCCCAGCAGGGTGTCGAAGATGTGGTCGACATCGCCGCCCGCCTGGAGTATCGCGAGGATGCCGAGCAGATAGCACCAGAACTGCCCGATGGAATAGCCGAGCGTCGCCGCGCCCGCCGCACCGCGCGCCGAGCGCGAATGCCGGGTGTAGTCGGCCGCCAGCGGCACGAACGACACCGATACCGCGAGGGTGGTATCCACGGCCGGGAAGAATCCGCTCCAACTGGTGTCCGGGAGCTCCGGAACCGGTTGCCGCAGTAGCTGAATCGTGAAGTAGATGAGCGCGATGCCCACCGCGACCGAGACGTACTTGCGCAGGATGTGCAGCACCCGCAGCGGCCAGATCGCCATGGTGGTGGACAGCACGCCCGCCGCGATGATCACCAGCGCGTGCGGCACCCGGTCATGGGTGAGCGCGGAGACGCCGAGGGTGATGACGGTGAGTTCGTACACGCCCCAGCCGATGCACTGCACGATATTGGCGGCGGTGGGCAGATAGGAGAGCCTGGTGCCGAAGAGTCCGCGCAGCACCGCCATGGCGGGCGCGCCCGTGCGTGTCCCGACGGCCCCGGCCCCGGCGACCATCGCGATACCCGCGACGGTGCCGACCAGCGTGGCCAGCAACGCGCCCGCGATCGGCAGCGGCGGATGTCCGGTGGGGAAAAGGACATAGGCCGCACCGCTGAACCCGATCAGGCTGACGCCGAGATTCAGCCAGAAGGCCGCCTGGTCGCTGAAGCTCAGCGTGCGCGGCGGCTCGGTATCGAGCAGCAGCGGCGCTTCTCGGCGGTCGGGCGGTACAGCGGGTATAGCGGTGGTCATGACCAGTGATGCTACGGGTCATCCCGGGCAAATCGGGCGGCTGCCTGCGGCGACGGATTGCCCCGGCCCGCGCGGCTGCTACAGGCAGACCACTATCCGGTCGCGGTTACGCGGGTCGACGCGAATCGAAAGTATGCCGCCCACAGTGATTCTCGGGCGGATGACCGGTTCCACGTCGAAGACGATGCTGCCGCGATAGGTCTCGGATCCGGGCACCACCAGTTCCAGATCGAGTTCGGTGATCTCGGTGCAGTGGTCGGTGCGCATGAGCCGGTGCACGCCCTCGATGGTGGCCCAGCCCTCCAGGCCGTGTCGCCGGAGTTGGCGGTCGCTGTGCGAGGGGCGCTGTGCCAGCAGCATTCCGATGCCGAGGAAGGTGCCGAACATGCCGACCAGCACGATGATCTGGAGCGGCAGCGTGCCGGGCGGGGTGAGCGGCACCAGCCAGGCCAGCCAGACGCAGAGCGTGACGAGGTACGCGACGGTGACGCCGAGTACGGTGCGAGAAATACGCGCGTGGTCCATCGAGACCCTCCAACCACGGCTTGCGGAACTCCAGGATAGTCCGAATATTCCGTATGGGTGGGGGATCGGGCGAGGTCAGGCTGTTGTGCGGACTCAGGCGGTGGTGCGCAGCGCGGTGAGCGCGTCGAGATCGAGGGGCAGCACCATGCCGTCCAGTTCGAGGGTTACCTGCCCGGTGTAGGTGCCGGTCGTCTCGTAGCGCCCGTCGCGCAAGCCGAAGGTGGTCAACCGCACCGACCCGTCGGTCTCCAGCAACCAGTAGTGCTCGATACCGGCCTCGGCGTACTCGGTGAACTTCATGATCCGATCGGTGCGCCGCGATCCGGGCGATACGATCTCGATGGCCGCCAACACATCCGGGGGATACACCCGGGTCGCGTGCGCCGCCCCGGCCGCGCCGCCCACCACCAGCACATCCGGCACCCGCACCGTCGGCGGATGGGTCTCCTCGATCACCAATTCCACCCGCGCCAGCGCCGCCACCCGCCGCGGCAGCGCCGGTTCCAGCTGAGCGGCCAAGCGCCACACCGCGAGTTGATGCCGCGGCGGCTGCGGCGCCACCAGCAGCACCCCGTCCACCAGTTCGCGGCAGGAACCGCGCTCATTGGGTAGCGCCGACCACTCCGCCAGCGTCAATAGGTGATCGGGCCAGGACACAACGACTTTCACCGTCTCCGCGGAACTCGACCGAACCATGGAACCAGTGTTCCACGCTCGGCAACCGTACAGCGACGTTTCAACACCGCCGGCTAACCCTTGAGCCGCAGCACCGCCAGCACCCGCCGATGATGCAGATCCGACGGCGGCAACTCCAGCTTGGTGAAGATATTGCCGATATGTTTCTCCACCGCTCGCTCGGTCACCGTGAGCGCCTGCGCCAGCGCCGAATTCGACAGCCCCTGCGCCATCAACTCCAGCACCTCGCGCTCGCGCGGGGTGAGCCGGGCGAGCGAATCCTGTTGCCGGGCCGCACCCATGAGCTGACTCACCACTTCCGGATCGAGGGCGGTGCCGCCGGTCGCGACCCGCTGCAACGCGTCGACGAAATCGCCGATATCGGCAACCCGATCCTTGAGCAGATAGCCGACGCCACCCGCGCCGGAGGCGAGAAGTTCGGTGGCATAACGGGTTTCGATCCACTGCGAGAACACCAGCACCCCCGTCTCGGGATGACTGCGGCGCAATGCCAGCGCCGCCAGCAGGCCCTCATCGGTGAAGCTGGGCGGCATGCGCACATCCACCACCGCCACATCGGGCCGGTGCTCGGCCACCGCGGCGGACAGGCCGTCCGCCTCGCCGACCGTGGCCACCACCTCGTGACCGCGATCGGTGAGCAGCGCGGTCAGCCCGTCCCGCAGGATCGCGTTGTCCTCGGCGATCACCACGCGCAGTCGATCGGGGGTGCTCATGCTGTCCTCTCGATTGTCGTACGGGGCGGCCGGTTTTCGACGGGCACTACGGTCCCGCCACCGGCAACACCATGGTGACCACCGTGGGTCCGCCGACCGGACTGTCCACCAGCAGCGACCCGTCGACCGAGCGGGCACGCGCCGCCAACCCCGAAAGCCCGCCCGCCACAGCGGTTTCACCCGGGCGCTCCACCGGTTGCAACGCACCGCCCTGTCCGTTGTCCCGCACGCTCACCGCAAGCGCGTCCGCGCCCTGCGGCAGCACCGCCACCCAGATACGGTTCGCGCCAGCGTGTTTCACCACATTCGTGAGCATTTCCGCGACCGAGAAATAGGCGATGGCCTCGATCGCAGGACTCGGCCGGATCGGCAGCAGCACCCGCAGTTCCACCGGAATGGCGCAGCGCGCGGCCAAGGTCTCCAGCGCCGCTTCCAGACCCAGATCCAAAGCGGGCGGATGGATACCGCGCACGAGTTCGCGCAGTTCGGTCAGGGCTTCCTTGGATCCGGTGCGGGCCTGCGCGATGAGTTCGGTGGCGTCGCCGCCGCTCGCGAGGCGTTCCTCGGCGCGGCCCAGCATCATGGCGATACTGACCAGGCGTGCCTGGGTGCCATCGTGCAGATCCCGCTCCAGGCGGCGCAGCGTGGCGGTGGAATCGTCCACGGCGGCCCGGCGGCTCTCCTGCAATTCGAGCACCCGGCGATCCCCGGCCGTCGGTGCGAGCAGCCAGAGCGCGAACAAGCCGTGCAGCCAGCAGACGAATCGGAACAGCCACGGCAGCAGGAAACAGCCGAGCACACCCAGTGCGGCGAAACCGAGTACGCGCGGCCAGGTATCGAGGAAGTACTCGTTGAACTGGATCATCGAGTGATGCTCGACGCCGTTCTCATCCACATTGGTGGGATTGAGCAGGGCCCACGGAATGGGGGAGAGAGCGGTGAACCCGACCACCGCCACCACGACCAGCAGCCCGTACCCCAGCACCATGCCGAACAGGCACTGGATGAGAAGGAAAAGCAGTGCGCGCCACGAGGTCCGATCGGTGTAGGCGCTGCGGAACCAGCCCAGCACCCCCGGCCGGTAGGTGAACGGCTGCGGTTCCGGCATCGGATTGTTCAACAGCACCGCGTTCAGCACGCGATAGATCCGGCCCCAGACCCGGCCGCCGAGAATCACGCAGGCCAGCACGGGAATCCCGATCAATACGATGATCGAATACACGCCGCCGGCGAAGCCGACGAAAAGGTATGCGGCCGCGATACATCCGAGTACGAAGGCGATGATCAGGTACGCGAATTCCTTCCACGCCCGCGCCTGGAACGGGGCCAGCAGAAAGGCGCGCAGCATGTCGCCCGGGCTCGCGGGTGGCGGTGCGGGTTCCGGGTCGGGCATGCCGAGCACGATAGTGGGGAGTGCGGCCGTCTCGTTCATACCTCTCATCGTGGCCGGGCGGCCGATTCGGAACGAGGGAGCAGGCCCGTAAATCCGGGGTGTGGCCAGCACGAAGACCTAGCATCATGTGCATGAGCTATCAACCGCCGCCGCCGGGGTATCAGCCCCCGCCCGGCTATTACGGCGCACCGCCGCCGGACCATCCGCAGGCCGTCACCGTGCTGGTGCTCGGCATTCTCAGCTTGGTGCTGTGCCAGGTCATCGGACCCGTCGCCTGGGTCATGGGCCGTCGCGTCCGCGATGAGATCGACGCCTCCCGGGGCACCATCGGCGGTCGCGGCATGGTGAACGCCGGATACATCTGCGGCATCATCGCCACGGGTCTGCTGGTGTTCGTCGTCCTGATCGTGGTCCTGAGCATCGTGATCGGCGTCGTCGGCAGTACGACGAATTAGGCGCGACCTCCGGACAGCGCGGGCAGGGCAGTGCTGACCTGCCATTACGATGGCGCGAGTGAGTTCCGCCAGTACCGACGATCCACTCGCCCCCGAAGCCGACGGCCCCGAGGGCGATCCGGCCGGTCCCACCGAATGGGGTGAGCATCCGCACGGCGTCGGCCCGTGGCGGGACGAATACGGCACCGAACCCCCGGACGATCCGCGCCTGGACCCGGAACTGCTCGCACACGGCGACCGCCGCAATGTGGTGGACGCGTACCGCTATTGGACCCGCGAGGCGATCGTCGCCGATATCGACAGCCGCAGGCATTCCTTCCACGTGGCCATCGAGAACTTCGGGCACGACGCGAATATCGGCACGGTGGTGCGCACCGCGAACGCCTTCGGCGCGGCGGCCGTGCACATTGTCGGGCGCAAACGCTGGAATCGGCGCGGGGCCATGGTCACCGACCGCTATCAGCACATTCACCATCACGCCGATACCGCCGAACTGCTGAAATTCGCGATCGCCCATGACCTGACGGTGGTGGCCGTGGACAACGTCCCGGGTTCGGTTCCGCTGGAAACCGCCGACCTGCCCCGCGATTGCCTGCTGCTCTTCGGCCAGGAGGGCCCGGGTGTCACCGAGGCCGCCAAAGACGCCGCCCTGCTGACCGTTTCGATCGCGCAATTCGGTTCCACCCGCAGTATCAATGCGGGGGTCGCAGCCGGTATCGCGATGCACGCCTGGGTTCGGCAACACGCCGACCTGCGAACGGCGTGGAAGTGACTACCGCCACGGCAATTGGACAAGGTTGGTAACAAATCAGCCACGGGGTGGGGTGTGGCCCTGGCACGATATGTCCTATGACTTCGCGGACCGGGCGCAATATCGAGCCGACGGCCGCGCTCTGGGCGGAGCGCGCCGATCTGGCGGAGTCCGCGATCGTGTCTCGGCACCTGCGGACGCTGTGGGGTATGCCGGGTACGGCCCTGGGCGTGGTCGGCTGGCCCGCGACCAAGCGGGAACGCGGGTTCGCGAACTGGCATTACTGGTGGCAGGCGCATCTGATCGACTGTGCGGTGGATGCCGCCAATCGCGCGCCGACGCCGGTGCGGCAGAAGCGGATCTGGTCGATCGCGCACGCCATGCGGTTACGCAATATCAGCGGGTGGACCAATAACTACTACGACGATATGGCCTGGCTGACAATCTCTTTGGAGCGGGCCGAGCGCACCCAGGGCGTCGAGGAGGTGCGCGGCGCGCTGCTGCAGTTGAGCAATGAGCTGTACACCGGATTCGAACCGCAGTTCGGCGCGGTGCCCTGGCGTAAGGGTTCGGATTTCTTCAATGCCCCCGCGAACGGTCCGGTCGGCATCGCGATGGCCCGGCTCGGCCGCTACCCGCGCGCCCAGGAAATCTCCGACTGGCTCGACGACAACCTGCGCGACAAGGACTCCGGGCTCATCTTCGACGGCATCCACCTGCCCTCCGGTGAGGTCGAACGCCCCACCTACAGCTACTGCCAGGGCGTGGTGCTCGGCCTGGAAACCGAACTGGCCGTGCACACCGGCGAACCCCGGCACGTGGATCGCGCGGTCCGCCTGATCGCCGCCATCGAGGAACATATGGTCGGCGGCGGCATCGTCATCGGCGGTGGTGGCGGCGACGGCGGGCTGTTCAACGGCATTCTCATCCGCTATCTGGCGCTGGCCGCGGTCATGCTGCCCGGCGATGAGACCGAACAGGTGAACGCGCGCCGCACCGCGGCCGCGATCGTCCGCAAATCGGCCACCGCGGCCTGGGAGAACCGTCTGGAAGTGGAGGGCGAACCGCTCTTCGGCCCGGATTGGCGATTACCCGCGCGACTACCCGGCGTTTCGGGTGCGGGCCGCTTCGAGGGCGGTTCGGTCTCGGCTTCGCGCACTCCGGAACGTGATCTGTCCGTACAGCTTTCGGGCTGGAAACTCATGGAGGCCGCGCACACGGTCACCGCCGCGGGACTCTGAGGTCTCAGTCGTTGCGGCCGATGACATGCATCGGGACCGTCTCGCACTCCGCGTCGAGTTCGAAATCCTCTGCGGGCCGCGACATTTCCGCACGGTACTGGCGCACGCCCACGATCGTGCCCAGGATCAGCCCGACCACCAGCGTGCCGATCACCGCGGGCATCAGCCAGGACACGTTCTCCAGGAAACTGCCCGCGTAATAACCGACCAGCAGCAACACCGGGGCCCAGATGATGGCGCCCACCGTCGAGGCGATCGTGTACTTGCGATGGTCCATTCCGGCCGCACCCGCGACCAGCGGGCACAGCGTGCGCACCCACGGAATCCAGCGTGCCACCAGCACCGCCAGGAATCCGTGGCGGTGTAGTAGCTCGGCCACCCGGGCCAGATTCCGGGTGTTGATGTATTTGCCGTTCTTGCGCGCCACCAGGTGATGCCCGGTGCGCTGCCCGATCACATAGCCGACCTGATTACCGGCGATGGCCGAGATCATGGTGCCGACCGCCAGCGCCCACACGTGCATCTCACCGGTGGCCTGCGAGGCCAGCACGACACCGGCGGTGATGAGCATCGAATCACCGGGCAGGAACAGCCCGATGATCAGCGCGCATTCCAGGAAGACAAACGTGAGGACGACGGTCCACACGAGCACCGGCCCAGCTGTCTCGAGCGGCCCGAAGGCGCTCAGAGCGTGGGTTAGCGGGGTGGTCGACACCGATGGCTCTAGCGGTTCGGCTCGTTCGACGTGGCGGCCAGCTCCGCCTCGGCGCCGCGATTGCGGACGTTCTTCACCACGGTGACGATGCCCGGCAGGATCGAGACGAACACGATGAGCAGGAAGATCGCCTCGACATTCTTACGAATGAATTCGACATTGCCGAGGAAGTAGCCGAGCACGGTGACGCCGCCGCCCCACAGGATCGCGCCGACGATGTCGAAGGTGACGAACTTGCGGTAGTCCATCTTCGATACGCCCGCCAGCACCGGCATGAAGGTGCGCACGATGGGGACGAAGCGAGCCAGGATGATGGTCTTGGGACCGTGCTTCTCGAAGAATTCGTGCGTCTCGGTGACGTACTTCTTCTTGAAGAAGCGGCTGTCCTCCTTCTGGAACAGCGCGGGCCCGATGGCCCGGCCTATCCAATATCCGGACTGGTCGCCGAGGAACGCGATCAGCACGACCGCGGGCAGCAGCACCCAGATGGAGACCGGCGGATTCGCCTGGGCGCTCAGCAGACCGCCAGTGAACAGCAGCGAATCGCCCGGGAGAATCGGGAACAGCAGGCCCGTCTCGATGAAGACGATCACCAAGATCGCCGGGAGCACCGCGTTCTTCAGCCAGGTCTCCGTAAGGAGATGCATGGGATCGAGAATCGCGGGGAGCGCGACGTTGGTCGTCACGGCATCGGACACGGCCAGCAAGGTCACGGGCACCACCCTACCGGTGAATGCGGTCCATCACAGAATGTCTCACAGCGTCCGCTCAGGATGTTCGGTCCGAGGCCACCGACTGTGTCGAAACCACACTGCCTTAGGGTGTCGCCTGACAGAATTTGTTGTACACAGCACACCACTACGGAGGTCATTGTGCCCATCGCGACTCCGGAGATCTACGCCGAGATGATTGCTCGGGCCAAGGAGAACTCCTTCGCGTTCCCCGCGATCAATTGCACGTCGTCCGAGACGATCAACGCCGCGATCAAGGGCTTCGCCGACGCGGGCAGTGACGGCATCATCCAGTTCTCCACCGGCGGAGCCGAATTCGGCTCGGGCCTGGGCGTGAAGAGCATGGTGACCGGCTCGGTCGCGCTCGCCGAATTCGCGCACGTGGTGGCCGCCCAGTACGACATCACCATCGCGCTGCACACCGACCACTGCCCGAAAGACAAGCTGGACGGGTTCGTTCGCCCGCTGATCGCGATTTCGGCGGAGCGTGTGAAGTCGGGTCTGAACCCGCTGTTCCAGTCGCACATGTGGGACGGCTCCGCGATTCCGATCGACGAGAACCTGGAGATCGCCAAGGAACTGCTCAAGCAGTGCCATGCCGCGAACATCATTCTCGAGGTCGAGATCGGCGTCGTCGGCGGTGAAGAGGACGGTGTCGAGGCGGAGATCAACGACAAGCTCTACACCTCCCCCGAGGACTTCCAGAAGACCATCGACGCGCTCGGCGCGGGCGAGAACGGCAAGTACCTGCTCGCCGCCACCTTCGGCAATGTGCACGGTGTGTACAAGCCGGGCAATGTCGTGCTCAAGCCCGAGGTGCTCGCCGAGGGCCAGCGCGTCGCGGCCGCCAAGCTGGGCCTGGGCGCGGACGCGCAGCCGTTCGACTTCGTCTTCCACGGCGGTTCCGGTTCGCTCAAGTCCGAGATCGAGGATTCGCTGCGCTACGGCGTGGTGAAGATGAACGTCGACACCGACACCCAGTACGCGTTCACCCGCCCGGTCGCCGGTCATATGTTCGCCAACTACGACGGCGTGCTGAAGATCGACGGCGAGGTCGGCAACAAGAAGGTGTACGACCCGCGCAGCTACCTGAAGAAGGCCGAAACCTCCATGGCCGCGCGCGTGCAAGAGGCGTGCAACGACCTGAAGTCGGCTGGTCGCTCCATCAGCGCCAAGTAAGGTAGCTCCGAGGCCGGAAAACTCCGGCCCAGTGAGCAGAGCCCGCCGTGGTGGCCAGGTGCTGCCGCGGCGGTTCGCTTTTCTATACGAGGTGCAGCGCAATGACTCTCGATGTGCGGGTCCTCGGGCCTGTGCAAGTGCTGGTCGGCGGCCGTCCAGTGCTGGTCGGCGGCCCCAAGCCACGTGCACTGCTGGCCGCGTTGACGGTGAACCGGCGGCGTGCGGTGTCGTCGCAGGCGCTGGCGGACATCGTCTGGAATGACGAGCCGCCGGACTCCTATCAGGCCAGCCTGCAGGTGTTCGTCTCCAATATTCGCAAGACGCTGCGCAACGCGGGCGTCGATCCGGGCACGGTGCTGCGCACCGAATCGTCCGGGTACCGGCTCGAAATCTCCGATGAGCATTGCGATCTCGGACGGTTCGAGAGCATTCGGCGTTCGGGCACCGAGGCCGCGAACCAGGGCGATCATGAGCGCGCGGCGCGGCTGTACGCGGATGCGCTGGCGCAGTGGACCGGTCGCGCCCTGGACGATCTGTCCGGGCTGTCGTTCGCCGAAAGTTTCGCCACCGCAATGGATGAGGAGCGACTGCTGGTCGCCTCCGCACGCGTGGACGCCGAAATCGCCTGCGGGCGTGCGTCCGCCGTGGTCGGTGAACTGGTCGCGATGACCAACGCGCATCCGCTGCGCGAACCGCTGTGGGCGCAGCTGATCACGGCGCTGTACCTGTCCGGGCGGCAGGCCGACGCGCTCGAGGCGTGCCGCCGGGTGCGCGGGGTGCTGTCCGATGAACTCGGCATCGATCCGGGACCGGCGATCATCGCGCTGGAACAGCAGGTGCTGCGCCAGGAACCATTGCAGACCGGGCAGATCGCCGAGGTCGAGCGGATGGCCAAGGCCATGACCGAGACCGTCACCGAAATGCCGCGCGCGGTGCGGGCCGGGCAATTGCTGACCGCCGAGGGCCGGATGATTCCGATCGCGGTGGGCGGAATGAAGATCGGCCGCATGACCGATAACGATCTGGTGCTCGACGATCCCAAGGCCAGCCGGTACCACGCGCAGATCACGCCCAGCCGGGCCGGACTGCTGATCAAGGACCTCGGATCGGCGAACGGGGTCTACATCAACGAGCAGGCCATCGAGAGCGCCGCGGTGCTCGCCGACGGTGACGCCATCCGGATCGGGGCGACGGTGTTCGTGTTCCAGGCGGTGCGCTGAGCCTGGCTCGAGGTCAGGCTCCGGCCTTGGCCAGCAGTTCCACCGCCTCGCGCAGCGCCTGCCGGTCCTCGGTGTCGGGTGGTTTGTAGCCGCCGCTCACCGTGACGGTGACGATATCGCCCGCGCGTAGCTGTAGATCGTCCAGGCACATGGGTAGCAGGCCGACGAAGAGCCGGTGTTCCTTGCAGGTCAGGATGATGTGCGAGGTATGCCTGCTGGTGAGGTAGGCCAGCTCCTCGGCCAGTTCGGCGCTGATGGTCCCGGTCAGGGTCACGTCCTGCACGTACACCTCTCCACTGTATTACCCTGCTGCCCAGTTGGTTTCGGTTCGCGGAGATCCGGGCCGCGGCACGCCGGATATCGATTTCGGTTGATCTTGGGCGAGTGCCCGCTGTTCGCCGCCCGCCGCGGGTAGGGTCTCCTGCCGGATGTGTCCGATGAGCCCGAATGGCGAGAGGTTGGTGCATGGCCGAACGGCTGCTCGCCGCGGTGGGAGCAATGGTGTTCGGGGCCGGCGCGCTGGTCGGCGCGCACCCCGCGACCGCCCTGGCGGCCCCCGCGGAACACGGTGCGGTGGAAGGGATTCCGGGCATCGGACCCTGTCACACCGATCCCGCCCCGGTCCACGAATCGCTGGTGCCGAAAACCATCGAGGTGCCGATCACCTATCCGGTCGTCACCGTCGACCCCGGACCGCCGGTGGAGAACACCAAGCGGATCGATATGGAGCTGCCCGGCGATCCGTGCGTCAACCCCTGCCCGGATCTCACCGATCTGCCCGCCCCGCCGCCGAGTCTCAATGAGCAGCTGGGCATTCCGCGCCTCATCCTGCATCCGCAGCCGTTCAATTTCGCCTTCCCCAACCCGAATCCGCCCGCCGTGCCGCCCGGTCCAGAACCCGCGCACCCCGGCGTCGAAGCCGCGCCGCTGACGCCCGCCCGGGCCATGCCGCAGGTCACCGACGTCCGCGAGGTCGCCAAGCTGACCGGGGCCAATTCCATCAACCGCACCGATAAGCGCTGGCAGGTGCAGGGCACCGACCTGGGCATCATGTGGGAGAGCGCACCCGGCGAGATCGCCATCGCCTTCGGTGACACCGTCGGCCACGACTTCCATCCGCCCGGCGGTATGGGCGAGGACTGGCGCAGCAATCTGCTCGCCTTCAGCACCGACAAGAACCTCGCGGACGGCGTCACCTTCGACAGCATGGTCACCGACTCGCGCTGTCACGCCACCGAACTGCTGTCCAGCAAGAAGCTCGACAATATCGAGATCACCACCATCCCGACCTCCGGTTTCGCGCTCGGTGACCGGCAGTACATGAGCTACATGTCCATTCGCACCTGGAACAGCATCCCGGGCACCTGGTACACCAACTACGGCGGCATCGCCTACTCCGACGATCACGGCCGCACCTGGACCAAGGACGCACACGCCAAGTGGGACAACATCTTCGGCGTCTCCAACTTCCAGGTCTCGGCCATGGTCCCGGCGGGCGACTACGTTTACATGTTCGGCACGCCCAACACCCGCCTGGCCTCGGTGGGCCTGGCGCGGGTGCCGAAGGATCAGGTGCTCAACACCACCGCGTACCAGTACTGGCGCGATGGTGAATGGACCCCGGTCGGCGGATACACCTCCGCCACACCGATTGTCGACGCTCCGGTGGCGGAGTTGTCCGTGCGCTACGACGCCGTGCGCAAGATCTGGCAGATGAGCTACCTGGACACCGCGAAGGCGGCTCTCGTTGTGCGTGAATCGGATTCACCGCAGGGCGTCTGGTCCCCGGGCGCGGCGACGGTGAGCGCGATGCAATTCCCGGAACTCTACGGCGGTTTCATCCACCCTTGGTCGACCGGCAACGAGCTCTACTTCACCATGTCGACCTGGAGCGACTACAACGTCTACCTGATGCACGCCACCCTGAACTGACGCGAAAGGCGGCACCGCGATCGGATCGCGATGCCGCCCAAGCGGTTTCAGTGCGTCAGGAGAGCCGGACCTCGGCCACCGCGCGGCCGAAGAGCTTCTTGCCCTCCGAGGTCGCGCCGAGAACGATGGTGGCGGAACCGGTTTCGGCGTCCACCGACTTCACCTTGCCGGTGAAATCGACGAAGGTCGGGGCGGTCGGCTCCACCGGGACGAAGCCGGAGAAGCGCACGCTGAACTTGCTCAGCGCGGCCGGATCGCCGAGCCAGTTCACCAGGTAGCTGGCGGTCAGGCCCATGGTGAGCATGCCGTGCGCGACCACGGTCGGCAGGCCGACCAGCTGGGCGGCGGCATCGCTGAAGTGGATCGGGTTCGGATCGCCCGAGACGCCCGCGTAATTCACCAGATCGCCGCGGGTGACGGGCACCTTGCCGGGCGGCAGTTCGGTGCCCGCGGCCAGGGTCGCGGCGGTCGGGGTGGTCTGCACCGGCAGCGCGGGGGCGGGATCGCGCAATTCCGCGACATCCTCCGGCGCGAGCAGGATGAGCCCGGTCGGATCGGTGGCCTGATCCTCGGGGACATGGCCGTGCATGAGCACGCCCGAAACGGTCTCCACGGCGGCCGGATCGATCTCGACACCCTTGCGGGCCACGATGGTGGTGGTCGCGACCAGCACCGGCAGCGCGTCGGCATCGCTCATGGTCACCTTGACGGTGAGGAAGTCGTTATCGCCGTAGGAACGGATCTGCTCGATCAGCACATCGACCGACAGCAGGTCGTTGTCCAGGATCGGGCGGTGGTACTCGAAGATCTGATCGGTCTGCATGAACTGCGAGACGTCGTACTCGGTGAGCACGGAACCGATCAGCGAACGGGTGGTGGCGGCGCCGATGACGGACGCGAAGGTCGGCGAGGCCAGCAGCCCGGCGTAACCGAGCGCGAGCGCATCGTCCTCGCGGTGGTGGGCGGGGTGGTGGTTGCGCACGGCGCGTGCGAACTCCCGGATCTTCTCCCGGCCGACGTCGTAATGGTCACGTACGCGAAAATGCCGACCGACCAGATCGGTGGCGGTGGTGGCGGCAATCGCCTCGGCCGTCTCCGGCATGGTTCAGCTCCCTGCACAATCGAAACCCGGTAGGACCGTGCCCGATCGGTGTCAGCACAAAACCACGGCTTACCGCCGGTGGAGGCGCCGACACCCCATCGTGGCTGGCCCAGACAATCTGCGCCATATTACTGGCGAGTCGGACTGTTGACCAGGTGTATGTGATGTTCATCGCGGGCAGGGGCGCTAATGCGACACCCGCCCGATCAGAACATCTGCGCGAGGGTCCGATCCGTTAGTCGAGATCCGCTATCCGTTGGCCGGATCACAGACCTTCCACCCATCGGAGGTGCGCTGCAGGTCGAAGGTGCGCGCCGACTGCTTGGACGGATCCGCCTCGGTGTAGACGGTCGCCTGCGCCAGCGCGGCATCACCGGTGATGCGGATGGCATCCACACTCTTCACCACCGGAATGCTCTTCTGCTCCTTGGAAGTTCGATACACACCGGCGAACTGATCAGCCGAGATCTTCTGATAGAAGTCATGCTGCGCACCGCAGGTGATCCCGCGCAACTTCTCCAGATCCCCGGTCGCCAGCCCATCGGTGTAGGTAGAAATAGCGCCCTTCACCTGCGTCTCCGGCGAATCGTCCGACCCGCCGGCCACCATCACCACGATGCCGATGATCACCGCGATCACCACCGCCGCCGCGATCCCCGCCAGCAACAGCACCCGATTCTTGCTTCCCGCACCGGCTTTCGCGGGCGCGGCATCGCTCTCACCCGCCGCGGGCACCCGCTGCGGCGTGGCAATCGGCCGCGGCGCACCCTGCCCATCCTGAGGCCGCTGCGATTCCTGACCCCACTGCCCATCCTGAGGCCGCTGTCCAACCCCCTGAACACCCGCCCCTCCCTGCGCACCACCGGCTCCACCCGCCGCCGCCCCGGCCAACCCCGGTGCCCCAACGCCACCCGGCTTGGTCATCGGCACGCCGCCCGGTCCACCCTGGGCAGGTCCACCCTTACCCTGTGGCCCAATCTGTCCGGGTGCACCCTGGCCTTGCGGTCCACCCTGTCCGGGTCCGCTTTGGCTCTGCTGCCCGCCTTGTCCCTGTCCGCCCGAGACGGGAGCGCCGGGTCCCTGAGGCCCGCGCTGTCCCGGTCCACCCGGCCCCTGGGGTCCACTTTGCGCAGGTCCACCGGGCCCTTGCGGCGCGCCCTGTCCGGGTCCGCCCTGCCCGTTCGGTCCCTGCGGCGGTGCGCCGGGTCCGACCCGCTGCGGCCCGGGCGGCATGGCCCTCGGCCCGCGAATCGGCACGGCGGGCGCGGTCGGCTGCATATCGGCGGGGGAGGGCGCACTGGCGGGCCGACGCGGCGCGTGCGGCGGACGCGGCGGCGCGGGCCGAGTCTCCTCGACCGCTCCACCCTGATCCGGCGCACCCCCGCGCGGCCCCACATTCCTGGGCCCCTGATTCATCCGAGGCGAAGCGGGCGGCTTGCTCACAGCCCGCCCCTGCGGCCCGGAAACCCGCATCTTCTCGGTCGCCTGATCCGGAGTGACCACCGGCAACATGGTGGTGGCATCCTCCGCCCCCGCCGGAACCTGCTTCATCACAACGGTTTTCGAATCCGGCGACCCGGCGTCCCCGCCAGTCCCCGAAACTTCGTCAGGTCCCTGGGGCGCATCCTGATCGGCGGAGTCCTTCGTTCCCGCATCGGCCGATTCGCTCACGCCCCCGGCCGCAGCGGCATCCGCTCCCGGCTGTTCGTCGCCGGAAGTACCCTGTCCGCCGGCGGCCGACGTGCCGCCACTCGCGGCGGAGGCGTCGCCGGGCTGACCGGTGGGCGAAACGGGCTGTCCGGCAGCGTTATTCGGCTGACCGGAAGGGCCGCCCGCCTGCGCGCCGGAAGCGTCCGCGCGGGGGACGACCTTGAACTGAGTGGTGACATCCGCTGAGGGAGGCGGGTTTCCGGAGTCCGCCGCGTTCGCGCCACGACCCGAAGCCTCGCCCGCTCCGCTCGGCTGCGCGCCACCCTGCGGAGCAGGCGCACCCTGCGCTGAGCCCTGCTGGTCGGCGGGACGGCTCTGTTGCGCCGCGCCCTGCTGGTCGGCCGGACGGCTTTGCTGCGCCGCGCCTTGCTGGTTCGCGGGGCTGCCCTGTCGCGCAGGGTCTTGCTGGTTGGCCGGGCCGCCCTGTTGTGCCGCGCCCTGCTGGTTCGCCGTGTTGGGCTGTTGACTCGCTTCCCCGCGCTGGGAAATTTCGCCCGGTTGGCCGGGTGCGCCCGGCCGGTTGGCTTCGTTCTGGTTCGCGGGTGCGGGGGCGGGCGAGCTCGGCGCGCTCTGCGGCGCGCCCGACTGCGTGGGGGCACCTTGATTCGCGGCGGGCGCACCCTGATTCGCGGTCGGTTGCTGTCCGCCCGGGGTGTGCTCGGGGCGGGGGGTGGCGGGGATTCGGGTGGTGGGGCCTTCGGAGACCGGTTGGGCGGGCTCGTATTTGATGGTGGCGAAGCCCGGCTTGGCGGTGTGGATCACCTCGGTGGCCGCGGTTTCGGGGGCGGCTGATGTGTCCTTGTCGGCGCCCTTGCCGGGAGCTGCCTGGCGGGCAGGGTCCTGTGGCTGCTGGTCGTCGTTCGAGTCGGACACGCGCTACCCCTCGGTTCGGCGGAACTGTGATTCGACGGTCAGCCTACTGAGCATTCGCGCGGTCGGTGCAGAATGATCGGCATGACCTCCTTCGGTGATCTGCTCGGACCCCAGCCGGTACTGCTTCCGGAAAACACCGACGCCGAGGACGCGTTGCTGAACAAGCAGGACCCGGTAGTGGTCGCGGCCGCGCATCCGACAGCCTCCATCGCCTGGGCCTATCTGGCCGAAGGCGCCCTCGAGCGTGGCGATAACGAGGTGAACGCCGACACCCTCGCCGGGTACGCGTTCGCCCGCACCGGCTACCACCGCGGCCTGGACCTGTTGCGCCGCAACGGCTGGAAGGGTTTCGGCCCGGTGCCGTGGAGCCACGAACCCAATCAGGGTTTCCTGCGCAGCGTCGGCGCGCTGGCCCGCGCGGCCCGCACCATCGGCGAGACCGACGAGTACGCGCGCTGCCTGGATCTGCTCGAGGATTGCGACCCGCGCGCCGCCGCCGAACTCGGTCTCGACTGATTTGAGCAGTGGCCTAGGCACCACGTTCGACGCCGCCAAGGACAGCGGCGTCACGCGCATGCGCACCGCCGCGAAGCGGGTGCGGTCCTCGCTGCTGCCGATCGTGCAGTGCGCGGTCGGCGCGGGCGTGGCCTGGTTCATCGCGCACAATATCGTCGGCCATCCGCAACCGTTCTTCGCGCCGATGGCCGCCATGATCTCGATCGGCGTCTCGTTCGGCGCGCGGTTGCGCCGCGCGGTCGAATTGATCGTCGGCGTCGCGGTCGGCATCGGCATCGGCGATCTGTTCGTCTCCTGGGCGGGGACGGGCATCTGGCAGATCTCGGTGCTGGTCATCTTCGCCATGTGCACGGCCGTATTCCTGGACGGCGGCCCGGTCATCACCATGCAGGCCGCGTCCTCGGCGGTGCTGGTGGCGACGCTGCTGCCGCCGGCGAGCGGCAATTCGAATCTGCGCATCATCGACGCACTGGTCGGCGGCATGGTCGGCATCGTGGTGGTGGCGGCGATTCCGCTGCATCCGGTGCGCCGCGCCCGGCAGCAGGCCGCGGACATTCTCGGCGTCATGGGCACCTCGCTGACCGAGTGCGCCGCGGGGCTTTTGGAGCATGACGCGGAGAAGATCAAGGTCGCGCTGGAGGCCGTACGCGGCACCCAGAGCAATCTCGACACCCTGCGCAGCACCCTCGAGGGCGGTCGCGAGATCAGCAGAATCTCACCGCTGTACTGGAATTCGCGCGCCCGCCTGGAACGCCTGCGCGAGGTCGCGGACCCGCTGGACAATGCCGTCCGCAATTCGCGAGTCCTGCTGCGCCGCGCCCTGTCCCTGGTGCGCGATGACGAAATCCTGGATCCGCGACTGACTCTCGAAGTCGAACGGCTCGGCCAGGCCGTGGATATGGTGCGCCAGATGGTGCTCGCGGATCCGGGCGATCAACCCGATGCCGCCGAGGCCACCCGCGTGCTGCGCACGGTCGCCAAGGGCGCGACCAAGGATCTGGTGGACGGCGCGGGCATCTCCGCGCACGTGGTGTTCGCGCAGATCCGGTCGATCGTGGTGGACCTCATGCAGGTGTGCGGGATGCGCAGGCTTTCCTCGATCGCCATGCTCCCGCCGACCGTCCCGAATCCCTATGTGACACCGGTCGATTGAGTCGGCTCAGCGCCAGAAACGCGTCAGCGTCGAACCGAAATCCGACCAGATCGACGGCACGCCCGACAGTTCGAACAGCGCCCGAATCCCGTTGAAGAACGCGATATTGATCTGCGGCACGAACAGCAGCGCGACCAGGATCAGAATCCCGTACGGCTTGATCTGATCCATCGATCGCCGCGTCTCATAGCTCAGCGACGGTTCCAGAATCCCGTACCCGTCCGTGCCCGGCACCGGGATCAGATTGAGTACGGTGGCCATGATCTGCAGGAACGCCAGATAGCTCAGCCCGAACCAGAACGCGGCATGCGAATACGAACTGCCCCACAGCTTCACGATGATCAACAGCACGATCGCGCACAGCAGATTGGACGCCGGTCCCGCACCACTGAGAATCCGCCGGATCTTGGCGCTGAAACTGTTCGAGTTCACGTAGACCGCACCACCCGGCAGCGCGAACCCGCCGATCGCGATGAACAGCAGCGGCAATCCGATCGACAGCAGCGGATGACTGTATTTGAGCGGATTCAAGGTGAGGTACCCGCGCAACTCGACTTCGCGGTCCCCGGCGCGATACGCGACGAAAGCGTGCGCGAACTCGTGCAGGCAGATGGACACCACCCAGCCCGCCACCACCATCAGGAAAACCCCGAATTTCGCCTGATTGGACAGCAGATCCGCGGTCCAGGCCACCACCCCGCCCGCCACCGCGATCGCGACGACGAGCAGGAACACCGGGCTCGGGCGCACCGCCCCCGAGGCACGGCCGATCGCGCGAGGACTACTCATCGGACTCCTTGAATGGACCCCGGATGCACCGGGTGAAGATCAGCGGACCAGCAACCACGGCTCATGATGCCGGTAGAACGTGGATCGCCGCACCGGCTTATCGGTGGTGATGCCGTCCCGGGTGACGATCGCGCCGCGCGTGCCGAGTTGCATGGCACGCCCCTGCGCCCAGCGTTTCTTACCGAGGATCCCGCGTTGCGCGCTGGCGTGCAGCCCGGGCATCTCCAGTGTCGGTGACACCAGCAGCGCCGAGACCTTACCGGTGAACAACCGCGTGTCGTCCACGTACGCTTCGCCTTCGAGCTTCTCACCGTTCTCGCCGACCAGGGTGGCGCGGCCGATCAGCACCTTGCCGGTGTCATCGCGAATGAGCGGGGTCTCGGTCGGCTTACCTTCCAGCGCGCGCTTGGCGGCGGCGGATCCGGTGCCGGTTTCGTAGGCGCGCGAACCGTAGGTGCGGTCGACGGGGACGTAACCGATTTCGACGCCGAGGCGTTCGGTGCGCATCAGATGGGTGAGCACGGCCGCGAGTCCGGCGTCCTCACCGAGCACGATGAGCCGCGGCAGACTGTCGGCGGCCATCACGGGCAGCAACTCGTCCAGCACATTGGTGTCCGGTATGGCGGAAGTCTGGGTGAGCGGTAGCGAAGCGAGTGCGATCGGTACGGGTGCGCCGTCGCAGCGGAGAACATGGGTACTCAACTGCCGTACACCCTCCTCTGACCTGACAACACCATCGCCTCACTGCGCTCCTGCGGGCCGTCTTACCGGCCCGACTCCCCGTGCCACCATAGCCCCGGTTCATTTGCGGCGCCGCCTTCGAAGCCCACCCGTTACGTCGGTTTCGTCCCGTGCCGGGTCGCGAACCTGGGCGTATTCGAGCATCTACTAGACTGTGCCTCCGGCCACCGCCTTCTGACGGCGGGTAGCTGCAGCATCACCGATGCTGCGCGTCGAACCCGTAGGAGTCTTCTAATGCCGGCAATCGTGCTGATCGGCGCCCAGTGGGGCGACGAGGGCAAGGGCAAAGCGACCGACCTGCTCGGTGGCCGCGTCCAATGGGTTGTGCGCTATCAGGGCGGCAATAACGCGGGTCACACCGTGGTGCTGCCCAATGGCGACAACTTCGCACTGCATCTGATTCCGTCCGGCATTCTCACCCCCGGTGTGACAAACGTCATCGGCAACGGCGTGGTGATCGATCCGGGCGTGCTGCTCACCGAACTCGCGGGCCTGGAACAGCGCGGCGTGGACACCTCCCGCCTGCTGCTGTCGGCCGACGCGCACCTGATCATGCCGTACCACGTGGCCATCGATAAGGTCACCGAGCGCTTCCTCGGCAATAAGAAGATCGGCACCACCGGACGTGGCATCGGGCCCTGCTACCAGGACAAGGTCGCCCGCGTCGGCGTCCGTGTCGCCGACGTGCTGGATGAGAAGATCCTCACCCAGAAGGTCGAGGCCGCACTGGAATTCAAGAACCAGGTGCTGGTGAAGATCTACAACCGGCGCGCGCTGGACCCGCAGCAGGTCGTCGACGAGGTGCTGGAGAAGGCCGAAGGCTTCAAGCACCGCATCTCCGATACCCGCCTGCTGCTCAACCAGGCGCTCGAGCGCGATGAGATCGTGCTGCTGGAGGGTTCGCAGGGCACCCTGCTGGACGTCGACCACGGCACCTACCCGTACGTCACATCCTCCAACCCGACCTCGGGCGGCGCGGCGGTCGGTTCGGGCATCGGCCCCAACAAGATCGAGACCGTGCTCGGCATCCTGAAGGCGTACACCACCCGCGTCGGCTCCGGCCCGTTCCCGACCGAACTCTTCGACGAGTCCGGCGCGTACCTGGCCAAGACCGGCGGCGAGGTCGGCGTCACCACCGGCCGCGCCCGCCGCACCGGCTGGTTCGACGCCGTGATCGGCCGCTATGCCACCCGCGTCAACGGCATCACCGACTACTTCCTCACCAAGCTCGACGTGCTGTCCAGCCTGGACACCATCCCGATCTGCGTCGCCTATGAGATCGACGGTGAGCGGTTCGACGAAATGCCCACCACGCAAACCGATTTCCACCACGCCAAGCCGATCTACGAAGAGATGCCGGGCTGGTGGGAGGACATCTCCGGGGCGCGGACTTTCGACGACCTACCCGCGAACGCACAGGCGTACGTGCTGCGGCTGGAAGAGCTTTCGGGTGCGCGGATGTCCTGCATCGGCGTCGGCCCGGGCCGCGATCAGACGATCGTGCGCCACGACATCCTGAGTTGAGAGCGCGGGAGTAGATCCCGAGATCGTTTCTCTGTCTGAGAATTCCACCCCCGTTGCGTGAAAACGCAACGGGGGTGACTCATTTCAGCGGGGGTTCTTCAGTAGCAGGTCAGCGGGGCGAGTGGTTCGGCCGCGTGCGGGGTCAATGACGCGTAGGCCGCCGCGAGCGATTTCACCGCGACACGAATGTCGGCTTCCTCGTGCGTATATGGCAGTCGGAGGAATCGCTCGAACGCGCCCTGCACGCCGAAACGCGGTCCGGCGGCGAGTAATACGCCGTGGTTCGGGGCCGTCGCGGCCAAGGCGGTGGAGACCGGGGCGGGGAGTTGCGCCCACAGTGACATGCCGCCCGCGCCGGGGGAGACCCGCCAATCGGGCAGGTCCTCGGCGAGTGCCTCGAGCATCGCCGCGCGGCGGCAACGCAGTTGTTCCCTTCGCACGGTGAGGATTTCGTCCTCGTGCTGGAGCAGATGCACCGTGGCCAGCTGATCCATCACCGGGGTGCCCAGGTCCACCGTGGAGCGGGTGCCGAGCAGTTTGGTGATCAGCGATTGATTCGCGCGCACCCAGCCGACGCGCAGACCGCCCCAGAAGGATTTCGAGGCCGAACCGATGGTGACGATCTCCGAACCGCGCGCGAATGACGCTGCGGGCGGCATGATTTCGTGATCGGTGAGATGCAGGTCGACCATGGATTCGTCGACGATCACCGTCATGCGGGTTTCGCGGGCGATAGCGGCCAGTTCGGCGCGACCCTCGGCGGGCAGCAGCAGCCCGGTCGGATTGTGGTAATCCGGCACCAGATACGCGACGCTGGCCGCGGTTTGCCTTGCGGCACTGCGGATTCCATCCAGATCCCAGCCGTCCGGGCGCAATGGCACCGGCACCGGGCGCGCGCCGACGTCGCGGATCGCCTCGATGGCGTTCGGGTACGAAGGGTGCTCGATCAGCACGCGTTCGGCCGGTGTGGTGAGCACATTGAGCAGCAATCGCAGCCCGTGCTGTGCGCCGAGCGTGACCAGGATCTGATCCGGATCGGTCGGCAGGCCGCGTTCGGTGTACCGGCGGGCCAGCGCCTCGCGCAGCATGAGCATGCCGACCGGGTCCATGCCGTGCGTGCCCAGATATGTCGGAAGTCCTTGCAGCGCAGTGGTGTACGCGTCCGTCATCTCGATCGGCGCGGACATGGCCGCGTACGTCATATCGATGGTCGGGAGTTCGGGCTGCGCCATCATGGCGAGCAGGCTGCGCGCGGGTTTGGTGCCGTCGTGCACCACGGTCGGCGGCAGCGCGACCGTACTGCGTGAACCCTGCCTGCTGATCAGATAGCCGTGTTCGCGCAGCAGCGCGTACGCGGAGGTCACCGTGGTGCGGCTGACATGCAGGCTGGTGGCCAGATCGCGCTCACTGGGCAGCGCGACGCCCAGGGGTGCGCGGCCGTCGTGGATGAGCAGTCGAATGCTCTCGGCCAGCGCCACGTACGCGGGCCTGCTGCTGCGTTTGGTCTCGGCCGCCGGGGAGCCGGGCTCGTCCTGCCGCCAGCGCCCCAGGTCGCGGGTGAGGCTGGCTGCCCCGATCACTCGTATCGCCATAAAGGCCAGTATCCGGGTACTGGATATTTTCTTCAAGTCCAGCGGGGGCCACCATCGAATAATGATCGCAATGCTCATCTCCCTGCTGGTTGTCGCGGCCTTCGCCGGAATCGTGTACCGGTTCGCTCCCACGCCGGATGAGCGTTGGGGTGCACTGCTGGAGAAGTACCGCCCGCATGCGCCGATGTCGGACTGGTCGGTCGCGGAATACGACGGGGCCAGGCAGTACGCCGACCTCGCCGCCGCCTACGCGCATCAGGACGAGCCACCGGCCGTGCTGGTCGCCCGGCGGACCCGGCTGACCGGGCGCGGCCGCTCACCACTGCCGCATCTGGCGAAGATCCCCTGCCGTGAGGAAACAGTCCAGTTCTAGGCAACTGGTCTGAAGTGCCTGCCGCTCATGGATGCTGGCCATCCGGAACTGGACTTGTCGGTACCCCGGTGCACACTGGCTCTATGTCGCACCCGGACCGCCCGCTCGCCTCGGCGGCGCTCTTCGATACCGCGATCGGCACCTGCGCCCTCGCCTGGAGCGCCGCCGGTGTGCTGCGCTTCGCCCTTCCCGAGGCGGATCCGGAAGACACTCGCGCGTACATCCTGCGCAGGCACCGCGTCTACGACGTCCGCGAAGCCGAACCCACACCCGAGATCGCCGCGGCCATCGAGAAGATCCGCGCCCACCTCGCGGGGGACCTGGACGATCTCGACTGGATTCCGCTGGATGTGAGTCCGCTCAACGACTTCGATCGCGCCGTCTACGCGGTAACCCGGGCCATCCACCCCGGCCACACCCTCAGCTACGGCGATATCGCCAACCGCATCGGCGCTCCCGGCGGTGCGCAAGCCGTAGGCCAATCCCTGGGCCGCAACCCCATTCCCCTGATCGTCCCCTGTCACCGCGTCCTCACCGCCGACCATGCCCTGCACGGCTTCTCGGCTCCCGGCGGCATCAACACCAAACAGCGGCTGCTCGAAATCGAGCGCACCCCCGGCTTCGGCGAGCCCACGCTGTTCTGATTCGCGGGAACACCGCTCCGCTGATCTGTGAGAACGCCGGGCGCGTCCCATGATTCGGGATGAGAATGATCTGGATCGCGCGGGATGGCACACATCCGGCGATCGTGCGAAGCGACGCGGGTGGGGATCCCGCGTGACATCAGGGAGGGCGCACGTGACAGATCCGTACCAGCAACGACCATTCAATGACCCGGCGGCATTCGGCGCACCCGGGACCGGATCGGGAATGCCGTACCCGCAGACTCCCGGATTGCCTGTACCGCAACAGGTCTGGCCGCAGCCCGTGGCACAGCCCGCCCCGAATTTCCTGATCGCCATCGGCGATATCGCGGTGGTCGACGGCGCGGTGGTCACTCCGTCCGGAACGCTGCCGCTGCGCGGTGCCATCTGGACCGCGACCGATATGTCCCAAACGGCCGAACGCATCCCCGCCTACGCCGTGGTGCTGGCCATCCTCTTCTTCCCCCTCTGCTTCCTCGGCCTACTCTTCCTCCTCATCAAGGAACGAGTAATCGCCGGATATGTCCAGGTCACCGTAACCGGCGGCGGCCGCTTCCACTCCACCATGATCCCGGTCCAAGACCAGCAGACCTTCCCGATGGTCATGCACCAACTCAACTACGCGCGATCTCTCAGCGCGATGTGACCCGAGGGCGGATCAGGTCAGAACGCGCCGCCGAGGAAACCGCCGACCGCGCCGCCTGCTACGCCGCCCGCGATACCGCCGAGGGCGGCCGCCGGGATACCCGCCGCTGCGGCTCCGGCAGCGCCGCCGACCGCCGCGCCGATGAGCGTGCCGCCCGCGATACCGCCGGGGATGTCGATGGGGGCGGTCCAGGGCAGGACCGTCGCGCCGATGGTGCCGAGGGCTCCGCCCGCGACGCCGCCGATGATCGCGCCGACCACCGCACCGGGGACCGCGCCCGCGATGGCGGCGGGGACGCCCGCGCCGATCACGCCGATCGTCGCGCCCGCCGCGACACCGGCGAGGGTTCCGGCCGCGATGCGGTCGGAGCGGCTCGGGTTGATGCCGATGGAGTTGAAGCCCGTGGCGATGGCGGCTTCGGCACCGGCGGCGACATTGTTCACCGTGTCCAGTGCCGGATTGGGCACGTCATCCGGTACGGGAGAGGTGAAGTCACCGAGTCGCAGCGTGCGCGGGGGCGGCGCGATGGGGGCGACCGGCTGCACGACGGTCGGCGCGTGCAACGTTTGCAGATCCACCGGCGGGGCCGGTGTCGTCTGCGGGATGGGCCGGAAGTTGGCCGGGACCGCGTAATCCGCCTGCGGCTGGGGTTGCGGCTGTGCCGGTGCGGGTGGGCGATTGGGGGTCGTCACACCCGGCTGGATCGGACCGGGGCGCGCGCCCGCACGATCGGCCGCCGGATACGTCACGCCGGGCTGTGACTGTCCGGCACCGAATTGCGGTGTGGGGAAAGCGGTTCCGGGCTGTCCCGGTTGCACGCCGGGCTGCGCGCCCGGAGCTCCCGGTGCCAGGGTGCCGGGCGTGATCCCCGGTACCGCACCGGGTGCGAGATCACCGCCGGGAGCACTCCCCGGCGGCAGCACGCCGGGCTGCGCATCCGTGCCGGAACTGCCCGACGGGCTGGATACCGGTGCCGCACTGGGTGCTTCAGCGGTGCCGGAGCACGCCACGGCGAACGCGAGCGGCAGCGTGCCGAGGATCATGGCGCGGCGAACCGCCGTCTTGTTCACGAGCTGCCGACGGTTCACGCCGGATCACCACCCTCATCAGATTGAATCGATTGACCGAGCGATATGAAATTGACGAGCGCCAGCCGCTTCCGATGCCCCGACCGCTCACTGATTCGGTTCCCGCTGGCTATCTCGGGCCATGGATGCCGCTGAGCTGGCGGTTAGATCGTGCGCGCTGATCGTCGAGGCAGGTGCCGGGTTGAAAACCTCGCACCCCGGCACGCCGAGACTCGCTGGTGCTCTGGAGTTCTCGGCCCGCGTGTCGAATTGAGCGCTGAGCTGCTTGGTTGACCGCTCGCCCTGGCCGCTGCGCCGCGTTCCGGTGCCACAAGCCCATGATTGGACGTTGGCCACCGCTGTGCCGGGCCGATACACGTTGTCCGCCCGGCGGATTCGGTGCCGCCCGCGCCGGTGGGGCGCGGGCAGCCAGGTTGTTCGGTTCGGGTTAGAACGCGCCGCCGAGGAAGCCGCCCGCGGCTCCGCCCGCTACGCCGCCGAGGACGGCGGCCGGGATGCCGATGGCCGCCGCGCCGAGGGCCGCGCCCGCGGCAGCGCCGACGCCCGCGCCGATGAGAGCGCCGCCGCCGATGACGGGGACGGCGGCGGGGGCGGCGATGACCGCGCCGAGGCCACCGGTGGGAACGCCCGCCGCGACGGCCGTTCCGGCGACGATGGCGACGCCGATACCGGCTCCGATGCCGGCGCCGACGCCCGCGCCGATGAGGCCGCCGCCGATCGCGCCGCCGATGGCGGACGGGATGCCGACGATGGCCGCGCCGAGGACCGCGCCGCCCGCGGTGCCCGCGGCGATCTTGTCCGAGCGGGAGGGGTTGATGCCGACCGACTGGAGGCCGGTGGACAGGGCGGCTTCGGTGCCCGCGGCCGCGTCATTGACGGGGTTCAGGATGGCGTCCGGCAGCGCGTCGGGTGCGGCGGTGGTGAAGTCGCCGATGCGGACGGTGCGCGGCGGCGGCGCGATCGGGGCCACCGGTGCGACCGGTTCGGGCGCGTGCAGCTGCTGCCAGTTGACGGCGGGCGCGGGCTCGGTCTCGACCGGGACCGGCCGATGGTCCTGCGGGACCGCGTAATTGACCTGCGGTGCGGGCGGCGCGACCGTGGTGCCGGGCTGGCGCGTGGTGTCCGCGCTCGGCGCGGCGGGCTGCGCGGGGCCGGTGGTCACGCCGGGCTGCGGAATGGCCTGTGCGACGCCCGCGCACGCGATGGCGACGGCCAGCGGCAGTGCGCCGAGTGCGGGCCGGATGGCGCGTCGAACGCCGGTATTCATGTCATGCCGACGAGTCACGCCGAAAACCACCCTCATCAGATCGGAACTGTCCCCGTGGCCGGGAGCGGCCACTCGGCGGGGATGTTAGCTGAAAGGAAACGGGTGATTCCAGATGTGAATCAATCGATTCGTTACCTGACGGTGATGCTCGAGATATATCCCACAATCGCTGGTAGAAGCATTTTCAAGATGCTTCGGCAGCTCACGGCTCCAATTTGCCGGAAGGTGCCCCACCGAGCATCAACTCGGCCAGCGCCTCGCGATCGGTGACATCGAGCTTGATGCACGCCCGATACAGATGCCCCTCCACGGTGCGCACCGAAACGGTCAGCCGATCCGCGATCTGCCGGTTCGACAGCCCCGCCGCCACCAGATTCGCGATCTCGCGTTCGCGCGCGGTGAGCGGTAGCGGTTGCGCGGACTGCCGCAGCGCGGGCGTACTCGCCCCACCGCATGCGGCCGCGAGCCGATTCGCGGTGGCGGCCGATTCCAGCAGCCGCCGCCGATCACCGGCCCGCTCATGCGCGGACGCGGCCTGCGCGGCGGCGTCGGCCGCCGATAGCAATACCCCCATGGCCTCGAATTCTGCTGCGGCGGTATCCAATCCGGCCCCGTCGTGGGCGGCGACCGCCACCGCGTGCCGCGATTGCACCTGCACCAGCCGTCCGTCCACCCGGGCGGCCAGATCGGCGAGTCGTCCCGCCACCGAATGATCCCCGAAGCGCGCGGCGGTGTGCAGCGCCATGGCCTCGATGGCGTGCTGATGCGATCGCGCCGCCGCGTCGGCGGCGCCCAGTGCGAGCCGAATCGCCGGTGTCGCAGTGCCTTCCGCCGCCGCCTGCCAGGCTTTGGCGATCTCCAGCATGGGTTCGTACACCGCGCTGTGCCTGCCGCCGCGTTCCTCGGCGGCCGCGATGGATTCGGCGGCCTCCGAGGCCCGCCCCAGCGCCGAATACGCTTCCGCCAGTTGCAGTCTCGCGGGGAACATCCAGGCGGCCTTGCCCTCGGTGGTCAGTGCCGCGAGCGCCTGTTCGAGATTGTCGATGCCTTCGGGAAACCGCCCCTGCGCGACGTCGACGGTGCCCTGCAGGATCTTGGTCATGCCCCACGCCAGGTACTGCCCGGGCGAGGAGTACGTGTAATTGCTACTGGCACAACGCCGTGCGGCATCCATATCCCCGGTGAAGGTGAGTGCGAGCACCTCCGCGTGCGTGGACATGAATCGGTTCAGCCCGTCGATATGCGATTCGATGGCATGCCCGCGTTCGGCGTACTGCCGCGCTGCCTCCCCGCGTCCCATCAGCGCCAGCGCGAGTCCGCCACCGAACGCCGCCCACCACACCGCCCAGGGCGGAACGTCTTTCGCGGCCATGACGGGTTCGGCGTACGCGAACGCCTCGTCGAGTTTGTTCTCGTTGACCGCGCACGCGGAGGCCACCCCGTCCAGGATGGCGACGATCTTGGGATGGGTGGCCCGGCTGCGCACCGATTCCAGCACTTCGTCGGCCCGGTCGGCATCGCCCATGGACCACAGCAGATTCGAGACGCGGGTGGAGCCCCAGCGCGCCAGCTGCACCTCGTTCAGCTGATCCGGATCGAACGCCGCGAGGGTGCGTTCGGCCTCGATGCGATGTCCCTGCCACAGCAGTGCGCGCGCCAGCAGGTCCGCCGCCTCGACGCCGCCGCCGCGCTCCACGGCCGCGCGGGCGAAGCGTTCTCCGAGTGGCAGATTCGCCAATCCGATGGCATCGGCGGCGGCCGCCTCGAACAGTTCCAGATCCGCGGATTTATCACTGTCCAAAGCCAATTCGGCCAATCGGATGCGATCGGAGGCGGAGTTGATCGGCCTTTCCTTGAGCGAGGTGAACAGCCGCCCGCGCAGCCGCCGCGCCGAGGCGATGCCGAGCCGCCGCCGGATCACCTCCCCGAACAGCGGATGGTTGTACCGCACCAGCAATTGCCGCCCGTGCTCGACAATCCTTATGACACCGCGTGATTCGGCGGTTTCGACGGCCTGTTCGCCCGTGAGTTCGGCGAGTACGTCCAAATCGATGGGTTCGCAGAAGGTGAGCAGTTCCAGCACCCGCAGCACCGGTTCGGGCAGCTGCTCCACCCGATCCTCCAGCAGCGCCGCCAATTGTGAAGTGACAGCGGCCCTTCCGCGCAATTGCCAGACCCCGTTGACCTGCCGCAGCGTCCCGGCCTCCAATGCGCCCTCGACCAGGTGCCGCAGGAAAAGCGCGTTCCCCCCGGAGGATTCCCACATCAGATTGCTGGTGAACCCCTCCAACTGCCCGCCGAGCATGTTCTCCACCAGTTCGACGCTCTGCCGCTGCGTGAACGGCGACAGATCGATGCGCAGCAGATGCCCGTCCTTCCACAGCGAGGTCACCGCGTCCGGGACCGGCACCCCGCTGCGCACGGTGGCGACGATATGCGCGGCCTTGTCGATGGCGAGCTGCAAAAGCAGTGTGGCGGAAAGCTGATCGAGCAGATGCGCGTCGTCGACGCCGATGATGGTGTGCCCGTCCGCGAGCAGCGCTTCGCGCGCGGCGGCCATGAAGGTGACCGGATCGTGCGCGGTGTACACCCCGACCATATGCGCGAACACCCCGAGCGGAATGCTGCGGGCAGATTCGGTGCCCGCCACCCAGCGGATATTTCCGGTGCTGCCGTTCACCGCCGCGGTGGCCAGGCGGGCGAGGGTGGTCTTGCCGACCCCGGCGTCGCCGGTGAGCACCGCGCCGACGAATTCATCGCCGGTCAGTGCGGCGGTGATCGCCTCGAGCTCGCTCTCCCGTTCGACCATCGGCCAATTCCGAGCCATGGCTTCAACTGTAGTTCGCTCGCCCTTTGTGAGCGGGAGGAACGAAATAGCCTGAAATGTGAGGGTTTATTCGTTGACCAGCCGCAATCCGGGGGCGTGCGCTTTCCGGCGGTCGACCAGCCAGACCTGGATGGTCAGATCGGCGAGCGGATCCAGTGATTCGATCTCCACCTCGACCTGCCCGCGCTGCGGATGTTCGATGATCAGCACGTGCGTGCGGTAGTCGATGACCAGGTGCTCACGCCAGCGCCGGGCGAATTCCGGATAGCGCTGCAGGGCGGTGATGCGGGCTTCCAGACTGCGGTCATCCGGGAAGCGGGTCTGCGTGTTGCGCAGCGCCGAGACCAGCATATCGGCGGCATCGGACCAGTTCCGGACGTATTTCGGTGCATCCGGATGGGTGAAGACGTAGTTGGCGAAATTGCCGTGCACGGAGTCGTCGAGCATGCCGAGCGGTTCGGCGAAATCCCGCCAGGACGGATTCCAGGCCAGGATGTCGAGCCAGCGCCCGAGGGCGAAGGCGGGCGTGGGGTGCAGTGCGTCGATGACCGCGCGCATGGTGTCGGAGACCTGTTCCCGGGCCTGTCCGGCGGACGGGCAGCTGGCCTTCTGCTCCATGCTCATGGCGAGCCTGCCGAAGTGGTGACGCTCAACTTCGTTGAGCCGCAAGGCATCCGCTATCGCGCCGAGTACCGAGCTGGAGGGGTTGCTGTCCCGGCCCTGTTCCAATCGGGCAAGATAGTCCGAGCTGACACCGGCGAGCGCGGCGACCTCCTCGCGGCGCAGTCCGGGGGTGCGGCGCCGCCGCCCCGCGGGCAGGCCGACGTCTTCGGGCTGCAGTTGCGCGCGGCGCGCGATCAGGAATTCGGCGAACTCGGATCTGGACACATATCCATAGTGCCTGTTCCAGGCTTCGTTATCCCAGCCCTGCCAGTGCCAGGATCAAGACGGTGTGGCTAACCGGACTGGGGTCCGCTTGAATAGTGGACATGACGACTTCTGAGCAGACCCGCCTGGCCTCCGGTTCCTGGGACCTCGACGCCAACCACTCCTCGGTGAACTTCACCGCCCGCCACCTGGGCATCTCCAAGGTACGCGGCCGCTTCAACAAGTTCGAGACCGCCTTCGTGGTGGACGAGGCCGGTAAGGCCGTCACCATCGAGGCCACCATCTTCCTCGACTCCTTCGACACCGGCAACGAAATGCGCGACGGCCACGTCCGCAGCGCCGACATCCTGGATACCGCCAACCTGTCCACCCTGCACTTCAAGGTCACCGAGCCGGTCGACATCGCCGAAGAGTTCGAGGTAACCGGTGAGGTCACCCTCGGCGGCGTCGTGAAGCCCGTCACCCTCGATGTCGAGTGGGGCGGCGTCCAGCTGTTCCCCGGTGACCAGAAGCACCACGCCGGCTTCACCGCCACCGGCACCATCAAGCGCAGCGAGTTCAATATCGCCGCGGGCCTGCCCACCGCCATGCTCGGCGACAAGATCGCCATCGAACTCGACATCCAGCTGGTCGAGCCCTCCGCCTGATCGGCCCATCGGCTTCCCGGCCGGAAGCCGATCACCGACAACGGAAGTCGGCATCAGTTCCGACCATATGAAAGCGGCGGCACCCGAAAGGGGTGCCGCCGCTTCGTCTTTCGTCAGCGCCGCCGTTTCCGTACGGCGCGCGCGGATCGTGGATCAGCCCGCGACTCCGGCGGCACCCGCGCCCGCGCCGATGGCGGCGCCGATGCCCGCGCCGACCGCCGCGGCGGGCAGGCCGAGGGCGGCCGCGCCGAGCGCACCGCCGCCGACCGCACCGATCGCCGCGCCGAGCGCGATGCCACCGGCCGCCCCCGCTGCCTCGGCGGCCAGACCGGCCACGAAGATCGGAACATCGATAACGCAACCGGTGGTCGCGCAGCCGACAGCGGCGGCGGTCAGGGTGGCAAGAGCGGGAGCCCCGATGCCGACCAGGAATCCGGCACCCGCGCCGACGACGCCACCGGCGACCGCGCCACCGGCCGCGCCGATGACCGCGGCCGGAACACCCGCCGCCACAGCGCCGATGCCCGCGCCGACGAGCGCGGCATTACCCACCTTGGTCAGATCCGGCCCCGCCGGAGCGTCGATCTGCGTCGCCGGAACCGGGGCATCGACCGCGGCGGCCTGGGCGGTGCCGGAGAGCATGACGGCGGCGGCAACAGGCAGCGCGCACAGGGTGGCGATGCGGGTTGCGAGCATGGTCGAGCGACGAGACAGCATGGTATTTCCCCCGATGGTTGCAAGTTTCGATGTGGCCCGAATCCGACTGGGACAGTCGGCCCGGCGCTGTTCGAAGCTATCGGTTGGCGAGGTCACTACTCAAGCTAAATAGCTGTTCATGTGCTGTGATCTGCCACCGCTATCACGCCTTCCATGCCTGTCGGCTATGAAAAAAGGCGGTGGCATTCGATTCGAATGCCAGCGCCTACCCCGCGAAGGGGTATCGCTCAGTCGGCCCAAACGGTTTCGATCGGGGTGCCCTCGTTCGGGGGCGGGGTGGGGATGCCGGCCGGGGTGCGGGAGAAGCGGGGGGCCGGGGCGTGCTGGACGATGCCGTCGATCTCGATCAGGCCGGTGCGCGCCTGGATGTGCGGGTTCTGTTCGGCTTCGGTGAAGGTCAGTACCGGGGTGGTGCAGGCGTCGGTGTGTTCGAAGATGGCCCACCACTCGTCGCGGGTCTTGGTCTTGAACTTCTCGGTGAAGATCTTGCGGAGTTCGTCCTGGCCGTTCGGGTCGATCTGGAAGGGCAGGCCCTCCGGATCGATCTCCAGGCCCTTCAGCATTTCCGCGTAGAACTGCGGTTCGATGCAGCCGACGGCCATGTACTTGCCGTCGGAGGTCTCGTAGGTGTCGTAGAACGCCATACCGGTGTCGAGCAGGTTGGTGCCGCGCTCATCGGACCAGAGGCCGACGCCCTTCATGCCCCAGATCATGTGCGAAAGGGCAAGCGCCCCATCGATCATGGCGGAGTCGATGACCTGACCCTTACCCGAGGACTGCCGCTCCACCAGCGCGGCCAGAATGCCGAAGACCAGGAACATGGACCCGCCGCCGAAGTCGCCGACCATGTTCAGCGGCGGCACCGGGCGTTCGCCCTTGCGCCCGATGGCATTGAGCACGCCGGTGAGCGAGATGTAGTTGATGTCGTGCCCGGCGCGATCGGCGAGCGGACCGTACTGGCCCCAGCCGGTCATGCGGCCGTAGACGAGTTTCGGATTGCGCTCCAGCGCGACGTCCGGTCCCAGTCCCATGCGCTCGGTGACGCCGGGCCGGAAGCCCTCCAGGAGTACGTCGGCCTTCTCGATCAGCCCGAGCACCTTCTCGATATCGGCCGGATCCTTGAGATTGGCCTCGACGATGGTGCGCCCGCGCCACTGTGCCCGTTCCATGAAGCCGGGCAGCTGGTTCGGCCGCTGTACCCGCACCACGTCCGCGCCCAGATCCGCGAGCAGCAGCGCCGCATGCGGTCCGGGGCCGATCCCGGCGAGTTCAACTACCCGGACCCCCGCGAGCGGGCCCTGCTTGGCGGTGGATGGAGTGCTCACGCCCTACCTCGGTTCATCGTTCCAGCGCACCGGCCACAACACCGGTGTTGACCAAACGACAATAACGCGACGGGTCCGGATGAGCGACAATGCGGGGGAGTACGAGCGGGAGGATCCACAGTGAGTGCATCGGGCGAGGTCTTGGTCGGCCTCGCGATACTTGTCGGCCTGCTCGGGGTGATCGTGCCGATTCTGCCCGGCGTGATCCTGATTCTGGCGGCCATCCTGGTCTGGGCGATCATGACCGGCGGTGCCACGGCGTGGGGTGTATTCGCCGCCTGCGCAACGTTTTTGGTGATCAGCGGCATCATCAAATACACCTGGCCGGGCCGCAAACTGCGTGAGGCGGGCGTGCCGAATCGGTCGCTGCTGCTGGGCGCGGTGCTCGGCATCATCGGCTTCTTCGTGGTGCCGGTGGTCGGGCTGATCCTGGGATTCGTTCTGGGAGTTTATGTTTCGGAGTTGCAGCGGTTGCGCGAACAGCAACCGGCCTGGCGGTCGACGGTGCACGCGCTCAAGGGCGTCGGCCTGTCCATGCTGGTCGAATTGTTCGGTGCGCTTCTGGCAGCGGGTGTTTGGCTGATCGCCGCTATCGCGACCTAGGGTCGATCCGCGGTAGCGGCAGGGTGTCCGGCGGCGGCAGCGGCAGTTCGGAACGGTGTAGTCGCAGCGTCGGCGACTCCGGTCCGAACAGCGGCACGGTCGGCGTCGGATCCTCGATGCGGCGTTCCTTGGCGGGCAGTCCGTAGAAGGCGCGCGCGTTGTCGTCCAGCACCTTGTGCAGATCGTTGCCGACCGAATCGGAGATGATCCGCATATCGGAGTCCAGGAACGGCCGCCCGGCCCGGGTGCCCGGCAGATCGGACCCGAACATGAGCGCCTCGGGATTCACCGCGTGCACCTTGCGCAGCGCCATGCCGACATTCATGGCGACGCGCCCGAAGCCCGAGGCTTTCACCTTGGCACCGCGGTCGACCAGATTCAGCAGGTAGGGCAGGCAATCGTCGGACATGCCCATGTGATCGATGGACAGTTTGGGCAGTTTGGTGATGACCGGTTCGAGCGAGCCGAGCATCGACCCGTCGATGTACAGCTCGACATGCCATCCGGCGAGCTCGTAGGCCCGCAGCGCGAGCATGGTGAGCCCGACGATATCGCCGCCCGCACGCTTGAAATTGAACCGGACCGCGCGCACGCCCGCGCGGTTGAGTTCCAGGATCTCGGCGTCGGTGGCGTCCTCGTTCAGATTGACGACGCCGACCCAGCCCTCGCCGAGTTCGGCGAGGGCTGCCCGGAGATAGCTGGTATCGGTGCCCTGGAACGACCCGCTGACCACCGCGCCGCCGTCGATATCGAAGCGCTGCATGCGGCGTCGATAATCGGCGACGGTGTACGGGTCGGGCAGGTAGCCCTCGTTCTCGGCCAGCGGGAACCGCGGGTCGAAGATGTGGAGATGGGCATCGAACACGTGATCAGCATGCCTCACAACGGTGACAAGTGCGGAAAACCTTGTCCACCTGTCGGATTGGGCCAGGTCAGTCGAGGGGAACCAGGTTGATCAGGAAACCTTGTCCGGTTCGCTGGCGCGCAGCATGTCCTCGCGCTCGACAACCTTGACCCGCTCGCGGCCTTCGGGCTCGCCGAGGGCGCGCTCGTGCGCGTCCAGGCGGTACCAACCGGCCCAGGTGGTGAAGGGGACGCCCTTGTCCTCCAGGAACTTGGTGACGGCATCGAGTTCCGGTTCGGCGGCCGCGGTGAAGTTCGCGGCGTCGTCGAGCAGGCAGGCGATGGTCTCGTTGGCGTCACCCTTGGTGTGGCCGATGAGGCCGACGGGTCCGCGCTTGATCCAGCCGGTGACGTAGGTCTGCGGCATGAAGCGAGCCGCACCGTCGGCGTTCTCGTCGATGAGCACGCGACCGGCTTCGTTGGGCACGGTGCCCGCCTGATCGTCGAACGGCAGGGCGGGGATGTTCTGCGACAGGTAGCCGACCGCGCGGTAGATGGCGGTGACGTCCCAATCCTTGAATTCGCCGGTGCCCTTGACGTTTCCGGTGCCGTCGAGCGCGGTGCGCTCGGTGCGCAGGCCGACGACCTTGCCGTCCGCGCCGAGGATCTCGGCCGGGTTCTCGAAGAAGTGCAGGAAGAGCTTGTGCGGGCGGTTGCCGACGTCGCGGATGGCCCACTGCTCGAGGGTGTTGCAGATCATGTCGACCTGCTTGGAGTGCCGGCGTGCGGCCTCGGAGCCCTCGTCGTAGTCGATGTCCTCGGGATCGACGATGACCTCGATGGTCGGCGAGTGGTCCAGTTCGCGTAGCTCGAGCGGGGTGAACTTGGCCTGCGCCGGGCCGCGGCGTCCGAAGACGTGCACTTCCAGGGCCTTGTTCTGCTTGAGGCCCTCGTACACGTTCGGCGGGATCTCGGTCGGCAGCAGTTCGTCGCCGGTCTTGGCGAGCACGCGCGCCACGTCCAGGGCCACGTTGCCGACGCCCAGGACCGCGACCTTCTCGGCCTCCAGGGGCCATTCGCGCGGCACATCCGGGTGGCCGTCGTACCAGGACACGAAGTCCGCGGCACCGTAGGAGCCGTCGAGTTCGATGCCCGGGACCTCGAGCGCGCGGTCGGCGTTCGCGCCGGTGGAGAAGATCACCGCGTCGTAGAAGCGCTGCAGATCCTCGAGGTTGATGTCGACGCCGTAGTCGATATTGCCGAGCAGGCGGACCTGCGGCTTGTCGAGCACCTTGTGCAGGGCGGTGATGATGCCCTTGATGCGCGGGTGGTCGGGGGCCACGCCGTAGCGGATCAGGCCGAACGGCGCGGGCATCCGCTCGTACAGGTCGATGCTCACGTCGGCGTCGGATTTCATCAACGCGTCCGCCGCGTAGATTCCGGCCGGGCCGGCGCCCACGATCGCTATACGAAGCGGGCGGGTCGCTGCTTGTTCGGTCATTCTTGGCGCACCCTTTGGTTGAACTATCTTGCCGTCAAGTCTCAGCCGTCTTTCTTAGCTTAGGCTAAGTTGACGCCCTCGCTCCGGGGTGCCCTTCATTGGAATCCCCGAAGCTGCAGCGTTGCTGCGTGGTCCTGCTATTTCCGTTTTCGTCCGGAAATTCTGCTGATTCTATCGGTGGGCGGAAGCCCCCGCCCGCGCCGGTGCCGCGCGACTGTGCGGACGTCCAGCAGCCCGGAATGCCGGTGTCGCGACCGATGCCACCGCCGTGACCGGGCATGATCGAGTCATGGAACAAGGCGACGACCAGCAGATACCGATCGATCAGAGCAGTGCGCGCAGTCTGCTGCCGTTCCTGGTGGCGGCGGGCGTGCTGGTGCTGGTCATCATCGGAATCGTGGTGGCCGCCCTGGTTTCACCGGTTGAGAAGAATGTCACAGATTCGGACCGGCTCGACCTGGCCTCGCGCAAGTTCCTCCAATCCCGCAGCGCCACCGGCACACTGGACCCCCGCGTGGTCTGCGACGGATTCAGCGAGGAGCGCTCCCCGCTCGCCCCCGCCAAGGCGGGTGACGGCACCGCCTTCGACTTCGTGAAACTCACCGATCCGGCGGTGTCCGGCGATAAGGCCACCGCCCAGGTCACCTTCGATACGGCCGGGAAGGAATCAACCTCCACCTGGCACTTCACCCGTTCCGGCAGTCTGTGGCTGGTCTGCGATTCCTGATCCGCCGCGACACCCCGCACGGTTTGACAGGTAGCCCATTTTTCGGTCAATCTCATCCCAGGTCATGAGTACCAGCGCCAAGCCCCGGCTGGCTGGTCGGCAACCCTCCTCCGCGGCGGGGTGCTCCGGGTGACGACCTGGCCGCGCATCGGGCAACGGTGCGGCAAGTGCGGATTCACAGGAGGTCGACAAGTGAGCTACGCGGGCGATATCACGCCGAAGCAGGCGTGGGAGCTGTTGCGGGACAATCCGGATGCGGTGCTGGTAGATGTGCGCACCGAAGCCGAATGGCGTTTCGTCGGTGTCCCCGATACCAATGGCATCGGGCGGCCGACCGCGCTGATCGAATGGGTGGACACCAGCGGTACCCCCAATTCGCGCTTCACGGACCAACTTCAGCAGGCTCTGCGTGAGCGCGCCGCGGATTCGGAAGCGCCGGTGATCTTCATCTGTCGCTCCGGCCAGCGCTCCATCGGCGCGGCCACCGCCGCCACGGCGATCGGCATCTCCCCTTCTTTCAATGTCCTCGAGGGTTTCGAAGGCGCGCTGGACGCGCAGGGTCACCGCGGCAGCGAAGGCTGGCGCGCCGATGGGCTTCCGTGGAGGCAGTCATGATCACCGGTGGTTCGTTCGAGCGGCCGCTGCCCGAGGGCGTCGGCCCGGCCACGCTGGGTGTGCGCGGTGGTACGCGCCGTTCCGGCTATGACGAGACCTCCGAGGCGCTGTTCCTGAACTCGGGTTTCGTCTACGAGAGCGCCGAGGCCGCCGAGGCCGCGTTCACCGGCGAGATCGAGCACTTCGTGTACTCGCGCTACGGCAATCCGACGGTCGCCATGTTCGAAGAGCGTCTGCGCCTGCTGGACGGCGCGGAGGCGTGCTTCGCCACCGCGAGCGGTATGTCCGCGGTGTTCACCGCGCTGGGCGCGCTGCTCGCCGCGGGTGATCGCCTGGTGGCCGCGCGCAGCCTGTTCGGCTCGTGTTTCGTGGTGGCCAATGAGATCCTGCCGCGCTGGGGTGTGGAGACCGTGTTCGTCGACGGTGAGGATCTGGCGCAGTGGGAAGAGGCGCTGTCGGTGCCCACCCAGGCCGTCTTCTTCGAAACCCCTTCCAACCCAATGCAATCGCTGGTCGATGTGCGCGCGGTGTGCGATCTCGCGCATAAGGCGGGCGCGAAGGTGGTGCTGGACAACGTCTTCGCCACCCCGCTGCTGCAGCGCGGTTTCGATCTGGGCGCGGATGTGCTGGTCTACTCCGGCACCAAGCACATCGACGGTCAGGGCCGGGTGCTCGGCGGCGCGATTCTCGGGTCGAAGGAGTACATCGACGGCCCGGTGAAAACCCTTATGCGCCATACCGGTCCGGCGTTGAGCCCGTTCAACGCGTGGACGCTGCTCAAGGGTCTGGAGACCATGCCGCTGCGCGTGCGCCAGTCCACCGAGTCGGCGCTGCGCATCGCCGAGTTCCTGGAACAGCATCCGGCCGTGGCCTGGGTGAAGTACCCGTTCCTGAAGTCGCATCCGCAGTACGAACTGGCCCGGAGCCAGATGTCCGGCGGCGGCACCGTGGTGACCTTCGAATTGAAGGCGCAGCCCGAAGCGGCCAAGAAGCGCGCTTTCGAGGTGCTCAACGGCCTGCGCATCATCGATATCTCCAACAACCTCGGTGATTCCAAGACGCTGATCACGCATCCGGCGACCACGACGCATCGCGCCATGGGCCCGGAGGGCCGTGCGGCCATTGGTCTTTCCGATGGCGTGCTGCGGATTTCGATCGGTCTCGAGGATGTCGAGGATCTGTTGAACGATCTCGGTCGCGCACTGGGCTGACCGTAAAGCTCGAAGGGCCGGAACCGTCATGGTTCCGGCCCTTCGTCGTTTCGGGACGAAGCATTGACAGCATACTGTCAAACATGACAGGATGCTGTCATGACGAAAACAGTTCACCTGGCCGTATACGACACCTTCTCCGATTGGGAGCCCGGTTTCGCCACCGCGCATATCAACCGCCCGCTGTGGCATCGCGAGCCCGGCGAGTGGCAGGTCCGAACCGTCGGGGCCACAAAGGATTCCGTCGTCTCCATGGGCGGTATGCGGGTCACGCCGGATCTCACCCTCGATGAACTCTCGCCCGCCGACAGCGCCATGCTGATCCTGCCGGGCTCGGCCACCTGGGAAAGCGGTGAGCTGAACGCCTTCGCCGAGAAGGCGCGCGCATTCCTCGCCGCCGGTGTCCCGGTCGCCGCCATCTGCGGTGCGACCTTCGGCCTGGCGAGCGCGGGTCTGCTGGATGGCCGCAAGCACACCAGCAATGCGGCGGAATACCTTGCCATGAGCGGATATTCGGGTGGTGAGGGCTTCGTCTACGAGCCCGCGGTGACCGACGGTGATCTCATCACCGCCAGTGGCACCCTGCCGGTCGATTTCGCCCGCGCCATCCTGGGCCGCCTGGATATCTTCGAACCGCACATCCTCGAGGCGTGGTACCTGCTCTACGGCAAGAATGATCCGGCGGGCTTCTTCACGCTCGCCGAATACGAGGAGAGCCGCGCCGTGGCGACGGCATGACCCGCACCGAACAGGAACTCTTCAGTACGGCGGCGATCACGTCTTTCAAGCTGAACGGCCAATTCCTCGCCATCGCAGAGGAATTGGCCAATCCGGCCGGGCTCACCGCGGCCTGGTGGCAGGTGCTGGGCGCGGTGCTGCACGAACCGCTGCCGGTGGCGGGCATCGCCCGCGAGATGGGCATCACCAGGCAGAGCGTGCAGCGCATCGCGGATCTGCTGGTGCAGAAGGGTTTTGCCGAGTATCGCCCGAATCCGCAACACAAACGCGCCAAGCTGGTGGCCGGTACCGAGGAGGGTCGTGCAGCGGTGCGGCGGATCAACCCGCAGCACGCCGAGTGGGCCGCGCGGCTCGTGGCCGAGTTGGGCATGGAGCGCTTCACCCGGATCGTGGATTCGCTCACGGACCTGTCGGCCGCGCTCGAAGCCATCGAATCCGAGTAACCGCGGCGTCTTTCAGACCTCGAACGGGGACTTGGTCTTGCCGACCAGTTCCGCGACCGAGTGCAGTACGGCGGTTGGCCGGTACGGGTACTGCTCGACGGTGGCCTGGGTGGAGATGCCGGTGGTCACCAGAATGGTGCGCATACCGGCCTCCAGACCGGAGATGACATCGGTGTCCATCCGGTCGCCGATCATGACGGTGGATTGTGAATGCGCGCCGATCCGGCGCAGCGCGGACCGCATCATGAGCGGGTTCGGCTTGCCCACGTAGTACGGCTCCTTGCCGGTGGCCCGGGTGATGAGCGCCGCGACCGAACCGGTGGCGGGCAGGATGCCCTCGCGCGAGGGTCCGGTGGGGTCCGGATTGGTGGCGATGAATCGCGCACCCGCCGAGATCAGCCGGATGGCGGTGGTGATCGCCTCGAACGAATACGTGCGGGTCTCGCCCAGCACGACGTAGTCCGGATCGCTGTCGGTGAGCACGTAGCCGATTTCGTGCAGCGCCGTGGTGAGCCCGGATTCGCCTACGACATAGGCGGTTCCGTTCGGCCGCTGCTCCTTGAGGAAGGTTGCGGTGGCCAGCGCGGAGGTCCAGATCGATTCGACCGGGATATCGAGTCCGGTGTGCCGGAGCCGGGCCTGCAGATCGCGCGCGGTGTAGATGGAATTGTTGGTCAGCACGAGAAACGGGATGTTGTTATCGCGCAGTTCGGCCAGGAACTGGTCGGCTCCGGGCACCATGTGGTTCTCGTGTACGAGAACCCCGTCCATGTCGGTCAGGTAGGACAGGATCGGTTCTTCGGAAGAGGTCACGGGCCAATTGTCCGCTATCCCCGTTGTGTCGGGTGGGTGCGACCCCCGCCACATCGCTGACTAGGGTGCGAAGGGAGCCGTAAACCGGGAATCCGAACGGCGGCGCGGGAGGTTGGCCCGCATGACCAAGCGCACAAGGCGAAGGAGTGGCGCGGTGACAGACCTCAAACTCGGATACAAGGCGTCGGCTGAGCAGTTCGGTCCGCGAGAGCTGGTGGAGATCGCGGTCGCGGCCGAACAGCACGGCCTGGACAGTGCGACGGTGAGCGATCATTTCCAGCCGTGGCGGCACAATGGCGGGCACGCCCCGTTCTCGCTGGCGTGGATGGCCGCGACCGGTGAGCGCACCGAGCGGATTCTGCTCGGCACCTCGGTGCTGACCCCGACCTTCCGCTACAACCCGGCCGTGATCGCGCAGGCGTTCGCCACCATGGGCTGCCTGTACCCGAATCGGGTGATGCTGGGTGTCGGCTCGGGTGAGGCGCTCAATGAGATCGCCACCGGATACAAGGGCGAATGGCCGGAGTTCAAGGAGCGTTTCGCGCGCCTGCGTGAATCGGTGGATCTGATGCGCGCGCTGTGGACCGGCGATCGCGTCGATTTCGAAGGCGAGTACTACAGCACCGTCGGCGCGTCCATCTACGACGTGCCCAAGGGCGGCATCCCGGTGTACATCGCGGCGGGTGGTCCGCTGGTGGCCAGGTACGCGGGCCGTGCGGGTGACGGTTTCATCTGCACCTCGGGCAAGGGTATGGACCTGTACACCGAGAAGCTCATGCCCGCGGTCGCCGAGGGCGCGGCCAAGGTCGGCCGCACGGTCGACGATATCGATCGCATGATCGAGATCAAGATCTCCTACGACACCGATCCCGAACTGGCCCTTGAGAACACGCGCTTCTGGGCCCCGCTGTCGCTGACCGCGGAGCAGAAGCACTCCATCACCGATCCGATCGAGATGGAAGCCGCCGCCGATGCCCTGCCGATCGAGCAGATCGCCAAGCGCTGGATTGTGGCGAGCGATCCGGATCAGGCCGTCGAGCAGATCAAGCCGTACCTGGACGCGGGCCTGAACCACCTGGTCTTCCACGCCCCGGGTCACGATCAGCTGCGCTTCCTCGATCTGTTCAAGCGCGATCTGGCCCCGCGCCTGCGCGCGCTGTAGTTCGCTTCCCGGGTGTGGTGCGTCACCGGCGGCGCATGATGTTCGGCACGTCGGTGCCGCACCCGGGAAATCTTTATATTCCGGTCGGTACGCTCTTGTTTTATGGCCTCACCGGTTTCCAGTGTGTACATCGCGTCGCCCGAGGGTGACACCGGCAAGTCGACGGTGGCGCTCGGCGTCCTGCAGGCGCTTGCCGCGACGACACCGCGAGTCGGAGTGTTCCGGCCGATCACCAGATCCGCGACCGAACGCGACTACATTCTCGAGCTGCTGCTCGAACATTCCACCGCCGATGACGATTACGACCAGTCCATCGGCGTCACCTACGAACAGGTGCACGCCGATCCGGACGCCGCGATCAGCGAGATCGTCATGCGGTATCACGCCATGGCCAAACAGTGCGATGCCGTGCTCATCCTGGGCAGCGATTACACCGATGTCGCGAGCCCGAGCGAACTGCGCTTCAATGCCCGCATCGCGGTGAATCTCGGTGCGCCCGTACTGCTGGTGGTGCGCGGTTCCGAGCGCACGCCCGCCGAACTGGGTCAGCTGGTGGAGCTGTGCCGCACCGAACTCGTTTCCGAGCACGCCAAATTGGTGGCGGTGATCGCCAATCGCTGCGATCCCGATCAGCTGGAGGCCGATACCGCCGCGCTGGCCAAGGCCGCCGCGGTGCCGTCCTGGACGCTGCCGGAGGTGCCGCTGTTGCAGGCGCCCACCATGGAGGAGCTGTGCCAGGCCATCGGCGGTGAAATCTACAGCGGCGACCCGGAATTGCTGCACCGCGAGGCCCTCGACGTGATCATCGGCGGTATGACCACCGAGCACATTCTGGAGCGGCTCACCGACGGCGTCGCGGTCATCACGCCCGGCGATCGCTCCGACGTGCTGCTGGCGCTGGTGAACGCACATGAGGCGGAAGGCTTTCCGTCGCTGGCGGGCATCATCATGAACGGTGATATGCAGCCCGCGCCGTCCATCGCGCGCTTGATGGCGGGTCTGAAGCCGAAACTGCCCATCCTGTCCACGGATCTGGGCACCTTCGCCACCGCCAAGGCCGCCGCCCGCACCCGCGGCCGGGTATCGCTGTCCAGCATCCGCAAGGTGGATACCGCGCTCGCGCTCATGGAGGAGCGGGTGAACGCGCGAGAGCTGTTGCAGCAGATCGAGATTCCCATCCCGAATATCGTGACGCCGCAGATGTTCGAGTATCAGCTCATCGAACGCGCCCGCAATGATCGCAAGCGCATCGTGCTGCCCGAGGGCGATGACGATCGCATTCTGCGCGCGGCGGGCCGGGTGTTGCAGCGCAAGATCGCCGACCTCACCATTCTCGGTGACGAGGCGGCGGTGCGCGGTCGCGCCGCCGAACTCGGCGTGGATATCGAGGCCGCCGAGGTGCTCGATCCGCGCACCTGCCCGCTGCGCGACGAATTCGCCGAGGAGTACGCGCGGTTGCGTGCGCACAAGGGCATGACGGTGGACCGCGCCCGCGAATACCTCGCCGATATCTCGTATTTCGGCACCATGATGGTGCATATGGGCGTCGCGGACGGCATGGTGTCCGGCGCCGCGCACACCACCGCGCACACCATTCGCCCGTCCTTCGAGATCATCAAGACCGAACCGGGCGTCTCCACGGTCTCCAGCGTGTTCCTCATGTGCCTGGCCGATCGCGTGCTGGCGTACGGCGACTGCGCGGTGGTGCCGGATCCGACCTCGGATCAGCTTGCGGATATCGCTATTTCGTCGGCCCGCACCGCCGCCCAGTTCGGCATCGATCCGCGCGTGGCGATGCTGTCCTACTCGACGGGCGAATCCGGTTCCGGCGCTGATGTCGAAAAGGTGCGCACCGCAACCAAACTCGTGCACGAGCGCGCACCGCAACTGCTGGTGGAGGGTCCGATCCAGTACGACGCCGCCATCGAGCCGACCGTGGCGCGCACCAAACTGCCGGATTCGGCGGTGGCAGGGCAGGCGACGGTCTTCATCTTCCCGGACCTCAATACCGGCAACAACACCTATAAAGCGGTGCAGCGCAGCGCCGGTGCGGTGGCCATCGGCCCCGTGCTCCAGGGTCTGCGCAAGCCGGTCAACGATCTGTCGCGTGGCGCGCTGGTCGCCGATATCGTCAATACCGTTGCCATCACCGCCATTCAGGCGCAGGGGGAGGCGAAGTGAAGGTCCTGGTCATCAATTCCGGGTCGTCGTCGATCAAATACCAGCTGCTGGACCCGGAATCGGCCGATGTGGTCGCGGCCGGGATGGTGCAGCGGATCGGCGAACCGGTCGCCGAGGGCTCGCCCAGCATCGAACACCAGAGTGACGGCAAGACTTTCGAGCATGACGGGGAAGTGCCCGATCATGCCGCGGGCTTGCGCCTGGTCTTCGACATCTTCGCCGAGAGCGGCCACGATCTGGCCGATGAGGGCCTGCGCGCGGTCGGGCATCGCGTCGTGCACGGCGGTGAGGTCTTCTACGAGCCGACCCTGATCACCGATGAGGTGGTCGAGGCCATCGCGAACCTGTCCTCCCTTGCGCCGCTGCACAATCCGGCCAATGTGGTGGGCATCGAGAGCGCGCGCGAATTGCTGCCGGATGTCCCGCAGGTGGCGGTGTTCGACACCGCCTTCTTCCACGGGTTGCCCGCCGCCGCCAAGACCTATGCCATCGACGCGAAGGTCGCCGCCGCGCACGGCGTGCGCCGGTACGGCTTCCACGGCACCTCGCACGAATACGTCTCCGGGCAGGTCGCCGAATTCCTCGGTAAAGACCCGTCCGAGCTGAATCAGATTGTGCTGCACCTGGGTAACGGCGCGTCCGCCTCCGCCATCCGCGGTGGGAAAGCGGTCGACACCACGATGGGCCTGACCCCGCTGGAGGGGCTGGTCATGGGAACCCGGTCCGGGGATCTGGATCCGGGGATCATCTTCCATCTGATTCGCACCGCGGATATGAATGTGGACGATGTGGATGCCCTGCTCAACCGGCAGTCCGGTATCAAGGGCCTGTCCGGGGTGAACGATTTCCGCGAACTCGGCCGCCTCATCGAGACCGGAGACGCCGCGGCCCAACTCGCGTTCGACGTCTACATTCATCGCCTGCGCCGCTATATCGGCGCGTACCTGGTGGAACTGGGCCGGGTGGACGCCATCACCTTCACCGCCGGCGTCGGTGAGAATGCCGCCGCCGTGCGCGCGGCCGCGCTGGCGGATCTGGAGCGTTTCGGCATCGAGGTGGATCCGGCCCGCAATACCGCCAAAGATCGCTCCGCCCGGTACATCTCACCGGCGGGCGCGGAGGTCGCGGTGCTGGTGGTGCCGACCAACGAGGAGTTGGCCATCGCGCGCGCGGCGGCTCGCCTGGTGGGCTGACCAGCGCGGCAGCCGCTTTCCGGGCATCTTCACCAAAACATCACGATCGGTCTGCCAGAGTGCTACTCGGATCCGGTTCCCCCCGAGCGCGGATCCACCGGAACCCGTGCCGCCCAACGCACAACTGCGCTGGGTACTGACCCTCCCTCGCCAGTACCCGGATCCTCTCGGCTGCCTCCGAAGGTACGCAGTGCGGCACGGGGCCTTCCGGTCTTCCCGGAACCGGGCCGCTGTGCTCTCAGAACCAGGATTTGGCGCGCACCGCGTTGGCGAGATCCACCAGCGCGTACCGGTGGGTGCGCCCGGGCGCGAAGCGGGCCAGACCGCGCAGACCGGTTTCGATACCGCGCCGCAGATCCCGTTCGGTGAATGGTGCGCCGAATATCTTGGCATCACCCGTTTTCGGGGCGTTCCCCGCCTGCAACCAGCCCAATGCGGTGCCCAGCACCAGAATGCGCAGCTGCGCGGTGCGGCTCTCGCCGGGCGGCAGCGCCTGTACGCGAGCTGCTGCCACGTGCAGCGTGCTTTCGTCGAGCTGTGCGACCGGCGTGCTGGCCAGCAGCATGAGCACCGCCGTCATCCGGGCCTCGGAATAGTGTCGTGAGGCGGGCGGCACCTCGTCCAGGGCGTGCACGGCAGCGGTGGTATCCCCGGCGGCGGCGAGTTGCCGGGCCAGGCCGAACGCCGCGCTGACCACACCGCGATCGGTGCGCCAGACGGTGGCGTAGTAGTTCTCGGCGTAGGCGCGCCATTCCTCCGGATCGGGTGAATCCCAGTGTTGCAGAATGAGTTCCGCGGTGGCGGCGAGCGCGAGTTTGGGCGCTATCTCACCCGGGATGGCCTGGAGCACGGCATCGAAGCGCGCGAAGGCGCGTTCGTAATCCTGTTCCAGCAGTTCGATCATGCCCAGGTACCAGTCCGCGCGCCAATCCTGGGACGGCGGTTCCCCATTATCGGTGAGGCGGCGCAGCAGCATACGGGCGGCGGCCGGTTCCTCCAGATCGAGATGGGCGCGCGCCTCGGCCAGGGTCACCTCGAGTTCGAAAGTCTCCGGTGCGCCGCCGGGTTCGGCCGCCGCGCGCTGGCGCGCGTGCCGCAGTTCGTCCAGCGCGTGCCGGGCCTCGGGGTGCGCGGCCCCGGCCAGCAGCGCCGCGGACGGGTCGGTCGGATCGACCAGCGGTACCGGCAGCGCGGCCACCACATCGCGGGGACGCAGCAGGGTGCCGCGTTCGACGCCGTCGATGAGTCCATCGGTCTGCGCCACCAATTCCGCGGTGCCGAAACTGGTGCGCGGCGGGCTGAAAAGCGTTGACAGCTGCGGATGTTCATTGCCGGTCTCGACCGCGAGGATTTCCCGCAGCACACCGGTGAGCTGACCGCTGAGCAGTCGCGCGGACCCGAAGCGGCGATCCGGATCCGGATCGGTGGCGCGCAGCAGCAGCCGGTGGAAGAACTGGTGCCGGGCCAGCACCGGCTGATCCTTCGCCGCCGGGATGCCCTCGACGTACGCGCCCTTCTCCATGGGCAGGTCGAGGGTGAGCACCGCCAGGGTGCGGCCGACCGTATAGATGTCCGAGGCGATGGTGGGTCCGGTCTGCGGAATCTCCGGTGCCTGGAATCCCCTGGTGCCGTACAGGTTTCCGTACGCTTCGAAGGGTGCGGTGGCGCCGAGGTCGATGAGTTCCACCCGGTCGGTGGTGACCATGATGTTGTCCGGCTTGAGATCGTTGTAGGCCAGGCCCACCGAATGCAGATAGTCCAGTGCCGGAAGGATTTCCAGCAGGTACGCGATGGCCTCGGTGACCGGCATGCGTTCGGGCCGGGTGTGCTGTTCGAGCAGATCGCGCAGCGAATGCCCGCCGACGTACTCCATCACGATGTAGCCGACGGGGGAGCCGTCCGAGCCCGGATGTTCCACGAAATTGTGGATTTTGACGATGCTCGGGTGCACCACCTCGGCCAGGAATTGCCGTTCGGCCACAGCCACCGCCTGCGCCTCGGCGTCACCGGCGTGCAGCAGGCCCTTGAGCACCACCCAGCGGTCGCTGACATTGCGGTCGATGGCCAGGTAGATCCAGCCGAGTCCGCCGTGCGCGATACAGCCTTGAATCTCGTACTGTCCCGCGACGCGATCCCCAGGTTGCAGCGACGGCCGGAAATCATAAGGCGCACCGCAGGTCTCGCACGTCCCGGCGGTGGCGGCCGGATGCGCCGCGGTGGCGCGTCCCACCGGTTTGCCGCAGCGCCAGCAGAATCGGCGGCCCTCCGCGACCATCGGATCGGCGAGCACCGCCTTCTCCGGATCAACCTGTTCCACCGCCGGAATCGGCACCAGTCCGGCCCCGAGCCGTCGCACCACTGGGCGCGTCCGCGCCATTCGCGCGGTGCGCTGTGAGGGCCGGGTGGGCGTGCGCCCGGTGCTCACCGCCGTGCCGGAGGCCGAATGCTGCTGGGTGGCAGCCGATTCGGCCTCCTCGTGCCGCGTAGTGGCCTGGGTGGGTTCGGCCACGCGCTCGGTGGCCTGGGTCGGGTCGGGCTCCTGTGGGGTGTGCATCAGTCGCGGTACCTCGGCGCGGGCGGAATGGCGGCGTCGCCGAGCTCGGTGGCCAGCCAGCGGTGGTAGAGGCGATTCCAGGTGCCGTCGGAGCGAATGCGTTCCAGGGTGCCGTTGACGAAGCGCACCAGATCGTCCGAGCCCTGGGATATTCCGATGCCGTACTGCTCGGTGCTGAGGTTCGGCCCGACCACCTCGATGGCCGGATCCTGGATGGCCAGTCCGGCCAGCAGCGTGTCATCGGTGCTGATGGCGTCGACCTGTCGCTGCTGCAGCACCACCAGGCAGTCCGCCCAGCTCGGCACGGTCAGTATGGAGACCGCGGGCTGCTGGATGCGCACCAGATCCAGCGAGGTGGTGCCGCGCACCACGCACAGTCGTTTGCCCGCCAGATCGGTGAGCCCGGAGACGCCGGAATTGCGCACCGTGAGCACCCGCTGATGGGCCTGCAGATACGAGGTGGAGAAGGTGACCCGTTGCCGCCGTTCGCAATTGATGGTCATGGTCTTCACCACGACGTCGACGGTGTGCTCCTGGAGCGCGCGCTCGCGATCGGCGGATCCGAGAATGCGGTATTCGATGGCATCCGGATTCCCGAGCAGATCCCGCGCCAGTTCGTGTGCGATGTCCACATCGAATCCGGTGAGCGCCCCGCTGGTCGGATCCCGGAAGCTGAACAGATTGCTGCCCGGATCCAATCCGACCAGGAGTCGCCCGCGCGCGCGAATGGCGTCCACGCTCGGCCCGGCGGTGCTCGCCGGTCGCAGGCTCGCCGTCGGATCCCCACAGTTGTCCACCGATGGCGGCAGCGGCGTCTGCGTCTGTGCCGCAACGGCTCCCGAGGGCAGCGGCGGTTCCATATAGCTGGGCACATGGCTCGACGGTGCGGGCGCGGCCCCGTCCGCGCAGCCGCTCACGACCGCGAGCGCGGCCGCGATCACACCGATGGTTCGTAGCGCCGAGTGTCGGTTCATCGGTACTCCCGTAGTCGCGGCCACAGTCCCGCGGCGACCAATACGGCGGCGGCGGTGCTCAGCACCAGTGCGCCCGGGGCGAGCAGATCGAGGGTGCGCGCGGCGTGGGAGGTGTTGGCGCGCAATTCGTTCCGGGTATCGGTGATGCCGTTGCCGAGGGCGGTGTCGAGGGCGTCGACCTGGGCGGTCGCCTCGTTCGCGCCCGGTCCGGTGGCGACCGCGCCCGCGCCGATGAAGTCGCCCTTGGAGAGCGCGTCGTTCATGCGCTGATGCGCGGCCTTCCAGCGATCCAGCGCCGAACTCGCGGTCTTCACCTCGGTCGCGCCGGGCGCGTGGCTGGAATATCCCGCCAGAATGGCCTGCAGTTTGCCTACGGCCTGGTCGAAGGTCTTGTCGTATTCGGCGCTGGTATCGCGCCGCACCAGCTTCAGCGTTTCGGCGGTGCGCGCCTGCTGGGCGAGAATGCGGCTCTCGGTGAGCGCCGCGGTGGGAATGCTGCCCGAATCGCGGGAGTCGGTGGTGTCGACGGCGGAGATGAATCCGGCGATGACCGTCCAGCCCAGCAGCACCACCATGGTCCCGGTGGCCAGCAGCAGTCCGGCATTGAGCACCCGGTGCCAGCGCCGGAACAGGAACCACTGCGCCGCGACCAGCACCGCCACCGCCAGCAGCGGCGTCACGATGGCGGGCCACGGCGGTCGCACATGACTGCGCTGGGTGCTGGTGATGGCGGCGGCGCGATGCTCCTGCAATTCCTGCGCCATCGGCAGCACGGTGCCCTGCATGAGGTTCGACGCCTCGCTGAGGTAGGCCGCCCCGACCGGCAGTCCGCTGCGATTGTTGGCGCGCGCGGTCTCCACGATGCCGCAGTACACCGGCAGTCCGGTGGAGATGCCGGTGCGCAGATGCGTATCCCCGTCTCCGCCACTGCGATTGGACTGCGTCACCAGTTCGGCCGCGGCCTCGCCGACCGCCTGGTTGTAGCGATCGCGCACGGCCTTGGGTTCGAGCCCGCCGGAGATGAACGCGGTGCCCGCCGAGGCGTCCGCCACCGACAGCGCGGTGTACAGCCGCTGGGCCGAGTACGCGTCCGGCTCACTCTGATCCAAAAGCACATCGAGCGCGTGCTGCCGATTGTTCACCGCGCTCGCGGTGACCACGCCCGCCGCCAGGCACATGCCCAGCAGCACCAGTCCGACGGCGATCAATTTGGCCGGTGAGGACTGTGCGAACAGCCGCATCTCGGTGGTCGAGAGCCGTTCGCGCACGGCCGCCGCGGCCGCGCGGGGGGACAGCTCGTCCAGCCGCAACTGCTCGGTGCGAACCATGTTCACCTCCCACTGACCGAAACCGGACGATCGACTTGTAGCACTCGGATGAGCTTATTGTGGACGTACCTGTGCCGTGACGCGGGAACACCCGGATCTCTGTACGGCACGGGTCCGAGGATGGGATGCGAGCATGCGTGGTGACGGCGACGGCTGGGCGGAAAGCCCGGATGGCACCCGACAGTGGGGTCGATTCGGAGCTGCCGGACTGTTGCTGCGCGCCCCGCTGGCCGATGGCGGGTCGGCGGTGCTGCTGCAGCATCGCGCGGCCTGGAGTCATCAGGGCGGTACCTGGGCACTGCCCGGCGGCGCCCGCGACAGCCATGAGACGAGCGTGCACGCCGCCGTCCGCGAGGCCGAGGAGGAGGCGGGCATCACCGCCGGATCCATCCGGGTGCGGGCCTCGCGGGTGACCGCCACCGCCGCCAGCGGCTGGACGTACACCACGGTTATCGCGGACGCGGCCACCCGGCTGCGCACCGAGGCGAATCTGGAGAGCACCGAATTGGCGTGGGTGCCCGAGGCCGAAGTGGACGCCCGCCCGCTGCACCCGGGTTTCGAGGCCGCCTGGCCGCTGCTGCGCGCCACCCCGGCGCGGGTGAGCCTGGACGGATTGGACGATCCGGCGGCGGTGGCGGCCGCATTGCCACGCACCCTGGAACTGCCCGATGCGGAGTTCCTCTGGTTGCGCACGGACGGCAATGGCAATGCCCGAGATGCCCGGATCGGCGCGGGCGCGGACATCGATGATCTGGCCGGAAATGTGTTGTACCTCACGCTGGCTCAGGTGTTGTCTTGAGGCGTGAGCGAGCGTGAGATTCCCACGTACTGCCGGATCTGCGAACCACTCTGCGGACTGATCGCTACCGTCGAGGACGGGCGGCTGGTGCGACTGCGCGCCGATAAGTCGCATCCGCTCTCGAAGGGGAACGCATGTCCGAAGGGGATCGCGTTCAGCGAGATACAGAATGATCCGGATCGGGTGCTGTATCCCTTGCGGCGCACCGGGAATGGGTTCGAGCGGGTCACCTGGGACGAGGCGCTCGACGATATCGGCGCGCGGTTGCGCACCATCATCGGCGCGCACGGGCGCGAGAGTCTCGGCTGGTATTTCGGCAATCCCTCCTCGTTCTCCTATTCACATACGTTGTGGCTGGTGGGTTTTCAGCTCGCGGCCGGATTGCGGCATGTGTATTCGGCGGGCTCGCAGGACATCAACAATCGTTTCGTCGCCAGCGAACTGCTGTACGGATCGCTGACCTCGGTACCGGTGCCGGATCTGGACCGCACCGATTTCCTGCTCATGCTGGGCGCGAATCCCGTTGTGTCGCACGGCAGTGCGATGAGTATGCCGCGTATTCGCGAGAAGCTCACGGCTATCACCAAACGCGGCGGGCGGGTGCTGGTGGTCGATCCGCGCCGCACCGAGACCGCGCAGCTGTTCGAACATGTGGGGGTGCGTCCCGACGGCGACGCCTGGCTGCTCGCGAGCCTGCTCCAGGTCATTTTCGCGGAAGGTCTGGAAGACGCGGACGCGATCCGCCACCAATCGGCCGGTGCGCACGAATTGTGCGCTGCCGTAGCGCGATTCACCCCGGAAGCGACCGCGCCGGTGACCGGGCTGGAGCCCGATGCCGTGCGCGCCCTCGCGCGCGATCTGGCGCGCGCCGACTCCGCCGCCGTGTACGGCCGCACCGGTACCTGCCTGGGCCGCCACGCCACCCTGGTCGCATTCCTGATCGATGTGCTGGCGCTGGTCACCGGCAATCTGGACAGGCCCGGCGGTTCGGTGTTCGGCAGGGAACTGGTCGCCGTCTCCAAACTGAACGCGCAACTCGGCCTGATCAAATACGGCAAGAACCGTTCCCGCATAGGCGGTTTCCCGGATGTGCTTGGCACCTTCCCCGCCGCCATCATGGCCAAGGAGATCACCACCCCCGGCCCCGGACAGCTCCGCGCCCTGTTCACCTCGGCGGGCAATCCGGTCTCCTCGGTGCCGAACGGCCGCGAACTGGCCGCCGCCATGACGCAGCTCGACCTGCACGTCTCCATCGATCTGTACGTCAACGAGACCAACCGCACCGCCGACTACATCCTGCCCGCCACCACCTTCCTGGAACGCGATGACATCCCGCTGCCGTTCACCGCGCTCGCGCCCACCCCGTACACGCAGTACACCGAGCGGGTCCTGGAACCGTACGGCGAGGCCCGCGAGGAATGGCGGATCATCGATGCCATCGCGACCCGAATCGGCGTGCAGCCCTTCGTCATCGGCCCCAAGGCCGCCGGTGGTCTGCTCAGCCGCCTGCGCGGTCTACCCGGCGGGCGCGCGGCCCGCCCCACCCCGCGTCTGCTGGTCGATCTGGCCGTCCGCACCGGCCCCTACGGCGACCTCTTCGGCCTGCGCCGCGGCGGTCTCAGCTTGAAAATGCTCCGCCGCCACCCGCACGGCTTGGTCCTCGCGGATTCCATCACGACCGGTGTCCTGCGAGAAGTGGTGCAGCACAAGGACAACCGAGTTCACCTGGCCCCCGCCGAAATCCTCGCCGAACTCCGCGACCTGACCGCCGCCCCCGCCGACCCGTCCTACCCCCTCCGTGTGATCGGCATGCGCGAACTCAAATCCCACAACTCCTGGATGCACAATTCCGAACTCCTCATGCGCGGCGACCGCACCCAAGCCGCCCGCATCAACCCCAAAGACGCAGCCGTAGCGGGCATCTCGGACGGATCCCGCTGCCGCGTAACCTCCCCGCACGGCTCCATAGAGGTAACCGCCCACCTCACCGAAGACATGATCGAAGGCTCGGTGGCCATCCCGCACGGCTGGGGCCACAACGGCGGCTGGCATCGAGCCAACGCCGCCGGCGGAGCCAACCCCAACCACCTCATGTCCACCGACCCCGCCGACGTCGAACGCCTGGCGGGCATGTCCCACCTCAACGGCGTCCAGATCCGCCTGGACCCGGTGCCGCTGAGCTGAGGCTCAGTTGGCGAGGTTGTCCAGCACCTGCTGCTTGAGCGCACGGGCCGCCGATTCCGGATCGCGGGCTGCGGTAATGGCCCGCACCACCACGATTCGGGTCGCACCCGCCGCCAGCACCTCCGGCAGGCGTTGATCGTCGATGCCGCCGATGGCGAACCAGGGCCGCGCGGTATGCGATTCGGCGGTGGAGCGCACCAACTCCAACCCGGACGCCTGACGACCCGGCTTGGTCGGCGTGGCGTACACGGGCCCGGTGCAGAAGTAGTCGATGTGCTCGTCGATGGCGGCGAGCCCCGCCTGCGCCCGGTTATTGGTTGAGCGGCCGATCACCACATCCGGCCCGAGGATCTTTCGGGCGTACCAGGGCGGCAGATCCCCCTGGCCCAGATGCAGCACGTCGATGCCCGCCGCCAGCCCGATATCCGCGCGGTCGTTGCAGGCCACGAGTGCCCCGTGCCTGCGGGCGGCGGCCTTCAATTCGGCAAGCGCACCCAGTTCGGCCTTGGCCTCGAGCGGCCCGAACTCCTTCTCCCCGGGCGACCCCTTATCCCGCAACTGGATGATGTCGACGCCCCCGGCCAGGGCCGCATCGGCGAAGGCGGCCAGGTCGCCGGTATCCCGGCGGGCATCCGTGCACAGGTACAGGCGTGCGCTGGCCAGGCGTTCGCGCGGTGTGGCGGGCCGGTTCGGGTGGGAGGGCTGCACGTCCCCGACGCTAGTCGCGCTACCGTGGTGAGGCGAAACGAACGGTGTGACCTGCGTGCGGGGCCACTGCTCGTTGCCTTCGAAGACACCGGCCCCGCCATGCCGAACTTCTGATTCGCGGCCCGCCGGGGCTTCGAGGGCCGCGAACCGCGCCGCCGGAGGCGGCGCAATCGAACACAGTTAGGTGGATGTAGTGCGGACTCTGGCCGTCGTGGGCGGCGGTGTGATCGGGCTTTCGGTGGCATGGTGTGCCGCCGAGGTGGGGTGGGCGGTCACGCTGTTCGATCCGGCGAGTGGGTCGGGGGCCTCGTGGGTGGCGGGTGGGATGCTCGCGCCGCTGTCGGAGGGGTGGCCGGGGGAGGAGGCCGCGCTTGCGTTCGGGGCCGCTTCGCTGGCGCGGTGGCCTGAGTTCGCGGCTCGCCTGCAAGTCCATGCGACTACCGAACTCTTCACCGCGACGCGCACGCTCACGGTCGCTCTCGACACCGCCGACGCGGCGGATCTGCGCACTATCGCTGATTGGGTGAATGCCCAGCCCTTGCCCACGTTGGATAGCGCGCGTGCACTGTCCACGTCCGCGACCGCACGAACCGGCGATATCCCGGAGATGTCCGCGCAGGGAGACGGGGCCGGTGGCGAGCATCTGCGGTTGTTGGATCGCGGTGGCGTTCGGGCGCTCGAACCCGGTCTGGCTCGTACCGTGCGCGCCGGATTGCTCGCGAATTCCGAACCCGCCGTTGACAATCGCGCGCTGGTGAACGCGCTGCGCATCGCTTGTGCGGCGAGTGGCGTTGAGTTTCGCGCTGAGAAGGTGAACTCGCTCGCGGATCTGTCGCACGATCGGGTCGTGCTCGCGGCCGGGGCGGCTGCCGCCCAGTTGTGGCCGGGGCTGCCGGTTCGCCCGGTGAAGGGTGAGATTCTGCGGTTGCGGCGGCGGCCCAGCGCGCCGACGCCGCCGGAGAGTGTGATTCGCGCTCGCGTGCACGGGCGGCCCATTTATCTGGTGCCGCGCAGTGACGGAATCGTGCTGGGCGCAACGCAATACGAGCAGGGGTTCGATACGGCTGTCACCGTGGCGGGCGTGCGGGATCTCATCACCGATGCCGAGGCGATCCTGCCGGGTATCGGGGAGTACGAGTTCGCCGAGGCCACCGCGGGTTCGCGGCCGGGATCGCCGGACAATCTGCCGCTCATCGGTTATCTCGATGAGCGCGTGATCGCGGCGACGGGGCATGGCCGCAATGGAATTCTCGATACCCCCGTCACGGTTGACGCAGTGTTGTCCCTGCTCGCCGATGCTCAGCTCCCCGAGGCGCGATCCGCCGATCCGGGACGCTTCCGCACTTCCGCCCCCATCTCTTCAGGAGGAGTCCGATGACCGCAGTTCCGGTCGGTATCACCGTCAATGGTGAGGACCACGAATTCGCCGAGGCCCCGACGGTGCGCCAGGTGCTGGAGCAGTTGAATCTGCCGTGTCAGGGCGTGGCGGTGGCGGTGGACGGCGCGCTGTTCCCGAAGTCGCGCTGGGATGAGCAGGTCGGGCGCGGCTGGGAGCTCGAGGTGCTGACGGCGGTGCAGGGTGGCTAGCGGCATCGATCCGCTGGTGATCGCGGGCCGCAGTTTCGGTTCGCGGCTCATCATGGGCACCGGCGGCGCGGAGAATCTCGCGGTGCTGGAGGAGGCCCTGATCGCCTCGGGCACCGAGCTCACCACGGTCGCCATGCGCCGCGTGGACGCCGCGGGCGGCACCGGCGTGCTGGATCTGCTCAAGCGCCTGGAGATCGCCCCGCTGCCCAATACCGCGGGTTGCCGCACCGCCGCCGAGGCCGTGCTCACCGCGCGCCTGGGCCGCGAGGCGCTCGAAACCGATTGGGTGAAGCTGGAAGTCATCGCGGACGAGCGCACCCTGCTCCCGGATGCCATCGAATTGGTCGATGCCGCAGAGCAATTGGTGGACGACGGTTTCACCGTGCTGCCGTACACCACCGATGACCCGGTGCTCGCGCGCCGTCTCGAGGATGCGGGCTGCGCCGCCGTCATGCCCCTGGGCTCGCCGATCGGCACCGGCCTGGGCATCGGCAATCCGCACAATATCGAGATGATCGTGGCCGCCGCGGGCGTCCCGGTCATTCTGGACGCGGGTATCGGCACCGCCAGCGATGCCGCCCTGGCGATGGAACTCGGCTGTGCCGCAGTCCTGCTCGCCACCGCGGTCACCCGCGCCCGCAAGCCCGCCCTCATGGCGACGGCCATGGCGAACGCCGTCCAGGCCGGTTGGCTGGCGCGCGAGGCGGGCCGCATCCCGAAACGTTTCTGGGCGCAAGCCTCCTCACCTGCGCTCTGACCCGGATGACCCCCTTGGGGGTCGAATCATCCTCGAGGTTGAGGGGACGCGCGACCTCTGGTCGATAGTGCGGGACCGGATCTTCGGGAAGACTGGTCCCCATGATCGAACTGAGGGGCCTGACCAAACACTACGGGCAGACCGTCGCGGTGTCGGATCTGTCGTTCACGGTTCGTCCGGGGTTGGTGACCGGCTTTCTCGGCCCGAATGGGGCGGGTAAGTCGACCACCATGCGGATGATTCTGGGGTTGGACGAACCGACGTCCGGTACCGCGCTCATCGACGGTAGGCCGTATCGCGATTTGAAGCGTCCGCTGACCGAGGTCGGCGCGCTGCTCGATGCCAAGTGGGTGCATCCGAATCGTTCGGCGCGCGCACATCTGCGCTGGCTGGCGGCGTCCAATGACATTCCGGCGGCACGCGTGGAGGAGGTGCTGCGCCTGGTCGGCCTCGCGGAGGTGGCCAATAAGAACGCGGGCGGTTTCTCGCTCGGCATGTCGCAGCGGCTCGGCCTGGCGGGTGCGCTGCTGGGTGATCCGAAGGTGCTGCTGTTCGACGAGCCGGTGAACGGCCTGGATCCCGAGGGCATTCTGTGGATTCGCCGTTTCATGCAGCGGCTGGCGTCGGAGGGCCGCACGGTGCTGGTCTCCAGCCATCTGCTGTCCGAAATGGCGCAGACCGCAGAGCATCTCATCGTGATCGGCCGCGGCCAGTTGATGGCCGACACCACCACAAAGGATTTCATCGAGAAGGCGTCGGAACAGTCTGTGCGCGTGCGCAGTCCGCAGCTGGATCAATTGCGCGGCCTGCTCACCTCCAATGGCATGACGGTGCGTGAGGCGGGCGCGGACAATGACGGCCCGGCCCTGGTGGTCGCGGGCGTCACCTCGGACGCGGTCGGAAAACTGGCCGGCTCCAATGACATAACGCTCTTCGAGCTGTCACCGCAGCGCGCGTCGCTGGAGGAGGCGTTCATGCGCATGACCGGCAGTGCGGTGGAGTACCACGGCGAAGGCTTCGACCAGGTGATGGGAGGTGCGCTCTGATGGGCGTACTCGCGGCGGAACGAATCAAACTCACCTCGACCCGGTCCCCGTGGTGGTGCTCGGCGATCATCGTGGCGCTGGGTCTGGGCTTCGCGGCCCTGGTGGCAGCGGTGAATCGCTCGCCCAAGGCCGATACCCCGCCCCTGCACGTGACCACCGTCGTGGGTGGCGTGAGCGGCTTCGGCGTACTGGTGTTGATGATCTTGGCGGCGCTCGCGATAACCAGCGAGTATCGGTTCGGCACCATTCGCAGCACATTTCTAGCAACCCCTGCGCGGGATAAGGTCCTGATCACCAAAGCACTGTTGATCGGCGCCTTCGGCGCGGTCCTGATCGGCGTGCTGACCCTGCTTTCCTTCCTGCTGGCAAAGGCGATCAGCGGTTCGGAGGGCGGCGCGGCCCTGGTGCTGTCCAATGCCGATAACGCCCGTGCCATTTACGGCGTCCCGATCTACGCCTTCCTGTCCGTGGTGCTGGCCGTGGGCGTCGGCGTCCTGGTGCGGCAGAGCGCCGCGGCGATCTCGCTGATCATCCTGTGGCCGACCGTGCTGGAAACCCTGCTCAGCGCGTTCGGCAGCTTCGGCCGGAATGTGGGCGCGTTCATGCCTTTCGCGAACGCCGGTCACTTCTATTCGGCGGGTGCGGACGCGGCCGGTTCCAACTGGCATTGGGGCCCGTGGGGCAGTCTGCTGTACTTCGCCGTGTTCGTCGGAATCGTTTTCGGAGCCGCGCTGTTCGTAGTCAATAAGCGCGACGCATAGACCCTGCCCGGGGATGCCGCCGGCCACTGCCCGGTTCGGCGGCGAATATCGGCCCGATACGGAGAAATCCGTATCGGGCCGATGTCGTTTCCGGTGGTCGGGGGACTCTCGCTCCGGGTGTGCCGGGAAACACTGTATGAATACCGTCGAATCGGGTCGCAAGTGTCTGGCGGACCCCTCCGGAGCTGGGTAGCATCGGCCCAGCAACCAAAACACTCGTACATCGGCGGGCCCAATGATGTGGCCGCTCGGACCGATCGGAAGGTGTCAGGTGGCAGTCATTAATCCATCCGGAGATCAAGCGCTGAGATACGCTCTGGGCGTGAGCGAACGACCCTCCGACGGCGGCGAGCGCGCATCCGACGCCCCCCGCTCGGAAGGACTGGGAACCGATCGCAAGCGGTCGCGGGAGGCGAATGGATCCCGTGCTCGTGAGTCGCGCGCACCCCGCATCGACCCCGACGTGGTGATTCCGCTGGTCCCGACCGAATCGGTCGATGATTCCCTCGACGACACCGACGCCGCGAACGGCCGCCGCCGCTTCCCGAGCGGGCAGCTTTCGGCACTGGTCAATGCCGCGAATCAGCGCGGTGATCTGATCGGCCTGGTCCGCAAGGCCCGCGAAAACCTGCCCGGTGACCCGGCTTTCGGTGATCCGCTCTCGGTTTCCGGTCCGGGCGGTGCCCGTGCCGTCGCCCGCGCCGCGGACAAACTGGTCGGCGATTCACCCAGTGCCGCACGCGAATTGGGCCTGGGCGCGTTGCAGGTCTGGCAGGCCATGCTGGAGCGCGTCGGCAAGGGGCGCGGCACCCAGGAGATCACCATCATGTTCACCGATCTGGTGGCCTTCTCCAGTTGGTCGCTGGCCGCCGGTGACGAACAGACCCTGGAACTGCTGCGCCGGGTGGCCAAGGCCATCGAGCCGCCGATCGCCGATCGCGGCGGTCAGGTCATCAAGCGCATGGGTGACGGTCTGATGGCGGTGTTCCCGTCCGCGGATCGTGCGGTGCGAGCCGCGGTGGCGGCCAAGGAGAATCTCACCAATGTGAATGTCAACGGCTATCGCCCGCAGATGCGCATGGGCCTGCACACGGGCACCCCGCGCGAGATCGGCGGCGATTGGCTGGGCGTGGATGTCACGATCGCCGCGCGGGTGATGGCGGCGGGCGGTAACGGCAACACCATGATGTCGGCGGTGACGCTGGAGTCCCTGAAGCCCGAGACGCTCGAGGAGCTCGGTTTCGGTGTCCGGCCGTATCGGCGCAGCTTTTTCGCGGCCCCGCTCAGCGGTGTGCCGGAGGATCTGCGCATCTTCCGCCTGGAGGCGGAGTAGTAGGCGGTATCTAGAGGAGATAGAGCACTGCGCCCGCTGTCGCCAGCACTCCGGCCACGCCGAGTGCGATCGCGAGCGGGCGTGCGGTCTTCCAGGTCGAGTAGGCCCCGCCGTAGAGGAATCCGGCCAGGGCTAGCAGCACGATCATGGCGACGTCTTTGGACACCGCAATAGTGTGCCTGGCGGGGTTCGGGCCGGTCTCGGGGGCTCCGGCCGAAGCTCTCAGCCAATTAACAAGCACGCAGGCTTGATTTTTTTCTGGGGCGATGTGACCCTGTAACCGACCGCAGCGATGGCGCTGCGCCATGCGGGTGCACAGGGAGGCCCAGTAATGAGTCAGCTCGGCGACGATCCGGACCTCATTCGGATCGGCAACTGCTCCGGCTTCTACGGGGACCGGATGAGCGCCATGCGCGAGATGCTCGAGGGCGGGCAGCTCGATGTGCTCACCGGCGATTATCTGGCCGAACTCACCATGCTGATCCTGGGCCGGGATCGCATGAAGGACGCCAATCTCGGCTACGCCAAAACCTTTGTGCGACAGCTGGAGAGCAATCTCGGACTGGCCCTGGAAAAGGGCGTGAAGATCGTCGTCAACGCGGGCGGATTGAATCCGGCCGGACTGGCCCAGCGGGTCGGCGAGGTGGCCGAAAAGCTCGGTCTCGCACCGAAGGTCGCGTATGTGACCGGTGACGATCTGCTGCCGCGCGCGGGCGAACTCGGCCTCGGCGCGCCGCTCACCGCCAATGCCTATCTGGGCGCGTGGGGTATCGCCGAAAGCCTGAACGCGGGCGCGGACATCGTGGTGACCGGGCGCGTCACCGACGCCGCCCTGGTGGTCGGCCCGGCCGCCGCGCATTTCGGCTGGGGCCGAACCGATTACGACGCGCTGGCGGGCGCGGTGGTGGCGGGGCACGTCATCGAATGCAGCACCCAGGCCACCGGCGGCAATTTCGCCTTCTTCACCGAGATCGCGGATCTGAACCGGCCGGGCTTCCCGCTCGCCGAGGTGCGCCGCGACGGCAGCAGTGTCATCACCAAGCATGACGGCACCGGCGGCGCGGTCACCGTGGACACCGTCGAAGCCCAGCTCATGTACGAGATCCAGAGCGCGCGCTACGCCGGACCGGACGTGACCACGCGCCTGGACACCATCGAACTCTCCCAGGACGGCCCGGATCGGGTGCTCATCAGCGGTGTGAAGGGTGAAGCGCCGCCGCCGCGCACCAAGGTCTCGCTGAACACCATCGGCGGTTTCCGCAATGAGATGGAGTTCATCGTCACCGGCCTGGATATCGAGGCCAAAGCCGAACTGGCGCAACGACAGCTGGAAGCCTGGCTGCCGGTGCGGCCCGCCGAACTGGACTGGACCCTGGCCCGCCTGGACCGGCCGGACGCCGAGACCGAGGAGCAGGCCAGCGCGCTGCTGCGCTGTGTGGTGCGCGATCCGGACCCGAACAAGGTGGGGCGCGGATTCTCCAGCGTGGCAGTGGAATTGGCCCTGGCCAGCTACGCGGGCTTCTCGCTGACGGCCCCGCCCGGAAACGGCGGCCCGTACGGCGTATTTACACCGGGCTACGTGGATGCGAAGGAAGTTCCGCATATCGCGGTGCTGCCCGATGGCGGCACGGTGGACATCGCGCCCGCGGGGGAAACCCTGGAACTGGCCGAGGTGCCCGAACCCGCACTGCCGCAGCCGCTTCCGCGGGGTGAGACCAAGCGCGTCCCGCTCGGCACCATCGCGCTGGCGCGCAGTGGCGATAAGGGCGGCAATGCCAATATCGGCGTCTGGGTGCGCACCGATGAGCAGTGGCGCTGGCTGGTGCACGCGCTCACCGTGGACGAGCTGCGCCTGCTGCTGCCGGAAACCGCGAAACTGCCGGTCACCCGGCACGTGCTGCCGAATCTGCGCGCGATCAACTTCATTGTCGAGGGTCTGCTCGGGGAGGGCGTGGCCTATCAGGCGCGTTTCGATCCGCAGGCCAAGGGGCTCGGGGAATGGCTTCGGGCTCGGCACATCGAAATTCCTGTGGAGCTGCTGCCATGAGCACGACCTACGTGAACCCCTGGGAGACGCCGGAGCGGCGCGAATTGCGTGCCACCGTGCGCGGATTCGCCGAGCGCGAGGTGCTCCCGTATCTGGACGGCTGGGAGCGGGACGGTGAGATCCCGCGCGAACTGCACAAGAAGGCGGGCGCGCTGGGCCTGCTGGGCATCCAGTTCCCGGAATCGGGCGGCGGTTCGGACGGCGATCCCATCGACGCCGCCATCGTGTGCGAGGAAATGCATTACGCGGGCGGTTCGGGTGGTCTGTTCGCCTCGCTGTTCACCTGCGGTATCGCGGTGCCGCACATTATCGCCTCGGGGAACGCCGACCATATCGAGCGTTTCGCCAAGCCGACCCTGGCGGGCGAGAAGATCGGTTCGCTCGCCATCACCGAACCGGGCGGCGGTTCGGATGTCGGACATCTGCGCACCACCGCGGTGCGCGACGGTGACGAGTTCATCGTCAACGGCTCCAAGACCTACATCACCTCGGGTGTGCGCGCCGATTACGTCGTGACGGCCGTGCGCACGGGAGGCAGTGGCGCGGCCGGTGTTTCGCTGCTCATCGTGGAGAAGGGCACGCCCGGTTTCACGGTCAGCCGCAAGTTGGAGAAGATGGGCTGGCTGGCCTCCGATACCGCCGAACTCTCGTATGTCGATGTGCGCGTACCGGTGTCGAACCTGGTCGGTGCGGAGAACTCCGGATTCGCCCAGATCGCAAGTGCTTTCGTGAGCGAGCGCGTCGGCCTGGCGGTCCAGGCGTACGCGCAGGCGCAGCGCTGCCTGGACCTGACCCTCCAGTGGACCCGCGACCGGGAGACCTTCGGCCGCCCGCTGATCAGCCGCCAGTCCGTGCAGAACACGCTGTCGGAGATGGCGCGCCGCATCGATGTGGCCCGCGTCTACACCCGGCATATCGCCGAGCGCGCCGCACAGGGCGAGACCGATCTCATCGCCGAGGTGTGCTTCGCCAAGAACACCGCCGTCGAGACCGCGGAATGGGTTGCGCACCAGGCGGTTCAGCTGTTCGGCGGGCTCGGCTACATGCGCGAGTCCGAGGTCGAGCGCCAGTACCGCGATGTGCGCATTCTCGGTATCGGCGGCGGCACCAATGAGATCCTGACCGCCCTGGCGGCAAAGCGATTGGGGTTCCAGTCTTGAGCATTCTGCGCAGCACCGTAGACCCGAAGTCGGCGGACTATCAGGCCGCCGCCGAGGCCATGGCGACCAAGCTCGGCGAGGTCGAGGCCGAATACGCCAAGAATGTCGCGGGCGGCGGCCCGGACAAGATGGCGCGACATCGCAAGCGCGGCAAGCTGACCGCGCGCGAGCGCATCGAACTGCTCATCGACGAGGATTCACCGTTCCTGGAGCTGGCCCCGCTGGCCGCCTGGGGCAGCGACTTCCACGTGGGCGCGAGCGTCATCGCCGGTATCGGCATTGTCGAGGGCGTCGAATGCATGATCGTCGCACCGGATCCGACCGTGCGCGGCGGCACCTCGAACCCGTGGACGCTGCGCAAGAACCTGCGCATGAACGATATCGCGCTGGAGAACCGGCTCCCGGTCATCGGCCTGGTGGAGTCCGGTGGCGCGGATCTGCCGACGCAGAAAGAGGTCTTCGTTCCGGGCGGTCGCATGTTCCGCGATCTCACCCGTTTGTCGGCGGCCGGAATCCCCACCATCGCACTGGTTTTCGGTAATTCCACCGCCGGTGGCGCGTACATCCCGGGCATGTCCGATTACACGGTCATGATCAAGGAGCGTTCCAAGGTGTTCCTGGGCGGTCCGCCGCTGGTGAAGATGGCGACCGGTGAGGAATCCGATGACGAATCGCTCGGCGGTGCGGAGATGCACGCCCGCGTCTCGGGTCTGGCGGACTACCTTGCCGCCGACGAGCAGGACGCTATTCGCCTGGGCCGCTCCATTATTCGCCGCCTGAACTGGCAGAAGCAGGGTCCGGCTCCGCGTCCGGTCGCCGAGGTGATCGAGCCGCTGTTCGATCAGGAAGAGCTGGTCGGCATCGTGCCGACGGATCTGAAGATCCCGTTCGATCCGCGCGAGGTCATCGCCCGCGTGGTCGACGGCTCCGATTTCGACGAGTTCAAACCGCTGTACGGCTCCAGCCTGGTCACCGGCTGGGCCGAACTGCACGGCTACCCGGTCGGCATTCTCGCCAATGCGCGCGGCGTGCTGTTCTCCGAGGAAGCGCAGAAGGCCGCGCAGTTCATCCAGCTGGCCAATCAGAAGAACACGCCACTGCTGTTCCTGCACAACACCACCGGCTACATGGTCGGCAAGGAGTACGAGCAGAAGGGCATCATCAAGCACGGCGCGATGATGATCAACGCGGTGTCGAACTCCAAGGTCCCGCATATCTCGCTGCTCATGGGCGCGTCCTACGGCGCAGGGCACTACGGCATGTGCGGTCGCGCGTACGATCCGCGCTTCGTATTCGCCTGGCCCAGCGCCAAATCCGCCGTCATGGGCGGTGCGCAGCTGGCGGGCGTCATCTCCATCGTGGGCCGGGCCGCCAATGAGGCCAAGGGCATTCCGTTCAACGAGGAGGCCGACGCCGGTATCCGCGCCATGATCGAGGCGCAGATCGAGGCCGAATCGCTGCCCATGTTCATGTCGGGCCGCCTGTACGACGACGGCGTCATCGACCCGCGCGACACCCGCACGGTATTGGGAATGGCGTTGTCCGCCATCCACAATGCCCCGATCAAGGGCGCCGAGGGCTTCGGCGTCTTCCGAATGTGAGTGCCGGTATGGACATAACGAACGTTCTGGTCGCGAACCGCGGTGAGATCGCGCGGCGCGTATTCGCCACGTGCCGCCGCATGGGAATCGCCACCACCGCCGTGTATTCCGACGCCGACGCCGCCGCACCGCATGTGGCGGAAGCGGATTCGGCCATTCGACTGCCCGGAAACACTCCTGGTGAGACCTACCTGCGCGGTGAACTGATCATCGAGGCCGCGCTGGCCGCCGGTGCGGACGCCATCCACCCCGGCTACGGATTCCTCTCCGAGAACGCCGAATTCGCGCGCGCCGTACTGGAAGCCGGTCTGACCTGGATCGGCCCGCCGGTCGCCGCCATCGAGCAGATGGGCTCCAAGGTCGAGTCCAAGAAGATGATGGACGCCGCCGGTGTCCCGGTGCTGGCCGAGCTCGATCCGGCCGAGGTCACCGCGGATATGCTGCCGGTGCTCATCAAGGCGTCCTCGGGCGGCGGCGGGCGCGGTATGCGCGTGGTGCGCGATCTCGCCGACCTCACCGAACAGCTGGAAGGCGCACGGCGCGAGGCGGAATCGGCGTTCGGTGATCCGACCGTGTTCTGTGAGCGCTACCTGGAGACCGGCCGCCATATCGAGGTGCAGGTCATGGCCGACACCCAGGGCACGGTGTGGGCGGTCGGCGAGCGCGAGTGCTCGATTCAGCGCCGCCATCAGAAGGTCGTCGAAGAGGCCCCGTCCCCGCTGGTCGAGAAGATCGACGGGATGCGCGCGCGCCTGTTCGAGGCCGCCAAGCTCGCCACCGAGGCCATCGGTTACGAGGGTGCGGGCACCGTCGAATTCCTGGCCGACGAGAAGGGCGATTTCTTCTTCCTGGAGATGAATACCCGTCTCCAGGTGGAACATCCGGTCACCGAGCAGGTCACCGGCCTGGATCTGGTGCGCCTGCAATTGCAGGTCGCCGCCGGTCGCCCGCTGCCGGCGACGCAGCCGGGCATGCGTGGGCACTCCATCGAGGTGCGCCTGTACGCCGAGGATCCGGCGCACGATTGGCAGCCGCAGAGCGGTCCGGTGCACAAGCTCGACATCCCGGGCACCACGGGTGAATTCACCGTGCTGACCGAACCGGGCGTGCGCCTGGACACCGGTGTGGTTGACGGTTCCGTGGTCGGCGTGCACTACGACCCGATGCTGTCGAAGGTCATCTCGTTCGCCGAGACCCGTGACGAGGCCGCGCACATCCTGGCTTCGGCCTTGCAACGCGCCAAGATTCACGGTCTGGTGACCAATCGCGATCTGCTGGTGCGGGTGCTGCGGCATCCGGCCTTCCTGGCCGGTGACACCGATACCGCCTTCTTCGCCACGCACGGCCTGGACAAGCTGTCCGCGCCGCTGGTGTCCGAGGAATCCGAGCAGCTCTCCATTGTGGCTGCGGCACTGGCGGATTCGGCCGCGAACCGCAGGAACGCCAAGGTCGGTTTCGGGGTGCCGAGCGGCTGGCGCAATCTGCCGTCGCAACCGCAGTCCAAGTCCTACGAGAGTCGCGTGAGCGGTAAGCATGAGGTGCGCTACCGCATCACGCGCGCCGGTCTCGATGTCGAGGGCCATCCGGGTCTCGAATTGGTCGAGGCCACACCGGATCTGGTGATTCTGCTGGTGCCCGGTGAGCGCGGTGCCGTGCGCCGCCGCTTCGAGATCGCCCGCTACGGCGATCTGGTGGCCGTGGATTCCCCGCTCGGCCCGGTCTCGGTGCGCCGCCTGCCGCGTTTCGAGGATCCGGCCGATCAGGTGGCCGAGGGTTCACTGCTCGCTCCCATGCCGGGCGCGGTCATCCGCCTCGGTGCGGAGCTGGGCAGCCGGGTCGAGAAGGGCCAGCCCATCCTGTGGCTGGAGGCGATGAAGATGGAGCACACCATCGCCGCGCCCGCCGCGGGTGTGCTCACCGAACTCAATGTGACGGTCGGTCAGCAGGTCGAAGTGGGCGCCCTGCTCGCCGTGGTCCAGTCCGATGACAGCGAAAACCAGGAGTAGACGATGAGCTTCATCGAAACCGATGAGCAGAAGGCCCTGCGCGAGGCCGTGGCCAAGCTGGCCGCCAAATACAACTTCCGCGATTACGCCGGACCCAAGGCCCGCAAGGGTGAGCCGTTCGACGAATTGTGGGATGAGGCGGGCAAACTCGGCTTCCTCGGTGTGAACCTGCCGGAGGAGTACGGCGGTGGCGGCGCGGGCATCTACGAGCTGGCGCTGGTGCAGGAGGAGCTCGCCGCACAGGGTTGCGGACTGCTGCTCATGGTGGTCTCCCCGGCCATCTGCGGCACCATCATCACCAAGTACGGCACCGACGCGCAGAAGCAGTACTGGCTGACCAAGCTGGCCGACGGCACCGGCAAGATGGTCTTCGGTATCACCGAACCCGATGCCGGCTCCAATTCGCACAAGATCACCACCACCGCCCGCAAGGACGGCGAGGACTGGATCTTGAGCGGTCGCAAGGTCTACATCTCCGGTGTCGATCAGGCCGAGGCCGTGCTCATCGTGGCGCGCACCGAGAACGCCAAGACCGGCAACCTCCAGCCCGCCCTGTTCATCGTCCCCACCGATGCCCCCGGCTTCGTGAAGACGAAGCAGGAGATGGACATCATCGAACCGGACAACCAGTTCACGCTGTTCCTCGATGATGTGCGCCTGCCCGCCACCGCCCTGGTCGGCCAGGAGGACGCCGCCATCGCGCAGCTGTTCGCGGGACTGAACCCGGAGCGCATCATGGGCGCGGCCATGGCGATCGGCATGGGCCGCTACGCCATCGATCGCGCGGTGACCTACGCCAAGGAGCGCGCGGTGTGGAAGGGCGTGCCGATCGGTGCGCACCAGGGCATTTCGCATCCGCTGGCACAGGTGAAGATCGAACTGGAACTGGCCAAGGTCATGATGCAGAAGGCCGCGTTCCTGTACGACTCGGGCGACGACTTCGGTGCCGCCGAGGCCGCCAATATGGCGAAATACGCTGCGGCGGAAGCCAGTATCAAGGCGCTGGATCAGGCGATCCAGACGCACGGCGGTTCCGGCCTCACCTCCGATGTGGGGCTGGCGGGCATGCTGGCGGCCTCGCGCATCGCGCGCGTCGCCCCGGTCAGCCGCGAGATGATCCTGAACTTCGTCGCACAGCACTCACTCGGCCTGCCCCGGTCGTACTGAGCCGTCTTCTCTTGACCCGTAAGGAAATTCGATGAGTGACGCCACCCCCGACGCGCCGTACGTGGGCTACGAGGTACGGGACGGATTCGCCGTCCTGACCTTGGACTCCCCGCACAATCGCAACGCCCTGTCCTCGAAACTGGTGACGGAGCTGCTCGCGGGCCTGGAACAGGCCGCCGCGGACACTGCGGTGCGCGGGGTGGTGCTCACCCACACCGGCAATACCTTCTGTGCCGGAGCGGATCTCAAGGAAGCGCTGGACGCCGATCCGGCGGCCGCCGCCGGTATCCGCACCGGCTGGATGGTGCGGGTACTGCGCGACATCCTTGACCTGCCCAAGCCGGTGATCGCGCAGATCGACGGCAATGTGCGCGCGGGCGGTATGGGCATCGTGGGCGCGTGCGATATCGCGGTCGCGGGTCGCGGCAGCAGTTTCGCCCTCACCGAGGCCCGGCTCGGGCTCGCGCCGTTCGTGATTTCGCTGACGCTGCTGCCGCGCCTGACCTCACGCGCGGCGGCCCGATACTTCCAGACCGGGGAGACCTTCGACGCCGCCGAAGCCGAGCGCACCGGCCTGATCAGCATTGCCGCCGATGATCCGGAAGCCGAGGTGAAACGCCTGGTGGGAGAGCTGCGCAAGGGTTCCCCGCAGGGTCTGGCGGAGAGCAAGAAACTCGCCACCGCCGCCATCCTGGCCGAGGTCGACCGCTCCGCGCAGGCCCTGGCCGAGCGGTCCGGCAGCTTCTTCGGCACCCCCGATGTGATCGAGGGCATGACGGCCTTCTTTCAGCGTCGCCCGCCGAGCTGGGCAGAATAACTACTCATGGCTACACCCCACGAACCCAAGCAGGACCGCAGCCGGGCCACCCGGCAGCGGCTGCTGGAGGCGACCATCGACTGCCTGGCCGAGACCGGCTGGGCGGCGGCGACGGTCGCCGTGGTGGCGGAGCGCGCCGGGGTGTCCCGCGGCGCGGCACAGCATCACTTCCCCACCCGCGAGGATCTGATCACCGCCGCGCTGGACTACATGTTCGACACCCGCATGGCGCAATCGCTCGCCGACGCCCAGGCCATCGGTGAGGTGGCCGAGGGGCAGGGCCGCACCGAGGCCGTGGTGACCGCGCTGGTGGAGGGCTACACCACCACGTTCTTCAAGGCGGCGCTCCAGGTGTGGACGCATGCCGCCGCCGATCCCGCGCTGCGCGAGCTCATCGTGCCGATGGAGGCGCGCTTCGGCCGGGTCTCGCATCGCATGGCGGTGGAGGCGCTGGGCGTGGACGACTCCGATCCCGTTGCGCACCATCTGGTTCAGGCCACGCTGGATCTGGCGCGCGGTCTCGGACTGGCCGATATCCTCACCGACGACTCGTTGCGCCGCAAGGAGATCGTGCAGCAGTGGGCCGCCACGCTGCATATCGCGCTGCACGCGCCGCGCTGAGCTACCAGCCGAAAACCTCTGCGATATCGATCGATTCGTCATCCCAGCGGTGTTCGATGCGCTCGCGTTCGAGATCCGGCAGGTCCGGTGTCCAACCGGCTCGCCGCCAGAAGGCTTCGCGGCGTTCATCGCTGAGGGGGAGTGGATCGTTCATATGACAGTCCCTGGATCGGATTGCCGGGTGCCGATTTCAGGGTAGGGGAGTGGCGCGGGTCACAATATTGTTTTCGAGTGGGCGACATCGCGGCTGATCAGCGGAAATACGTGAACTGCATCATTGCTGGACGCTTGTCCGGGAGCCTAGCGTGCAGGGTTGAATTGAACCCGATCCGCGAAGGACATTGTTGTGCCCATCATCGATCTCGGCTCTGCCGCACTGAATCTCGCGAACGTTGTCACCAGCATCGCGTCGAACATCACCTACCTGCTGCACGCGTGGGGCCTCGCCTGATCCAGGCGCAGTGCCTCGCCTGAGTCAGGCGTAGCAAACGAAAGAGCCCGTCCCGCAATCGCGCGGAACGGGCTCTTTCGTATGCGGGGCTAGGCGGGCTTCGGCGCGGTCAGGTCGTAGAGGGTCACCCCGTCCACCTCCTGCGCCGTGTAATGCTCCTGCACCCACTTGGTGATCTCGGAACTGTGCGAGCCGGAACGGTTCGAACCGCCCATCCGGCCCTCACCGCCGTCACCCATACCGCCGCCGCCGATGAAGTAGTGGATATCCCCATCGGTCACGTACCGCTGGAACTGCTCCAGCGTCGGCGACGGATCACTGCCGTTGAACCCGCCGACCGGCATGACCGGCAGCTGCGTGGCGAGCTGGAATCCCGCGGCGCTGTTCGAGCCGATGGTCGCCGCCACCCAGGTGAACTGATCCCCATTGGCGGACAGCAGCGCGGTGACCTTCGCACTCGGCTTGCTGGCCATCATGAAATTGCCCGCGCCACCGCCCATTTCGCCACCCGGCATACCGCTGCCGTTCCGGGCTCCACCGGAATGCATCCCACCGTTCATGCCCGGCATACCGCCGTTCTGACCCGGTGCGGTGCCGTTCTGACCGCGCATGCCGCCGTTCTGGCCGGGGGCCGTGCCGCCGTTCTGCCAGGGCCCGCCACCTCCGCCATGCCGTCCGCCGCCGAAACCGAAGCCGCCGCGCACATTCGGGCCCGCGCTGGGGATCGGTCCCTCGTGGCCGGTGCCGAGGGTGTCGACCGTGTAGGCGATCGGTCCGGCCAGGCCGATGAGCACCGCGGCACTCGCGGCCGCGATTTCCACCTTGCGGGGCAGCCGGACCAGTAGCGCCAGGGTGACCACGACGCCTACCGTCGCCACGGTCCAGCGCAGCCAGGGCTGGAAGGAGCTGCTGCGGGACAGCAGCATCCACGCCGTGGCGATGGTGACGCCCAGGGCGAGTGCCAATGCCACACGCACCCAGCGCTTTTCGCGTTCCTGCCACAGCATGACCGCGCCGATGCCGACCAATGCGGCGATCGCCGGAGCCAGGGCGATCGTGTAGTACTGGTGGAAAATGCCCTTCATGAAGCTGAAGACCAGTCCGGTCACCAGCAGCCAGCCGCCCCACAGCATGAGCCCCGCGCGCCGCTGATCGGTGCGAGCGGCCTTGCCGCGCAGGACGAGTGCCGCGACCATGAGCACGAGCGCCGCGGGGATGAGCCAGGCGATCTGCCCGCCCTGCTGCGGTTCGAACATGCGGGTGATGCCCGTCGTACCCCACATGCCGTTGCCGCCGGCGGGCAGTTCACCGCCCGGGCCGACGCTGCCGGTCTCATCGCCGTTCAACCGGCCCAGGCCGTTGTATCCGAAGGTCAGTTCGAGAATCGAATTGTGCTGTGAGCCACCGAAGTACGGCCGATCGTCGACCGGCCAGAATTCGGCGATGAGCACCCACCAGGCCGCGCCCGCGATCATGGCCGCGCCCGCCGCGAACAGCTGCGCGATGCGCTTGCCGAGCTTGGGCGGTCCGGCGACCAGATAGGTCAGCGCCAGCGCGGGCACCACCAGCAGCACCTGCAGCTGCTTGGTGAGGAAGCCCAGACCGATGAACAAGCCGGTGTACAGCAGCCAGCGCCAGCGCCCGTCCTCGACCGCGCGGGTCATGGCCCAGGTCGCCGCGATCATGAGCAGCACCAGCAGCGCGTCCGGATTGTTGAACCGGAACATCAGCGCCGCAACGGGAGTCACCGCGAGCGCGAGCCCGGCCAGCAGTCCGGCGTGTGCGCCGAACACCCGCCGCACCGTGGCCCACAGCAGCGCCACCGAGGCCACACCGATCAGCGCCTGCGGCAGCAGCATGCTCCAGCTGTGCAGTCCGAAGATCCGCACCGAGATCTCCATGGGCCACAGCGACAATGGCGTCTTGTCCACCGTGATGGAGTTGGCGGCATCGGAGGAGCCGAAGAAGAACGCCTTCCACGACACCGAACCCGCCTGCACGGCAGCGGCATAGAACGAATTCGCCCAGCCGTTCACCGACAGATTCCACAGATACGCGATCGCGGTGCCGATGAGCAGCGCCGCCACCGCCGGATACTCCCAGCGCGGCTTCGAGACGGTATCCCGCTCGGGCGGCGGAACCACCTGTCGCTCAGTCAATGTCGCGGTCATCATGCACCTCCTCCGGCATGCGGTTCGTGAGAGTGGCTGTGGATGAGTGCAGCCAGCGGGCCAACTGCCCATGGCCATAGCGCGGTGGAGTCACCGCCGCGACTTTCGCGGCCCGTTCGTCGGCCGCCGTCACCGGCTGCCCGCCGAATCATGCGCTCCCGCTTTGCGGAATACCCAGCGCAGGCCGACGAAGCGGATCAGGGTGGCGATCAGATTCGCGATCACCAGGACCAGCAGCTCCACGTGCACGGCCGAGTCTGGGGCCCAATGATGCAGTGCGAAAAGCGATCCGCTGGTGAGTGCGAGCCCGATGCCGAAGATGAACAGGCCCTGCAACTGATGCGAGACCGCCTGCGACGATCCGCGCACACCGAAGGTGAAGGCGCGATTGGCGGCGGTATTTCCGACGGCGGTGATCAGCAGCGCCAGGAAGTTCGCCACCTGTGCGCCGGTAATCGATTGCAGCACAACGTAAAGCAGCAGATACGCGAGCGTGGACCCCACGCCGACGATGCCGAATCGCACCAGCTGTCCGACCATGCCCAGCGGTACGCCCTCCACCAGCGGTTCGCGTCCGATGGCGGCGCGCAGTTCATTGATGGGCAGTCGTCCCGACCCGAGCGCCCGCCCGACCCGCCAGATGCCCTGCAGATCCTTGCGCGCGGTGTCGACGATATCGACGCGGCTGTCCGGATCGTCGATCCAGTCCACCGGCACCTCGTGAATGCGCAGCCCGATGCGTTCGGCCAGCACCAGCAGTTCGGTGTCGAAGAACCATTCGCCGTCCTCCACCAGCGGCAGCACCATGCGCGCCACCTGGCTGCGCATGGCCTTGAAACCGCATTGCGCATCGGAGAACTTGGCCTGCAGCGAGGTGCGCAGGATCAGGTTGTAGCAGCGCGAGATGATCTCCCGCTTGGGTCCGCGCACCACCCGCGAGGAGGAGGCGAGCCGGGTACCGATGGCCAGATCCGAATGTCCGGACACCAGCGGCGCGACCAGTGGCAGCAGCGCGTTCAAATCCGTGGACAGGTCGACGTCCATGTACGCGACGACCTGAGCGTCCGACCCCTGCCACACCTCGCGCAGTGCGCGGCCGCGGCCCTTGCGATCCAGATGCACCACCCGCACCCCGTCGAGTTGCTCGGCGAGATACTCCGCCACCTGCAGGGTGGCATCGGTGGATGCGTTGTCGGCGATGGTGATTCGCGCCGTGAAGGGGAAATTGTCATTGAGGAAGGCGTGCAGGCGCTGCACGCACGGACCGAGATCGCGTTCTTCGTTGTAGACGGGTACGACCACGTCGATAACGGGCGTGGTCACGGACTCGGCTGGTTCCGCCGCCCGGACGGCGGTCACGGTGTCGGACATGATCACTACGGTCGTCCGGTACGCTGGGCCGCCCCTGCGGCGGAGCTGGGAGGTTCCTGGGAGCTACCGCCCCGTCATCCCGGGAGCCACCCCCCGTCATCCCGGCATGCTTTCGGCCGGGATCCACACCTCGCTACCGAGGACCTTCATGCAGTCGCCACAGCGGCGACACGGGCCCGTGCCCCGCGCCCAGGTCGTACGACGCCTCCAAACACCGCCGCGTCCACTCCTTGGCGAAGGCGAACGCGTCCGGCACCGAATATCCGTGTGCGAAAGCGCTGGCCATGGCCGCCGCCAGGGTGTCCCCGCCGCCGTGGTCATTGCCGGTGGCGATGCGCGGCGCGGTCAGCTCGTGGAAGGTCTCCCCGTCGAACAGCAGATCGGTGCTGACCGCGGAGGTGCGCAGATGCCCGCCCTTGACGATGGCCCATTTCGGCCCGAGCGCGTGCAGCGCCTCGGCGGCCTTGTGCGCGGTGAGATCGTCGACCACCTCGATCCCGGTGAGCAGCCGCACCTCGTCCAGATTCGGCGTGATCACGGTGGCCAGTGGAATCAGCGTGTCCCGCAGCGCATCCAGTGCCGAGGCGTGCAGCAGCGGATCGCCGTGCATGGACGCCGCCACCGGATCCACCACCAGCGGAATATGCCCGTCCCGCCCGATCCCGACCTCCGCGCACACCGCGGCGACGGCCTCGATGATCCCGGTGGAGGCCAGCATGCCGGTCTTGGCGGCCCCGATCCCGATATCGCTCACCACGGTTCGCACCTGCCCCGCCACGATCTCCGGCGGAATCTCGTGAAAACCGCTGACCCCCACCGTGTTCTGCACGGTCACCGCGGCCACGGCCACGCACGCGTGCACCCCGCACATGGCCATGGTGCGCGAGTCGGCCTGAATTCCGGCACCGCCGCCGGAGTCGGTGCCCGCGATGGTGAGCGCGCGGACTGGGGTCTGCCCGTTAGGGGCGAGCGGCAGCAACTTCACGAGACGACCCTACGATCTCCGCGCCGCGTGCGGGACCCGACCCTTCCGGCATTATTGAAAACGATTATCATTTACGTATGACTTCAGCTCAGCGCCCCGCCCAGCTGCCCGTGACCGTGCTGTCCGGGTTCCTCGGCGCGGGCAAGACGACCCTGCTCAACCACATCCTCGCCAATCGGGACGGTCGCCGGGTGGCGGTGATCGTCAATGACATGAGCGAGGTGAATATCGACGCGGCGCTGGTCGCGGGGCAGGGGCATCTCGATCGGACCGAGGAGAAACTGGTCGAGCTCACCAACGGGTGCATCTGCTGCACGCTGCGCGAGGACCTCATCGAATCGGTGGGCAAGCTGGCGCGGGAGGGGCGATTCGATCAGCTCGTCATCGAATCCACGGGCATCTCCGAGCCCATGCCGGTGGCGGCCACCTTCGAATGGGAATTCGAGGACGGTTTCAAGCTGGGTGACGTGGCCCGGCTGGACACCATGGTGACCGTGGTCGACGCCTCCACATTCCTCGCCGAGGTGGTGAAGGGTCAGGCGCTCGCCGACCGCGATATGCAGGCGGGCGAGGGGGACGCGCGCACCATCGCCGATCTACTGGTGGATCAGGTGGAGTTCGCGAATGTGCTGGTGCTCAACAAAACCGATCTGGTGAGCGCGAAAGTCGTAGGGACGGTGGAGGCTACGCTCAAGCGACTCAATCCCGCTGCGCGCCTTGTGCATTCGGCGCACGGTGTGGTCGATCTCGCCGAGGTGCTCGGCACCGGACTCTACAATCCGGATCTGGCCGCCCAATTCGACGGCTGGGATGAGGAACTCGCGGGCGGGCACACCCCCGAGACCGAGGAATACGGGATCAGCAGCATCACCTTCACCGCCGATCGCCCCTTCCATCCCGAACGCCTCGAGGCGGCGCTGGCGCAATTGCAGAGACTGTTGCGCAGCAAGGGTTTCTTCTGGCTGGCGAGCCGCCCGGATCTGGCCGCCATCTGGTCGCAGGCGGGCCCGAATCTGACCTTCGAGGCGGGCGCGTACTGGACGTCCCTGGATATGCAGCCGGGACAGGAGATCGTCTTCATCGGCATCAAGCTCGATCGCCCACACGTGCGGGACCTGCTGTATTCGGCCCTGCTCACCGATGCGGAGATGGAATCCGGGCGACAGGCGTGGCTGTCGTTCCCGGATCCCTTCCCGCACTGGGGCGAGGCGCATGAGCACGCCTGATTCTCAATTGGAGATGCCGGGCGTGCGGCGCACGTAGGTGTCGTCGGTCAACTGTTCGAGCAGGAACGCCGCGATATCGGCGCGCGAGATCTTCAGGGACAGACCGGGTTCGGAAGGTCCGAACCCGCGCCGGTAGGCGCCGGTGGCCGGTCCGTCGGTGAAGGCGCTGGGCCGCACGATGGTCCAGTCCAGATTGCTCGCCTGCACATACTGTTCCTGCCGGACGTGATCGGCGAACGCCTGCCGCAGCAGCATGCCGAAGAAGACGTACTTCCAGAGGAAGTTCAGATTGCCCTTGCTGTCACCGACGCCCAGGGTGGACTGGCAGATGAGCCGTTTCACCCCCGTGCGCTGCATGGCCTCGATGATGACGCGGGTGCCCTCGGCGCGCACCACGCCCTTGCGGCCCGCGCCCAGGGCGACGATGACCGCCTCCTGGCCGAGTACGACCTGTTCGACCGCGGCCGGATCGAGCACATCGCCGACCACCACGTGCAAACGCTCATGGGTGACGGGCATATTCGCGGCGTCGCGGGTCAGTGCGGTGACCTCGTGACCGGCCGCGAGGGCCTGGGTGACGACCTGACGGCCGATGGTTCCGGTGGCTCCGAAGAGTGCGATTCGCATTGTGTTCACCTCGTGTAATTCGTTGTCTTGAAGGTGAATTCAGTACATCAACGGGCGCGCGCCGGAACCATCGTCGAGCCTCTCGCCGACATGCGAGAGGCTCCACGCGGGATATCGGATCAGCTCAGCCGGGCGAAGAACTGGCGGATATCGGCGATCAGCACCTCGGGGGCCTCGTGCGCGGCGTAATGTCCGGCCGCGTCGTTCGCGCTGGTCGAATGCACCGACGTCACGTCGTAGGCGTTCCAGCTCACGATGTTCTTGTGATCGCGCTCGGCGAACCGCCGGATGGACTGGAAATCACCCTTGAACATGGCCAAACCGGTCGGGACGGTGGTCGGTTCGGTCGGCTGCTCGCTGTGCGCGTCCTCGTAGTAGAAGCGCAGCGCCGAACCGGAAGTGCCGGTCAGCCAGTAGATGGCCACGTTTCCGATGACGAAGTCGTAATCCAGTGACTCACCGAAAAGCTGTGCGTTCCAGGCCAGCAGGCCGGTCGGGGAATCCGCCAGCGCGAAGGCGATGGTCTGCGGCTGCTGGCTGTGCAGGTTGTTGAACGACATCTTGTTCTCGTAGAACCACTGCAGATGCGCCAGGCCGGCCATGTCCTCCTCGGACAGGTCCGCCATCTCGGCCGGATCGCCGGACGGGAACGAGAACAGCTGCGTCACATGCACTCCCAGCACCCGGTCGGGGGCGATGCGGCCCATTTCGGGGGCGACCATGGAACCGCCGTCATTGCCGATGGCGCCGTAGCGCTGGTAGCCGAGGCGATCCATCAGCTCGACCCAGGCGCGGGCGGTGCGGTACCGGCTCCAGCCGGTGCTGCGGGTCGGGCCGGAGAAACCGAAACCGGGCAGCGACGGGATCACCAGGTGGAAGGCCGGATCCTCGGCCGATTCCGGTGCGGTGAGCGGGGCGATGACATCCAGGTATTCCAGGATCGAGCCCGGCCAGCCGTGCGTCAGGATGACCGGGGTGGCATCTTCGCGCTCGGAGCGAATGTGCAGGAAGTGAATGTCCTCGCCCTCGATCTCGGTGGTGAACTGCGGGTACGCGTTCAGCTTCGCCTCCAGCGCCCGCCAGTCGAAGGTTCCGGCCCAGTACTCCGCGAGATCCCGGACGCGGCCGTTGGGCACGCCGTACGCGTCGGCGACGCCGGGCAGCTCGTTGGGCCACAGCACCCTGTGCAGCCGGTCGGCCAGATCGTCGAGCTGGGCCTGCGGGACGTCGATGCGGAAGGGGTGGATGGCGTTCATCATTCTCTCCTTGGTGGAACGGAATGTTTCGTTCTGTTACCAACCATAGCGGAAGGGATCATTCCGTTCAAGTGCTATTCTCGATTCATGCCGAAGTCAGTCGAAGCCCCAGCTCAGCGCGCCCTGCCGGGCCGCAAGGCGCAGGCCGCCCGCAATGACGAACTCATCCTCGCCGCCGCCCGCGATGTCTTCCTCGCCGATCCCAAGGCCCCCATCGCGGCCGTCGCCGAACGCGCCGGGGTCGGTATCAGCGCCCTCTACCGCCGCTACCCCGGCAAGGAGGATCTGCTCCGCACCCTCTGCTATGCCGGGCTGAACCGGTACAACGTAGAAGCCGAAGCGGCCCTGGAGGATTCGGACGGCTGGCAGGGACTCGTCGGCTTCCTCGAGCGCGTGGTCGACGCCGACGTGCATTCGCTGACAACACATCTCGCGGGCACCTTCACCCCCGACGATTCGATCCTGCCCGCGGTCATGCGCTCGTCCGAACTCAATGACGAAATCCTGCGCCGCGCCCGCGAATCCGGCCGCCTCCGCCCCGACATCACCACCGCCGACCTCGGCCTCATCCTGGAATCCTGCGCCGCCATCACCCTCCCCGACCCCACCCGCACCGCCCAACTCCGCCGCCGCATCCTCGCCCTCCTCATAGACGGCCTCGCCACCCCCGGCCCGCTCCCCGGCCCCCCACCCGCCCCCGGCGAATTCGCCCACCGCTGGCGTCCGAACAGCCGGTAAGGTCGCGGCGACTCGAAGTGTGAGGGGAAAGCGTGAATCAGGACCCGGCCGGAATCCCGCCGCAGGAGCCGGTGCATACGGCCAAGGACGGCTATCCGCCGCCGCCACCGGGGTCCTATCCGCCGGGCGCGCAACAGGCGGGCGCGTATCCGCCGGGCTCCTATCCACAGGTTCCGCCCGGATACGGACCACCCGTATATGGACCCGCCCCCGGTTATCCGGTGCAGGAGCCCCGACCCGGTGGTGTCAGGGTTCCGTTGTGGCTGTTGGTCGCGCTGCCGATTTTGCTGGTCGTCGTCGTGGTCATCGCGGCCGCGGCGGTGATCTACGTCAGCCGTGGCGATGATGAGACCGCGGCGTCGCCGGTGACCAGCACGCCCGTGCTGACGCTGCCGACGGGAACGACCCTGCCCGCGCCTCCGCAGCGACCTGCCACGGTGAGTTGTAGCTATCTCCCCAGCCCGTTCCCGGGACAGAAAGCTACGGACTCGCCGAAAACCGATGGCGTCCCGGCGAACAAGACCGGCATCGGATACGAGATGGCAACGGGGCAGGGCCCGATCGGTCTCCTGCTCAACAGCGCCGAATCACCTTGCACGGTAAACAGTTTCACCAGCTTGGCGGCACAGCACTACTTCGACGGCACGAACTGCCATCGGCTGACCACCTCGGAGGGTCTGAAGGTTCTCCAGTGCGGCGACCCCACCGGCACCGGAACCGGCGGCCCCGGTTACCAATTCGACGACGAATACCCGGTCGACAGCTACAGCGGCCTGACCGACCCGACCCTGGTGACTCCGATCATCTACCCTCGCGGCACCCTCGCCATGGCCAATGCCGGACCATTCACCAATGGCAGCCAATTCTTCCTGGTCTACGCCGATTCCGAACTCCCACCCGCATACACCGTCTTCGGAACGGTGGACGCGCCCGGCATGTCGATCCTGGACAGGGTCGCCGCCGCCGGAGTCGCGGGCGGCGGTTCGGATGGCACGCCGAGCTTGGCCGTCCAGATCAATTCGATTGCCGCCAAATAGGTTTCGTAACCGTCAGAAGTTCGGGAGGTTCGAGGTGGAGCTGCGGCAACTGCGGTACTTCGTGACCGTGGCGGAGGAGTTGCATTTCGGGCGGGCGGCGGAGCGGTTGCATATCGCGCAGCCCGCCGTCAGTCAGCAGGTGCAGCGGTTGGAGCGGGAGCTGAAAGTTCAACTGCTGGAACGGTCTCCGCGCAAGGTGAGTCTGACCGAGGCGGGAATCAGGTTTCTGCCGGGGGCGCGGGCGGTGCTGGCGGCGGCGGATCAGGCGCGGGCCTCGGTGGCGGAGTTGGCGGGGGAGCGGGCGACGGTTTTCCGGATCGGGACGGTGAGCGGGCTGGGGGAGCGGCTCGACGCGGTGCTGGACGGATTCGCCGAGCGCGCGCCGCAGGTGCGGGTGGAGTTGGTCGCGGTGCCGGTGCAGGAGCGGATGCGGCAGGTCGCGGACGGGCGATTGGATGTGGCGTTCGTGCGGTCGCCCGCGCCGGGGGAGAGTCCGGAGCTGGATTTCCTGCCCGCCTGGGAGGATCCGCTGGTGGTGGCCTTGCCCGCCAGGCATGCGCTGGTCGAGCAGGAGGCGGTGCGGATCGCCGATCTGGCTGCCCTGCCATTGCGGATGACCGAGCGGCGGAATCATCCCGCACTTGTGGATCTGGTGCTATCCGCCTGTCAGCGTGCGGGTTTCGAGCCGACGCCCGCACCGGCTGCGGGGAATTTGCAGGACACGCTGGCGGCGGTCGGCACCGGAATCCCCATGTGGACAGTGATTTACGCGTCCAACGCGCGACTTGTGCACAACTCGCGCGTGGCGTTCCGGCCCTTCGCCGAGCCGGGGATGAGCCTGCCCATCGGACTCGCGGTGCGGGCGGACGCGGTCTCGCCGCAGTTGAATCTGCTCGTCGAGCTGATTCACGATAAGGATCGCTTATCGCAGCGCTAACGCACTGGCCATTGGCCGGGCGCCCGCTCTGCGGTGAACTGTTCTCAGGCCACCGGAAGATCCGGAAAACCGGAGGCGGCCAATCGAATTCACCATCGCGTATCGAGGAGAACAGTCATGCCCATCGTCACCATTCAGCAGGGTCCCCGCACCGTCGAACTCAAGCGCGATCTGGTGCGCCGCGTCACCGACGCCTTCGTGGACGCACTGCAGATTCCGGCCGAGGCCGTCCAGGTGTGGATTCAGGAGGTGCCCACCGACAGCTGGGCCATCGGGGGCACCCTCACCGCCGACAAGTAGTCAGCTGGTCAGCTCCTGTACCTGACCGAACAGCGTCACGATGCGCGAAATGCCGTCGACGCTGCGCAGCGAAGCCGGGATGCGCCGCATCAGGCGTTCCCATTTGCTCGCGGCCCGAGCCACATTCGGCTCGGGCCGGTCGAGCTCCTCGATGAGTTCGGCCACCTCGTCGGGATGTGCGTCCGGGCCCCCTGTGGCGGGCAGCCGGGCGCGCAAACGGTCGAGTTCGGACCGCAATTGCGCCAGCAGCGTGACCAGCTGTTCGGAATCGGTTCCGATACTGACCGTCACCGGCCCCTGGATGGCGCTGGTGTGGCCGGCCCCGCCGACCGGGGAACCGATGAAGGTTCCGCCCGAGACATTCGTTCCGCCCGCGAGATTGTCCGGCATGGCCTGCTCCTTCTAGGTGTGTGCGGGCGCGGGAGTGCCGACGACGGCGCTGCCGACCCCCACGGTGTGCTGCTGTCCGCCGACCGCGCTGCCGACGAACGTGCCGCCGCTGACATGGGTCGAATTATTGATCTGCACCACCGCGGATTCGAATCCTCCTGTGGCGATACCCTTTTCGCCGAGAAAGCGCTGCACCGCGTCGAAGATGCGGCTCTGCATGATGCGGTGATACCGCTCCACATCGGTGGCTTCGAAGAAATGCGTGTACTCGGTACCGGCCCCGGCCTCGCGCACATTGCGATCGGTGCCGAACGCGAACGCCGCCTCACCCGGGGTGCGCCAATTCCCGCGCCCCATTCCGGTCATATCCCGAAACCAGCGCCACAGCATGGCGATTCGCCCCGGCACACTGAGCGGCAGCAGTGCGAATTCGCACAGCGCCTGCCACAGTTCGGGCAGCAGCAGCGGGCGAATGGTGTCCACCGCGCGATGCGCCGGATCGATCGGCGGCAGCGCGTAGGTCTGCCATTCCAGATACAGGGTGCGCTGTTGATAACCGACGTGCAGGAATCCGGAGACGCCCAATTGCCGTTCCCAGCCCTCCACCCGGAAGCAGCGGTAGTAGCGCAGCCATTCCGGTGAGCTGTCCGCCAATGTCGCCCAATCCGTAAGGCTCAGTTGCGGATTCGTATGTTCGAGCAGTTGCCGCCGCAGCGGTTCGGCGGCCGGATAATGCAGCAGGAAATCCGAGGACAGCACCGCCCAATGCGCGATGTGCAGATCCTCGAAACGCCAGCCCGGCGTCAGCGTGGGCGTCTGCCGCAGCGCCATGAGATCCGCGGTGACGTAATCCTGTAGTGCGATGGGCGCGAACGTGGGCACCTCGGGCACGGTGCCGTTGGCGGCGGACCGGTCCGCCGGATACAGCTCCAGGGTGATGGACCAGGACCATTTGGGCAGGTGAATCCCGCTGCCCACGAACGGATCGTAGCCGCGATACACCACCAGTTCGGCCGGGCCGAACGATGTGGCGCGGGCATCGGCCTCACCGTAGCGCCGCAGTCGATCGGTGAACGCCCCGCAGGCGCGCTGCACCGCCGGGCGCGGTGTCGCGTCCGGATCGAAGACGCCGAATCGGAAATGGTTGTCCAGTACCAGGCGGCGCAGCAGTGCCTGGGTCAACAGCGTGCCGAACAGTATGAGCTGCACCAGGATTACCGCCGCGAAGACGGCGTCATCGGTGGCGACGCCGACGCTGTCCGAGGACAGTCCGGTATCGGAGCCGCCGCTCGCCAGCAGGGTGGGCCCGAGCACGGCGATCCCCACCACCAGGAAGGCGAGGCCCCACAGCAGGTACGTCAGCCACCAGTGCACCCAGCGCGGCACCCGGCCCCGATCGTCGCCGAGCATCTTCCAGGCCAGCAGGGTCACCGCGGCCGCCGCGAGTTTCCAGGCCAGCGCCGAGGCCAGCCATAACGCGGCCACCGGCGGAGCCAGGATCGCGAGCACGATGAGTAGCACCAGCAGAACGGCATTGGTGACGACCCGCCGCACCCGCGCGGTGAGCGCCTCCCGCAGGACCAATTCCGAGCGCAGCCCGGTGGTCGGCGGTATCGCGCGCAGCGGTTCGCTGATGTGCTCGTCGATGAGATCGTCGGCGAGCCGGTCATCGAGGTGTACCGCCGAGGCGAGATAGCGCGTCGCCTCATCGGTGGCAGTGGCGGCCCGGCGGGTCATAATCGACCTGCCGCGGCGTTATGTCCGTTTACCGGGAAATGCGAAAAGCGTTCGCCCACAACCAGTCCCCCTACCGTGGTGCGTTTGCATATCGACGGTAGCAAGGTCATTCGCGAGCTGCGCTGTTTCCGGAAAACCGGTGCGGGCGGCAACCGCCCGCACCGATTCGAATCCGGGCCGAATCAGGAAACGACGGGCAGATACACCTGATTGCCGGTCGTCGCGAATTCCGCCGACTTCTCCGCCATCCCCGCCTCGATGGCGGCGACATCGGTCAGCCCCTGCTTCTCCGCGTATTCGCGCACATCCGCGGAAATGCGCATGGAACAGAACTTCGGACCGCACATGGAACAGAAGTGCGCGGTCTTGGCGGGCTCCGCGGGCAGGGTCTCATCGTGATATTCGCGCGCGGTGTCCGGATCCAGCGACAGCGCGAACTGATCGTGCCAGCGGAATTCGAAGCGCGCCTTGGACAGCGCGTCATCGCGTTCCTGTGCGCGCGGATGCTGCTTGGACAGATCGGCGGCGTGCGCGGCGATCTTGTAGGTGATGACGCCGACCTTCACGTCATCACGATTGGGCAGACCGAGATGTTCCTTCGGCGTGACGTAGCACAGCATCGCGGTCCCCGCCTGCGCGATGATGGCGGCGCCGATCGCCGAGGTGATGTGGTCGTACGCGGGCGCGATATCGGTGGCCAGCGGGCCGAGGGTGTAGAACGGAGCCTCCTCGCACAGCTCCTCCTCCAGCCGCACGTTCTCCACGATCTTGTGCATCGGCACGTGGCCGGGGCCCTCGATCATCACCTGCACGCCATAGGATTTCGCGATGGTGGTGAGTTCGCCGAGGGTGCGCAATTCGGCGAACTGCGCCTCGTCATTGGCGTCCGCGATGGAGCCTGGGCGCAGGCCGTCACCGAGTGAGAAGGTGATGTCGTACTTCGCCAGGATTTCGCAGAGTTCGCGGAAGTTGGTGTACAGGAACGATTCCCGGTGATGCGCCAGGCACCACGCCGCCATGATCGAGCCGCCGCGCGACACGATGCCGGTGACGCGCTTGGCGGTGAGCGGCACATAGCGCAGCAGCACGCCCGCGTGCACGGTCATGTAATCCACGCCCTGCTCGGCCTGCTCGATAATGGTGTCGCGGTACAGCTCCCAGGTGAGCTTGGTGGGATCGCCGTTCACCTTCTCCAGCGCCTGATACAGCGGTACGGTGCCGACCGGAACCGGCGAATTCCGCAGAATCCATTCGCGGGTCTCGTGAATGTTCTTACCGGTGGACAGATCCATGATGGTGTCCGCGCCCCACCGGGTCGCCCACACCATCTTCTCCACCTCATCGGCGATGGAGGAGCTCACCGCCGAATTGCCGATATTCGCATTGATCTTCACCGCGAACTTCTTGCCGATGATCATCGGCTCGGCCTCGGGGTGATTGTGGTTGGCCGGGATCACCGCGCGCCCGGCGGCGACCTCCGCCAGCACCAGCTCCACATCGACGCCCTCACGCGCGGCGATGAAGCGCATTTCCGGGGTGATGATCCCCTGCCGCGCCCACGCCAGCTGCGTGCGCGGTCCGGCCACATCGGGTTTGGTCCAGGAGTCGCGCAGCTTGGGTAGCCCCGCCTCCAGATCGATGACCGCGGCGTCGTCGGTGTACGGCCCGGAGGTGTCGTACACGTCGAACTTCTCGCCATTGGTGAGGTTGATGCGCCGCACCGGAATCCGCAGCGTCGTGCCGTCGGCCTCCACCTGCTCGTAGTGCTTGACGCTGCCCTGGATGGGGCCGGTTGTCACGGTGTCGACCGGGGCGGATCCGCCCTTGGACACGACAGAACTCGATGACATGTGAATCCTCCCTACGCCGGCATTACCCGGTCAGGTTCATACGGTCGACGGCCCTGCTCCGCCCGATAGGGCTAGCCGTCCTCTCAGCCCGCTGGTGCGAGCCCCCGTTGGCAAAATGGTTGATTACCGCCGCCGACCTTACCGGGTAGCCGAATCGCGTGAGGCGTGGATTCACACAGTCCTGGACCGCTCGATCAGCGTTCCTGTGGTCCGATCGGCCAACCGAGCGCCCCGAACGTGGCGTTCAGGCTGATCTCGGTCTGGGTGGCGAGGGCGTCCAGGTTCGCGAGCATGGTGACCACGTTCTCGGTGCGGCAGCCCACCGGATCGGGTGCGCCCGGGACGAACCGGGACTTGATCCAGTTGAAGGCATCGGCCATGCCGAGCGTGGTGAGGGTGAGGTGCTCGCTGAGGTGATCGCGCTTGTAGTAGACCGAGGTGCCGCCGTCGCACCAGCGCCGCACCAGGCGGTCATTGGTGTACCAGGGCACGGCCTCGTCGTAGACGCCCTGATAGACCATGGTCGGCGCGGTGGGCGGATTGTCGCCCAGCACGGTCGAATCGAAGATCTCCTTGACCTCGGGCAACGCCAGGAAATCGGCGATCGGGATGGTCAGCAGCCGCTGATAGTCGGTGAACATCAGATTCAGCACATTGCGCACCAGGCACTGGTCGGCGGTGCGATCCATGACCGCCCTGCCCTCCGGCGTCAGATAGCGCTCGGTGGCCTCGGCGAACTTCGGATAGGCGTTGCGCAGTGACGCGATGCCGACGCCGATCAGACTCGCGAACATCGAACCGTTCACGTGCAGAAGCGATTCCACGTCGGAGACGGGTGCGCCCATGGCGATGCCCTTGATATTCAACTCGGGCGCGTAGGTCGGCTGCATTTCCGCCGCCCAGCCGCTGCCCATTCCGCCGCCGGAGTAACCCCACAGTGCGACAGGGGTATTCGCGCCGTCCAGGCCGAGGGGCTCGAACGCCTCGGCCGCGCGCACGCTGTCCAGGATCATGTATCCCGGTTCCTTGGCGACCGCGAGATGGCCGTGAAGCCCTTCGTAGTCGGGGATATTGATGGCGTAGCCCTGGCTGATCGATGCCGCCAGCTCGAGATACTCGGCCGTGGAGTGAATGCCTTCCAGCGCGGGCAGCCCGCCACCCTGTTGCAGGATGTACGACGGCGCGCAATTCGGCGAGGTGCTGTCGTAGAAGAATTGATGCGAAACCAGCGGGCGGCCGTGAGAAGTGTTGGCCCCCTCGGGAATTGCCACCGTGGTCGCCGCGACGGTGGGCTGCCCGAACAGATCGGTGGTGCGATACAGCAGCTGCCAGGCTCGAATGTGCACCGGCAGTACGGTGAGCACCGCCAACTGCACCGGGCGCGAGCGCAGAATGCTGCCCGGATCGGCCGCCTCGAATCCGTCCGGTGCACTGTAGAACGGATCGATATTCACCGGTTGCGGTTGTGCCGCAGCGGTTCCGGCCGCCGCGCTCCCCAGCAGTACCGCGACCGATGCCGTCATTGCCGTCGCGAGCGCGGCGGCGGTCCAGCGCCGCCACCCCCTCGTTCGGCGATCCCCATTGATAGCCACGTCCATTCCCTTTCATCGACGTGACGACGATTACAACACGATGCCGAGTTACCAACAAGATGCCTTTCTGAAACACTGACGGCTATCGTGTGGGCATGACCCGCAGCAAACCAGCCGCGGCGCCGGACCGAACCCCCGCGCGACGCCGGATCCGCGGCCTCGACGCGGACGAGCGCAGCGCCCAGCGCCGCCGCCAGTTGCTCGCCGCCGCCACCGAACTCTTTGCCAGGCAAAGCTATTCGGGCACCTCCATCGAACAGATCTGCCAGGCGGCATTCGTCGGCACCAAAGGCTTCTACGACCACTTCGAGAGCAAGGAAGCCTGCTACACCGCGCTGCTGACCCAGATCACCGAACAGATCCAGCAACGGGTCGCCACGGCGGCCGCCGAAACCGCCGGGCGGGACTGGGATGAGCGCATGCGCGCCCTCGTCGCGGCCTTCGTGCACGCCATCGCCGACGACCCGCGCCTGGCCAAGGTGACCTTCGGTGAGGCGGGCGGCATCTCACCCGCGGTCGAGGCGCAGCGCCGAAGCAACCGGCGCTGGGGTGCGGCCTTCTTGAATCAGCAATGGCCCCAGGGTGATTCGCTCACCGAGCGGCAGGGGCTGGCGCTCTGCCTGGCCACCATCGGCGGCATGTTCGAACTCGTTGCGGATTGGCTGCACCACCACGACGACGGCGGGAATCAGGATTCGGTGGAGACCCTCACCGAGGATCTGACCCGATTCATCGCCGTCGTGCACACCGGCCGGATGGCTCAGTCGACCAGTACCGGGGTCGAAACCGGCTGAGCGGGAGCGTGTTCCGCGGGCTCCTCTTCGAGCCCGATCCGCTTGTGCAGCGCCGCGAGCGGTTTGGGGGCCCCCCAATTGCCGGTGCTCATCAGACGCATGAGCGCCGGGGCGAGCAGTCCGCGGATGACGGTGGCGTCGGCGATCACCGCGAGCGCCAGGCCGATGCCGAACAGCTTCATGGCGGTCACCTCGGAGGTGGCGACCGCGAGCAGTACGACCGCCATCAAACCCGCTGCGGCGGTGAAGATTCGGCCGGTGCGCGCGACGCCGAGGGCGACCGAGCGGGTATTGGCGGCGGCGCCCCGATCGGAGGCGAGCCACTCCTCGCGAATGCGGGAGAGCAGGAAGACCTCGTAGTCCATGGACATGCCGAAGGCCAGACAGAACATCAGGATCGGCATGAACAGGTCGAGGCTGCCGGTGGGGGTGAAGCCGAGTACACTGGCGAGATGGCCGCTCTGGAAGATCCAGATCATCGCGCCGAAGGTCGCCGTCAGCGAAAGCACGTTCAGCAGTAGCGCTTTCACCGGGAGCACCACGCTGCCGGTGAACAGGAACAGCAGGATGAGCGTGATCACCGCGATCAAACCGGCCGCCAGCGGGAGCCGGGAGATGACCGAATCCATGGTGTCCTCGTTGAGCGCCGCCGCGCCGCCGAAGAGCACCGGGCCGGGAGCCGGAACCGCGCGCAGGGCGCGGAGTTGGGCTTTGCCCTGTTCGGTGAAGGGCGCTTCCCTGGTGCCGACGGACAGGTACGCGCCATCCGGTCCGGCCATCTGCGCGATGCCCGCCGCCACCTTGCGGACGCCGGTATCACCGTTGGCGTACACGCCGTCGCTGGAGAGCACCGCGGGCACACCGGGCACGGCCGCCAATTCCATGGCGTACTGGCGGATTTCGGTGGTGTCGCCGTGGAATCCCGGCAGTACCACCACCGCGCTGGAGGCCATATTCGCGCTGAAATCCTCGCGCACCGCGTCACCGACCTGGCGGCTGGAGGCGAAGGTGCCGATCATCCGATCGTCCGGGGTGCCGAAATGCGCTGACAGGAACGGGGTTCCGAGCAACAGCAGAATGGCGGTGGTCGCCACCGCGACCGGCAGCGGACGCTTCATCACCCCGGAAACCAGCCGGTACCAGCCGCTGTCCTCCGGTCGCACCGCGGTCCGCTCGCCGCGACCGAGCACGCGCCGCAGGGGTTTGCGCAGATCCCAGGCATTCACGCGATCGCCCAGCAGGATCAGCGCCGCGGGCAACAGCAGTACCGCCGCGCCGACGGCGGCCGCCACCACCGCGACGCCCGCGTAGGCGAACGATTTGAAGAACGGCTGCGGGAACACCGCCAGCGCCGCCAGGGCGAGCGCCACGGTCAGCCCGGAGAACACCACGGTCCGCCCGGCGGTCTGCACCGCGCGCTGAATCGCGGCCCGGGTATCGAGGCCATTGCCGAGTTCCTCACGGTACCGGCTCACGATGAACAGGCTGTAATCGATGGCCAGCGCCAATCCCAGCGCGCTGGTCATATTGAGCGCGAAGATCGATACGTCCATGAACAGCGTCATCAACCGCAGAATGCCGAGCGTCGCCGCGATCGCGAAGAAGCCCACCATGAGCGGCAGCGCCGCCGCGATCACACTGCCGAACACCAGCACCAGCAGGATTCCGGAGACCGGCACCGCGATGGCCTCGGCCAGAATCAGATCCTTCTCGACCTGATGATTGATATCGGCGAAGGTGCCCGCCATACCGCCGACCCGCACCTGCACGCCATCGCGATCACCGTCCAGCCGCTCGCTCAGCGCCACCGCCCGGTTCTGCACCTCGTTATCGGTGCCGAGCACTGTCGCCATGATGAGACCGCGTTTACCGTCGGTGCTGCGCAGCGCGGTCGCCAGATCCGGCCGCGCGGTCAGGTTCGTCCAATACGACTGCACGCCGGTCACATTCGAGTCCCGGCCGAGCACATCGGCGATACTCTGCGCCTCGCGCCGCGACTCCGGACTGTTCACACCGCCGTCGGAGGTGACCATGACGATCAGGTTGGGATTGCCGCCCGGGAAGTGCTCGTCGATGAAGTCATTGGCCCGCACCGATTCCAGTTCGGGCGTGAGGTAGCCGCCGCCGACCATATGCGATTTGGCGGTGGCGCCGAAGCCACCGCACACGATCATCAGCAACAGGGCGGCCACCAGGACGGCGCGGGGCCGGGACATGGCGAACCGGGCGAGACTGGTCAACATTGACGCACATCCTCCGAGGTCTGGACCTCGGAACGGTAGCGTTCCAGATCTCGCCGAAGCGATGGACAGTGACCATGGTCATGGCCATATCCATCAGCTATCGATCGGCTATAGGGCGGTGTCAGCCGGTGATGCGACCCCTGACCTCGCCCAGGCTCAAACGCCCGCCGTCGGCCGCGGGCGCGGTGGCGGTGATGACCACCTCATCGCCGTTCTCCAGGAAGGTGCGCTGCACGCCGTCCAATTCGATGGGTTCGGTGCCGCCCCAGCTCATCTCCATGAACGAACCGCGCTCATCGCGTTCGGGACCGGAGACGGTGCCGGAGGCGAACAGATCCCCGGTGCGGGTGGACGCGCCATTGGCCGTCATATGCGCGAGCATCTGCGCGGGCGACCAATACATCCGGCGGAACGGCGGTGTGGAGACCCGCTGCCCGTTCCACCGCACCTCGAGGTCGATGTCCAGACCCCACGGCGCTTTCTCCAGCAGATAGGGGAGTGGCTCCGGATCCTGTTCGGGCACCGCGATGCGCGCCGGTTCCAGGGCTTCCAGCGGTGTCACCCAGGCCGACAGGGTGGTTGCGAAGGACTTGCCGAGGAACGGCCCGAGCGGCTGACCCTCCCACGCCTGGATATCGCGCGCGGACCAGTCGTTGACCAGCGCGACGCCGAAGACGTGCTCGGCGAAGTCCTCGGTCCGGATCGGGGTGCCCTGCGGTGATCCCGCGCCCACCAGAAACCCCAGCTCGGCTTCGATATCCAGCCGTCGGCTCGGGCCGAAATCCGGTGTGCCGGAATCGGTTCGCAACTGCCCCTCGGGCCGGTGGATCTCGGTGCCGGATACCACCACCGTGCCCGCCCGGCCGTGATAGCCGACCGGTAGATGCCGCCAATTCGGCAGCAGCGCTTCACCATCGGGCCGGAAGATGCGGCCCATGGCGGTGGCGTGATCGATGCTGGCGTAGAAGTCCACGTAGTCGCCGATGCGGACGGGCAGATCCAGTTGCACCGCGGACACCGAATGCACTGCGGTATTGGGCAATTCGGCCTCGGCCGCCGCCCGCACCAGTTCCCGCACCTCACGCCAGCACTGCGGCCCCTGGGTCATGAAGGCGTTCAGGCTGGGCTGGGCGAACATCGGATCATCCAGCGCCACCGCCAGATCGATCAGGCTGTCACCCAGGCGCGCTCCCACCCGGGGTTCCTCACCCAGCGGACGGAATACGCAGTAGGGCAGATGTGCCAGGCCGAATCCGGAGCCCTCGGGGATATCGATCCGCACCCGGCTATTCATATCCACCTCTCGTATGGGTCAAGTCGCCTCAAATCCATTCCGACGGTCCGCGTCCGGACCAGGTCCAGGCATATCCGGTGTCCTCGCAGGCCAATGCTGCCGTGCCGAGTCGCAGCGGATGGAAGGTGTCGACCATGACGGCCAATTCGTCGAAGAACTCCAGGCCGATGCTGCGCTCGTACGCACCCGGTTGCGGACCGTGCGCGTATCCGCCCGGATGCACCGATACCGAACCCTGCCCGATCCCGGATCCCTTGCGCGCCTCGTAATTTCCGCCGCAGTAGAACATGATCTCGTCGGAGTCCACATTGGAGTGGTAGTACGGCACCGGAATCGACAGCGGGTGATAGTCGACCTTGCGCGGTACGAAATTGCAGATCACGAAATTGCTGCCCTCGAACGCCTGATGCGCGGGCGGCGGCTGATGCACGCGGCCGGTGATCGGCTCGAAGTCGGCGATATCGAAGACGAACGGATACAGGCAGCCGTCCCAGCCCACCACATCGAAGGGGTGCGAGGCGTAAATCATGCGGGTGCCGACGATTTCACCGGCGGGCCGGTGTTTGACCAGCACCTCCACATCGGTTCCGGTGGCTTCGAACGGTTCGTCCGGGCCGTGCAGATCGCGCTCGCAATAGGGCGCGTGCTCCAGCAATTGCCCGTATTTGGACAGGTAGCGTTTGGGTGGGGTGATATGCCGGGTGCCCTCGATAATGTAGGCGCGCAACGGTTCCGGACCGTCGGGTAGCCAGCGATGCGTGGTGGCCCGGGGTAGCAGCACCTGATGCCCCCGATGCGCCCGCAAGGTCCCGAATACCGTTTCGACCACGCCGCCGCCGGATTCGATATAGACCAGCTCATCGCCGATGGCATTGCGGTACAGCGGGGATTCGCGCAGCGCCGCGACATAGGAGATGCGCACATCGGCATTGCCGAGGATCAGCCGCCGTCCGTCCACCATATCGGTCTCGGCGGGTTTGCCCTCGGGGAACAGCTCATGCAGTTTCAAATGCCGGTGCCGCAGTGGATGATTCGGATGCAGCGTCTGATCGGGCAGCGCCCAGACGCTGGAATCCACTATGGCGGGCGGCAATCCGCGGTGGTAGAGCAGTGAGGAGTCGCCGGAGAAGCCCTCCTCACCCATCAGCTCCTCGTAGTAGAGCTTGCCTTCGGTATTCCGGTGCTGGGTGTGCCGCTTGGGCGGCACCGACCCGACCTGTCGATAGAACGTCATCGCCGAGCCTCCCGCTGACTGATGGTCCCTTGCCCATCGTAGCCACCGAATTGCCGGTGCGGCTGGAGAATTGCTCAGGCGTTGCGGAGTGCTCGATACACCGCCGCGCCGACGAATTCGCCGAGGGTATCCGGGGTCCAGTCGCCCGGATCGGTGAGCATGGTGCGCACCGCTCCCTCCCCGGCCGATACCCATAATTCGACCAGTGCGGCGAGTTTGCGCTCGGCATCGACGGTGCCCCAGGCGCGCAGCGTCGGGCGCAGTCGTCGGGTACAGCGCTCGACGGCCAATTCCCGGGCCCGCCCGAAGGAACTCGCCACGGCCGGATCGGGGTTGCCGTACAGCAGTCGCCAGCCATCGGGTCGCGCGGAGGTGGTGTGCAGCAGGGCGCGGAAGCCCTCCACGAAAACGGCCTCATCGGCTTCGACCCGGCGGCGGGGTAGCGCGTCCAGCACGCCCGCCAGCATGAGGTCCTCTTCGCGGCGCAACAGCGCCTCGATGAGTTCGACCCGATCGGCGAAGCAGGCGTAGACCACGGGCCTGGTCACCTTCATCCGGTCGGCGACCGCGGCGATGGTGACCGCCGCGATGCCATCGTCGGCGGCGATCTGGAGCGCGGTGTCGAGCACCTGCGGACGGCGGCGTTCGGGCCCCAGATGCCGCGCGCGCTGGCGGGGTCGTACAGCCGATTCGGTGCCCATGAGCACCGACCATAGCAGCGCGCACGAGCAGGTGAACGGCTGGTCGCGGGGCATACGCGCGCGGTGGCCCGGTATGTGAACTTCGTGCGCCGAGGCGGTTGCGAGATCATTTCCTACAGGCGTGAATAATAATGCTACATTCACGAAGGAAAGCCGTGGTTCGCCCGCGCCCGCCGCTCCGAGGAAGACGAGATGACCGAGACCCTGTTCAACCCGAAGACCCATGAGTTCGCGGAGTTCGACGCGGAGACCCGTCGACTGCTGCGCGCCACCGTCAACTGGTTCGAGAGCCACGGCAAGGTCCGGCTGCTCGCCGACAGCCGCGACCGCGTCTGGTACTCCGATTTCCTCGACTTCATCAAGAGCGAACGGGTTTTCGCGACCTTCCTGACCCCGGCCGCCGAGGGCAACGGCGATCCGAACAAGCGCTGGGACACCGCGCGCATCGCCATGATGAGCAAGATCCTCGGCTTCTACGGCATGCAGTACTGGTACGTCTGGCAGGTCACCATCCTCGGCCTCGGGCCGATCTGGCAGAGCGCGAACGCCGAGGCCAAGGCGCGCGCGGCCGCCGCGCTCGACTCCGGTGAGATCTTCGCCTTCGGCCTGTCCGAACAGGCGCACGGCGCGGACGTGTACTCCACCGACATGATCCTGGAGCCGAAGACCCGCGGTGGCGGGTTCACCGCGTCCGGCGGCAAGTACTACATCGGCAATGGCAATGCGGCGGCGATGGTTTCGGTATTCGGCCGCCGCGCCGACAAACCGATCATCGACTCCGCCGACTTCCAGCGGAAGATGACCGACGAGGAATACTCGGGCTACCTGTTCTTCGCCGCCGACTCCCGGCACAAGAATTACAAGCTGCAGAAGAACGTCGTCGACTCCCAGATGTACGTCGCCGCATTCGAACTCGACAAATACCCGGTCGCCGAGGCCGATATCCTGCACACCGGTCGCGCCGCCTTCGACGCCGCCATGAACACCGTCAACGTCGGCAAGTTCAACCTCGGCTTCGGTGCGGTCGGCGCGTGCGAGCACGCCATGTACGAGGCCGTCACCCATGCCGAGAACCGAATCCTGTTCGGGCACAAGGTCACCGAGTTCCCGCAGGTGAAATCGCTGCTGGCGGACAGCTTCGCGCGCCTGATCGGCATGAAGCTCTACAGTGAGCGTGCCATCGACTACATGCGCTCGGCCAACCCGAACGACCGGCGATACCTGCTGGTGAGCGCCATCGAGAAGATGTCGGTCACCCGCACCGGGCAGAAGATCTACGAGGATCTCGCCGATGTCATCGCCGCGCGCGGCTTCGAGAACGATATGTACTTCCCGATGGCCATGGTCGGCATGTTCGGCCTGCCCCGGCTCGAGGGCACCGTGCACGTGAATATGGCGCTGTCGCTGAAGTTCATGCCCAACTACATGTTCCATCCGTCCGATGCCGCGCTCGCAGCGCTGCGCTACCTGCCCGGTGCCGCTCCCAAGGGTGCGGCCCGCGCCGCCGCGGAGGCGCTGAGCTGGACCAGCCGCCGCGTCACCCCGCGCGCGGGCAATCTGGTGCCCAAGCTGCGCGATGAATTGTCCAGTGCCGCATATGCTCCCGTGCCGACCCGGCGTGATGCCGCGGATGACGAATTCCTCTGGCGGCAGGGTCCGAGCTCGGGCCTGGGCCGCATTCGCTTCGCGGACTGGCGTCCGGTCTTCGAGAAGTTCGCGCACATCCCGAATGTCGCGGTCTTCCTGGAGCAGGCCCTCGGCCTGCAGACCCTGCTGGCCGCGGCCACCCCGACTCGCGCGCAGCAGGCGGATGTCGATTTTCTCTTCGGTCTCGGCGAACTCTTCACGATGGTCCCGTACGCCCAGCTCATCCTGGAGCAGGCCGATATCGCCGGAGCCGACGCCGAGGTCCTCGATCAGCTCTTCGACATCTTCGTGCGCGACTTCTCCAAGCACGCGGTCGCGCTGAGCGCCAAGCCCTCCGCCACCAAGGCGCAGCAGACCCGCGCCCTCGATCTGGTCCGCAGGCCGATCGCGGACGCGACCCGCTTCGAGTCCGTGTTGAAGCAGGTCAGAGCCCTCGCAGGGCAGTATGAGATGAACCCCTGAGCGCTGCAAAGGAGCAGACGATGACGGTGAACGAGCGTCCCCAGTTCGACGCACCCGCCCGCACCATCCGGGAGGTCGACTACGGCTTCTTCGGGCCGGACTCGCCCACCTGGAAGGTGTGGACCGCACCGACCGCGATCATCGGATTCCAGCGCGCGGTCACCCTCGAGCATTTCGATCCCGCGCTCACGGCGGCGGTCGCGGATGTCGGCGGTATCTACAGTGATCCGCGCGGGCGGCTCGACCACACCTTCGCGTATTTCCTGATCGCCGCCGTCGGCGACAGCCGCATGTGCATCGAGGCGTCCGAACATCTGATGCAGGTGCACGCCAAGGCGAACGGCATCGAGCCGATCAGCGGAAAGCGTTACAGCGCAAACAATCCCGACTCACAGCTGTGGATTCACGTCACCGGCTGGCATTCGGTGCTCAAATGCTACGAGATGTACGGGCCGGGCAAGCTGACCCCGGAGGAGGAGCGGCAGTACTGGGCCGACTGCGTCACCGCGGCCGAATTGCAGACCTGCAAGCCCGCCGATGTGCCGACCTCGCGGGAGGAAGTGCGCGAGTACTTCGCCATGATGCGGCCCAAGCTGTGCACCTCGGAGCGGGCGCGCGAAGGCATGCACTACCTGCTCTTCACCCCGCGCGCCAAGGGCGTGAAGCTGTGGATCGGCAGTCGCATCGTGGCCCCGGCCGCCATCGCGTCGCTGCCGAAGTGGATGCGCGAGACCGGCGGTTTCGATCAGCCGGGCATTCTCGACAGGGCGTACCCGCGCGCCGTTCGCCTGGTGACGGCCATGCTCAAGAGCGACCGCTTCAAAGTCCGTGTCGCCCACGGCGTCCTGGGCCCCATGACCGGCCGCCTGCTCCGCGAACACATCGCCGCGGGCGTCCCGGCCAACCCGGTCACGGTGACTCCGGCACAGGCGCGCGCCCTGTACGGCCGTGCCGCGCGGGGCACCGCGTAACCTCTTTACCAAGATCAATGGGAACCGGCCGGGAACGCTTCGCGACCGGTTCCCGCTGATCAGGTGACCAATTCTCGAAAAAGCAAGACGTGACCGGCGGCACTCATGGCTACGGTGGCGTAGCCGAACGGCCGTACGGCAAACTTCGCTCTGATCAAGAAGACCTAGGCGAGGAGGCCATTCCCGTGTCCCATTACAAGGCGAACCTGCGAGACATCGAGTTCAACTTGTTCGAAGTACTGGGAATCGGGGCGCTGCTCGATACGGGCGCCTACGGTGATCTCGACGGCGAGACCGCCCGCGACATGCTCACCGAGGTGCTGCGGCTCGCGGAGGGCCCGGTCGCCGAATCCTTCGTCGAAGGCGACCGCACCCCGGTCGAATTCGATGCCGCGAACAACACCATCATCGTGCCGGACCTGCTGCGCAAGACCGTCGCCGCGGTCAACGACGCCGGGTACTCCGGTCTCGGCATGTCCGAGGACATGGGCGGTGTGCCCGCGCCCAACGCGCTCATCTGGGGCATCCAGGAAATGATCGTGGCCGCGAACAACTCGGCCAGCTTCTTCAACATGGGCCCGCTCATGCACAAGGTGATCTTCGACGAGGGCACCGAACAGCAGCAGCGCTGGGCCGCGCACGCCTGGGAGAACCGCTGGGGCGGCACCATGGTGCTCACCGAGCCCGACGCCGGCTCCGATGTCGGCATGGGCCGCACCAAGGCCGTGCAGCAGTCCGACGGCACCTGGCATATCGAAGGCGTGAAGCGCTTCATCTCCGGCGGCGACGTCGGCGATACCGCCGACAACATCTTCCACCTGGTGCTGGCCCGCCCCGAGGGCGCGGGGCCGGGCACCAAGGGCCTGTCGCTGTTCATCGTGCCGCGCTTCCACTTCGATCCCGAGACCATGGCGATCGGCGAGAAGAACGGCGCGCTGGTCACCGGCGTCGAGCACAAGATGGGCATCAAGTCCTCGCCCACCTGTGAGATCACCTTCGGCGGCGATATCCCGGCCGTCGGTTACCTGGTCGGCGATAAGCACAATGGCATCGCGCAGATGTTCAAGGTCATCGAGAACGCGCGAATGATGGTGGGCACCAAGGCCACCGGCGCACTGTCCACCGGTTACCTGAACGCGCTGGAGTACGCCAAGCAGCGCGTCCAGGGTGCGGACCTGACCCAGATGACCGATAAGGCCGCACCGCGCGTCACCATCACCCACCACCCGGATGTGCGCCGCTCGCTGGCCACCCAGAAGGCGTACGCCGAGGGCCTGCGCGCGCTGTACATGTACTGCGCCTCCTACCAGAACGCCGATGTGGCACAGGCGAATTACGGTATCGACGCCGAAACCGCCGAGCGGGTCAACGATCTGCTGCTGCCGATCGTGAAGGGTTGCGGCTCCGATCGCGCGTACGAGACGCTCACCGAATCGCTACAGACCCTGGGTGGCTCGGGCTACCTGCAGGACTACCCGATCGAGCAGTACATCCGCGACTGCAAGATCGACTCGCTGTACGAGGGCACCACCGCCATCCAGGCGCAGGACTTCTTCTTCCGCAAGATCATTCGCGATAAGGGCGTCGCGCTGGCGCACGTCGCCGGGCTGATCCAGAAGTTCGTCGAGGGCGGCCCGGACCAGTTCAAGGTCGAGCGCGGTTTCCTCGGCACCGCCCTCGCCGATGTGCAGGCCATGGCGGCGGCGCTGACCGGGTACCTGATGGCTTCGCAGCAGAACCCGGAGGAGCTGTACAAGGTCGGCCTCGGTTCGGTCCGATTCCTGTACGCCGTAGGCGATCTCGTCATCGCGTGGCGGTTGCTGGAGCACGCGGCCATCGCGCAGGCGGCGCTGGATGCCGGAGCCGCCGAGAAGGACAAGAACTTCTACACCGGCAAGGTCGCGGTGGCGTCGTTCTTCGCCAAGAACAAGCTGCCGCTCATCACCGGTGTGCGCGCGGTTGTCGAGGCCATCGACAACGACATCATGAAGCTGGACGAAGCGGCTTTCTGACCTCTCTGCGACTCTCCCGACCCCCGCACCCGAGGTGCGGGGGTCGGACTGTTATGGGGGGTGAGAAGTGTTTCAGCGCGGTGGGTTTGGCGACTCGCCGACGCAACACGCCATTTCTCTGCCCTACCTGCTGTGATGTGTCGGTAGAACCGGGTACAACTACCGCATGGTCTTCCCGGTGTCCTTCGGCTGGATTCAGATCCTGATTGCCGTGCTCGCGATCGGTGCGATCGCCCTGTTGGTTACTGCGCTGTTCAAGGCACGCAAGGTGGGCTTCAAAGTCATCGCCGGGCGCGGCGCGGGCGCTGTCTCGCTGATTCTCGTTGCGGTGGTGATCCTTTGGATCACCACCCTGTTGCAAACGTTCCTCGGCCTCACCGGTGAGATCAAGGCGGCGCACATCGTGACCACGCCCGTCGCCGGGCAGGAACATCTGATGGACGTCGACCTCACCCTCTACGGGGACAAGGACCACGACGAGCAGCACCTGAAATATCAAGTGGAGGGCGATATGTGGGTGCTCCAGGCCAATATCGTCGAACTGGAACCGTGGGTGAACGCGCTCGGCTTCAACTCCGGCTACAAGGTCACCCGGCTCTACGGTCAGCGCCTGGACGGCATCGCCACCAAGCAGAACCAGATCTTCCTCAATGGCGGCGACGGCGATTTCTTCAAGGATATGAAGGATCAGACCTGGTACACCAAGCCGTTCGTGCGCTCGGCGTACGGCAATGCCGTCATCGCCACCGGCGGCAGCTATGACGTCTTCATCTCCCGGGACGCCATCAAGACGCGCCCGGCCTAGTCCGAGCCGATCGGCTCAGTCCGCGATATCGGCGACGACGGGCGCGTGATCGCTGGCGCCCTTGCCCTTTCGCTCCTCGCGGTCCACGTTCGCATCGCTCACCCGGGACGACAGCTCGGGTGAGCCGAGGATGAAGTCGATGCGCATGCCCTCCTTGCGGGGGAAGCGCAGCTGCGTGTAATCCCAGTACGTATAGACGCCCGGCCCCGGATGGTACGGCCGCATGACGTCCGTGAAGCCCGCCTCGGTCATGGCCTCGAAGGCATCGCGCTCCGGGGCGGAGGTGTGCGTCTTGCCCTCGAAGAACTCCGGCGACCACACGTCCGCGTCGGTGGGCGCGATATTCCAGTCGCCGACCAGGGCGATCCGCGCGTCCGGATCCTCGGCGAGCCACTTGCCGCCCGCATTGCGCAGCGCCGCAAGCCATTCCAGCTTGTAGGTGTAGTGCGGATCGTCCAGCGCCCGGCCATTGGGCACGTACAGGCTCCACACCCGCACGCCACCGCAGGTCGCGCCGATGGCGCGGGCCTCCACCACCGGTGTGCTCAGCAGGGATTCGCCCGCGTCCTTATCGAAGCCGGGCTGCTCCGGAAAGCCGATCTCGACATCGTCGAGACCGATGCGCGACGCGATGGCCACCCCGTTCCACTGGTTGTAGCCCACATGCGCGACCTCGTACCCGGCGGCCTCGAACGCCTCGAACGGGAACTGCTCGTCCTTGCATTTGGTTTCCTGCATGGCCAGCACATCGATATCCGACCGATCCAGCCAGGCCAGCACCCGATCCTGCCGGGAGCGAATCGAATTCACGTTCCAGGTCGCGAGACGCACAGCAAAGCCTTTCGGAAATATGTACTGAGCTATGTACTTTCGGAAATTCAGGGCGCGGCGTACCGGTAGCGATGGTGGTCGACGAAACCCAGTTCGCGGTACAGCGCCAGCGCCGGTTCATTACCGGCCTCCACCTGAACGTACGCGTGTGTCGCCGCGCGCGCCGCGCCCCAGCGGATCAGCTCGGCGCACACCAGCGCACCGAGTCCGTGCCTGCGATGTTCGGCCGCGACCGTGAGACAGGTCAGCCCCACCCAGCGGCGGCCGTCCGGCGCGGTGGTGACCGCGGCCCGGCCGATGGCCAGCGGTGAGGGCAAACCCAGTGTGGCGAAACCCAATTCGCCGTCGCGCACGGCGGTGAGCACATCCACCGTCGGCGTCGAGCCGATGGTGTTGTCGCCGCCGCGATGCCGATGCATGGACAGCCACGCGCCATCGGGCTCACTCGCGATCCGCACCATGGGCGGACCCGGCGGCAGCACCATGGTCGCGATATCGACGGCCAGCACCAGGGTTTCGCTCCAGGTGCGCCAGCCCGCGGGCACCAGCGCCAGCCGATCCGGCAGCAGCAATTGCAGCGGCAACCCGTGCGCGGTGTACCACTCGCCGATCTTGTGCACGGTCTCGGTGGAGGTCAGCGCGGGACCGTCCGAACCGCCCAGCGGCACAGCGGAGTTCGCCCGCCCGGTGTAACCGTCGCCGGCACGCAGCAGCCAGCCGTCGATCCAGGCGCGCCGCACCCCGGGCCAGCCATCGGCGGCCGCGGCCTCCAGCGCGCGGATCTCACTGGTCCGAATGGGCCTGGGGCCCAATTCCTTCCACGCCACCACGCGATCCCAGGCCACCGAGACCACCTGACCGTCGCCGGTGCGCACGGTGAGGGGATCGGTCGCGACGAGTTCACCGATCACATCTGTGAGCGGTTGTGGATAACCCTCGGGCAGCCGATAGCGCACCACCACCCGGCGTCCGAGTGGTGGCAGCGAAGGATCGGGCGACGGGGGGTCAGTCGTCATGCCCGAACGGATCCGGGACGGTGCCCGGGATCCAGCTCAAACCCGGTGTGCCCCAGCCGTTCCGCTTGATGGCCTTCTTGGCGGCGCGCGCGTTGCGGCCGATCAGCACATCCACGTACAGGAAGCCGTCCAGATGGCCGACCTCGTGCTGGAGCATGCGCGCGAAGAAGTCCTCGCCCTCGATATCGACCGGTTCGCCGTGCTCGTCGATACCGGTGACCCTGGCCCAGTCGGCGCGACCGGTGGGGAACTGCTCGCCCGGAACCGAGAGGCAGCCCTCCTCGTCGTCATCCGGATCGGGCATGGTCTCGGGCAGCGCGGAGGTTTCCAGCACCGGATTGATCACCGCGCCGCGACGGCGCACCATCTTGCCGTCCGGGCCCTCGTCGGGGCAGTCGTAGACGAACAGTCGCAGCGGGACGCCGACCTGATTGGCGGCCAGGCCGACACCGTGCGCGGCATCGAGGGTTTCGTACATGTCCGCGATCAACTCGGCCAGTTCCTCGGGTGTCTGCTCGACCTTCTCGGTCGGGTTGTGCAGAACCGGGTCGCCGACGATGACGATCGGGAGAATAGCCATGTAGAACACCCTACCGGGAGGTTACGGGCCCCTTGAAACGACCTTCCGACAGCCCGACACGCCGGGGGTTTGTTCACCAAAACACGCCGAACGGTACGCGCCGGGAAGTCTGCGCCGCGTGGTTGAATGGGCGACGGACACAAGCACCATATTCGTCTGGTGACCACTCGGCGAGGGAGCACTATGGACAGCGCAGCGGCCCGGAACATTTCCGCAAGCGGGGACGACCTTTCCGTGAGCGCGGACAGCGCGGCCGGCGCCACGGCGATGAGCGCGGATGGCGCGCACGGCCTCTCGCGACGCGAACTCGACATCCTCGACTTCGAGCGCAAATGGTGGAAGTACGCCGGCGCCAAGGAAGAAGCCATCCGGGAGCTGTTCGACCTCTCCGCCACCCGCTACTACCAGGTGCTCAACGCCGTCGTCGACAAGCCCGAAGCCCTGGCCGCGGACCCCATGCTGGTGAAGCGCCTGCGCCGGTTGCGGGCCAGTCGTCAGAAGACCAGGGCCGCACGCCGTCTCGGATTCCAGGTGTGAACCGCCCCGAGCCGACGCAGCGATTAGGCTCCACGCCGTGAGCACTCCGAATTCGCCGTCCGGCGGTCCGCCGCTGCGGGCGCTGGCCATGGTGTTGATCGCGCTGGCAATCGTCTTCGCCGGAATCGGCGCGATGTCGCTGTCGAGTTCGGACTCCTCCGACGCCGACGCCTCGACCGGACCCTCCACGACTGTGCCGAGTACCACACTCGCACCGGCACTTTCATCATCATTGCCGCCGGTGGTGACCACGCCACCGGTGAGCAGCGCCGCCCCGGAGACCACTCCGCCGGCCACCACCCCGCCCCCGGTGACCACCACCCCGCCGGCGGGTGCGGTCGACAAGTCCGTTCCCGTAAGGGTTTTCAACAACAGCATGGTCGCGGGCCTGGCCGCCAAAACCGCCGGTGATCTCGTCGCGAACGGCTGGAATATCGCCGAGACCGGCAACTACGGTTCCGGCGTCATCCCGAAAACCACTGTGTACTACGGCACTTCGCCCGGCGAGAAGGCCGCCGCGCAGGCCATCGCCGCGCAGCTCGGCGTCGCCGCGGAACCGCGATTCGCCGGAATACTGGACAGCCCGCCCGGTGTCATCGTCATAGTGACCGGCAACTGACCCGCTTGCCGGCGGCAACCGCACGGCGCTCGAACACCCCGCCAGCCCCTGCGGGGGAGTGGGTCACGGCTCTGGCATCATCTTGTCCGAGTAGTAATCATGTCCGTCCAGCTTTTCGTAAACTCGGACTCGTAAAGGAGTTCCCCGATGGCCCCGTCCACAACTCGTCGCCCGTCCTGGTGGACTGTGACCCCGGTGCTCGCGGTCGCGGTCTTCGGCATCGCAGGATGCTCGAACGGCCAGGAATCGAGTGACGTCAAGGGGACGACCCCGCCGGTCTTCACCAGCTCTCCCGCACCGGCGGGCGCGGCACACGGTGGCCTCACCACCCCGCCCACCGATTCCGTCAGCTCCACGCTGAAGGATTCGAACGGCCAGGCCGTCGGCACCGTCACCTTCGGCAAGGTCGGCAACCACCTCGAGGTCACGGTCGAGGCGCACGGCCTCAAGCCGGGCTTCCACGGTCTGCACGTGCATCAGGTCGGCAAGTGCGAGCCGAACTCCGTGGCACCCACCGGCGGCGCTGCCGGTGACTTCCTCTCCGCCGGTGGGCACTTCCAGGCCGGCGACGCCAATACCCATCCGGCCAGCGGTGACCTCACCTCGCTCGAGGTCAAGAACGACGGTACGGCCAAGCTGGTCACCACCACCGACTCCGTGACACTGGACGAGCTCAAGGGCAAGGCCCTGATCATCCACGCGGGTGCGGACAACTTCGGCAATATTCCGAGTCGATACACCCAGGCCGGTGGCGCCGCCGGGCCGGACGCCGAAACACTGGCGACCGGTGACGCTGGCGCTCGCGTCGCCTGCGGCGTGATCGCATAACCCATAGGTGAACCATGGCCGGGGCAGGCATTTCGAAGGTCCACTTCAACAGTTCGCCTCGGCCCACGCTCGGCGTGGAGTGGGAGGTCGCGCTCGTCGACAAGCAGACGCGCGACCTTTCCAACACGGCCGCAGCGGTTTTCGAGGCGTGCGGCGATCTCCGCTCGTGGGACGGTCATCCGCAGATCACCAAGGAACTGCTGCGCAATACCGTCGAGCTGGTCACCGGTAAGCACGACACCGCGGGCGAAGCGGTGGACGAACTGCACGCCACCATGGATGCCGTGCGCCGCGCCGCCGATCCGCTGGGCGTCGACCTCTTCTGCGCGGGCACCCATCCGTTCGCGCAGTGGTCCACCCAACAGCTCACGCGCAGTCCGCATTACGACGAACTGATCGAGCGCACCCAGTGGTGGGGCCGCCAGATGCTGATCTGGGGCGTGCACGTGCACGTGGGAATCTCGCACCCGGAGAAGGTCTTCCCGATCCTGAACAGCCTGCTGCTGTCGTATCCACACCTGCTCGCGCTGTCCAGCTCCTCCCCGATGTGGGCGGGCGTCGACACCGGCTACGCCAGCAATCGCGCGCTCATGTTCCAGCAGCTGCCCACCGCCGGACTGCCCTTCCAATTCGAAAACTGGACGCAGTTCGAGGCTTTCGCGCACGACCAGATGAAAACCGGTGTGTTCGAACAGATCGGCGGCATGCACTGGGACATCCGCCCCGCGCCCAAATGGGGCACCATCGAGGTCCGCATCTGCGACGGCACCCCGAGCCGATCCGAACTCTCCGCCATCGTGGCGCTCATCCACTGCCTCATCGTGGATCTGGACCGCCGCGTCGAAGCGGGGGAAACGCTGCCGACCATCCCGCCCTGGCATGTGCAGGAGAACAAGTGGCGCGCGGCCCGCTACGGGCTGGACGCCATCATCATCACCGACGCCGCGAGCAATGAGCGGCTGGTCACCGATGACCTGATGGAACTGCTGAACCGGCTGGAACCGACCGCCAAGAGCCTGGGCTGTGAGAACGAGCTGGCACTGGTCGCCGATATCCCCAAGCGCGGTGCCTCGTATCAGCGCCAGCGCCGGGTCGCCGCGGCCAATCAGGGCGATCTGGTCAGCGTCGTCGACTCCCTCGTCAAGGAACTGGCACAGTAGGTTTCGCGCACCGCGCCCGTTTCGCGCGGGTGTGATTTCGGTTACGCCAGGTTGAACGGCGTATGCGCTGGCCAGGGCTGACCGGGAGCTGCGCGGCGGGGATGACCGCTCGTGTTCAGCGGGCCCGGGGGCTGGCGTTCACACGGCGTTTACTATGGTCCGGTGTTGCTCGACGGTCCGCGTCCCGAAACGGTGGGTGGAGCACGCCGGACCTCATGGCTGCCCTCGCGGCGCCTCCAGCTCACGGCGCTGCTGACCGCCGTCCCCGTGCTGCTCATCGCACTGCAGATCGTCGCGGCCCGCAATGACTTCCTCGGCCCGCTGGAAAGCCTCTGGGCGGACTACGCGGGCACCCCCAAATCGGTCACCGTGCCGTGGGCCGGACTCGGCCTGGCCCTGATCGGATTGAACTGGCGACGGCGCTTCATCGCCGTCGGCGCGGCCGCCGGGATCGACCTGGTCTACCAGGTGGTGCGCAGCCTCAGCGGCGGACCGCTGGCCCTGGGCAACGGTCCGGTCATCGTGCTCACCGCCATCGTGCTGATCGCGAACTTCGGCTGGGAGGGCACCGATAAACGCAATGCCCTGCACGCCGCCGCGCTCGGCATCCTGCTCACGCTGTCCAGCAAGGTCGCCGAAGTCTGGCTGATGGTCACCATGATGGCCGGGCCCAAGGTGCTCGACGAACACGTGGTGCTGGTCGACCACGCCCTCGGCAATCCGTCCTGGGTGATGGGGCAGGTGCTCGAATTCCTCGGGCCGATAGCGAGTTTCGTCCTGCACTGGGTGTACATCGAACTGCCCGTCGGCGCGATGATCGTCACCATCTGGCAGCTGCGCGGCGTCGTCACCACCGGAAAATGGCCGGGGCACTACCTGGTTCGCACCTTCCTGGTGGTCGGACTCATCGGCCCGCTGTTCTACGTGATCTTCCCCGTGGTCGGCCCCATCTTCGCCTACGGCGCGGACGGCAAGGGCTTCGCGCTCGGCGACTACTGGCCGAATGTGGTGCCGCCCATCGATCTTCACCCCGGCGCGCTCCCGTTCGGCAACCTCGCACCGCGCAATTGCATGCCCTCGCTGCACACCGCGTGGGCGCTGACCATCTTCATTCACTCCCGCCGCGACGCCGACGGTGCGCCCGCACCGACCTGGCTGCGCTGGGGCGGCACCTTCTGGCTCATCGCCACCCTCTCGGCCACGCTCGGCTTCGGCTACCACTACGGCGCGGATCTGGTCGCGGGCGCGGTGCTGTGCCTGGCCATCGAATCCGCGCTGCGCGAACCCGAGCGCGGCTGGGATCGCGCCCGCGTGCAATTGGTCGCGGGCGGTGCGGCTCTGGTGGCGCTGCTGCTGCTCGGTTACCGGTATCTGTCGCTGGAGATCGCGCAGAACCCGGTGCCCGCCGGTGTGGTGATCCTCGGCCTGCTCGCCGGATACGTCACGCTGTTCTATCGCACCTGGTTCGCGGCCGAACCCGCGGTCAATCCGCTGCCGCTGAACCAGGTGGCTCGGTAACCGGGGTACCCGCGGCACTCGCCTCGGCTTCGGGAGTCGCCGCGGAACGATTGCGGCGCAGGGCATACAGGCCGACGATGCAGCCGATCACGATCAGGCTCGCCGTCCACGCGGGCGCGGAGGTGTCCTCCGAGACCACCGTGCACACCACCGCCCGGCTGGAATCCTGCATGGCGTAGTGCCCGCGGGCCACGTAGTCGCGCAGGCCGAGCACCGCCGACGGAATGAACACGATGATGGTGGCCAGCACCCGGTTCGGCACGAAACGCGGGTTCGCCGAGGTCAATCCGTAGCCGGTGAGCCAGGCCAGCACCGCCGTACCGCCGACCGTCAGCACCGCCCAATCCGAATCCGCGGTCATCGCGGTGAACAGGCCGAGCAGCAGTATCAGCACCAGACACGTCATCGGCGCACCCCGGCGGGTGCCGTACCACATGCCGAACACCGTGATGGCGACCGCGACCGGAATGGTCCAGGCGGGCAATTCCGCCGCCAGCGCGGAGGAACCCACCGCCGCCAAACCCACGATCACCAGCACCAATTCACCATCGCGACCCGGCAGCAGCATGGCCGCGATGAGCGCGGTCGCCACCGTGGTCAGCACCGCCAGCCCGACACCGGCGAAACTGTCACCGTGCCGCGACAGCCATTCCGCACTGGCCACCGTGACCAGCACCAGCACCACACCCGCCAGAATCGGCGCCAGCGGCAATTCGATCGAGGGGCGTTCGGCCGGTTTGCGATTGCGATTGCTCAGCGTGCCGATGGCCACCAGCACCAGCGCGGTCTCCAGCATCCACAGCGGCGGCATATCCATCGCCTCCCAGGCGCTGTCGCCCGAGCCGTCCTTGAGCACCCCGCCCAGATGCGGGATCGGACTGACCGAGCCGAGCAGCACACTGGTGATGACCCCGAGCGTCCAGCCGTACGCGGGCAAACGATGATGCAGCACCGCCGCGCCGAGCGAGCCCAGCACCAGCCCGCCCGCCAGCGCGTCGATGAAATTCATGGTGGACAGCGCGCCGACCGGTGGGCTCTCATGCCCGAAGATGTGGTTCACGGTCAGCGCGAGCAGCCCGCCGAGCGCGGTGGACCAGGCGATGACAATGCTGCCGAGGGTGGTGATCAGCACCGCGGAGATCATGGCCACCAGTACGCCCGCACCGATGGCGCGCGGCAGCGTATATGCCATCAGATCCAATTGCAGCGCGGAGGTATTGGAGGTCCAGCCGAAATCGATCGGCATGGCTAGCGAAAGTCCAGCAACCGTCGTCGCGACCAGTGCGGTGATCGTCTCGGTCGCTACCTGATACGGCCTCACCTGGGTGAAAATACCGTGCTATCGCGTACCGATCAGTCCGACTCGCCTAATTAATAATTCGAGTGGAAGATCCAGTTACCAATTCCGGCTAGCCCGAGGCCGCCCGCTGCGCCGCGAACAACCGCAACGCCTCCACCTGCACCGGATCCAGCGACGGGCGCACCGCGGCCCGCGCCGCCGCGACATCCGACGCGGTCACATCGGCCGCGTCCACATCGCGCCGCATCGCCGACAACGCCGATTCCCGCAGCAGCGCCGCACAATCCGCGGCCGAATATCCATCCAAATCCTTCGCGAGTTTGCGCAGATCCACCTCTTTCGCCAACGGCACCGATTTCGCGGCCGTGCGCAGGATTTCCGCGCGCGCCGCGGCATCGGGCGGCGGTACGAAAACCAGGCGCTCCAACCGGCCCGGACGAGTGAGCGCCGGATCGATCAATTCCGGCCGATTCGTCGCGCCGACCACCACCACATCGCGCAGCGGTTCCACGCCGTCGAGTTCGGTGAGCAGGGCCGCCACCACCCGATCGGTCACACCCGAATCGCTGTTCTGGCCCCGGCGCGGAGCCAGCGCGTCCACCTCGTCCAGGAAGATCAGCGAGGGCGCGGAATCGCGTGCGCGCTGGAACAATTCGCGCACCGCGCGCTCGGAGGAGCCGACCCACTTATCCATCAGCTCCGCACCCTTGACGGTGTGCACGCTCAACTGACCCGTGCTCGCCAGCGCGCGCACCAGGAAGGTCTTGCCACAGCCCGGCGGGCCGTACAGCAGCACACCGCGCGGCGGATCGATGCCCAGGCGCGCGAACGAATCCGGATGCCGCAGCGGCCACAGCACGGCTTCGGTGAGCGCCTGCTTCGTCTCGACCATATCGCCGACATCGTCGAGACCCAGTGAGCCGATGGCCAATTCCTCCGACCCCGAACGAGACAGCGGGCGGATCACCTCCAGCGCCCCTTCGAGATCCTCCTGCCGCAGCATGGGCTCCGAATGCTCCCGGCTCGACCGCGACGCCGCCCGCAGCGCTGCCTCGCGCACCAGCGCCGCCAGATCCGACACCACGAAACCCGGTGTGCGCGCGGCGATCTTGTCCAGTTGCAGCTCCGCGGTCGGGGCTCGGCGCAAGAGCTGCTCCAGCAGCGCCGCGCGCACGGCCGCCGTCGGCAGCGGCAGGGACACCTCACGATCACACAGTTCCGGCCCGCGCAGCCGGGCATCGACCTCGGTGGGATGCGAGGTGGTCGCCAGCAGGGCCACCGCCGGGCACGCCACCGCCGCCCGCAATTGATCGAGGATCAGCGTGGCCACCGGTTCCGCCGTGGCGGGCAGCAGCGCGTCGATATCGGTGATCAGCAGGACCCCGCCCGCACCCGAACAGATATCGGACACCGCGAGATTCACCTCGCGCAGCCGGGTGCCGCTCTCGGTCGCCCCGACCGACGGCCCGTCCAACTCCACCAGCCGCCGCGAACCCGTCACCGCGCGCGCCAGGGTGGTCTTGCCGACCCCGGCCGGGCCGGTGACCAGCACACCCAGATGTGAGGACGCCCCAAGGGTTTTCAATAGTTCCGGCTCGTCGAGGGCCAGGTTCAGCCATTCGGTCAGCTTGGCGGCCTGCGCCTGCACGCCCGCCAGATCGGCCACCGCCACCGCCGTCACCGGTGCGGGCGAGGCCGCACGCGTCGGGTCGATCGGGCGATCGCGGCGATCCGGGGCCTGCGCCGCCGTATCGCCCATGAGCGAACGCGGCGAATCCGTCGCCGCGATGCCCGGACCCCACACCACCGCGCTATTGGGCTGCACGCTCACCGGCCCGGGGGAGGGGTCGGTCGCGGTCACGGTCAGCAGCTCCGAGGTCCACGCGATTCCGAACGCCCGCGAAAGCGCCTGCGCCGCAGCCGAAGTGCTGGTGCCGGGGCCGAGATCGCGGGGCAGCAGCGAGACCGTATCGCCGACCGTGACCACCTTGCCCAGCAGCGCCTGCCGCAGCGTGGTCTCCGGTATGGACCCGGTGGCCAGGGTGGAACCGGTCACCGAAATCTGTCTGGCTCCGAATACCGTCGCGGGTGCGACGGTGACCATCGAATCCTCGCGCACGCCCGCATTCGACAGCGTCACATCATCGAGCAGCGCCACCCCCGTCGGCGTTCCGGCGGGCGCGACGGCGACCACCGCCGCGGTGCGCCGCGCTCCGATCAGCGCTATCCCATCCCACTCCCGCAACCCCAGCGCCGCCAGCGCTTCGGGATGCAGCCGCACCAACCCCCTCCGGGCGTCGGCGGCGGAAATATTGAGTCGTGCGGTCAACGAGAGTTCGGGCACGCCACCATTGTGCTGGAACCGCGCGGGCAAGCACCCGTCCTCGGTCCGAAAAGCCGAATGCCCCTGGTTCACGAGAACCAGGGGCATTCGGAAACAGGTGTGACTAGAGCCGTCCGCCCGGGCGGCGCAGGCGCAGGCGCGCGGTGGAGATGCTGCGAATCGGCCTGCGGCGCTGGGCGCGCCGCTGCGCCCGGCGTTCGGCGGGCTTGTGATCCCAGGTCTCCGGGCGGGCCGCCACCCAGCGCGCCGAATGCACGGCGAACGGGATATGCCCGAGATACAGCACCACCAGCGCCATCATCAGGATCAGCGGGTAGGTGACCAGCAGGGCGGCGGCCAGCGCCACCAGCACCAGCAGCACCGGCGCGGTGCGCGGGGCCACCGAGACCGATTTGATCGCCAGCGTCGGCAGCGTGCTCACGCACAGCAGGCCGGTGAGCACCACCCACACCGCCACGGCCGGGAAGCTCACCCACCAGCCGTCGCCGAACTGCTCGGACAGCGCGATGGGCAGCAGTGCGATCAGCGCGCCCGCGGGCGCGGGCACACCGGTGAAGTACTCGCGCTGCCAATCCGGGCGGCTGTCATCGTCCATCAGGGTGTTGAAGCGGGCCAGCCGCAGCACCATGCAGACCGCGAACATGAGCGCCACGATCCAGCCGATGCTGTCCGCGTGCAGGAACGTCACATACAGCACCAGGGCGGGCGCGACGCCGAACGCGATGGCATCGGAGAGCGAATCGAGTTCCGCGCCCATCTTGGTGGTGGCGTCGAGCATGCGGGCGATGCGCCCGTCCAGCATGTCGAAGATGGCGGCCGCGCCGACCAGCGCCAGCGCGATCGCCAACTGACCCTGCATGGCGAACTTGACCGCCGAGAGCCCCGAGCACAGTCCCAGAATGGTGACCATGCTCGGCAGCAGCCGCACGGTGCGATTGCGAGCCGAGCGGCGCAGCGCCGGTGTCGGCGCGAGTTGTTCCATCATGAATCCAGTTCGGCCAGTACCGTTTCCGCGCCGATGGTGCGCTGCCCGGGCACCACCAGCAGTTTGGTCCCGGCCGGGAAGTAGGTGTCCACGCGCGAGCCGAACCGGATGAGCCCGTAGGTCTCGCCGATGGACAGCTTGTCGCCGATCTTGGGCTCGCAGACGATGCGCCGCGCCAGCAGTCCGGCGATCTGCACCACCACCAGGCGCTGCCCGTTCTCGGTCAGCACCACCATGCAGTTGCGCTCATTGGCGTCACTGGCCTCGGGCAGGTCCGCGGAGAGGAACTCGCCCTTCTTGTAGACGATGTTGTCGATGCTGCCGGAGATCGGCATGCGCTGCACGTGCACGTCCAGCACCGACAGGAAGATGCTCACGCGCGGCAGCGGCTGATCACCGAGATTCAACTCGGCGGGCGGTACGGCCGTATCCACCAGCGCCACTTCACCATCGGCGGGCGCGACGACCACGCCGGGGCGATTCGGCGGCACCCGATGCGGATGCCGGAAGAAGGTGGCGGTCGCCGCGGCCGCGAACAATCCCGTGCGCCGCACCCACTTACGCCGGAAACCCAGCACGGCGACCGCGAGCGGGGCCGCCACGAAGGGCAGACCGGCCGGGTGCAGCGGCGGGATGGCGGAGCGGACCAGGTCGGCGACGTGGCCGAGTCCGGTGGTTTCGGGAGTGCCGGGCGGGGTGGGACGGCGGGCCACAAGCTCCTCTTTCATGCGCGGGTAGGTGGGTTGCGCACCGCGATATCCACACTGTGCGCACCGCGCTCACACGATACGGGAAGGTGGCCCAGCACTCGCGTTCTCCGTCCCCTACACCATGGTGACCGGTCCGGCATCGGCGGCGAATTGTGAGGGAACGCACAACCATGAGAGGCTGTTCCGATTAATATGAGGGGGCCTCATGTCTGCGGCATTCGCGTCCCGCGGGGGGTGGGGAACCCGATGAAGGTCATGTTCGACGCGCAGTACATAGGAGATGCACCATGGCTGCTCGAATTGCCTCGATCAGCGGGGTAGAGCACACCGCAATGCTCGGGCTCGGCGTGTACCGCCCGGCTCGAATCGTCAGCAACGATGAGGTCGCCGGGCCGATCAATTCCACTGACGAGTGGATCCGGACCCGCTCCGGCATCCGCAACCGGCGCTTCGCGTCGGAAGACGAGACGATCATCAGCATGAGCGCCGCCGCCGCGCGTGACGCCATCGAAGCCGCCGAGATCGACGCGAGCACGATCGACTGCGTCATCGTCGCGACCTCGACCTGGCTGCTACTCACCCCGGCCGCGGCACCGCAGATCGCCACCGAACTCGGGCTCAACGGCATTGCCGCATTCGACATCTCGGCCGGTTGCGCCGGGTTCTGTCACGCGGTGGCGGTGGCCTCGGACCTGGTCAAGGGCGGCACCGCGCGCAATGTCCTGGTCATCGGCGTGGAACGGCTCACCGACACCATCAATCCGGCCGACCGCGGCACCGCGTTCCTGTTCGCGGACGGTGCGGGCGCGGTGATCGTCGGCGCGTCCGAGGAACCCGCCATCGGGCCGACGGTCTGGGGTTCGGACGGCACCCAGCATCACGCCATCCGCCAGGACAAGGACTGGATGGAATTCTTCCGCGAGATCGACGCGAAGGGCCTCGATGCCGTCCGCCCGTATCTCGCCATGGAGGGTACGGCCGTATTCCGCTGGGCCGCACACTCTTTGGAGAAGGTCTGCCGGGACGCCATCGACCGCGCGGGCCTGACCCCGGATGAGCTGGACGCCATGATCCCGCATCAGGCCAACGGGCGGATCATCGAGATCATGGCCCGGGTGCTGCACCTGCCGGACCACTGCGCCCTCGCCAATGACATCGAGGAGACCGGCAACACCTCGGCCGCCTCGATACCGCTGGCCATGGAGGCGCTACTGCGCCAGGGCGATGCCAAACCCGGCGGCACCGCCCTGCTCATCGCCTTCGGCGCGGGCCTGTCCTACGCGGCACAGGTTGTGACACTGCCGAATTGGCGGAGCCAGCCGGAACTGGGCACCCGGGAGGGCTAGCCGAGTTCCCAGACGACGGTGACATCGAAGGTCACCGTCTGCTGGCCCGGTTCCAGCGCGAAATCACCGGCGCTCGGGGCGGCCTGGCGCAACATCGGGGTGGGCCCGCCACTGCTGCCCTCGTTGATCGTCTTGACGCTCTTCAACTTCAGCCCGGCCAGATCCGCGTACTGCTGCGCCCGCGCCTTGGCATCGTCGAAGGCGCGCGCCCGCGCGTCCGAGAGCAGTTTCGTATTGTCCTCGAGCCCGAACGCGACCGAGGAGATGCGAGTGTCATTGCCGCCCGCCTTCACCGCCGCGTCCAGGATGGCCGACGCCTTGGGTAGATCGCGCACCGCGATATGCACGGAATTGCTTGCCTTATAACCGATCACGGTGCGTCCCTCCGGCCCATAGGTGGGCTGCACGGAGAGTTCGCTGGTCTTCACGTCCTCGCGTTTGACCCCGGCGTTGACCATGGCGTCGGTCATGGCCTTGGCCTTGTCGTTCACCCCGTCGACCGCGGTGGACACATCCGCCGCGCTCACCTCGGCGCCGAGATCGGCATTGAGCACATCCGGCACGCCGGACACCTTGCCATTGCCGACCACCGTCACCGAACGGTCGCCGTCGGAACCACATCCGGTGAGCAGCAGCGCGAGTCCGGTGGCCGCGGCGCAGATCCCTATACGTCGTCGCATAACGCGAACCTACGCATCAGCCTCGCGGTCGAGGGGTAAACACGCACATCACTTCTCGACGGTCTGCTTGATCCTGCCGAGGGTTTCGTTCATGCCGCTGACGAGGTTCGCCTCGAATACCTGTTCGCCGCCGAGGACGGCGTCGATCATCTTGCGCACGATCGGATTGACGCCGTTGGGGATATCGCGGCGCTGCACCAGATGGGTGCCGCCGTCGGCGGTGGGCTCCAGGGTGAAGCTCCAGATGGTGCGGTTCTCGTTCATCCGGAAGGCGATCGCGCGATTGGGCTCGAAGCGCACGATCCGCGAGGTGGTCGGATAGAACTTGGCCCCGTCACGATTGAGGTTGAGGGTCCAGGTGCCGGTCTTGGTCTTGCCGAGCGGCTGCATGCGCACGGTCGCGGGGCTGAATTCCGGCATGCGCTTGAGGTCGGAGACTACGTTCCAGACCTGTTCGGGCGCCGCGGCGATGTCGATGGTGGCTTCGAGAGTGTTCGGCAACGCTGCCTCCGAGAAGATGTGACTGTCAGTACTACGAATCCTAGTTCTGTACCGACATATCGGGTCAATCGAACATCGGGCGACCATCCGAACACTGAAAATCAACTAGATCACATTCCGGTGTTGCCGTACTGGCGAATGTAATGGGCAGCGCACAATGTGGGATAGACGAAATAACAGACAAGGCCACCAGCTTCCGATGCGAAACGTGAGGTGATCGGCCGTGAAACTGCGTTCGCTCCTGCATCGCAAGACCAGAGTCTCCGGCGGAAATGCCGAGACGGTCCCGCTCCTGCCCTTCGATGAGCGCGATGCCTCCCAGCTTCCCCGGCGACCCGGGCGATCAAAACCGAATGGTCAGTCCGAAGAACGACTGGAACGACTGCTCACCCCGAACGAGCTGGATCTGGTTCAGCACCACCGGATTTGACCGGGTGAGCACCCTCGAGCGCAGCCCCGCCCCGCTTCACCGTTCGCGCATGGCGGACATACAGGACCGATCCGACTTGCCTACGCGGCTCATACTCGTTAGGTGACTTCACCAGCTGCCGCCAAGCCGGCCATCCTCAGCGTGGACGACGACCCGGGCGTCTCACGTGCCGTGGTCCGTGACCTGCGCCGCCGGTACGGGGCCGATTACCGGATTCTGCGGGCGGAGTCGGGCGCGGACGCGCTCGAGGTACTTCGGGAATTGAAACTGCGCGGCCAGCCGGTCGCGGTCTTGATCGCGGACTATCGCATGCCGAATATGAACGGCGTCGAATTCCTGGAGCAGGCCATGGACCTGCACCCGTACGCGCGGCGGGTGCTGCTGACCGCGTACGCCGACACCGACGCGGCCATCGAGGCCATCAATGTGGTCGACCTCGACCACTACCTGCTCAAGCCGTGGGATCCGCCGGAGGAGAAGCTCTACCCGGTCATCGACGCGCTGCTCGACGCCTGGCGCAGCGATGACCACAAGCCCGTCACCGAGACCAAGGTGGTCGGGCACCGCTGGTCGGCCCGCTGCTCCGAGGTGCGGGAGTTCTTGGCGCGCAACCAGTTGCCCTACCGCTGGTACCAGGTCGACGAGCCCGAGGGCGCACGCCTGCTCACCGCCGCCGATGCCACCGAGGACGACTGCCCGGTGATCATCAACCAGGGCGGCGAGGTACTGCGCACGCCCACCGACGCGCAGCTGGCCGAGGCGGTCGGACTGAATATCGCCCCCGTCGACGAGTTCTACGACCTCATCGTGGTCGGCGGCGGACCCGCCGGACTGGGCGCGGCCGTGTACGGCGCGTCCGAGGGCCTGCGCACGGTGCTGGTGGAACGCACCGCCACCGGCGGCCAGGCAGGCCAGAGTTCGCGCATCGAGAACTACCTCGGCTTCCCGGACGGGCTCTCCGGCGCACAGCTCGCGGATCGCGCCCGGCGGCAGGCCGTGAAATTCGGGGCCGAACTCATCACCGCGCGCGAAGTGGTCTCGCTGGAACCGTGCGGTTCGGCGCGAGTGGTGAAATTCGCCGACGGCGGCAGCATCTCCGCGCACAGCGTGCTCATCGCCACCGGCGTCAACTACCGGCATCACCCCGCTCCCGGCGTTGATGATTTCACCGGTCGCGGCGTCTACTACGGCTCGGCCATGACCGAGGCGTCCGATTGCACCGATCGGGACATCTACATCGTCGGCGGCGCGAATTCGGCCGGGCAGGCGGCGGTCTACATGTCCCGGCACGCGCGCACCGTGCACATTCTGGTGCGCGCGGAATCCCTGGTGGATTCCATGTCGCACTACCTGATTCAGCAGATCGAGCAGATTCCGAATATCAAGGTGCACGCGCGCACCGAGGTCGTCTCCGCCGACGGTGACGATCACCTCGAACGCCTGGTGCTGCGCGATAACGCCACGGGCGTGGAAGAAAAGGTCGACGCCGAGCGTTTGTTCCTGTTCATCGGCGCCGCGCCGGAAACCGAATGGCTGGACGGCGTGGTGCATCGCGACGACAAAGGCTACGTGCTCGCCGGACCCGATCTCATGATCGACGGCAACAAGCCCGCGGGCTGGGAGCTGACCAGGTCGCCGCAACATCTGGAGACCAGCGTTCCCGGAGTTTTCGTGGCGGGCGACGTACGGTCGGAATCGGCGAAGCGAGTGGCATCGGCCGTGGGTGAGGGCGCGATGGCCGTCATGCTGGTGCACCGCTGGATCGCGAAACAGTAGGAGTTGAACCGTGGGACAGTCATTGATCTGTGATCCCGAGGAACTGCGGGACCTATTCCTGTTCGAGAAGCTGAACGACGAACAGCTGGCCTGGCTCTGCAAGGACGGCCGCGTCGAACGCTTCGAACCCGGTCTGGTGTACCGCGAAGGTGATCCGGGCACCTGCTTCTACGTGCTCATGGAGGGCGAGGTCCGGCTGACCAAGATGTCGGGCGGCGAGGAGATCGAACTCGTCCGCACCGATCATCACGGGTCCTATTCGGGCGCGTGGACCGCGTATATGGGCGATAAGGTCGACCAGCACTACGCCGGATCGTTCTACGTCACCAAGCCGTCCAAATTCTTCGTGCTGGACGCGGGCGTCTTCTCGAAGATGATGCAGGAATGGTTCCCGATGGCGGTGCATCTGCTGGAGGGCGTCTTCTTCGGCAATCGCAATGCCAATGAGCGCATCGGCCAGCGCGAGCGGCTGCTCGCGCTGGGCTCACTCTCGGCGGGCCTGACGCACGAGCTGAACAATCCGGCCGCCGCCGCGGTGCGCGCCACGTCCGCCCTGCGCGAACGCGTGGCCGGAATGCGGCACAAGCTGAAGATGATGTCGCAGGGCAAGTTCGACTCCGCGACCATGGACGCGCTGGCCGGATTGCAGGAGGAGGCCGCCGCGCAGGTGGCCAAGGCTCCCACCCTCACGCCCATGGAGGCGGCCGATCGCGAGGACGAACTCGGCGATTGGCTCGAAGCGCACGATATCCGCAACGGCTGGGATATCGCGCCGACCTTCGTACAGGCCGGATTCGATATCGACTGGCTGGAGAAGGTGCACGGCACGCTCACCGGTTGTGAGGGCGCGGTGTTCGAGGGCGCGATCCGCTGGCTCAACTACACCGTCGAGACCGAACTGCTCATGAACGAGATCGCGGATTCCACCACCCGCATCTCCACGCTGGTGAACGCGGCGAAGCAGTATTCGCAGATGGATCGCGCGCCCTTCCAGGTCGTCGACATCCACGAACTGCTGGACAGCACGCTGGTCATGCTGGGCCGCAAGATCGGTGACGATATCCAGGTGGTCAAGGAGTACGACCACGCTTTGCCCGCGGTGCCCTGCTACGCCGCGGAACTGAATCAGGTGTGGACCAACCTGATCGACAACGCCATCTCGGCGATGGCCGGGCGGGGCACGCTCACCATTCGCACCTATCGTGAAGGTGACTGCGCCGCAGTGGAAATCGGCGACACCGGGCCGGGTGTGCCGCTGGAGATCCGCACCCGCATCTTCGAACCGTTCTTCACCACCAAGCCGGTCGGCGAGGGCACCGGCCTGGGCCTGGACATCTCCTTCCGCATCGTGGTGAACAAGCATCACGGCGATATCCGGGTGGAATCCGAACCGGGCGATACCCGGTTCATCGTGCGCCTGCCGCTGGAAGGCTCATCGGATGCGGTCGCACCTGAGAACATCGAAACAGCAAGCCCGGCAAGCTGATACAGGAGGCCAATGATGTCGGACAAGTCGGCGGAGATCGAGGGCATCGATCCCGGTGTGCCCCCGAGCGGCGCCGGATGCGTGGAATGCGACGCCAATGCGGGCTGGTGGCTGCACCTGCGCCGCTGCGCGCAGTGCGGGCATGTGGGCTGCTGTGACAGTTCACCGTCGCAGCACGCCTCCAAGCACGCCGCGAGCAGCGGACATCCGTTCGCGCAGAGCTATGAGCCCGGTGAGACCTGGTTCTACAACTATCAGACCGAGGATATGTACGGTGACGGGCCGGAATTGGCCGCGCCGCACCATCATCCGGCCACGCAGACGGTCCCCGGCCCGCGCGAGCGGGTGCCCGCGGATTGGCAGAGCCACCTGAACTGAGCGATCCGCTCTGCTCGACGGCGTGTGAAAGCCCCTGGGAGACACTGTCTCCCAGGGGCTTTGCTCATTACTGAAGCGTGCGACTCATTCCTGGGGCGCGAGCTTCTGGTCGGACAGGAACTCCAGCGCCAGATCAGCGACCGAATGCCAGCCGTGATCCGCGGCCATCGAGTGACACCGCCCCTCCAGCAGTTTGAACTCGGTGATACCCGAATTCTTCTGCTGCAGTGTGTATTCCGACTGCACGATGGCCGCCGGAACGGTGCGGTCCTCGGTGCCCGCGATCAGCAGCAGTGGCCCGCGCGGGGCGAGCACGTCCACGGTCGCCTCGGATTTCGGGCTCACATTCGCCAGCGCCGCCTGGAACAGCGGTTTCACCGGAGCCGGAATCGCGTACTGCGCGAACAGCTGATCGGATTCCGCGCGCGGCACCGAATTCGCGAAGAAGCGGTGGTAACTGTCCGCGGTATGCGACCAGGTCTTGGACCGCAGCCACGGCTGCGCGAGAATCGGCCCGGCACTGCGCAATTGGGCGGGCGGCAACGCGTAGACGCCCTTGAACTGCGCCGGTGCGATGGCGACGCAGCCGATGGCGCTGCCCTGTGCCAGTAGTCGCTGCGCGATCAGGCCGCCGAAGGAATGGCCGATCACGATGGGAGGCGCGGGCAGGTCGGCGATGTATTTCGCGTACTGGTCGGTGATCTCCGCGATGCCGCGATTCGCGATCGCGTCCGGATTCGCGCGGGTGCTGCCGGGATCGGGTCCGTCGCCGGGCCAGCCGGGTGCGACGGTCGCGAATCCCGCGCGGTCGAAGTATTCGAGCCACGGGGTCCAGCTGTCGCTATGCATCCACAGACCGTGCACGAAGATGATGGGGGTTTTCGGTGCGGGCATGAGACCTCCTCTGGTTGAAGGTAATTCGTCTCATTTCGCCTCGTAATGACGATACGTGACGGCTATGGCCGGCACTGCCGGATTGCCTCGCACCCCGGTGCGCCGCCCCGCCGTGTCCGGGTACTCTGCTGCGAGCGCCGGGCCGGACCGGTGCGCGAACGGTCTCGGAAAAGGGTTATGAAACAGATTGCGATCGTCGCCCTCGCCGCGGGCGCGCTGGTACTGGGCCTCACCGGGTGTGGATCGGACAAGTCCACCGATGCGAGCGAGCTACGCAAGGAAACGTCCACCTCCGCCGCGGTCAAATCCGCCGCCCCGATAGCCTCCACCCCCGCCGCCGCCCCGGTCGAGCCGCCCACCGCGGCTCCCGCGAGCACCGCCGCGGTCAAACAGACCACCGCACCCAACGGTGCGAAGACCACCTGCGGCGAATTCCGGAACCTGGACGGCGACACCGAGAAGCAGGTCATCCAGCAGGTGCTGGCCGCCAACCCGGGTTCCAAATTCGACGGCAGCCCCAATGTCGCCCTCGGCACCGCCAAACTCGCCTGCCTGGCCTCGGCCTACACCGATACCCCCGTCGCCAACGCCATCGGGGCGGCGAAATAGCGCAGGGCGTAATGTCCAAGTCCAATCAGGTTGGGCGAGGACAGGTGAACCCATGGACGCCGGTGCAGTGGTGGAGTTCGAGCGGCACCGGCCGCGCCTGTTCGCGCTCGCGTACCGCATGCTCGGCTCTGCGAGCGAGGCCGAGGACGCCGTCCAGGAGACCTATCTGCGCTGGGCGGGCAGTGCCAACGCCGAAATCCGTTCCCCCGAAGCATGGTTGACCACCATCCTGGTGAATATCTGCCGTAATGCCCTGGATTCGGCCCGCGCTCGCCGCGAAACCTATGTCGGCTCGTGGCTTCCGGAACCGGTGGCGACCGGTGCGGGCGAACTCGGCCCGTTGGAATCGGTGGAGCAGCGCGAACTGGTCTCGCTGGCCTTTCTCACGCTGCTCGAACGCCTCACGCCCGCCGAGCGCGCGGTCTTCGTACTGCGGGAGGCGTTCGGGTACGCGCATCGCGAGATCGCCGACATGCTGGAGCTGTCCGAGGCCAACTCCCAGCAGCTGTACCGCCGTGCCGCCCAGCGCGTGCGCGAGGACCGCACCCGCTTCGACCCGGCGCCCGCGCACGCCTACGCCCTCATCGAAAAGTTCCTGACCGCAGCGCAATCCGGTGATGTGGGGGCGCTGGAAGCGATGTTCACCGCGGATATCGTCTCGGTCGCGGACGGCGGGGACAAGATCAACGCGGCCCGCCGCGCGGTGGTCGGGGCGAGCCGGGTGGCCCGCTACCTGGTCGGCCTGCTCTCCCGCGATTTCCCGGGACTGTCCCTCACCGCCGAGGATGTCAACGGCGCGCCCGCCCTGGTCGCCCGCACCGGCGATGCCGTCATCGGCGTCGTCGGCGTCGATTTCGCCGACGGCCAGGTATCCGCCCTCCACCTGGTCGTCAACCCCGACAAACTGGCCTACTTCCAGCGCGCCGACCACATCGCCTCCCGCACCGCCTGACCTACACCGCCGCGTCGGCCCATCGCCCCGCGCACCCCGTCATCCCGGCGTGCTTGTGGCCCGGGATCCACACCCGGTGACGCGGCACACACCCCGGGGTTGTCAGGGATCGCGCCCCTATCCGGTCTAGAGGGTGTCGGAACCGGTGCGAGAGCCGGTCCAGCCGGAAGGAGTCGGTCCCATGACCACAGCACATCGAGTCGTCGTCCTGGGCGCGGGATACGCGGGTTTGTCGGCGGCACGCCAGGCAGCGAAGGCGAAAGGCGTGCGCGTCACCGTCATCGACGCGCGGCCGGAACTGGTGGAGCGGGTGCGGCTGCATCAGGCGCTGACCGGGCAGGACATCGCCCGCTGGGATCTCGGAGAACTGCTGGAGCGCAAAGGTATCGAGTTCGTGCAGGCCAGGGTGCGCACCATCGACACCGCCGAGCGCGTCGTGCGCCTCCAGGGCGATTGGTCGGTGTCCTACGACTCGCTCATCTACGCCCTGGGCAGTCACGCCGATACCAGCGCGGTTCCCGGAGCCACCGAATACGCCTATCCGATCGCGACCCCGGAGGATGTGGCGCGCATCCCCGCCCTGTCCGGCAGCATCGCGGTGGTCGGCGGCGGCTCCACCGGTATCGAGACCGCCACCGAATTGGCCGAGGCTCGCCCGGATCTGGACGTGCTGCTGGTCAGCGCCGAGGAGCCGGGGTCCTGGCTTTCACCCAAGGCGCACAAGCACATTCGCGCGGTGCTGGATCGGCTCGGCGTGCGAGTGCATTCCGGTGCGAAGGTCGCGGCGGTCACCGCGTTCGGTCTCGAACTGGTCGACGGCACCCAGCTGCCCGCCGAAACAGTGCTCTGGACAACGGGTTTCGCGGTCCCCGCGGTCGCGGCGGATTCGGGCCTGGCGGTGGACGCCCGTGGCCGGGTGCTGGTCGACGCCGAACTCCGTTCCCGGTCGCATCCGGAGATCTACGTCGCGGGCGATGCCGCGGTGGTCGCCGGTCCCGCCGAGCGCGATCTGCGCATGGCGTGCGCCACCGCGCTGCCCACCGGGAAGTACGCGGCCACCGCGCTTACCGCTCGCCTGGCCGGAAAGACGCCCGCGCCGTGGAGTTTCCGCTACCACCTCCAGTGCATCAGCCTGGGTCGCCGCGACGGGGTCGTCCAGTTCGTGCGCGCCGATGATTCCCCGGCCCGCACGGTGCTGACCGGCCGGACCGGGGTCTGGGTCAAGGAACAGATCGTCAACGGTGCGATCCGCATGGCGGCGAAGCCCTGAATTCGCCGAAATATTCGTCAACCAAAGGTTGACCACCATTACGTGGTCAACCTACAGTTGACGCATGACGAATCCCTTCCGCCTCGACGATCTGATCGACGGCATCAAGAAAGCCCGCCCCGACAACGCCCTGGAACAGCTCTCCGACGCGGTCGTGCTCGCCGGACACCTCGGTGATCTGGCCGATCATCTGATCGGCCATTTCGTCGATCAGGCCCGCCGCTCCGGCGCCTCCTGGACCGATATCGGCGGCAGCATGGGCGTCACCAAACAGGCCGCGCAGAAGCGCTTCGTCCCGAAGAATCCGGGTGACGCGGCCGCCGCGACCATGGATCCGAGCGCCGGTTTCGCTCGCTTCACCCCGCGCGCCCGCAAGGTCGTGGTCGGTGCACAGGAGGAAGCCCGCGATGCGAGCAATGCCGAGATCACCCCCGAACATCTCGTGCTCGGTCTGCTGCACGAGCCGGAATCGCTTGCCGTGCATGTCATTCAGGGCAAGGGCGTGAGCGTCGACGCCGTCCGCCGGGTGGCCACCGCGGCCCTGCCCGCGAGCGCGGACACCATTCCGGCGTTGATTCCCTTCGATTCTCAGGCCAAGAAGGTTCTGGAACTCACCTTCCGCGAGGCACTTCGCCTGGGCCACAACTACGTCGGCACCGAGCATCTGCTGCTCGCGCTGCTCGAAACGGAGGCCGGTAGCGGCGTGTTGTCCGGTCTGGGTCTGGAGAAGGAGGGCGTGTCCGAGGACCTCGCGCAACTGCTCGCCTCGCTGCCCGTTCCGGCCGAAGACTCGCAATAAACCCCGCCTCACCCGTCCCAGTGGCCACGCCCGATACCATGTGGGTATGGCGGACGAGGAAATCTCCGACCTGGTTGCCGGGGAAAAGCGCAGCGATCTGGTGCGCGCGCTCTCCTATGTCTCCATGGAAGACGCTCCTGACGGCGGCACCATCGTCAACGGCGACCTCCCACCGGACATCGCCCCGGCCTTCGTCCGGGCCATCATGCGCATCGAAGCCGAGCTCCTGCTGAACGACGCCGAACTGGTCACCATCGATCAGGGCGAGCCGCGCACCCCCGAGGAACGCCGCACCGACGCCCTGATCGCCCTTCTCCTACGGGTCGACGACCGTCTGGTGCGCTAGCGCACTCCCGGAATCTCCCATCCCCCTCCCGGGGGTTTGGGGGCGTAGCCCCCGGGACCTGGCGTCAGCGCCCTCCCCGACCTTGCACTCCAGGGGTGTGAGTGCTAGAAATGGCTTTGGCACTCCTGACCTGTGAGTGCTAGGTCGGGACGGTGAGGCCCAACAAGGTCGTCCGTCGCGGGCACCGCGCCTGGCCAGATCGTGTCAATCCCCTGATCTGGAGGATCTCAACGCAATGGCCAAGACAATTGCGTACGACGAAGAGGCTCGCCGCGGTCTCGAGCGGGGTCTGAACGCCCTGGCCGACGCTGTCAAGGTGACGCTGGGCCCGAAGGGCCGCAACGTCGTGCTGGAGAAGAAGTGGGGCGCCCCCACCATCACCAACGATGGTGTCTCCATCGCCAAGGAAATCGAGCTCGAGGATCCGTACGAGAAGATCGGCGCGGAGCTCGTCAAGGAAGTTGCCAAGAAGACGGACGACGTCGCTGGCGACGGCACCACCACCGCCACCGTGCTCGCCCAGGCGCTGGTACGCGAAGGCCTGCGCAATGTCGCGGCCGGCGCGAACCCGCTGGGTCTGAAGCGTGGCATCGAGAAGGCCGTCGAGGCCGTCACCGTTCGCCTCCTCGCCACCGCCAAGGAGGTCGAGACCAAGGAGCAGATCGCCGCTACCGCCGGTATCTCGGCCGGCGACTCGTCCATCGGTGAGCTCATCGCCGAGGCCATGGACAAGGTCGGCAAGGAAGGTGTCATCACCGTCGAGGAGAGCAACACCTTCGGGCTCCAGCTGGAGCTGACCGAGGGTATGCGCTTCGACAAGGGCTACATCTCGGGTTACTTCGTCACCGACCCGGAGCGTCAGGAAGCCTCCCTGGAGGATCCCTACATCCTGCTCGTCGGTTCGAAGATCTCGACCGTCAAGGACCTGCTGCCGCTGCTGGAGAAGGTCATCCAGGCCGGCAAGCCGCTGCTGATCATCGCCGAAGACGTTGAGGGCGAAGCGCTTTCGACCCTGGTCGTGAACAAGATCCGTGGCACCTTCAAGTCCATCGCCGTCAAGGCGCCGGGCTTCGGTGACCGTCGCAAGGCCATGCTGGCCGATATCGCCATCCTCACCGGTGGCGAGGTCATCAGCGAAGAGGTCGGCCTCTCCCTGGAGACCGCCGGCATCGAGCTGCTGGGCCAGGCCCGCAAGGTCGTCATCACCAAGGACGAGACCACCATCGTCGAGGGCGCGGGCGACCCGGAGGCCATCAAGGGCCGCGTGGCGCAGATCCGCACCGAGATCGAGAACTCGGACTCGGATTACGACCGTGAGAAGCTGCAGGAGCGGCTGGCCAAGCTGGCCGGCGGCGTCGCGGTCATCAAGGCCGGTGCCGCCACCGAGGTCGAGCTCAAGGAGCGCAAGCACCGCATCGAAGATGCCGTGCGCAACGCCAAGGCCGCCGTCGAAGAGGGCATCGTCGCCGGTGGTGGCGTGGCCCTGCTGCAGTCGGCTCCGGCTCTGGACGAGCTGTCGCTGACCGGTGACGAGGCCACCGGCGCGAACATCGTTCGCGTCGCGCTGTCCGCGCCGCTGAAGCAGATCGCCTTCAACGCGGGCCTGGAGCCCGGCGTCGTCGCCGAGAAGGTCACCAACCTGCCCGACGGCCACGGCCTGAACGCCGCGACCAACGAGTACGAGGACCTGCTGGCCGCCGGCGTTGCCGACCCGGTCAAGGTCACCCGCTCGGCGCTGCAGAACGCCGCGTCCATCGCCGCGCTGTTCCTCACCACCGAGGCCGTTGTCGCCGACAAGCCGGAGAAGGCCGCCCCCGCGGGCGACCCGACCGGTGGCATGGGTGGCATGGACTTCTGAGTCCTGCCTTCCGGCAACACTTTTCGAACTGGGAGCCGGTTCGCCTGCGGGCGAGCCGGCTTCCGGCGTTTCCGGGTCACGGGCCCGGCGAAAAAATTCGTGGAAAAAACTTCACCGGCTGTGTCGATCCGCGTCCTTCCCTATTCGACCTTGTGGTGAAAGGGTCCGAACGGGACCCGTCGACCTGAGGAGTACAGAGCCATGAAGTACATGCTGATTTTCCGGGCCACCGACGAAGCGCTGGGAAGCATGATGACCGCCGATTTCACCGAGGTCATCAACAGCGTCGGCGCCTACAACGACGAGATGATCCGCGCGGGCGTACTGCTCGCCGCCGAGGGCCTGGACGATCCGTCCGAGGGCGTGGTCATCGACTTCTCCTCCGAAACCCCGGTGATCACCGACGGTCCGTACGGCGAGACCAAGGAACTGTTCGGCGGCTTCTACATCCTGAATGTGGCGTCCAAGCAGGAGGCCATCGAATGGGCCAAGCGGTCTCCGATGACGGGTCCGGGGTTCAAGACCGAGATTCGCCGGGTCACCACCATCGATGAGTTTCCGCAGGACAACGAGTGGATTCAGAAGGAACGCAAGTGGCGTGAGGCCACCGGTCAGCTCTGAGCGACACCACTGATGACCGATCCCGCCGGCCGCGAGGCCATCGCCGCAGGCCGCGAGCCCACCGCCACGGGCCGTGAGGCCGTCGCCGCCATCTGGCGGATCGAGTCGGCGCGAATCGTCGGTGCGCTCGCGCGCTATACCGGCGATTTCGCGCTGGCCGAGGATCTCGCGCAGGAGGCGCTGGCCGAAGCGCTGGTGACCTGGCCGCGCGAGGGAGTGCCGCGCAATCCGGCGGCCTGGTTGCTGACCGTCGGCCGCCGCCGCGCGATCGACGGTTTCCGCCGGAGGTCCGCACTCGATGAGCGGTACTCCGCGCTGGCCCGTGACCTGGGTGAGGGCGAAGCCGTATCGGGCGGTACCGCGGCCGAACCGGCGACGGATGCCGATGTGCTGTGGGATCCGGACCAGATCGACGACGATGTGCTGGCGCTGATCTTCATCTCCTGCCATCCGGTGCTGTCGCGTGAGGCCCGGGTGGCGCTCACCCTGCGGGTGGTGGGCGGTCTGACCAGCGATGAGATCGCCAAGACGTTCCTGGTTCCGACCGCCACCGTGCAGGCCCGCATCACCCGGGCGAAGAAAACTCTCGGGGCGGCGCGGGTTCCGTTCGAGGTGCCGCCCGCCGCCGAGCGGGCGGCACGCCTCGGATCCGTGCTGAGCGTGGTCTACCTGATCTTCACCGAGGGCTCCTCGGCCAGTTCGGGCGGCGATCTGATCCGCTTCGATCTGGCCGGTGAGGCGCGGCGGCTGGCGCGCGTGCTGACCCATCTGGTGCCGAATGAGCCCGAGGCGCACAGTCTTTCGGCGCTGCTGGAATTGACGGCGGCGCGTTTTCCGGCCCGCACCGGCCCAGATGGTGAGCCGGTGCTGCTGGAGGATCAGGATCGCCGCCGCTGGGATCGAGCCGCGATCCGCCGCGGCCGGGCCGCATTGGCGCGCGCCGGTCAGCTCGGCCGGGGTTTGGGCGCGTATGGCTTGCAGGCCGCGATCGCCGAATGCCATGCCGTCGCACCGACCGTCGATGCCACGAATTGGGAGCGCATAGTGCTGCTCTACGAGGCGCTCGGCAGGCTCACACCGTCCCCGATCGTCGATCTCAATCGTGCGGTGGCGGTATCGATGGCGCAGGGTCCGGCGGCGGCCCTGCCGATCGTCGATGAACTGCTGGCCGCCGACGCGCTGCCGAATTCGCATCTGCTCCCGGCTGTTCGCGGTGAGCTGCTCATCCGCCTGGATCGCACCGATGAGGCGCGCGATGAGCTCGAGCGGGCCGCGAAACTCTGCGCGAACGACCGAGAGCGGGACCTGCTGTTACGCAAGGTCACCGCTCTCGATTGATGCCCGTTGTAAGGCATTGCAGGGCAACAGTATTGAGTTCTGGGATGAGTTTCAGAGCACCTGGGAGAACCGCAGGTGGTTGCCCCACGGGTCGAGGAAGCCGCAGTCGCGCATGCCGTACGGCTGGTCGATGAGGGGCTGGTCGACCCGGACGCCCGCTTCCTGGAGTTGGTTGAACAGTGCGGTGACATCCTCGACGCGGAAGATCAGGGTGCCCTGCGCACCGCTGGCGAGCCGGGCCGCGGCGGCCGCCGACGCTTCGGGGGTGGGGTTCATCGCCGGGTTCTCGATGATGAATTCGATGGTGGGCTGGGCGGCGGGGCCGACGGTGAGCCAGCGGCCGCCGGGGAACGCCATGTCCTGCCGGACTTCGAGGCCGATGACATCGCGGTAGAACTCGAGGGCCTTGTCCTGGTCGTCGACCAGCAGTGAGACGTGGGTGAGGGCGAGGTCGGTGCTCATGGGCTGCTCTTTTCTGTGCTCGAACTGGGAACATCGGTACTGACGTCCGACCCCGCCGAAACTAATCGGTGCACTCGAGCTTTCTCTGAATTCCCGATGAGTTCCCTGGGAATGAGATTCCGCTGGACTTTTCATGATACGAGCGGTCAAGATCAGATCCGGTCTTGCAAATGAGGCCGTTTCTGATGGGGAGTACTGAATGTTTGCAATGGGCAAGGTTGCCCTGGGCCTGGCCGCCGTCGCGACGCTGGCCGGAGCCATGGTTGGCGCTGGGTCCGCCAACGCCGAGGCTGGCCCGGACGGCAGCCTCTACGGTTCGATCGCCATCCTCGAGTACACCGATGACACCGAGGACTGGCACGCCGCCTACAACTACCCGAACTGGGAAGAGGCGGACCGCGACGCGCTCAGCGACTGCGGCGATTCCACGTACTGCCACATCGCGGTGCGTTTCAAGGACGGTTGCGGCGCCGTCGCCAAGACCTCCGGTTCGAACGCGCGCTACTTCTGGGGCACCGCGCCGACCCGCTTCGAAGCCGAGCGTCAGGCGATCGCGGGCGCTACTCGCCCGGGCACGATGAGTTCCGCGGGCAGCCAGGGCATCCTGGTCGTCTCCAAGTGCACGGGTAACGCGAACTGATCTCAGCTGATCTGATTTTCGCGTTTCCACGAAGGCCGGTTCACCCACTGGGTGAGCCGGCCTTCGGCGTTGCCGGGGGAGTCATCGTCCGGGATGTCGTTCGGAGAGTGCGGCCGCGGCGTCGATGGGCCGGATGCCGAGCAGGGTGGCGGCCGCCGCGATCCCGGTGCGGGCGTCAGCGTCATCCGCGCGGGTGGTGTCGTAGAGCAGTTCCACCAATTCGATGGCGGCGAGCGCCTGTTCCCGGGTGAGCAGTCGTCCGGGCAGCCAGCTGACTCGCCACTGCGCCTCACCCTCGCGATGTATTCGCTCCGCGAACTCGCCGATGACACCGCTCGTTATCGACCAATCGCAGACGTACACACGAACAAGGGTGCGCTTCGGCCGCGCATCGGTAAGACCATTCGTTCGGATTGCCCGGTTCAAGCCTCTGACCAGCCGATTTGACTTCGTTCGTAGCGACACGTAACTTATTCCAGGTCAGAGCGACACGGACACCGACCCGGAGCCCCAAGGGCCTGGGAAACGAGGTTGTACGAGGAGCGCCTGACAGTCACACTAGCTCCACTGACCAGCGGATTTGGTTCTGCTGCGATGTAAGAGCTAAGCTGTAAAAGTTGCCTCAGAGACTGACCGGGACAAAGAGCCCGCGAAGTTCTGTGTGCGTGTGTTCTTTGAGAACTCAATAGTGTGTCGATGAATGTCAGTGCCAATAATTTATTGGTTCCGGCCTTCCACACCCCCGTGTGGATTGGTTCGGACATTTAGTCAGCAAATACTTTTGCTGGCGTTTGATTTTGCCAAGGTTTTCGGACTCTGGTTAATTCTTCCAATTACTGTCTTCGGACAGGGATTGAGAGTCTTCAACGGAGAGTTTGATCCTGGCTCAGGACGAACGCTGGCGGCGTGCTTAACACATGCAAGTCGAGCGGTAAGGCCCTTCGGGGT
>NZ_JBHJXS010000019.1:100441-183845 GCF_042269265.1 Nocardia sp. NPDC056000 | reverse complement strand
CAGTTTTCAGTCAGCGGTCAGTGGGTCAGTTGCCTGCCTTCTGGTAGGCGTTCACCGCTGTCTGCAACTGTTCCAATGCCTTGCCGAGTTGGCCGAGGTCGCCGGACTTCTGGGCGTCCTGGACCGCGCGCAGCGCATCGTCGAGTTGTTTGACCGCGGCGTCCTTATTGGCCGCCGGTGGGGTCACCGTCCCCTGATTGGGCGGAGTTGTCCCCTGGTTCGGGGGTGGGGAGGCCTGGTTGGGCTGGTCGGTGGCGGCGCTGCCGGTACCCGGGAGCACCTGTTCGAGCGCTTCCTTGACCGTCGAGCCGTAGCCGACCTTGTCCCGATAGCTGGCCAGCACCTTCACCAGCTGCGGGAAGGACGGTGTATTCGGGCCGCCCGCATTGCGTTCCAGATACCAGGGTTCGACGTACAGGATGCCGCCGTCACCGACGGGCAGCGTCAGCAGATTGCCGTATTTGATCTTGTTGACATTGCCGCCGGTCAGCAGGTTCCGGTCCCTGGACACTTGATCGTTCGTCGTCATGGACGTCTGTGTCTGGCCCGGCCCCGGCGTCTGTGAATCCGGTGGCAACTTCAAAACGGTCAGTTTGCCGTAGTTCTCGGGATCCGAATGCGCCTGGATGTAGGCGGACAAGAAGTTTCGCTTGTACCCGACCATGACGCTGGTCAGGTTGAAGGTCGGCTTATTCGTCTTCGGATCGCCCACCAGCACGTAGTACGGCGGTTGATGCGCACCGCTGGCCGCACCCTCCTGCGTCGGATCGTTCGGCACAGACCAGAAGGCGTTATTGGTGAAGAACTCGCGCGGATCATCCACGTGGTACTTGGCGAGCATCTCGCGCTGCACCTTGAACAGATCCTCCGGATACCGGAAGTGCGCCCGCAGATCCGGACTGATCGCGCTCTCCGGCTTCACCGCGTTCGGGAACACCCCGCTCCACGCCTTGAGGACCGGATCGGTCTTGTCCACCTGGTACAGGGTGACGGTGCCGTCGTACGCGTCGACGGTCGCCTTCACCGAGTTGCGGATGTACGAGACCTCCTTGCGCGGCAGCAGCCGGCCGGTGGTCTGATCGATGCTGTCCTCGACCACCCCGTCCAGCGAGGTGCGCTGGGCGTACGGGTAATTGTCGAGTGTGGTGTAGGCGTCCACGATCCAGAGCATGCGCCCGTCCACCACGGCCGGGTACACATCACCGTCGGCGGTCAGCCACGGCGCGACCTGGGTGACGCGATCACGCGGATTGCGATTGAAGATGATCTTCGAATCCGAGCCGATCGCACCGGAGAACAGGATGTTCCGCTCGGCGTACTTGGCCGCGAACGCGAACCGGTTGAACCAGTTGCCGATCGAGACGCCACCCGAACCGGAGTACGTGTACTGATCGGTGGGGGTGTCGTATTCGCGCGGGGCCTGATTGTTGCCGCCCACGATGGCGTAATCGGAATCGCCCTTGGAGATCAGCTCGCCGTAGTAGATGCGCGGCTGATCCAGCTTGATGGCCTGCTTGTCCTTGGGCGTGAACAGGTCACTCACCGTGGACAGATCACCGACATTGAACACCGGATAGCCGTAGCCGCCGCCGGAATCACTGCCCGCGGACTGCTGCGCCTGCTGGGTGTCCTTCGGCGGAGCCTGATTCACCCGATTCGCCGGGGATGCGACGAAACCATTGCCGTGCGTGTAGACCGTGTGCTTGTTGATCCAGTCGGTCTGGTTGCCGGACAGGTTCTGCGGCTGCAACTCTCGGGCCGCCACGATGTAATCGCTCATCTCACCGTTGATGGTGTAGCGATCGATATCCAGCGGATCCGGGAAACCGTAGAAGTTCTGCAACTGCTGATTGCGCTGAATGAAGGTCTGCGTCAACAGGTTCGGATCCAGCAGCCGGATGTTCTTGATGGTCGCCTGATCGGACGGCACCATGACCGGCTGTTTGGTCACCGGATCGGTGGTCGCCTCACCCTTGTAATTGGTGTATTCGACCTTGTCCGGTGTGAGCCCGTACGCATCGCGCGTGGCCTCGATATTGCGTTCGATATACGCGCTCTCCTTGGTGGCCGCGTTCGGGCGCACCGAGAACTGCTCGACCAGCAGGGGCCACACCGCGCCGACCAGTACCGAGGACAGCACCAGCAGCGCCGCCGCCATGGCCGGAATCCGCAAGTCGCGCAGCACGACTCCGGCGAAGAACGCGATCGCGCAGATCACCGCGATGGACAGCAGGATCAGCTTGGCGGGCAGCACCGCGTTGATATCGGTGTAAGAACCACCGGTGAAGGTCGGCTCCTTACGCGTGCTCGACAGCAGCGCGTACCGGTCGAACCAGTACGCGATCGCCTTGAGCAGCACGAACAGTCCGGCCAGAATCGCCAGCTGCACGCGCGCGGCGGTGCTCAGCGTGCCCTCGCGACCCGCCAGCCGCAGCCCGCCGAACACGTAGTGCGTCACCAGATTCGCGAAGAACGCGATCACCACGGCGACGAACAGCCAGTTCAGCACCATCCGATAGAACGGCAGATCGAAGGTGTAGAACCCGATGTCCAGATGGAACTGCGGATCCTGCACACCGAACTTGCCGCCGTGCAGGAACAACTGCACCGTGGCCCAGCTCGATTGCGCCACCAGACCCGACAGCACACCGATCAGCAGCGGAATCCCGATGCCGAACAGCCGAAGTCGGCTCATGACGGTGGTGCGGTAGCGCGCGATCGGATCGCCCGGCCCCGAGACCGGTACGAACACCGGTCGCGAACGGTACGCCAGCAGCAGCGCCAGCCAGATGATCGCGCCGACAACCAGCGCGACGACCAGGAACAGTAGGAAGCGGGTCAACAGGACCCGGTGGTACACACCGCGGAAACCGACCTCGCCGAACCACAACCAGTTCGTATAGGCGTCGGTGAGCCGCGGCCCGACCAATAACAATGCCGCCAGGGCCAGTGCTGTCACCAGCAATATCCGGCTGCGGCGTGACAGCGAAGGTAAGCCAGTCGGGGGGCGCATGCCCACGATGCCACTCTCCCAGGGTCCGGCAGGCCCGCCCGGAAAAACCAGGCGGTGCACCGCAGTCCGATGATGCGAGTTGGTCCCAGGGGACCGTTCGCGCCCCACTCTACGTAAATCGCCCGGGATCCGGCCCAACACCCGGGCTCGAGAGCGCGAGATCTCGATGCGAGGATTGCGGGGTGAACCCTGAGCAGTGGGCCGCGTCCGCCCTGTACCGGTGCATCCGTGAAGTCGCCGAGTATGTCGACGGCGAGGGCTGGGACCGTCCCCCGCAAATGTTCGCCCTGGTACCGACGGTGGACCTGGTCGCCGCCGAGCCCTCGCTGATGGATCAGGTGGACGAGAAGGACGCCCTGACTCCCATTGCGCAGGAGCCGTTTCCGGAGGACATCAACGGCGACCATCCGCGCGCGCTCGACGAATTCCTGGCCACCACCAGTTGGCCGCTCGCCGTCGAGGGCTGCGTGCTCGTGCAGCAGATCGTGGTGCTGCCGCCCGATGCCGAGCAGACCCTCGATGACGCGATCGAACCGCTGCTCGCCGATCCGGACGCCGCCGACTCGGCCGCCCGGCAGGCCGCGGTCTCGCATCCCGAGCGCCGCGACGCGCGGTTGTTCGTAGGCGTCCTGCGTGACGGCACCGCACTGTCGCTGCTCCAGGTCCGCCCCGCCGAGGACGAGGAGGACCCCTTCGGCGACCTCGACCTGCGCACCGCCCCCAACCTGGCTCCGAACCTGGTCGAGGCGGTCAGACAGACGCTCGACAACGAGCCCGAGGACTGAGCGCCCGGGCCGAGTAGCCCGAGGGCTGAAAGCAATTCGTGCCCCACTGCCTGATGGCAGTGGGGCACGGCGCATATCGGGGATTGCAGCGCTAGCTGCAGCTGGGGGTTTCCTTGCCCGCGTTGATGTCGTCCAGTGCCTGCACCGCGCCCGCGAGGTTTTCCACCTTGACCAGGCGCAGGCCGTCGGGGGTGCGCTGGGCGGCCTCGTTGCAGTTGGCGGCGGGGACCAGGAAGGTCTGGGCGCCTGCCTCGTGGGCGGCGATCATCTTGTACTGGATGCCGCCGATCGGGCCGACCTTGCCGTCCGGGTCGATGGTGCCGGTGCCCGCGACGAATTTATTGCCGCTGAGCTCGCCCGGGGTGAGCTTGTCGATGAGCGCCAGGGTGAACATGAGACCGGCGGAGGGACCGCCGATTTCGGCCAGGTTGAAGTCGACCTGGATGGGGCCGCTGGCGAATTCGCCCGGTGTGATGCCGAGGTAGCCCTTGGCGGAATCGTCGGGGCGCGCGCCCAGGGTGATCTCGGCGCGCTGCTCGGCGCCGTCGCGGCGGAACACCACCGGAATGGCGCTGCCGGGTTTGGCCGCGGACACCGCCGCCACCACATCCTTGGACGAGGCGATGGGTTTGCCGTCGACGCTCACCAATTCATCGCCCTTGCGCAGCACATCCTTCGCGGGCCCGTCCTCGGTGACCGCGCGCAGTCGCACCACGGTCGGCATCTTCAGATAATGCAGGGCCGCCAATTCCGCATTGTCTTCGGAATCCTTGAAGTCCTGTTGATTCGATTTGTCTATCTCGTCACGCGACACTCCGGGCGGATACACCTCGGCACGCGGCACCAGACCGTGCTGACCATCGAGCCACAGCCCGAATGCCTCGAAGATATTCAGCTGATCGCGAACGGAGACCGTGGTCATATTCAGATTGCCCGCGGTCGGATCGACCGCGGCTCCCCGCACCTCAACGACCTGTTTTCCATTCACTTCGCCCAGCGTGTTGAATGTCGGCCCAGGTCCGAGTGCCACGAACGGGACGGTGACGACACTGCCGATGATTCCCAGCACCAAAATGGGGATCAGGGCGGCGAGCAGGGTGAATATCCGACGGTTCACGCGGCCAAGGGTACTGGTGATGCCCCCGATTGCCGCGTTCCGCTCGGCGGTTCGCCCCATCGGAGGCTCCAGTACCGTAGAAGCCATGAGTGATATGCCGTTCGGATTCTCGAATCGCGACGACGACCCGGAGCGCAAGCCCGGCGACGAGTCCAGCGGTTCCGGTGCGAACAACCCGTTCGGATTCGGTGGTCCGGGCGGCGGCGGATTCGATCCCTCGCAACTCGGCCAGATGCTCAGTCAGCTGGGTCAGATGTTCAGCACCATGGGCCAGCCGGGCGCGCAATCCGGTCCGGTCAATTACGACCTCGCCAAGCGGCTGGCTCGCCAGCAGCTCGGCTCCAGCGTCACCCCGGTGACCGAGGGCGCGCAGCGCGCGGTCGCCGATGCCTCGCATCTGGCCGAACTCTGGCTGGACCCGGTCACCACGCTGCCCGCGGGCGCGACCAAGACCGTGGCCTGGACCGCCAACGACTGGATCGAGGAGACGCTGCCGACCTGGAAGCGGCTGTGTGATCCGGTGGCCGAACAGGTTTCGGGCATGTGGACCGCGACCCTGCCCGCCGAGGCCAAGGAATTCGCCGCGCCCATGATGGGCATGCTCGGGCAGATGGGCGGGCTCGCCTTCGGTTCGCAGCTGGGTTCCGCGCTCGGCCAGCTCGCCAAGGAGGTGCTGACCTCCACCGATATCGGCCTGCCGCTCGGCCCGGCCGGCACCGCGGCGCTGCTGCCCGCGGCCATCTCCGAATTCAGCGCCGGACTGGAACAGCCCGAGAGCGAGATCCTGGTCTACCTGGCCGCCCGCGAGGTCGCGCATCAGCGACTGTTCGCGCATGTGCCGTGGCTGCGCCAGCAGGTGCTGGGCGCGGTCGAGGATTACGCGCGCGGCATCAAGATGGATTTCTCGGCCATTGAACAGGCCGCGGCCGGACTCGATCCGATGACCCTGGCCCAGGACCCGTCCAAGCTGGAGGAACTGCTCGCACAGGGCACCTTCGAACCGCAGACCACCCCGGAGCAGCAGGCCGCGCTGGATCGGCTGGAAACCCTGCTCGCGCTGATCGAGGGCTGGGTCGAGACCGTGGTCACCGATGCCGTCGGCGATCGGCTGCCGGGTGCGGGCGCGCTCGCGGAGACCCTGCGCCGCCGCCGTGCCACCGGCGGACCGGCGGAGCAGACCTTCGCCACCCTGGTCGGCCTGGAACTGCGCCCGCGCAAGGTGCGCGAAGCGGCCACGCTGTGGCGGCGGCTCACCACCGACGCGGGCATCGAACAGCGCGACGGCATCTGGGCGCATCCGGATCTGCTCCCGGACTCCTCGGATCTGGACGCCCCCGCGGGCTTCATCGATTCGGTACTCGGCGGCGGCACAACGGCTTTCGACGATCCGCTGGCGCAGCTGGCGGAGACCGAGGCGCGGGAGCGGGCCGCCAAGGAAGCCGCCGAGCGCGGGGACAAGCCGGTGGACACCACCAAGCCGGAGCAGCCGACCGACGATGAAGGAGAGGGCGGTAAGCCCGCCTCCTGAGCTCCTCAGCCAACCCCGGCGAGGCTCGATCTCGTTTCGTGAAGTTGTGGATAACCCTCGAAAGCGCTGGTAGTTAGGCGTTTTCGCGGGTTATCGCCGTTTCGGGGGCGGGCAGGGTTGGGGCATGACCACGCTTGCGCGTACTTATGGGCCGATGCTGGATCCGCGAGTCACGGTGCTGCTGCGCCGTAATGGGCTGGTGCAGTTGGGGTGGACTCCGGGGGAAGCGGTGCTGCTGCGACCGGTGGGGCCGGTCGAGGCGGTGCCCGCGCTGTTGCGGCTGCTGGACGGGGTGCGACCGGAGGACGAGATTCTCTGTAAAGCACGGGCATTGGGGTTTTCCGGGGAATCCACATCGGCGCTATTGGATAGCTTGGCCGACGCCGGACTATTGATCGACGCGGAAACGCCGTCGCGGTTGCGGCGGGTGCGGGTGCATGGGCGCGGGCCGCTCTCGGACGCATTGCTGGAGGGGCTGGGCCGAATCGGGTTGCGGGCCAGTCATTCCTTTCCCGGGCACGCGCCGGGCGCGCGATTGGAACGGCCCGATCTGGTGGTGCTGGCCGATGCCCTGGTCCCGGATCCCGCACTGGTGGCCGAGTTGATGCGGCAGCGGATTCCGCATCTGCAGGTGCGAATTCGCGATGGGCACGGGGTGATCGGACCACTCGTACTGCCGGGTGAATCCAGTTGCCTGCGCTGCGCGGATCTACTGCGCTGCGATCTGGAACCGGAGTGGCCGCATTTGAGCGCGCAATTGCTGGGCCGGGCCGGACAGGCCACCCCGGCGAGTATCGCGGCAGCGGCGGCGCTCGCACTGCACGAGATCGACACCATCGCGCACGGCGATGCCGAATTCGCACCGGCCACCCTGAATGCCACCCTCGAATTGCATCTCGATCGCCCGCATCTGGATTCCCGGCACTGGCCCGCCCATCCGCTCTGCGGTTGCCTGGACACCGCGCACGGCCATCCGGATGCCGCCGCCGCACCCGCGAACGGCGAAATCGATTCGGACATCACCGATCCCACGGCTGCCCGTGATAGCGAATCGGAGTTGCTGTGACCGATACCACTAAAGCCCTGGACCCGCGATTACATCCGATTCCCATGGCGAACCGTCTGGGACATCGGCATGATGGGAACGTGTCAGAGATTGTGAGCAAGCGCTCTTCCCGCAATGCCAAGTTGGCGAAGATCCCACTGGGCATCGCAGGGCGGGCGGCCGTGGGTTTCGGCCGCAAACTGGCCGGGGGCGATAAGACCGAGATCAATGCCGAGCTGAACCAGAAGGCCGCCGAACAATTGTTCGCGGTACTGGGTGAGCTCAAGGGCGGGGCGATGAAGTTCGGGCAGGCGCTGTCCGTCTTCGAGGCGGCGGTACCCGAGGAATTCGGTGAGCACTACCGCGAGGCTCTCACCAAATTGCAGGCCGCCGCGCCGCCCATGCCGACCGCCGCCGTGCACCGGCAGCTCGATCAGCAGTTGGGCACCGGCTGGCGGCAACGCTTCAAGGAATTCGACGATGAGCCGACCGCGTCGGCCAGTATCGGCCAGGTGCACAAGGCCGTCTGGTCGGACGGGCGCGTCGTCGCGGTGAAGGTGCAGTATCCGGGGGCGGACGAGGCGCTGCGCGCGGATCTCAAAACGCTCAATCGCATGGCTGGCATGATGGGCGCGCTCATTCCGGGCGCGGACGTCAAACCGGTGCTGGCCGAGATCAGCGAGCGCACCGAGGAAGAACTCGACTACCGCATCGAGGGCGGCCATCAGCGCCAGTTCGCCAAGGCCTTCGACGGGCACGCGCGTTTCCTGGTGCCCAAGGTGGTGGCCAGCGCGCCCAAGGTGATCGTCACCGAATGGCTGGATAACGCGACCCCGGTCTCCAAGGTCATCGCCGACGGTATGGCCGATCCGGCGGGCACCGTCGAACTGCGCAATCGGGTCGCCGCGCAGATGGGCGAATTCCATTTCAGCTCACCGGCGATCGCGGGCCTGCTGCACGCCGATCCGCATCCCGGCAATTTCATGGTCATGCCGGACGGCCGCCTCGCCGTGATCGATTACGGCGCCTGCGCCCCGCTGCCCAATGGCTTCCCGCCGGAGCTTGGCCAGATGGTGGCGCTCGCGGTCGAGGAGCGCTTCGACGAACTGACCGAGCTGATGACCACCAATGGCTGGGTCATTCCCGGCAAAAAGGTTACGCACCAGGAGATTCAGGACTACCTGCGTCCGTTCACCGATCCCATCAAGACCGAAACCTTCCACTTCACCCGTAAGTGGATGCAGCGCGTGGCGGGCAAGGCCACCGATATCTCCAATCAGGAGATGCTGAAAACCGCTCGCGCCCTGCAACTTCCGGCCGAGCACGTGATGATCTTCCGGGTACTGGGCGGATCCATCGGCATCTGCGCCCAGCTCGATGCCGAACTGCCCTTCATGAAGCTCATGCAGGATTGGGTCCCCGGCTACAAGGAATACCGCACGGCTAGCTGAAAACCCTTCGGACGCAAAACGACCCGCTTACGAAGAAGTAAGCGGGTCGTATGCGTTCTTTTTCACCCCCGGCGCTCAGGCCGATCATGCCACCGCGACCTTGCGCGGACGCCCACGCGGGCGCTTACGGGCAATGACAACACCCTGATCGAAGATCTCGCCGCCCCAGACGCCCCAGGGCTCGGCGCGGTCGATGGCGGCGGACAGGCAGCCCTGCCGGATCGGGCAAGCCGCGCAGAGCGTCTTGGCCTCTTCCAGCTGAGCCGGGCTCTCGGCGAACCAGAGATCAGGGTTGCCATCTCGGCAAGGTACGGACATCGTGGCGCCCCGGCGGATGCGGGGAGTCGAGGCCACGGTGTTGCGGCATGTCACGCGGTCACGGGTAACCGTGGTGGACACGTCGGTCTCCTTCTCGTGCAGCGGTCGTTTCGGTGTTGTGAAGCGAAACCGGTGCCGTATGGCGGAGGCCGATATAACTATGGCCACGGTTTCGCTTCTTAGGCGATCCGTGGCCAGATGGTCTGGGAGTTATCCCTTACCTGAGTCGACTTCGGTGTCGACTCCTGTTCACGGTCGCGAGGTGGATGTTGCGGGGGCGGCTGGCTGCCGGCAGCAGATGCACCGGATTGACTCCGGCTTCCGCTGCGAAGGCATCGGTAGCCGCATACGCGACTGCCGGGTGCCAGCTGCCCTCGGGCTTGTCCTGCTTCATGACGATCTGCTCTGCCGCTTGGGTTTTGGTTGCAAAACCCTGAAGACCAAGATCACCGACGAAACCGGACAGACGAATCCCCTGCGTAGCGAGGATCCCCCGGGAGGCGGACATGACGGAGACGGTCGAAACCGTCGCCAAATCACCGGACATTGTCCGGACAGATGCGGTGTTCACGATGCCGTTCATTGGTCTGCCTCCCTCCTGCTCTCGTAGCCGATAAGTACCCATGCGCGCCGGGATTCCTCCCGTGTGCATGAGACCACCCTAAGTAGATATACAGATGCGCACAACCTATTTTTGACCAGCAGTTTTGCGGTCTTGCGCACTCCGATTCAGAAGTGAAGCGTGACAACCCGTTCGGGTCGCGCGCTCACCGCTGCCGGGCCCGGACGATAGCCAGTACGTCCGCGCCGTAGGTCTGGAGCTTCTTCGCGCCGATGCCCGGGATGGCGACAAGCGCCCGGTCATCGGCCGGTCGCTGTTCGGCGATGGCGGTCAGCGTGGTGTCGCTGAAGACCACGAAATGCGGTAGGGACAGGGCCTCCGCCTTGTCCTTACGCCATTCCTGGAGCGCGGCCAGCAGTTCGGTGTCGATATCGGCGGGGCAGCGATTGCAGCGGCCGAGCATGGTCGCCTGGGTATTGAGCAGCGGGCGGCCGCAGACCCGGCAGGTGGGGTGCACGCGCTTGGGGCCGGGCCGATCGGTGGTGCTCGGCGCAATGCGCGAGGCCGGGGAGTCGTCGGGCACCAGGCCGATCAGGAAGCGGGAGCGGCGGCGCACCTTGCGGCCGCCCTCGGATCGGGCCAGCGCCCAGGACAATTGGAGATGTTCGCGGGCGCGGGTGACGCCCACGTAGAGCAGTCGGCGCTCTTCCTCCAGGGCCGCCTCGTCGGCGACGGCACCGTCGTGACCCAGGACGTGCTGGATCGGCATGGTGCCGTCGGCCAGGCCGACCAGATAGACGGCATCCCATTCCAAGCCCTTGGCGGCGTGCAGCGAGGCCAGGGTGACGCCCTGCACGGTCGGTGGGTGCCGGGCCTCGGCGCGGGCGGCGAGCTCGCGCAGCAGGCCGCCGAAGTCGAGTTCGGGTTCGTGCGCGCCGAGTTCCTCGGTGAGATTGACCAGGGCCATGAGCGCGGACCAGCGCTCGCGAGCCTGCACGCCGACGGGTTCCTCGGCGGTGAGACCGAGGCGGGCCAGTACCGCGCGCACCAGATTCACCAGTTCGGGGCCGCGGGCGTCGGGGAGGTCATCGCGGGCGGCCGCCTGGCGCAGCGCCTGTACGGCCTGGCGCACATCGGTGCGGTTGAAGAAGCCCTCACCGCCGCGCACCTGGTACGGAATGCCGGCCTCGGTGAGCGCCTGCTCGTAGGCCTCGGATTGGGCGTTGATGCGGTAGAGCACCGCGATCTCGGCGGCGGGCACGCCCTTGCCGAGCAGCTTCGAGATCGAATTGGCAACGGCCGCGGCCTCGGCGGGCTCATCGTCGTATTCGGCGAAGGACGGTTCCGGACCGTCCGGGCGCTGGCCGATCAGCTGTAGGCGGGTGCCCGCGATGCGGCCGCGCGCCGCGCCGATCACCCGGTTGGCGAGCGAGACCACCTGCGGGGTGGAGCGGTAGTCGCGCTCCAGGCGGATCACGGTGGCGTCCGGGAAACGGCGCGAAAAGTCCAGCAGGAAGGCCGGACTCGCACCGGTGAACGAGTAGATGGTCTGGTTCGCGTCGCCGACGACGGTCAGATCGTCGCGCTCACCGAGCCAGGCGTCGAGCACGCGCTGCTGCAGCGGTGTGACGTCCTGATATTCGTCGACGACGAAACTGCGGTACCTGCCCCGGAATTCCTCCGCGACCGAGGTGTAGTCCTCCAGCGCGGCCGCGGTGTGCAGCAGCAGATCGTCGAAATCGAGTAGCAGTCCGTCGGCGGTGGTCTTGAGCGATTCGTATCCGGAGTACACCGCCGCGACCTTCGACGCCTCGAAAGGCGCGTCGCGCTGCAACCGCGCCACGGCGGTCGCGTAATCCTCCGGTGCGATGAGTGAGCCCTTGGCCCATTCGATTTCGCTGGTCAGATCGCGCAGCGTATCGGTGTCACTGGCCAGCCCGGCGCGTTGCGCGGCCTGCGCCACGATCGGGAACTTGCGGTCCAGCAGCTTCCACGGCACATCCCCCACCACCTGCGGCCAGAAATACCGCAGCTGCCGCAGCGCGGCCGCGTGGAATGTGCGCGCCTGCACCTGCCCGGCCTCCCCGCCGAGTCCCAATGCCCGCAGCCGACTCCGCAGCTCCCCCGCCGCCCGCGCGGTGAAGGTCACCGCGAGCACCTGATCCGCCCGCACATGCCCCGCCGACACCAGATGCCCGATCCGATGCGTGATCGTGCGCGTCTTGCCCGTCCCCGCCCCGGCTAGGACGCATACCGGCCCGCGCGGCGCGCGCACGGCCGCCGCCTGCTCGGCATCGAGATCGTCGAGCCGGAGCTTCTGGGTCGCGGCGGCAGTCACGCGCACCATCATGACAGTGCCCTCCGACAACCCGCCCGCCACTGGCGCTCCCCGGTCCGAATTGGTGTCACCGCTTCCGAGCATTGGGCGCTTTGCCGGGTTAGCGTGCCGTCGTGGTGAATGAGGCGCCCGGTACGGGTGAGGTGACGCGTGATCGGCATGCGTCGTGGATGGAGTTGTTCTTCGATCTGGTGGCGGTGGCCGGGATCGGGCAGTTGACGCATCTGCTGCACGGCGGGCCCTCGCTGGAGCACGTGGTGCTGTATGTGCTGCTCTACCTGGCGTTTTGGCTGGTGTGGGCGTGTATCACGCTGTACGGGGATATCGCGGGCGATCGAACGCATCCGGTGTTGATGTTGTCGGCGATGCTGGGGTTGGGGGTGATGGCGGCCGCGGTGGCGGGGGTGCCGGATCGGCATGCGACCACATTCGCGGCGGTGTACGTGGTGGTGCGGCTGGTCATCGGGCAGGTGTGGGGGCGCGGGCGGATCGTGGTCGATTTTCCGACCGTCCAGCTGACGGTCGGCGTGTTCCCGTGGATCGCCTCGCTGTGGGTGGGTGAGCCGGGCAAGTACTGGTTCTGGGCCGCGGGCCTGGCCATCGATCTGTATCTGATGTTCGTGATCACCGGTGAGCGCATGCTGGCGGGGGCGCAGCAGGAATTCGACAAGCGGCTGTCGCGGATTCGGGAGTCACCGCGATTCGACGGCCGCGAATTGCCGAAACTCACGGCGATGCATGCCAATCCGGAGCATCTCGGGGAGCGGCTCGGGCTGTACGTGATCATCGTGCTCGGCGAGGGCATCATCATGGCGATCAATGCCGTCGGCTCGGCGGCATGGAATTTCCATGTGCTGGCCCTGGGTCTGGGCGCGTTCCTGATCCTGGCCGGGCTGTGGGCGCTGACACTCAAATTCGGTGCGATACCGCGGCTGATGGGCGGTACCGAGGCGGCGGATCAGGTGCCGTGGCAGCACGTCATGGCCACGCACTGCATGGTGACCGGTGCGATAGCCACCATCGCCGCCGGATTGGGCATGACCATCGAGCACGCTGACAGTCATGTCTCGCCGGGGATCGGCTGGGTGCTGTGCGGCGGCACGATCGCGTATTTCGTCGTGCTCGCGGTGAGCGGGCTGCGCAGCCCGACCGGCTGGCGGACCCTGCTCGGTTATCCCCTGCCCTGCACGCTGGTCGCGGTGGTGCTGGGTGTGTTCGCCCCGCATATCGGCCCGCTCGGGCTGGTGTACGGCATTCTCGCGCTGATCGGGTGGTCGCTGGCCTGGCAGACGCATTCGGAAGGTAGGTGGCGCAGCGCCCCTTGATGATTGCGTTCTCAGTCGCGGTCGCGCAGGCGGCGCAGCGCGGTGGTGAACGCGCCGGTGCGCTCGCCCAGCGGGCCGAAGAAGTCGCGGTCGCAGGATTCGACCGCGACGATGGCCTGATTGACCAGTGCCACACCGGTTTTCGTCGGCACCAGGGATTTGGCCCGACGGTCGCTGGGGTGATCGCGGCGCTCGATCAGGCCCTTCTGTTCGAGCGCGCGCAGCACCTGCGAGGTCATCATGGGGTCGGTCGCGGCGTGCGCCGCCAGATCGCGCTGCATGACCGGTTCGTCACCGGATGCGCCGGTGAGCCAGGTGAGCGAGGCCAGCAGCACGAATTGCACGTGGGTCAGGTCGAAGGGCGCGAGGGCGGCGCGCTGGGCGGCCTGCCAGCGGTTGGTCACCTGCCAGAGCAACAGGCCCGGACTTTCATCGGCATCACCGAAATCGGTATGCAGCTCATTGCGCGCCGTCACTGCCCGACCATAGCGCGGGAGATGGCCTCGAAATCGTGGGCGGTCAGTTCCACCAGACCGCGCCGGAGCACGATGCCCCAGTTGGGGACGCTGGTGAGGTCGAGTTCGCCGCGCAGGCCGTCGATCGGGATCTGCCTGGCGTCGCGGTCGTAGCTGACGGCGCGCCGCCAGGGGCGGAAGCAGCCGCCCTGGTCTTCGGCCTGCCAGGCCGGGCGGTCGTCGATGGTGGCCAGGGCGGTGAAGGCGCGGACCGGTTCCCCTTCGCGCATGCCGGTCCGCGGTGAGTAGTAGACGAGTCCGTCACCGGCCGCCATTCGTTCGACGGCGGCGCGTTTGCCGTGATTGGCCTGTGCGATACCGAGTTCCATGCCGCGGTGCACGTGGTCGCGGGAGACCACGGCGAGCCAGTACCGCCTCATGCCCGCACCGCCTCGGCGGCGGCGACCAGCGCGTTCAGGTCGGGCTGGGCGGATTTGGCGAGATCGGCGCCCATGATCTTGGTCCAGAACCAGCGCAGCGGGCCGTCGATGGAGACCTGGACCGAGACGGTGGTCTTGTCCTCGACGCTGACGGTGTGCGCGAAAACGAGCCGGGCGCCGATGAGCTTGGACACATCGATGAATTCGGTATCGGTCAGCTTTTCGACCACGAACCCGACCTTCGGGCCGCCCTTGGGCTTGAGGGTTCCGGTCGCGCCCTGGACGAACGGGCCGTCGAGTTTCACCCATTCGGTGTCGTTGTTCCACTCCGGCCAGGTGGCCATATCGGCCCATTTGGCGAAGAAGGCGGCGGGAGCGGCGGTGGAAGTGGCGGTGGCCTGTGCGATGAAGTTCATGGATTTAGTATGCGCGCATACTAAATCTCCGTCAACCCCTGATCTCGGAAAACCCGGGGAACACGATCGAAGCGGGTCACGTTGCACAGTCCGTGACTGCAAAAGACCTGACCATGTACTCGACGACCTGGTGCGGCTACTGCCGCCGGTTGAAGACCCAGCTCGACGAGGCCGGCATCACCTACACGGTGATCGATATCGAAGAGAATCCGGATGCCGCCGAATTCGTGGGCAGCGTCAACAACGGCAACCACGTGGTGCCGACCATCAAGTACAGCGATGGTTCGACCGCGACGAACCCGAGCCTGGCGCAGGTCAAGAAGGCGCTCGCTGACATCAGCTGAGTAGGCCGCATAGGGCGCAAGCCGTACATCCGGGGGATGTACGGCTTGTTCTCGTTCCGGGTGCGGCGCGAATCAGCTTGCGGCGGCCCAGGATTCGACAATGGTGCGGGCGATCGAGATGGAACCCGGGAGCAGCAGGCGCGCATCGGTCTTCGCACCCCACGCACCGGCGGCCAGCGCCTCGATCACCTCGGCGCGGGTGAACCAGTGCGCCTCGGCGATCTCGCCGTCGTGGAAGGTCACCGGCTGTTCCGGATCGGCGACGGCGCTGAAGCCCAGCATGAGCGAGCGCGGGAACGGCCAGGGCTGACTGCCCAGGTAGCGGATATCGGTGACATCGACGCCGACCTCCTCGCGCAATTCACGTTCGACGCAGCGCTCGAGCGATTCACCGGCCTCGACGAATCCCGCGAGCAGCGAGAACAGGCCCTCGGGCCAGGTGTGCTGACGCGCCAGCAGGACGCGGTCGCCGCCGTCGTGGATGAGGCAGATGATGGCCGGGTCGATGCGCGGGAATTCCTCGAACCCGGATTCGCTGGTGCGGGACCAGCCGCCCGCGGTGACGCGGGTCGGAGTGCCGTCGGCGGCGCTGTAACCGGCTTTGCCATGCCAATTCAGCAGGGCGATGGCGGTGGAGAGCAGGCCGGTGCTGAAATCGTCGAGTTCGAGGGTGCTGCCGAAGGCGCGCAGATCGGCGAGTTCGCCGTCGATGGCGTCATCGCGGACGGCCCACAGGTGGGTGTCGCCGTCGACGCCGAGGAAGACCGCGTCGGGAGCGGGATCGGCGGCGAGGGTGGTGGCGGCGTCCAGCAGCACCGCGCCGCTGTCCACGCGGACCTGCCCGCGCTTGTTCATCCGTAGCAGCTTGGCCTGTGCCCAGCCCTCTTTCAGGGCCTGCTCATCGGCGCGCAGATGCTCCGCGCGATCAAGGGTGGAGCGTGACAGGACCGGAACCGCGTTCAGCTGGAAAGACACATACCGAGACTAGTCGTATCAGGTTGCGGGACATGTGATTGCGATCATGAAGAGCGGTGGTCAGCCCGCCACGCGGCGGAGGTAGAGGAGTTTGTCTTCCTTTTCCAGGGCGTCGGTTTCGGGATCGCCGACCCGGATGAGGACGCCCGCGCGGACCACGCCGAGCACGATATCGCGCAGGTGGCGGGGGGATCCGCCGACTTCCTCGGGTTCCACATCGCGTTCGGAGATGGCGAAACCGGCCTCGGGGGTGAGCAGGTCCTCGATCATCTCCACGACGGTGGGGGTGGTGGTGGCGATGCCGAGCAGGCGGCCCGCGGTCTCGGAGGACACGACCACCGAATCCGCGCCGGATTGGCGCAGCAGATGGGTGTTCTCGGCCTCGCGGACGGCGGCGGAGATGCGCGCCTTGGGGTTGATCTCGCGGGCGGTCAGGGTGACCAGCACGGCGGTGTCATCGCGATTGGCGGCGACCACGATGGCGGCGGCGTGCGCGACGCCCGCCAGGCGCAGCACATCGGATCGGGTGGCCGAACCATGCACCGTCACCAGACCGGCATTGGCGGCGGCCTCGAGCACCTGCGAATCGGTGTCCACCACCACGATGTCGGCGGGTTGCGCGCCGTCGGCGAGCATGGCGTCGACCGCGGTGCGGCCCTTGGTGCCGTAGCCGACGACCACGGTGTGATTGCGCACGGTGTGCCTCCATCGCTGGATCTTGAAAGCCTGCCGGGATCGTTCGGTGAGCACGGCGAGGGTGGTGCCGACCAAGACGATGAGGAAGAGGATCCGCAGCGGGGTGACCACGAGAATATTGATCAGCCGCGCGGTCGGGGTGACCGGTGTGATGTCGCCGTAGCCGGTGGTGGAGAGCGAAACCGTCGCGTAGTAGGCGGAATCGAGCAGCGACATCTCTTCACGCGCGTTGTCGTGATAGCCGTCGCGGCCGATGTACACCACCGCCGTAGCGAGCGCGAGCAACAGCACGGCCATGCCGAGCCTGCGCGAGAGCGCCTGCCAGGGACTGTCCTGTCCGGTCGGGATCCGCAGAATGCCGACCAGGGCGAAGTCCGGCCGGTCCGTGAGCCGGGCCAAACCCCGTGAGGATTCACCGAACACGAGAATCACCAGCCATTTCGGGGACGTCTTGCTGCGGCACGGACCGGAGCGTACCCGGCGGCCGCCCACATTGCGGCATGGGCCGCAGGCGCGTCGCCACTACCGAATCGGGTCCGGGGGCAGCGATTCCGGATCGGGCGGGGGCTCGAAATCGGGGGGCGGGTCGAAGTCGGGCGGGGCCGAGTCGCCGGCCGCGGGATGCGAATCCGGTGTCCACCGAAGCGAATCGACATCGATCTCCGGGGGCGGCTCCGCCGCATCGCCGCGATTTCCGGGTGCCGCGTCGGCGGGATCCGGGGTCGCGGTCAGGCGCAGCGGGGCGGCGGCGGTGATGAGGTGGGCGAGTTCCTCGGGGCCCGCGAGGTGTTCGGGGGCGATGGTGCGGACGGTGCGGACGTAGTGGAAGGCGGCGTAGGTGTTGGCGAGGATGTCGGCTTCCGGAGCGCCGGTGCGGGCGGCCTCCAGGCGGGCCCAGGCCAGGCGGTAGACGGCGAGCTGGATGGCGACCGAATCCTCTTCGGCGGCAGCGGGTTCGCCGCCGGTCTTCCAGTCGACGATGACCCAGGCGCCGTCGGGGCGGCGGAAGACCGCGTCCATGCGGCCGCGAATCACGGTGCCCGCTATGGAGGTTTCGAAGGAGACCTCGACCTCGACCGGGTTGCGGTCGGCCCAATCCGAGGCGAGGAAGGCTTCCTGGAGGCGGACCAGATCGGCATCGGTGTCGGAAGTGTCCGCCGCGCCGGGGAGTTCGTCGAAGGCGAGCAGGCGGGCGCCGCCGAACCAGCGTTGCAGCCAGGCGTGGAAGGCGGTACCGCGACGGGTGAAGGGGCTGGGCGGATACGGGAGCGGGCGGCGCAGGCGGGCGGCAAGTTTCGCCGGATCGGCGCGCAGGTCGACCAGGGAGGTGGCGGCGAGCTGGCCGGGCAGTTCCACTTCGCGGACGGCCTGTTCGGCGGCGAGGTGTTCGGCGATGAGGGCGTCGACGTCGGTGGCCCAGCCTTCGGGGTCATCGTCGAGGTCATCCGGATCGGTTGCGTCGCTGCCGGATTCGCCGTCGTCGGGGTCGGTCTCGGCTTCGTCTCCGAAGCCGAAGTCGAATTCGATCTGCTCCGGCCGGGATTCGACGGCGAGCGCGGTCAGGGCCGATTTGACCAGTGCCGCACCCTCTTCCACGAATTCGCGGCGGGAGCCGAGGGGGTCGCGCGGCCAGGTCGCCGAGAGCGGGTTGTCGGTGAAGGGGTTTACGGTATCGGGCAGGGGCGGATCGTCCCAGCGATCGATGCGGACGCCGCGATTGAGGGGGGAGCCGGGAACTTCACTGGCCTGCTGCAGTTCGAGCAGGAAATCGCTGGGGCCCTTGGGTTTCGAGCCGGTCTCGGCCCACCAGTGCGCGGAGACGAACAGGGCGCGCTCGGTGCGGGTGAGCGCGACGTAGAAGAGGCGGCGGTCCTCGTCGAGGCGGCGGCGGGCCAGGGCCTTCTTATGCGATTCGAGGGCGCGTTCCAGATCGGCGCGATCGTAGAGGTCGGACAGATCCAGTACGGGCACACCGTCACCCGCGTCCTCCTGTACGCGATCACCGCGCAATTGGGTGGGGAGTTCGGCGAGCGCCCCCATCCAGGTGGTGGTGCCGGTGCCGGACGGGAAGGTGCCGTCCACCACGTGCGGGACCGCGACCACCTCCCATTCCAAGCCCTTGGCGGCGTGCACGGTGAGCACCTGTACGCGATCGTGCGCGACCTCCACTTCGCCCGGCTCCAAACCGTTTTCGACCTCCGCGGCGGCGGCGAAGAAGTCGAGCAGACCGGACAGCGAGGAGCGATAGTCGGCGGCATATCCGGCCACCACATCGGCGAACGCGTCGAGATGCTCGCGTCCGGCGGCGGCCACGGCGCGGCGGGCCTGGGTCTCCACGCCGACGCCGATGGTGCGTTCGACATCGGCGACCAATTCGGGCAGCGGCTGCCCGGAACGCTCGCGCAGTGCGCCCAGCTCGCGGCCGAGCTCCAGAATCCGGGCGAAGCCCTGCACCGAATACTGTTCCGAATCACCGGGATCCGCGATGGCGTCACCGAGCCCCGCGCGTTCGGCGGGTTCCGGGGCCACTTCGCGCAGGGCGTCGTCCAGCGCGGCGGTATCGGCGATTTCGGCGGACTGCCCGCCCGGTCGCCGAATCGACAGCTCCCGCGCCCGCTTCGACAGCGCCGCGATATCCGCCACGCCGATGCGCCAGCGCGCACCCGTCAAAATGCGCACCGCCGCGCTACCCGCCGAGGGATCGGCGATAAGCCGCAGTGTCGCAACGATATCCGCGACCTCCGGGGTGTGCAGCAGCCCGCCCAGCCCGACGATCTCCACCGGCAGCCCCTGCTCCCGCAGCGCCTCCGCCAACGGTGCGGCATCGGCATTGCGCCGCACCAGCACCGCCGAGGTGGGCGGCTCACCGCCCGTGTCGGCGGCCGCCTCCCACTCGGCCTTGATCCGCTGCGCCACCCACTCCCGTTCCTGCGCAACATCTTCCGTCAACGCCAGCGCCACCAGCCCGGCCGTCGCATCCGGTCGCGGCCGCAGCGCGTCGACGGTCACTCCCCCGCCCTCGGCCGCCTTGAGCCGCAGCGGATCAGCCACCAGATTCGCCAGATCCAGTGCCTCCGGCGGATTCCGCCAACTGGTCAGCAGCGGCAGCACCGGTGCGGGAACCCCTGGCGCACGGGGAAAGTCGGTCGCGAACCGCGGCAGATTCGCGGCCGACGCCCCGCGCCACCCGTAAATGGACTGCATCGGATCACCCACCGCCGTCACCGCCAGCGGCTGCGTTCCCGCCGTCACAGGTGGCTGCCCTTCCGTCATCCCGGCATGCTTTTGGCCGGGATCCACAGCCGCCGTGTGGATCCCGGCCAAAGGCGCGCCGGGATGACGGGAGGGGTCCTCAGGATCTTCGGTCGTTGCGGTGTGCACCCCGCCGAAGAGAGCGGAGAGCAGGATGCGCTGCGAATGCCCCGTGTCCTGGTACTCGTCGAGCAGAACGAGGCGGAAGCGGGTGCGTTCGGCGGTGCTGACCTCGGGGTGGAGGGCGGCGAGCTTTGCGGCGAGGGACATTTGGGCGCCGAAGTCCAGCGCGCCGCGGCGGCGGAGTTCATCGGCGAGGCGTTCCACCAGGGGGAGCAGGGAGACTCGTTCGTGCTGGGTTTCCAGAAGGTCGAGCAGGGTTTTCTTGGGGCCGCCCTTTTGCCGGGGTCCGGCGGGGAGGGTGTGGACGAGTTGGTCCAATTCCTTGTGGGCGGCGGCCAATTGGCGTGGTTCGACCAGGTGCTCGGCGAGCTGGCCGGACAGGGCCAGGACCGCTTCGGTGACCGAGACGGGGCTGCGGTCGGTGTCCAGATCGCCGTCCCAGGTGGATACGACGCGGTAGGCGAGCTGCCAGAGCTGGGTTTGGGTGAGCAGGGTGGCGGTGGGTTCGACGGGGAGCAGCAGGCCGTACTCGGTGAGCAGGCGGCCCGCGTAGGAGTGATAGGTGCTGATCTCCGGTTCGGAACCGGTGAGCAGGGCGCGCAGGCGTCCGGTGGGGTCGATATCGCGCAGCAGGGGCGCGCCCGCCAGGCGGGCGAGGCGGGTGCGGATGCGAGTTGTCAACTGCTGGGCGGCTTTTCGGGTGAAGGTCAGGCCCAGCACCTGTTCCGGTTCGACCAGGCCATTGGCGACCATCCACACCACGCGGGCGGCCATGGTCTCGGTTTTGCCCGCGCCCGCACCCGCGACCACCAGCGTCGGCCCCGGTTCGGCGGCGATGACCGCGGCCTGTTCGTCGGTGGGCGGCGGCAGGCCGAGGGCGTCGGCGAGTTGCCGGGGGGTGATGCTCACTCGTCGGTCACTTGGCGGCCGGTGTCCTGTACCGGGCAGCTGCCCGCGACCTTGCAGTGGCGGCAGCCGTCATTGCGCATGGCGAGGTAGCTGGGTCCGGTGGAGGCGGCGGCCGCGTCGTGGATGACGCCGCGCCATTCGTCGATGCCGCCGCCGTCGAGGGCGGGCTGCTGGCGTTCGGTGGCCGCGCCGTCGCGGGCGCTTGGCTTGGCCACGTACACCAGGCGCGCGCCGCCGGGTTCACCGTCGCCGAGGGCTCCGGCGGCGGCCGCTACCTGGTAGGTGGCGAGCTGGGCGTGTTCCTCGGCGGCCTGTTTGGTGATGGGCGTCTTGCCGGTCTTCACATCGACGATGACGAAGCGGCCCTGGGCATCTCGTTCCAGGCGGTCCATGCGGCCGCTGATGCGCACGGGCAGCTCGCCCGGGGCGCGCGAGGGCAGGATGCAGTCGATGGGCACTTCGACGCCGATATTGGTGAGCTCGTCGCGGGTATTGCGCAGCCAGTTCAGGAAGGTGTCGACCATGGTCTCGGTGCGGCGCAGTTCGGCGCGCGAATACCAGTTCTCGCCGTCGCGGGCGGTGGGGTCGATCTTCTTCCACGCCTTGACCAGTGCCATCTTGACCTGCGCCTCGGTGACCTGACCGGCGAGCGCCTGCACCAGGGTGTGCACGAGATTGCCCTTGAGGGCGTGCGGGTTATCGCCGTCGCTGCCGCCGTGCCGTTCCAGCGCCCAGCGCAGCGGGCAGGTTTTGAGCTGTTCGACGGTGGAGGGCGAGAGGGCGACCGAACCGTCCTCGCTGTCCCAGAGCGGGGAGTCGGAGGAGAGTTCGGCGGTGCCGTACCAGTCGTCGGGGTGCGCGCCGCGTACTCCGGCGCGGGCCAGGCGGGCGAGTTGGCGGGCGGCGCGGATGCGGCGTTCCGGTGTGGTCTCGGGATCGCATGCGGCACCGCGCAATTCGGCGATGAGGGTGTGCATGGCCAAGGCGCGGCCCGGGTCCACGGCGGGTGGGATGCGGCCGGGCTGTCCGTCCGCGCCCTCGGCGTCGAGTTCGGCCAGGAAGCGGGACGGCACCAGATCCTGGTCGCCGGTGACGGATTCGACGGCGGTCACCAGCAGTGAGCGGCGCGCCCGGCTGCACGCGACGAGAAGCAGGCGGCGTTCCTCGGCGAGCAGCGGTGCGGCGCGGCTCACCTTCTCGCCCGAATCACCCACTCCGGCAAGCACATCGACCATTTCCTCGACCCCGAGCAGGGTGCCGCGCGGTCGCAGATTCGGCCAGATCCCCTCCTGCACCGCGGCGACCACAACGGTGTCCCACTCGCGCCCGGCGGCCGAGTGCGCACTGCAAATCGTGACGGCCGCACCGGGATCGGTATGCGGTGCGTTGTCCTGCGGAATCTCCTGCTGCTCCAGGTATTCCACGAATCCCTCGATGGTGGCGCGCGGCAGCCGGTCCACATAGGCGGCGGCCGCCTCGAACAGCCCGACCACCGCGTCCAGATCGCGATCGGCCTGCATGCCGACCGCTCCCCCGCGCTCGGACTGCCCGACCCACCGCCGCTCCAGCGTGGAGGCGGTCCACAGGCCCCACAGCACATCTTCGAGCCCGCCGCCCTCGCGCCGCACCTTGCGCGCCCGCCCGAGCGCCTTGAGCACCCGCTCCAACGGCGCGGCCTCGACCTTGGTGAGCTTGCTCAGCAGCACCTGATTCCCGGCCCCCACCAACAGATCTCGCAGAATCTCCGCCGACGACCGATCCAAATCCGCATAGCGATCCGCCGCCTCGGGATCATCACCGGCCGCAGCCGCGGCCGAGCGCCCCGCTGCCGGAACCTCACCAGCCGACGCCGAGTTGGATGCTTCGCCACCCGAATCCGCCTCGGCGACAACGCCTTCGCGCCGAGGAGGTTCGTCGAGCTCGCTTTCGCGGACCTCCCGATCGCGCTCGGGGTAGCCCAGTTCGAGCACGGTGCGCCGAATGCCGCGTCGCAGGCGACGCAGGCTGATCTGATCCGCGCCGCCGAGCGGACCGGCGAGCAGATCCAGGGCATCGTCGGCCGTGAACGCGATGGGCCGCGGGTGGCGCAGTCGCGTGGGATCACCCGCGGTGACCGCGCGGAGCGCCAACATGGCCCACGCCGCTCCTCTGCGGCGAGCCAATGGAACATCCGCCGGGGGTTGGCGCACCGGCACGCCGGCCGCCAGCAGTGCCCGCCGCAGCGGAGCCAAAGACAATGGGACAGAACGGACTACAACCGCCATATTCGACCACGGCACGCCGTGCGTGAGGTGCGCGCGCCGCAGATGATCGGCGATCAGCGCGGCCTCCTTCGCCGGAGTGGTGAGCACCTGTACCCGCACCTCCCCCTCGAACACCGCCGCGACACTCTCGCGGCCGTCCAAGGGTTCGCCCCGATCGTCCACGCGGGAATCCCGCGCTTCACCGCCGCCGTAAGGCGCATCGCCCCGGGCATTCTCGTCGGCTCGGCCCGGGGCGACCGGATCCGGGGTGATCTCGCCGATGAAGTCGGTGCCGCCGGGTCGGCGCAGGAGGGAGGCGGGTGGGGTGCGGTGGCGGCCGGTGCCGGGGAGGCGGGAGGTGATGCGGGCGGCGAGTTCTTGCAGGGCGGTGCCGGATCTGTGGTTGGGGCGCAAGGTGATTCGGCGGTCGGCGGGGGCGCCGGGGTCGGTGGCGAAGCGGGGGTCCGCACCGCGGAAGGTGAAGACGGCCTGGTCCGGGTCGGCGGCCAGGACGGTGGTGGCGGTGCCCGCGCCGAGGAGGCGAATGAGTTGGGCGGCAAGGGGATCGAGGTGCTGGGTGTCGTCGACGAGGATGGTGTGCAGGCGGGCGCGTTCGGCCGCGAGCAGGTCGGCGTCGATGAGCAGGGCGTCCAGGGCCGCGCCGATGAGTTCGGCGGCGTCCAGGGCGGGGGCGCTGGCTTCGGGGACGTCCATGCCGACGGACCAGCGCAGCAGCATGATCTGTTCGTAGCGTTCGTAGAACCGGCCCGCGGCGACCCATTCGGGGTGCCGGTGGGTGTGGCCGAGGGCAATGAGGTCCTCGGGTCCGAGGCCGCGTTCGGTAGCGCGCAGCATGAGGTCCCGCAATTGTTCGGCGAATCCTCCGGTCGGCAGTGCCGGATGCAGTCGCTCGGGCCAGTCCGGGGCATCCTCGGCGAGTTCGCCGCGCAACATCTCCCGAATGACGATGTCCTGTTCGGAGCCGGTGAGCAGGCGCGGCGGCGGATTTCCGGCGGCGGCCGAGACGGTGCGAAGCAGGCCGAAGGCATAGGAGTGCAGGGTGCGCACCAATGGGCCGCGTGTGGCTCCTGGTACACCGCCCAGCAATGGATCGGCCTCGACAATTCGGGCAGTGATCGCATTGCGCACCGCGGTGGCCGCGCGTTTGGTGTACGTGAGCAGCAGCACCGATTCCGGATCGGCCCCGGCCAGAATGCGTTCCGCGGCGATATCGACCAGCAGTGCGGTCTTGCCGGTGCCCGGCCCGCCCAAAACCTGCCAGGGCGCCCAGCCGGGGTCGATACTGCTGTCCTCGAACAGCGGCCGGAGGGCGGCGTCCCACTCCCGGGGGTGGGAGACTGCCTCGGCCCGGCGCACCAGTTGCACCGAGCTATCCGATCGCATCACGTCGGCTATTTCAACAGACCGGCCCGACATGTTCCGTTTGCCATGTGTTGGCCGTGCCGCCGGTCACAGCCGGGCGGGTGCGGTTCGGGGCGGACTCGGCTGGAATCGGGCGCGCGACGGCCAGCAGAATGGGCGGATGTCCGATCTTCATGTGCATTGTTTCGGTCCTTCGACCGGTCCGGTGGTGCTCGCGCTCCACGGTCTGACCGGGCATGGCAGGCGCTGGCAGGCCCTGGCCGAGCAGCAGTTGCCCGATGTGCGGATTATTGCGCCGGATCTGCGGGGACATGGGAGGTCGCCCGGCGTGCCGCCGTGGGATTTCGAAACGATCACCGCGGACCTGGTCACGCTGCTGCGGCGGGAGACGAGCGAACCCGTGGTGGTGCTCGGGCATTCGTTCGGCGCGGCGGTGGCGGTGCATCTGGCGCACGCGCGTCCGGAGCTGGTGCGGGCGCTGGTGCTGCTGGATCCGGCGATCGGACTCGATCCGGATTTCATGCTGCGGATCGCGAATTCCATGCTGGAGCACCCGGATTACGCGAACGTCGACGATGCCCGCTTCGACAAGTTGGAGACCGCCTGGTCCGAGGTGGATCCGGCGATCCTGGAGGCGGAGCTGGCCGAGCATCTGGTGCCCACCGCGGACGGGCGGGTGGGCTGGCGCGTGTGTATGCCCGCGATCATCGCGTACTGGGGCCAGCTGGCCCGCGAATTCGTGCTGCCGCCCGCGGGATTGCCGACGACCGTGGTGCGCGCGATGAAGGTCGATCCGCCGTTCGTGACCCCGGCGTTCCGGGCCGCGCTGGCCGAGCGCCTGGGCGAGCGGCTGACCCTGCTCGAATTCGACTGCGATCATATGGTCGCGCAAGCCCGTCCGGCCGAGACCGCCGCGCTGGTGCGCGCACTGCTCTGACCAATCCACCGAGGGAGAGTTCATGGCCACCACCGATGCCGAGATCGAGCGCGTGCGCGCCCTGGTGGCCGCCATTCCGCCCGGCCGGGTGTCCACCTACGGCGATATCGCGGCCGCGGCGGGGCTTTCCACACCGCGCACGGTCGGCTGGATCATGCGGACCGATTCGGCGGATCTGCCGTGGCATCGGGTGCTGCGAGCGAATGGCACGCCCGCACCACATTTGGCGCATAAACAATTGCGCGAGCTGGCCGCGGAGGGCTGTCCGGTGCTCGAGGACCGGGTGGATCTGCGGCGCGCCCGGCACCATTTCGACACGCCGGACTGATCTGCCGACCGGCCACAACACACCTACCGGGTTCGGCCAAACCTGATACGCGGTTCCCGGCCGCGGTTACCGTTGAAATATGTCCACCCGTCTGGCATGCGTGGTGTTCGATGCGATCGAGCCCAGGAGCGTAGCCCGCTTCTGGGCCGAACTGCTGGGTTGGGAGGTGCTGGTGGACCGCCCCGGCGAGGTCGATGTGGCCGCCTCCGACCCGGATGGGCTGGATGTGGCGCTGACCTTCCTACCGGCCCGCCAGTCCAAGTCGGCGAAGAATCGCATGCACCTGGATCTGTCCAGTAGATCGCTGGATCATCAACGGGTGCAGGTGGATCGAGCGCTATCGCTGGGCGCGCGGCGGCTCGATATCGGACAGGGCACGGTGCCGTGGGCGGTGCTCGCCGATCCCGAGGGCAATGAGTTCTGTGTACTGGAGCCGCGCGAGCACTACGTGGACACCGGTGCGGTGGCGGCGATCGTGATGGATACCGAGAATCCGTTGCGGCTGGCGGAATTCTGGTCGAAGGCGTCGGGCTGGCCCGTCACCCATGACAGTGCCCGCTATGCCGGAATCCGTTCGGCCACCGGGCAGGGACCCTGGCTGGAGTTCCTACGCACGCCCGAGGCGCTGGGCGAATGCAGTCGGCTGCATCTGGATCTCATCGCTTTCCCCAGCGATGACCCCGTGGAAGAAGCCGCGCGCCTGCGCGCCGCGGGCGCCCTGCCGATCACTCCGGATACCCCGTCGGCCAATGCGCCGGCACTGGTGCTGGCCGATCCGGAAACGAACGAATTCTGTCTGCTGCAAGCAGCTTCGGGCTAGGCCGCCCCGCGTTCGTAGCGGCGGCGCTCGCGCGGTGAGAGACCGCCCCAGATACCGAAACGCTGATCATGGGCGAGGGCGTAGTCCAGGCATTGCCGCCGCACCTCGCACGAACCGCAGATGCGCTTGGCCTCGCGGGTGGACCCGCCCTTGTCCGGAAAGAAGGCTTCCGGATCGGTCTGTGTGCACAGCGCCTGCTGATGCCAGGATTCCGGTTCGAATTCGTTTTTACGAGTGATGTTTTCGAACATCGCGTCGAAATTGGTGAAAAGCATTCGCACGTCGTTCACCTCTTCATTGACAGTGTCGGCAGAAATTCGCGTTCGGGCCCGAAGGCCGCTACTCGCCCGCGACGGCGGCCAATCGAGCCTGTTCCCCGCAGTGGAATACCCGGCGGGCGTGCACCGCGGCGGGTGCGTCGGACCACGGCGCGAGCGCGGTGGTGAACATGAGTTCGCACCAGGACAGCGCGGGCACCTCACCGAGCGCGAGCGTATTGAGCAGTGACAATTCGGTATCGGAGTCGTTCCAGGCGGCGAAGAGCCATGAGGAATCGAGTCGGCCGAGAAATTCCTCGGCGTCCTCCGGTACGCCCAGCGGTGCGTCGACCGCGAGATGCACGACCGCCGCAATGGCATGCCGCATACGCGCATCCAGTCCGACACCGTCGTGCAACAGCAATCCCTCGAGTGAATCTCGCAGTGCGGCTCCATGATCGATCCGGAAGTCGCGGCGAGCGGAAGCGGTGACGTCGAACATTATTTCCTCCCTATCGAATTGACGCCTGTCCCAAAAGCGTCACGCGCTGATTTAAAAGGCCGAAAGGTCTTGTTGTCCAGTTTTGCGGGCATCTGGGGCAAACCCCTAGCAGTACTGACACTGACCAGTGTGGGTACCCGTCGGGAACAGCACCGAAGGGGGTCTGGCACTGCACGGGCAAACATTAGGGCGCGGACTGTTCCGGCCTTTACGGTCTGACCATGCCTTATGTGCGATCAGGTGCTGCCACGGTGCATTTCGTGAGCAGCGATATTCCCGGACCGACACTCGTTCTCAGCCATGGATTTCTGATGGACGAATCCATGTTCGAACCCGTGCGCGAACCTCTGGCAGCTGCCGGAATCAATCTGGTGACAATCGATGCGCGTTGTCACGGACGTACACAGACACCCGGCGGCGAACAGTTCACCTACTGGGATATGGCCGCCGACACCTTGTCGGTGCTGGATGAATTGGGGATAGAAAAAGCGGTAATCGGGGGGATGGGCCAGGGCGGGTATACCGCGCTGCGGCTGGCGTTGCTGGCGCCCGAGCGGGTGCGCGCGCTGGCCCTGATCGCCACCGGGGCCGATGCCTGCACGGGCGCCGAACTCGATTGTCAGCGCGCGTTTTTCGAGCGCTGGGCGAGCACCGAGCCGATGGCGCCGCTGGTCGCGGAATTGGCCCCGCAGCTGATCGGCGGTACCGATCCGCGATTATGGCGGGCCTGGACCAGCCGCTGGTACAGCTGTGATCGGCAGGCCGTGCTGCCCGCGGTGCGCTGCCTGCTGGAGCGGCGTTCGCTACTGCACCGGCTATCCGAGATCGCCGCGCCCGCCCTGGTGGTCCGGGGCAGCCGGGATGAGGTCAGCACCGCGCGCGATTGCGCCACGATGGCGGCCGGGCTGATCGGCGCGGATGGCGTGGTGACCATTCCGGGCGCCGGGCACGGCGCGGCGTGGACGCATCCGGAAGTGTTGACGCCCTTGCTGATTCGCCTGGTGCGGCGGGCCACCGCACGGCGCGGGAACATGCTCGCGCAGGCCCTCGCGCACCCATGGCTGCCCGGGCGCGCGGCGGCCGGAATTCATATCGCGCGCTGAATCCGCCGGGCGCTATTCGTCCCGGGTGAGATGCGGATGACCGGAGTCGAGCTGGACGCCGGTATCCGCGCACCAGGTGGGAATGCCGAGGAAGATCTGGATCTGAGTGGGATAGGCCGCGGAGAAGACGCTGAACAACTGCACGTCGATGGCGCGACAGCGGCCGGTGACATCGTCCGCGAGATGCATGATCGAATTCGGCCGCCCGTATGCGGCAATACCCTCATCCCATATTTCGCGGAACAGTCCGAAGCGGCCCAGTTCGGCCAGAAAGTCCGCCGACCAGGCGGTATCGCCCGAGCTGGCAATGAGACCGCGCAGCCAATGCACGGTGACCCGGACTTCTTCCTCCCATTCGAGCATGACTTCGCGAGCCTTGTCGTTGCTGAGATACCAGCGCAGGATATTGACGTCTTCTTCGAGACCGGGAAACGCGCGTGCGTAACTCGTGTTGCAGGCCAGCACATTCCAGCGGGTGTCGATGTAGGCGGCGAGATTGGGCTCGTGCAGATCGAGCGCGCGGCGCATGTCATCGGTGATTTCGGCGCGGAGTTGCTGTATCGAGGGGAATTCGCTGACGCCGAGTCCGGCCAGGTCGAGCAGATGCCGGCGTTCCACCACGGACAGCGGGTCTATTCGGTCCAGATATCGGACCAGGGCGTCCACCACCTCGCGGGTGGGATGTCCGCGATCGCCCTTCTCCAAATGGCTGATGTAGCTGGCGCTCACGCCCGCGTTGAACGCGAGCCTTTCGCGGGATACACCCCGGGTGTCACGCAGCTTGCGCAGCAGGAGGCCGAATGTCGGCGGTTTCAGCTCTTCGAAGTCTCTATTCGGTTTCACGCCCAGCACCACGCCGTTCCCTCTCCACAAACATTCAGCAAACCAACCTTCATCGATCCGGTACTCGCTGGTTCCGGACAGCGGGACCCGCTGTAACGCCTGCTGTGAACTGTGGTGAATCTCCCTCGACCCCCTCAGCTCTGGCTCCGGATACTGCCATATGCGATTGTTCAGAAGTTCAAAACATGATCATTTCTACTATGTGTCGGGACACAACGTGCAACTCGACGCACAGGAGCAATTGCTTAGCAAGCCTTGGAAACTGCTGTCGAGACACCACTTCCGGGGCCGCCCGAGCGATAGCCACTACGATCTTCAACCATGATCATCAGCCCGTCCGCGTACGCCTCGTGACCACCGTCGACGCGATTGTGCTGGCCGGTGGGCGAGCCAGCCGGATGGGCGGGGTGGATAAGCCCGCCATTGTGGTCGGCGGCCGATCGATGCTGGATGCGGCGCTTTCCGCGGTGTCGGACCGCACCCGGATCGTGGTCGTCGGACCGCATCGGCCGGAGCTGGGGCCGGAAATCCTACAGGCCCAAGAGGTCCCGGCCGGTGCCGGTCCGGTGGCCGCGATCGCCGCCGGAATGGCGATGCTCGACGGTTGCGAATTCCCCGCCGAGCACATTGTGGTGCTCGCCGCGGACATGCCATTTCTCACATCCAGTGCGGTAGACGAACTACTCGCGCACGCAAGGGAATCCGGAAGTGACGCGGTATTCGCGGCCGATGAATCGGGGCGGCCGCAGTATCTGGTCGGGGTGTGGCGGCGGACCGCGCTCGCCGAGGCGCTGAATCGTCTTGATTCCCTGGCGAATCGGCCGATGAAGGCGCTGGTGCCGATCGACACCGCCACGGTGGCGCTGGCCGGGGTGCAGGACTGCGATACGCCCGACGATGTGCGGGAGGCCCGCACGGGTGCGGGGCGGTCGGCGGTACCGGTATCCCTCGATGAGGCGCGGGAGACGCTGCGCCGGAACATATCCCGGTTGCGGGTGCGGCAGTCGGCGGTGCGGCCCGCGCGCGGGGCCGCGCTGGCCGAACCGCTGCGCGCGGTGGAGGCGCTGCCGCGTTTCGATGTCAGCGCCATGGACGGGTACGCGGTGAGCGGGGACGGACCGTGGCAGTTGCGCCGCGATATCGGATTCGCGGGCGGGCAGCGGCCGGTGGGGTTGCTGCCCGGTGAGGCGGTGCGCATTGCCACCGGTGCGCATGTGCCCGACGGCACCGGAACCGTGGTGCGCGATGAATTCGTGCGGGTGGAAGCGGACGGTCGACTACATCGCCTGCCGGACAGCCCGATTCGCGATGATGTGCGGCGGCGCGGCGAGGATTGGCAGCCGGGGGCCGAACTCGCGCCCGCGGGTACGCCGGTGAATACCGCGCTGATCTCGGTGGCGGCCAGTGCCGAGGTGCGCACGCTCGCGGTGCGCGGTCCGGTGCGGGCGCGAATCGTCATGACGGGCGATGAGATTCGCAGTGAGGGCCCGTTGCACACCGGGCAGACCCGTGACTCCCTCGGCCCCATCCTGCCCGATCTGCTCACCTGGTACGGCATCGACACCGTGGACCGGGTGCACCTGCGGGACACCGCGAACGCCTTCGACGAGGTGTTCGCGGCCGCCGATGATTGCGATCTGCTGGTGATCGTCGGAGCCACCGGCGGCGGCGCGGCCGATCAACTCCGCGCCGCCCTGGATCGCGCTCGATCCCGGGTACTGCTCAGCCGCCTGCGCCTGCGGCCCGGCGGCTCCACCGTCGCGGCCCAACTGGCCTCCGGCCCAGTCGTTCTCGGCCTCCCGGGTAACCCCTATGCCGCCGTGGCGACGCTCTTGGCGCTCATCCACGCGGTCGTCGAGGGTCTCACGGGCGCGCTCCCCGCGCGCCCGCTGATCGGCCCACTGGCCAATGCCGCCGAAATCTCCGGCCCCGCACCGCGAATCGTCCCCGCCCGCGCCGACCCCATCGGCGGCTGGATAGGCGATCCGGGCATCCGCACCGCCCACCTGGCCGGACTGCTGGACCGCGACGGCCTGGTCATCGTCCCCGCCGAGGCGGCGGACAACGCGCCGGTGGAGTTCATCCCACTCCCCCGCTGACACAGCGGATCTCAGCTGCTGAGGCCGAGGATGGCCATGAGCTGGCCGGGATAGGCGCCGGTGTCTATGCGGCCGGTCTGGGCATAGATCTTGCGGCGGAGGCCGGTTACGGGGTTGCGCAGGTGCAGGGTCCAGACATGGGGCGCGAAGGCCACGCCGCCCTCGCTCCAGGCATGCCGGAATTTCGGGAATTCGCCGAGTTCCTGCAGCAGATCGGTGAATCCGGCGGTATCGCCGGAGCGGCCGATCAATCCGCGCAACCACCGGACCACCTGTCGCACATCGGCTTCCCAATTCACCAGTACGCGGGTCGCCAGATCATTGCCGAACAACCAGCGGAGCATATTGCCGTCCTCGGTCAACCCGGGGAAGGCGTCATCCCAGCTGTCGTTCCAGGCCAGCACATTCGCCCGGACATCGATATAGGCGGCCAGGTTGGGACGATGCAGATCCAGTACCCGGCGCATATTCTCGGTGATGGCGCCGCACAATTGCTCCACGGTGGGCAGATCGCCCGCTCCCAGCCCTGCCAGCTCACTCAGTTGACGATGGTCGGCCGCACCGAGCGGTTCCAGTCGATCCAGATAGCGAGTAAGCGCTTCCACAACCTCGCGGGTTGGGTTACCGCGCTCACCCTTCTCCAGATGCGTTATGTAGCTGGCGCTTACGCCCGCGTTGAATGCCAGGCGTTCGCGGGAAAGTCCGCGGCCGTCGCGTAATCGCCGCAGCAGATTTCCGAAAGTGGGCGCTTCCAGCTCCCGAGATTCATGTCCGCATGGCGCATCGGCGACCACCGCAGCTCCCTTCAGCTCGCCCGGCGCACGGCATCCCGTTCGGGATGCCGCCGGGTTGCCCCCTTCGGTGGATGCTCGCATGAATCGGGCGAATTACAGGTACGCGCGACTATCCCTGTTTGTATATGTCGGTGATCCTGATGGGAATTCGGCTCATGCCCCCAGCGCCAGCCGCGGCTGCTCGGGGGCGGAGCCGGCGCTCGGCCCGTCGAACTCGACGGCACCGGGTGCCGAGCGCCGCGCCCGGTCCGGATCGGGTGCGGGAACGGCCGCCAGCAGGCGGCGGGTGTAGTCGGCCTCTGGACTGCCGAAAACATCAGCCACCGGCCCGGTTTCGACCACAGCGCCCTGTTTCAGCACGACCACGCGATCGGCGATCTGGTTGATCACCGCGAGATCGTGGCTGATGAACAGGCAGGCGAATCCGTATTCTTCGCGCAGATCGGTGAACAGGTCCAGCACCTGCGCCTGTACCGAAACGTCCAGGGCGCTGGTGGGTTCGTCCGCCACCAGCAGCCGGGGCGCGAGCGCGAGTGCCCGGGCCAGTGCGACGCGCTGGCGCTGGCCGCCGGAGAGTTCGGCGGGACGGCGAGTGGCGTAATCGCGGGGCAGCCGGACCGATTCCAGCAGATCGCCCACCTTGGCGCGCAGCAGCGCACCGGACGCGGCGCGATGCACCAGCAGCGGTTCGCCGATGGAATCCTCCAGTGTGCGACGGGGATCCAGGGACGCGGTGACATCCTGATGCACCAGGGCCACGTTCTTGCGCAGGCCGCGCAGATCGCGTTTGCCTAGGCCGTTCAGCCGCACGCCCTGCAACACCACCTCGCCGCCGGCGGGCGGTACCAGTCCGAGCGCGGTGCGGCCGAGAGTGCTCTTACCGGAACCGGATTCACCGACCAGCCCGATCACCTCGCGCGGCGCCACCGTCAGCGAGACATCCTGAAGCGCGCGGAATTCCTTGCGCTGTCGGCGATACACCACCGAGACGTGCGAAAGGCGCAGCACCGGTTCCTCTTCCGGCGTTTCGACAGGTGCCGAGGTAACGGATCGGCCGGATTGTCCGGCGCTCGCCACCGAGGACGCGGGAAGTGACGAGATGCCGTCGGGTACCACGGCGACCGCTTCGGTGACCGGAGTCGTATCGCGCGGCGCGGGAACCGTTCCGGGGAGCACCGGGACGGCGTCCAGCAGCGTTCGCGTGTACTCCTGCTCCGGATCGGTGAAAAGCTCGCGGACGGGCCGGGTTTCGACGACCCGGCCCGCGCGCATCACCACCACGCGGTCCGCGATGGCCGCCACCACGCCGAGGTTGTGCGTGATGAACAGGATGGCGGTGCCGGTGCGGGCTTGCAGTTCCCGGAGCAGGTCCAGGATTTCGGCCTGCACGGTGACGTCCAGGGCGGTGGTCGGCTCATCGGCGATGAGCAGATCGGGTTCGCCGGACAGCGCCAGCGCGATGACCACGCGCTGCTTCTGCCCGCCGGAGAGCTGATGCGGGTACCAGTCCACCCGCTTGTCCGGCTCCGGAATGTCGACCAGGCCGAGCAGTTCGATGGCGCGGGTTCTGGCCTCCGCCTTGCCGATCGACCGGTGGGCGCGCAGCGCCTGGGCGATCTGGGTGCCGATCTTCTGCACCGGGTTGAGCGCGGTCTGCGGTTCCTGGAACACCATGGCGGCGCGGGTGCCGCGCAGGGCGCGCAGTTCGGCGTCGGGGGTGCCGATGATCTCGGTGTCGCCCAGGCGAATCGAGCCTTCGGCGTGCGCGCCCTCGGGCAGCAGGCCGAGCACGGCGCGCGCGGTGAGCGATTTCCCGGATCCGGATTCGCCGACCAGCGCCACCGTCTCGCCGCGGCCGACCCGCACCCGCACCCCGTCGACCACGGTGCGAGTGCCGAAGCGCACCACCAGGTCCCGAATATCCAGCAGCGCCTCTGGCGCTGTCTCGTGCTCGCTCATCCGATCCTCCGGGCGCGGCCCAGGGCCTGGGCGATCAATAGGAATCCGAGGGTCAGACCGGACACCACCAGCAGCGGTCCGATGGCGAAGGCCGGGTTGGCGTCCAGATTGGCGATGGATTCGGAAATGAGTGATCCCAGTGAGGGATCCGGCGGTCGCACGCCGATGCCGATGAAGCTCATCGCGCCCTCGACGAAGACCGCGAGCGACATGGACAGCGCCAGCTGCACCGAGAGCGGTTCGATCACATTGGGCAGCACGTGTTTCCGCAGTGTCCACCAGGTGCCCGCGCCGATGACCTCGGCGGCCTCCACGAAGGGCTGTTCGCGCACGGCCAGGATGGCGGTGCGAATCTGCCTGCCGAAGATGGGGACCTCGGCGGCGATGATGACCACGATCACCGCCTGCACCCCCGGTCCGATGATGGCGGACAGCGCGATGGCGAAGATCAGCGCCGGGAACGCCAGGATCAGATCGAAGATGCGCTGGGTGATCACATCGGCAATGGTGTTGACGCTGGCCAGCAGTCCGGTCAGCGCGCCGAGCAGCGCACCGGCGGGCACCGCCACCAGGGCGATGAACAGGTCGATGCGAATGCCGTAGAGCACGCGCGTGAAGACATCGCGATTGACATTGTCGGTGCCGAGCCAGTGGTCGGCGCTGGGCCCGAGCAGATTCGCACCCGGAATCTGCTGTAGCGGATCGTATTTCGTGAGCAGTCCGGCCGCCAGACCCGCGAGGGCGATGATCGCCACCAGCAGGACACCCGCCAATCCCTGTCCTCGGCGCAGCGCCTGCCAGACCGGCCGGGCCGAATTCGGTTCGCGCTCCGCGTTTTCGACCAGCGCCTCGGCGCTTTCCACCGGATTCCCGGTGCTGTCCACCGATTCGGCGAGTGCGAGGTCGCTCATGCCCGGCCTCCGATGCGAATGCGCGGATCGAGATAGGCGTGCACCACATCGGTGGTCAGCTGGATGATCACGAATACTCCCACCGAGAACAGCAGCAGCGCCTGCACCACCGGATAGTCGCGGCGGTTGATGCCCTGTTCGATCAATTGCCCGATACCCGGCCAGGCGAAGGCGGCTTCCACCAGCACCGCACCGCCGAGCAGCTGCCCGGTCTGGATGCCGAGCACGGTCAGCAGCGTCGGCAGCGCGTTGCGCAGCGCGCCGCGGGTGACGATCCGCCGATGCGAAATCCCCAGTGCGCGTGCGGTGAGCACGTACGGCTTGCGCAATTCGGTGCGCAGCGATTCGGTGAGGAATCGGGTCAGCGCCGCGATCACCGGCAGCGACAGGCAGATCGAGGGCAGCAGCAGATACTGCACGGCGATATCGGGTTTGGCGATGAACCCGTCCGGCGGAATGCCACCGGCGGGCAGGATCGGAATGGCGATGCCGAAGACCAGCACGAGCAGCACTCCGGTCACGAACACCGGTACCGCGACCGCGACCGTATTGATCGCCGCCACAACGGCATTGAGCCAACGCCGGTCGAACAGCACCGCGGACACGCTCACCACCAGGCTGACCGTGATCGCCAGGAACAGCGAGAACGCGGTCAGCACAAGGGTATTGGTGAGTCCGCGTCCGACCAGATCGGAGATCTGGCCGCCGATGATGTACGACCGGCCCAGATCACCGGTGAACACCCCGTGCAGCCAGCTCAGGTATTGCGCCGGAATGGACCGGTCCAGCCCCAGCTGATGCCGGATGCTCGCGATGGTGTCGGGGGTGGCGTCCGGCCCGGCCAGGGTCTGGGCCGGATCGCCGGGCACCAGCCGCAGCAGCAGGAAGATCAGCACGGATGCGCCGAACAACACCGCCACGGCCGAGGGCACCCGGCGCAGCAGATACGCGATCATGACAGGAACGTCTCCCGCAGATCCAGTTCGCGGCGCTTGGTCCAGCCGACATTGTGCAGTTTGCGCGTGGTGGAACCCTGGGCGAGGCGGACGCCGATCTCGATCAGGAACAGGCCGTCCAGCAGCTGATCGCTCAGCGCCTGGTAGGCGCGCACCGCATCGGGTCCGGTGCCCTGCGGCAGCTTCCAGGCATTGTCGGCCGCGGCGACATAGGCGGGCGATTCGTAGTGCGAGGCGTTCTTGCGGGCATTGAACGGGTAGGCGCTGACCGTCAGCGTGGACGGTACGAACTGCGCCCAGGAATGGTCGGTGATCCACAGACCCGGGAACTGCGCGCCGATCAGCTGTTTCACGAAGGTGGCGTATTCCGTTGGCACCAGCTCGGTTTCGATACCGATTTCGGCGAGGTTGGCCTGCACGATCTGCGCGGTCGCCTCGTGGGTGGCGTAACCGGCGCTGTAGGCCAGCGGCAGCTTCGGCGGTTTGGGCACCCCGGAGAGCACCTGCTTGGCCTTGGACACATCGCGCTTGAACCGGGTGTTGCGGGCGTCGTCGAAGGCGGGAGAGGACTTGGGCCACGGCAGATTGGTGGCATAGCCGGAGCCGCGGAACACCTCGGCGATGACCCGGTCGCGGTCGATGGCGTACGCGATGGCCTGGCGCAGTTTCGGATCGGCGAGTGCCGGATCCTGCACGTTCGCACCGACGTACATCTGGAGTTCGGCGCCCTCGTAGTTGATGACGCGGTAGCCGTCCGTCTTGGCGAGGTTCTCGTTATCGCGGTACGTGATGCCGTCCGCGAAATGGATCTGACCGGACTTGAGCGCGTTCAACTGCGCCTGGTTATCGGAGATGATGGCGAATTCCACCCGGTCCAGGTACGGCCGGTCCGGCACCCGGTAATCCGCGTTCTTCTCGAATACCAACTGCTGGTTGGGGATTCGCTGCACGAACTTGAACGGTCCGGTGCCGACGATCTTATCGCCGGTGCCCAGCTGATCGATGGACTCGCTGTCCAGAATGGGCGCGGTATCGAGCAGATCGAAGATATTGCCCAGCGGCTGCGAGAAGGTCAGCTTGATGCGGTTCGGATCGACGATGTCGTATCCGGTGATGGCGGCGGCGGTGCTCTTGAGCTGCGCGGACCATTTCGGATCCGCGTAGGTGCGCAGCGAGAACTCGACATCCTTCGCGGTGAAGGCGCGGCCGGAATGGAATTTCACATCCTTGCGCAGATCCAGGGTGATGGACTGGCCGTCCGGCGCGAGGGTCCATTTCTCGGCCAGCAGCGGTTGCGGTTCCAGCTTGTCGTGCGGGTAGCGCACCAGGGTTTCGAAGACCAGGCCCACCACGTACGGCGTGGTACCGGTATTGGTGAGGATATTCGCGGGCACCAGATCCGCGAGCACGCCGTACTTCAGGGTGCCGCCCTTGACCGGCTGGGCATTGTCGTCCCCGCCACCCTTGCTCTGGTTCACCGCCGAGGTGCAGGCGGCCAGTGCGCCGCCGCCGAAGATGGCGAGTGCGGCAACGCCGGAATTGCGCAGGAAACGACGACGATCCAGTCCGCCGGGGGACGAATTCATGGGGAAATCCTCGAGATTTGTGGCCGCGCGGACGGCGGCCGGGGTGCTGTGGACGCACCCGTGGGGACTTTTTCAGAAATGCGGAATACGCGCGGGCCGGGCGCGTCAGGCACAGGGTCGACAGCACAGCACCCGAGCGGGCCGGATGATTCCGGTGCTGGGCGTGCAGAAGCGACTGGTGTGCATGCGGCGACGCTAACAGCGGGTGAGCACTCGATCACCGGTTGTGCGCAGCGTGCGCGAAACCCTGGCCGACACGGCGCAACCGGATCTTTGCTGAGAGAATGCCTGTTCCCCCTCATGCTCGTGGTTACGAGAACTTCGCCGGTGAAATCGGCCGCACCACCGCTGATTCGACGCCGGAGTGGATCTACCCGCCGACCGCCCCGGCCGGTGCGCCCAACATCATCGTGGTGCTGGTCGACGACATGGGTTTCAGCGATATCGGCCCGTTCGGCTCCGAGATCGACACCCCTACGCTGGATCGCATTGCCGCGAATGGTTTGCGGCTCACCAACTTCCACACCACCCCGCTGTGCTCGCCGTCGCGGGCCGCGCTGCTGACGGGCGTGAATTCGCATCGCGCCGGATTCGGTTTCGTCGCCAATGCCGATCCCGGTTATCCGGGGCTGCGGCTCGAGCTTGCCGATGATGTGCTGACGCTGCCGGAGATCCTGCGCGGCAATGGATATGCCACCTACGCGGTGGGTAAATGGCATCTGGTGCGCGATGCCACGCTGCATCCGGCCGCGAATCGCGATTCCTGGCCGACCCAGCGCGGATTCGACCGGTACTACGGGTCTTTGGAGGGGCTGAACTCCTTCTACCACCCGAATCAGCTGGTCTCGGACAGCTCACCGGTGGATGTGGAGGAGTATCCGGAAGGCTACTACCTCACCGACGATTACACCGATCGCGCCATCGGCTATATCAAGGAACTGCGCGCGCACGACGCCGATAAGCCGTTCTTCCTGTACTTCGCGCATACCGCCATGCACGGGCCGTTGCAGGCCAAGCCGGAAGACCTGGCCAAGTATCGCGGTAGGTACAGGGAGGGCTGGGATCGCCTGCGGCAGAGCCGATTCGCCTCCCAGCTCGCACAGGGCCTGTTCCCCGAGGGCACACAGCAGAAGCCGCGCAATACCGAGCCCGGTTATGAAGCGCAGGAATGGGATTCGCTGACGCCCGAACAGCAGTCCCGTTTCGAGCGGTACATGGAGGTGTACGCGGGCATGGTCGACAGCATCGACCAGAGCCTGGGCCGGATCGTCGAAACCCTGGAGCAGTTCGGCGAACTCGACAATACGATCATCGTCTTCACCTCCGACAACGGCGGCACCGCCGAGGGCGGACCGGAGGGCACCCGCACCTACTTCGCGCAATTCGCGCAGGTGGACGAGCCGGACTGGGAACGCGATGTGCCGCACGATGACGAACTCATCGGCAGCGCCAAGCTCGGCGTGCACTATCCGCGCGGCTGGGGCCAGGCGTCCAACACCCCGTTCCGCTTCTACAAGGGGCAGACCTTCGCGGGCGGCGTGCGCGTCCCGTTTCTGCTGTCCTGGCCCAAGGGCCTGCCGCGCACCGAGGACGACAACGGCATTCGCCAGGAGTACACGTACATCACCGATCTGACCCCGACGCTGCTCGAGCTCGCGGGACTGGAACGGCCGTCGGTACGTAATGGACTGCCCGCCAAGGAATTCGACGGCATCTCGGCGATCGAGGTGCTGCGCGATCAGCAGGCCGTCTCCCGGCATATCGAACAGTATTCGGAGATGACCGGCCACCGCGGCTTCTACCGCGACGGCTGGAAACTGCTGGCCCTGGCCGAACCCGCACGCGGCGTGGACAATCCGCGCTGGCAGCTGTTCGACGTGCGCACCGATCCCACCGAATTGCACGACCTCTCCGAGCAATTCCCGGAAAAGGTGGCCGAGCTCTCCGCCGCCTGGGACGACGCCGCTTGGCACAACACGGTTTTCCCGCTCGTCACCCGCCAGGATCTGGCCACGCGCCGCCCGGAAGAGGCGCGATTCGGCGAACGCGTCCGCATCCTGCCCGGCACCCCCACCCTGGAGCGCTACCGCTCGCAGCGCCTGATCGCCTACCGCGACTTCACGATTGCCGTCGAGGTGGCGGGCTACCGGCCCGGTGACGAAGGCGTCCTGGTCGCACACGGCGACCCCCAGGGCGGCTACCTGCTCTTCGTCGAGAACGGTCACCTGTTCTTCGGCTACAACGCCTACGGCCGCTACACCACAGTCGACGCGGGGGCGATTCCCGAAGGCAGCCAGCACTTCACGGTCTCGGCGGTGGTCCGTCCGCACCTGCGTTGGGACTTCACCATCGGCATCGACGGCGTCCGCGCCGCCCACCTCCCCGACCAGGTCCAACTCGTCGGCATGGCTCCGTGGACCGGCATCTCCGTCGGCCTCGACTCCCGCGGCCCGGTCGATTGGGACCTCCGCGACCGCCGCGGCGTCTTCCGCTACACCGGCAACCTCCGCTCGGTCACCTACCGCCCGGGTGCGATCGGCGTCGACGAGGACACCCAGCGCGCACTGGACTCCGAAGCCGAACTGATCGCCGAATAGCGACCGGTAGACCGCAGGCCCGCACGTGATCGTGCGGGCCTGCGTCGTATCCGCTATTCGTCAGATGTCTTGTGTCATAGCTATTTCGGGAGATCGAGCCGATCGGTGATTCCGTCCAGCAGGGCGGCCAGCGTCCAGGCCACCGGACCCTCGGTATCGATGGTGCCCGCGACCGTGCGGTTGTCCAGCCAGCGGGCGAAGGCGGGGTGATTGCCTGCCGCGAGGGTGGGTTGCAGGAATGGGGTGGCGACCGCGTCGAGTTGGGCGTCGGTGTGCAGGCCGGTGCGGGTGCGCATGCGCATTTCCTCGGCCAGTTGCAGTGCGGTGCCGATCAGGTGGCCGTCGATCGCATTGGTGATGCGGGTCATGTCATCGGCGGAGATGCCGAGCGATTCCAGTAGGGCGAAGCGGAAGTCGAAGTAGCGCAGGGCGTTCGGGCCGAAAGGGGGGCGGGTGTGCACCAGGTGACCGAACCAGAGGTGGCGCTGGATGACGGCCCAGGTATCCAGGGATAGCCGTTCCAGGGTCACGCGCCAATGGGAAGTCGTTGGGGGCAGCGGGATTTCGGCGTAGACCGCGTCGATCATGAGGTCCACCAGGCCGTCTTTGCTGCCGACGTAGCGGTAGAGCGACATGGGGGTGGACGCGCCGACGGCGGTGGCCACCCGGCGCATGGTCAGCGCGGCCGCGCCTTCGGCGTCGGCGATGGTCAGCGCGGCGCGCAGGATATCGGCGCGGCTCAGCGTGGTGGTGGGTCGGCCCGGGGGTTCGGGCAGCGTCCAGATCAGTTGGCCGGGTGGGGATTGGTCGTCGGTCACGGTCACCTCCTTGCGACGAATTCAACCATTCGTGTACAACGTACACATGATGTACGACGTACACGCACCCCGGGTTCTGATTGTCGGCGGCGGATTGGTCGGGCTGTGCGCCGCGCTGTTCCTGCGGCGGCACGAGGTCGAGGTGACACTGGTCGAGCGGCGGGCCACCACCTCTCCCCAGCCGAAGGCGCGCCGTATCAATCTCCGGACGATGGAGCTGTTCCGACAGCTCGGGATCGCCGATCAGGTCTTCGACGCGGCACGGGACCTGGCGAATCATCAGGCGATGGCGGCGGGGCCGACGCTCGCCGAGGCCGAGCGGCTACCGGTGATGTTTCCGGGCGGGATGCCGGATTGGGACGCGATCACCCCGGCGGGGGCGTGCCTGTGCGCACAGGATCTGCTCGAACCGGTGTTGCGGGAGATCGCCGAGGCGCGCGGGGCCGATATCCGGTTCGGGGTGGAACTCATGGACTTCCGTGAGCACCACGGCCGGGGCGACGCCGCGCACGCGAACGATCTACCGAGCGTCCCCCGGGATGGCGGTCCCGGCATTCGTGCGATCGTGCGCACCGCCGGGGGCGCGATGGACACCCTCGACGCCGACTATCTGATCGCCGCCGACGGCGCGAACAGCCCGATCCGGGAGCGGCTCGGGATTACCCGCGGTGGGCGCGGCACGCTCGGCAGCGCGGTGAACGTGTACTTCCGGGCCGATCTGGGCGAGCTGGTGCGCGGGCGCGAGTTCAATCTCTGTCAGATCGAGAATGACCGCGTGCCAGGGGCTTTCGCCTCCGTCGACGGTACTCGGCGATGGATTTTCACCAGCGGCGTCGGCGTCGACCGGCCGGCGCGGGACTGGCCGGAAGCCCTGCGGATCGCCATCGGCCTACCCGATATCGATATCGAGGTGCTGAGCGTATTGCCTTGGGAGCCCGGGATGTTCGTAGCGGACACGTTCCGCTCGGGGCGGGTTTTCCTGGCGGGGGACGCGGCGCACGTCATGCCGCCCTTCGCGGCGGCCGGAGCGAATACCGGTATCGAGGACGCGCACAACCTCGCGTGGAAGCTGGCACGCGTCCTGCGGGGCAGTGCCGATCCGGCGCTACTGGACACCTATCACTCCGAACGGCATCCCGTCGGCTGGTTCATCGCCGATCAGTCGAGCATTCGCACCCTCAGTCTGCGCACCATGACCAGGGAGTCGACCGATGGCACCCCGCTGGCCGATCCGATCGCGCTGATTCTCGGAAACCGTTATCCCGCAGGCGCGTTCATCGACGACGCGAGCGCGCACACCATGACGCGACTGGATACGAGCGGTCAGCCGGGCACGCGTATGCCGCACGCGTTCCCGAACCCGGGCCGATCGACGCTCGATCTGATCGGCAACGAGTACGTCCTGCTCACCGGACCGGCGGGCAGCGCATGGCGCGCGGCAGCCGAGCAGGCGGGCATCGACAGCCACGAGATCGACGAAAACTACTGCGTGACAGCGGGTCTCACCGCATCGGGCGCACTGCTCATCCGTCCCGATCAGATAGTCGCATGGCGCGCACCGGAATTGCCCGCCGATCCGGCGACGGCACTGCGCACCACCATGGAGCTCATCGACCGCGCTCCCGCGCGACATCGACTGCCTTCGTAATGCGCTTGGCCCGCGTCTCCGGCCGCTTGGCCTCCGCGACCCCGGTGGCCAGCTCCCGCCTATTCGTATAGGACAGTCCGTCGAAGGCGTCCCGCACGCCCGCGTCCGCGAGCGCGGCGGCCAGGTCATCGGGCACCTCGACGGTCCGTTCGGCGGTATCGCGCTCGACCGTCACGGTCACCGTGTCGCCCGGCCCCCTACCCAGCTCGGCGCGAATGCCTTTGCGGATTCCGAGGCACGGCCCATCTCCCATCGACATGATCGATCCGGTGTACGCGATGCCGTCGAAGGTGGCGCGGACCGGGATACGGCCCCCACCGCCGAGCGCCGCGATGACGTCGGCGGGAATGGGGATATACGCGCCGCCGCCGGTGGCTTCGTGGATCACGCCCTCGAATCGGTGCATGAGCGCATGCTATTCGAGGCGCTCGCGAGTACGCGGGATATTCACCAGCGATCCGATAGCAATCGGATTTCGCTTCGAACTTCTGTTAACAAATGTAAACCGCGAGAGAACCGGCCGTTTCCGAAGCATCACCGCGAGCGCCCGAAAACCCTTGTGTAGCGCGGCTATTTACCCTCAAGAAGGACATTTCCGCAGGTGGGTGTGGATCACATCCTCTTACGTCGCAACCCGCCAGTGACCACCAGGTTGCGCCGACCTCACAGCTCACAATGGGGGTCAGCGCATTGTGAGACAACCGTTTTGCCACCCGCTCGCACCTCTTTACAGTCGAGCCAGCAGCCCGGTTCTTCACTCTCGATAGGGGCGTCATGGCTAACCCGCACACCGGAACTTCGTCCGGCGATGCACTGCTCCGATTGGGTAAATACTTCCAGCGCGGTGAGGTCTCCGGCGATTTGCGCACCCTGCATCAGGTGGGTGGGCGCGATGCGGACGAGTTCTATCGGGATCGGTGGTCGCATGACAAGGTGGTGCGGTCCACGCACGGTGTGAACTGCACCGGATCGTGCTCGTGGAAGATCTACGTCAAGGACGGCGTGATCACCTGGGAGTCGCAGCAGACGGACTACCCGTCCGTCGGCGCGGACAAGCCGGAGTACGAGCCGCGCGGCTGCCCACGTGGCGCGTCCTTCTCCTGGTACACGTATTCGCCCGCGCGCATTAGGTATCCGTACGTGCGCGGGGTGCTGCTGGAGCTGTACCGCGATGCCAAGACACGGCTGAAGGATCCGGTGCTGGCGTGGGAATCCATTGTCGAGGATCCCGAGACCGCCAAGACCTACAAGTCCGCGCGCGGTAAGGGCGGCTTCGTGCGCGCCGAATGGTGGGAGGCCGCCGAGATCGCCGCCGCCGCGCATGTGCACACCATCAAGAAGTACGGCCCGGACCGGGTGGCGGGCTTCTCCCCCATTCCGGCCATGTCGATGGTCTCGCATGCGGTTGGGGCGCGGTTCATTTCGCTCATCGGCGGTTCCATGCTGTCGTTCTACGACTGGTACGCCGATCTGCCGGTGGCGTCCCCGCAGGTGTTCGGCGATCAGACCGATGTGCCCGAATCCGCGGACTGGTTCGATGCCGGATACCTGATCATGTGGGGCTCCAATGTCCCGGTCACCCGCACCCCGGACGCGCACTATATGACCGAGGCGCGCTATCGCGGCCAGAAGGTCGTGGTGGTCTCCCCCGACTACGCCGACAACACCAAATTCGCCGATGAATGGGTGCCCGCGCGCCCCGGCACCGATGCCGCGCTCGCCATGGCCATGGGGCACGTGGTGCTGCGAGAGTTCTTCGTGGACAGGCGAACCGAACGTTTCGACGACTACATCAAGCGCTATACCGACCTGCCGTACCTCATCGCGCTGGACGATAAGGACGGCGTCGCGGTGCCCGGCAAATTCCTGACCGCCGCCGATCTCGGAATCACCGGGGAGAGCGTCGAATTCCAGCCGGTGCTGCTGGACGCGGACGGAAATCCGCGGGTGCCCAATGGTTCCCTGGGCCACCGCTTCACCGAGGCGGGTAAGGGCAAGTGGAACCTCGATCTCGGGGATGTCGATCCCCTGCTGACCCTGCACGGCCGCACCGATGACGCTGCGGCCGTGCAGTTCCCACGATTCGACGGGCCGTCAGCGGAGGTCCTCACCCGCGGCGTGCCGACCACCGTCATCGCGGGTAAACGGGTGACGACGGTGTTCGATCTGCTGCTGGCGCAGTACGGCGTCGCCCGCCCCGGCCTGCCCGGCAGCTGGCCGACCGGCTATGACGATCCGAGCGAGCCGTACACGCCCGCCTGGCAGGAGACCATCACCGGCGTCCCCGCCAAACAGGCCGAGCGCATCGCGCGCGAATTCGCCGATAACGCGGACCGTTCCGGCGGGCGCTCGATGATCCTGATGGGCGCGGGCACCAACCACTGGTTCCACAGCGATCAGATCTACCGCGCCTTCTTCACTTTGACACTGCTCACCGGCTGCCAGGGCGTGAATGGCGGCGGCTGGGCGCATTACGTGGGCCAGGAGAAGTGCCGACCCGTAACCGGTTGGTCCACACTGGCTTTCGCCTCGGACTGGCAGCGCCCGCCGCGCCAGATGCAGGGCACCGTGTTCTGGTACCTCACCAATGACCAGTGGCGGTACGACCCGTTCACCTCCGAAGCGTTCGCGTCTCCACTGGGCAAGGGCACCTTCTCCGGGCGCACGGCGGCCGACAATATCGCGCTCGCTTCACGTTTGGGCTGGATGCCGTCCTACCCGACGCTCAATCGCAATCCCCTCGACCTCGCCGATGAGGCCGAGGCCGCGGGCAAATCCGCCGCCGACTATGTGGTCGACGGCCTCAAATCCGGTGAGCTGCGCTTCGCCTGCGAGGACCCGGACGCCCCGGAGAACTTCCCGCGCGTGCTGACCGTCTGGCGCGCGAATCTGCTCGGCTCCTCCGGTAAGGGCAACGAGTACTTCCACAAACACCTGCTGGGCGCGGATTCGAATCTCCAGACCGCCGAGGCCACCGGCGTGCGCCCGCAGGAACTGGAATGGCGCGAGGAAGCGCCCACCGGGAAGCTGGATCTGCTGCTCTCCCTTGATTTCCGGATGACCAGCACCACGCTGTTCTCCGATATCGTGCTGCCCGCCGCCACCTGGTACGAGAAGCATGATCTGTCCTCCACCGATATGCACCCGTTCGTGCACGCTTTCACCCCCGCCATCTCGCCGCCGTGGGAGGCGCGCACCGATTTCGAGGCGTTCCACCGCATCGCGCGCGGCTTCTCCTGGCTCGCGGAAAAGCATCTGGGCGTGCGCAAGGACATAGTCGCAGTACCGCTCCAGCACGACAGCGCCGACGCGCTGGCACAGGCCGGTGGCCGGGTGCTGGATTGGAAGAAGGGTGAATGCGAGCCGATTCCGGGCGTCACCATGCCCAAAATCGTGGTGGTGGAACGGGATTACCCGAATGTCGCGGAGAAGATGGCGGCGCTGGGCCCGCTCGTGGAGCGCATGGGCTTGACCACCAAGGGCGTCACGACGGTTCCCGACGCCGAGGTCGAGTACCTGAAGGGTATGAACGGCACCGTGGTTTCCGGTGTGGCACAGGGGCGTCCGTCCCTGGCCAAGGACATTCACGCCGCCGAGGCCATTCTGGCGCTGTCCGGCACCACCAACGGCAGGCTCGCGGTGGAGGGCTTCCACGAACTGGAGAAGCGCACCGGCACCCAACTGGCCGATCTGGCCGCCGAACACGAGGGTAAGCGAATCACATTCGCGGACACCCAGGCTCGGCCGGTGCCGGTCATCACGTCACCGGAATGGTCCGGCAGTGAGACCGGCGGGCGCAGGTACTCCCCGTTCACCATCAATACCGAGCGGCTCAAGCCCTGGCACACGCTCACCGGGCGGCAGCACTTCTACCTCGACCACGACTGGATGATCGAACTCGGCGAACAATTGCCGATCTACCGGCCGCCATTGGATATGACGGCGCTGTTCAGCGAACCCGGCATCGGCAGGGTGACCGAGAACGGCGTCACCGTGCGGTATCTGACGCCGCACTCCAAATGGTCCATCCACTCGGCCTATCAGGACAACCTGCATATGCTGACGCTCTCGCGCGGCGGGCAGGCCATCTGGATGTCCGAGGTCGACGCCGCCAAAATCGGTGTGTCCGACAACGATTGGATCGAGGCCGTCAATCGCAACGGCGTGGTCGTCGCCCGCGCCATCGTCTCGCACCGCATGCCCGAGGGCACCGTATTCATGTATCACGCCCAGGACCGCGCGGTGAACGTGCCGCGCATCGAGGGACCGGCCGAGAATGCCGAGGGCGCAACGGAATTCAAGGGCCGGGGCAAGCGCGGCGGTATCCACAACGCGCTCACCCGCATCATGATCAAGCCCTCGCACCTCATCGGCGGGTACGCCCAGCAGTCCTTCGCGCTGAACTACCACGGCCCCACCGGAAATCAGCGCGATGAGGTCACCACCATCCGTCGGCGCAGCCAAGAAGTGGAGTACTGATATGCGCGTCATGGCACAGCTGGCGATGGTGATGAACCTCGACAAATGCATCGGCTGTCACACCTGCTCGGTCACCTGCAAACAGGCGTGGACCAATCGCGCGGGCACCGAGTACGTGTGGTTCAACAATGTGGAAACCCGTCCGGGACAGGGGTATCCGCGCCGCTACGAGGATCAGGAGAAGTGGAAGGGCGGGTGGACCCTGAACAAGCGGGGCCGCCTCACCCTCAAATCCGGGTCCCGGATGAAGCGGCTGCTCAATATCTTCGCCAACCCGGATCTGCCCACCGTGTCGGATTACTACGACCCGTGGAGCTACGACTACGACAATCTGCTGTCCGCACCGCAGATGGACACCACCCCGGTGGCGCGGCCCAAATCCCTTATTACGGGCGAGGATACGGACGTCACCTGGGGCGCGAACTGGGATGACTCGCTCGGTTCCGGCCCGGAGCAGGTCGGTAAGGACCCACTGCTCGCCAAGCTCTCCGAACAGGTGAAGCTCGAATTCGAGCAGACCTTCATGTTCTACCTGCCGCGTATCTGCGAGCACTGCCTGAACCCGTCCTGTGCGGCCGCCTGCCCGTCGGGGGCCATCTACAAGCGGTCCGAAGACGGCATCGTCCTGGTCGACCAGGACAAGTGCCGCGGCTGGCGGCAGTGCGTGAGCAGTTGCCCGTACAAGAAGATCTACTTCAACCACAAGACGGGCAAGGCGGAAAAGTGCACCTTCTGCTATCCGCGCGTGGAGGTCGGCATTCCGACGGTGTGCTCGGAAACCTGTGTGGGACGGCTGCGGTACATCGGCGTCATGCTCTACGACGCGGACGCGGTACTCGACGCCTGTTCGGTGACCGAGGACAAGGATCTGTATCCGGCGCAGCTCGGGGTGTTCCTCAATCCGCATGATCCGCGCGTGATCGCCGAGGCCGAGGCCGCGGGCATCTCCCCGGATTGGATTCAGGCGGCGCAGGATTCGCCGGTCTACAAGCTCATCGTCGACTACAAGATCGCGCTGCCGCTGCATCCGGAATACCGCACCATGCCGATGGTCTGGTACGTGCCGCCGCTGTCACCGGTGGTGGATGTGCTGTCCGAGACCGGGCACGACGGTGAGAACGCCTCGAACCTGTTCGGTGCGATCGACGCCCTGCGAATTCCCTTGGAATACCTCGCCGAATTGTTCACCGCGGGTGAGATCGGCCCGGTCCGCGATGCACTGCAACGACTGGCGGGCATGCGCGCGTTCATGCGGTCGATCAATCTCGGGCAGGAACCCGATATGGCGATTCCGGATTCGGTGCACCTCGAACCCGAGGAGATCGAGGCCATGTACCGGCTGCTCGCCATCGCCAAATACGAGCACCGCTATGTGATCCCCAACGGCGCGACATCGCGGGCGCACGAACTGGATTCGCTCGCCACCGGGTGTTCGCTGGACAACGACGGCGGGCCGGGGATGACGGCGTTCGATGTGATGGCCGAGAAGTTCCATCTCACCGATACCAATGGCGCTGCGCCGGAGGAGAAGTCGACCCGGGTCAACCTGCTGAACTGGGACGGCAAGAGCGCGAACGGCCTACTGCCCACCCGCAACGGCAACGCCAACGGCACGAACGGCGACGGCACGAACGGCGACGCTCCCCCCGGCGATGATGTGCCCGAACCGATTACGACGGGCGCGAGCCGATGAGCCTGCTGAAACTGCGCCGTCGCCCCGAACCGGTGATCGCGCTCTCGGAGCGGGACCGGCACCTGGTCTGGCGGCTGGCGGCACTGCTGCTGGACTATCCACACGAGCGCACCCTCGTCATGCTCGATGATTTGTCCAGCGCCGCAGCCGAATTGCCGCCCACGGTGCGCCCTCACCTGGAGGGCTTCCTCGATCACCTGGGCGCAACCTCCCCCATCGCACTGGCCCAGCAATACGTCGAGACCTTCGATATGCGCCGCCGCGCCAGCCTGCACCTGACCTTCTACGCCTACGGCGACACCCGCAAACGCGGTATGGCCCTGCTGCGTTTCAAGCACGCCTACCGTCAGGCGGGCGTCGAGCTCGGCGATCAGGAACTGCCCGATCATCTGCCGGTACTGCTGGAATTCGCCGCCACCGTGGACCCCATCGGCGGTGAACGCCTGCTCGGCGAACACGTCCCGGTGCTGGAGCTGCTGCGACTTTCGCTGTCCGACAGCGGATCTCCGTACGCCGGCATCCTGACCGCCGTCACCTGCACGCTGCCGCCGGTCACCACCGCCGATCGCCGTCGCATCGCCGAACTCGCCGCCCAGGGTCCGCCCGAGGAAGAGGTCGGCCTGGAACCCTTCGCCATGGACCCCCTGGCCTTCGCCGGATCGGAAGCCCGCCGATGACCCCCGCCCTCTGGCTGACGCTCCCCTACGTCGCCTTCACCTCCTTCGCCCTGGGCCATCTGTGGCGCTACCGCAATGACCAGTTCGGCTGGACCACCCGCTCCTCACAGGTCTACGAATCCCGGCTGCTGCGCCTGGGCAGTCCGCTGTTCCATTTCGGCATGCTCGGGGTGATCGGCGGACACGTGCTGGGTGTGCTCATCCCCGAGTCCTGGACCGATGCGGTCGGCATCTCCGAGCATCTGTATCACGTGGTGGCGGTCTCGGCGGGCACGGTCGCGGGCATCGCGGTGATCGCGGGCATCGCCATCCTGCTGTACCGGCGACTCACGGTGACCGCCGTCCGCATGGCCACCACCCGCAACGATCAGGTCATGTACGTCCTGCTGGCGGGGGCGCTCGTCACCGGCCTGCTGAATACGGTCGGCAGCAATCTGCTGTGGGGGACCTACAACTACCGCGAGACCGTCTCCCCGTGGTTCCGCAGCCTGTTCTCCATCCATCCCCAGCCCGAACTCATGGTCGGCACGCCCTGGACCTTCCAGGCGCACGGGCTGATCGTGCTGACCCTGATCGGCATCTGGCCGTACACCCGCCTGGTACACATGTTCAGCGCCCCGATCGGCTACCTCACCCGCCCGTACGTGGTCTACCGCAGCAAGGAGACCAACGCGGCCGACAAACGCCGCTTCGCCCGCGCCTGGGAAACCTCATCGCTGCCGCCGCGCTAGTTCGCGAAAACCCCCGTCGACCTGCCTTGTGACAAGCGACAAACGCGTTTCCGGGCGATCTCATTTCTATAACTCCGGCCACCAAGTAGGGTAAGGAATAGACGGTGTTGACCCGATTCATTCGGATACGGCAACCCGACACGGCCTGGGAAGACTTCTATGACCCTGATCAACCAGACCACCAACCTGCGCGATGAGCAGGGTGAGTTCGGTGCGGCACGCGCCGCGGAGAAGGCCGCCTGCGCCAAGCAGAACGCGCAGGCCAGGCATACGGTCGCCGGGCACGCACTCGACGCGGCCGATTGCGAATACCTCCTGCAGATGCTGGGTCTGGACGCGGCCAGCCTCGGCCCGGACGGTCTCGCCAAGGATTGAAAAAGCAACTGCCGGTCACCAGAATTTCTGATGACCGGCAGGGGTAACCGTATTTACCCGGCGAGTTTGGCCAGGTTCGGGAAATTGCTGATTTCCCAGCCGCCGTCCACCACCAGTTCGGTACCGGTGATGTACGAGGCGTCGGCACTGGCGAGGAACAGGCACGGCGCGGCGACCTGTTCCGCCGTGGCCGCCGCACCCAGCGGAATACGGTCCAGGAACATCTGTTTCGCCGGTTCGTACCCCATGACCGCCGCCACCAGCGGGGTGTCGACGAGGCCGGGCAGCACCGAGTTCACTCGAATTCCGTACTGGGCCAACTCCAATGCGGCGTTCTTGCTGAACATCACCACACCGGCCTTACCGGTGGCATAGGCGCTGCCGCCCGGCATCGGCACGCGGCTGTCCAACGACGAGATGTTCACGATCGCACCGCCACCGGACTCGCGCATCAGGCGCGCTTCGTGTTTGGTGCAGAGGAACACGCTCTTCTGCACCAGATCGACGGTGAAATCCCAATCGGATTCGTCGAGATCGGTGACCGCGCCGATGCGGGAACCGCCCGCCACATTGAAGGCCGCGTCCAGGCGGCCGAAACGCTCTGCGGCAATGGCGATTCCGGCGGCGATCTGCGCCTCCACCGTCACATCGGCCACGGCCGGGACGAAGGCGTCGCCGAGTTCGGCGACCTTCTTCTGCAAACCGGCCTCATCGATATCGAGGCCGACCACCGAAGCGCCCTCGGCCACCAGTGCGGTGGCGATGGCCGAACCGATACCGGAGGCCGCACCGGTCACCACGGCGGTCTTACCGGCGAATCGTGCTGTGCTCATACTGAATTCCCTGATCTGCTCATTGATGCGCTACTGCCCGCGCCGACCGGCGCGCAGGAACTGCCCGGTGCGCTGTTTACCGAGGGCCGGGGATTTCTCGCCAAGCCCGAAGACGTGCTCACCGTTCACCAGGACCGCGGTGACGGTGTCGTCATTGCGATTGACCATGCGAGAGAGGTTGTCGTACTCGGGAATCGGGTTCTCCGCGTACGCGTCCAGGCTCTCGTCCAGGTGCGCCGGATCGATGATCACCACATCGGCGCGATCACCGACGCGCAGGTGCCCGGCGTCCAGGTCGTACCAGTCCGCCAGCTCGCCCGTGACGCGGTGCACGGCGTGCTCCAGGGTCATGAACGGCTGCCCGGCCTGCTGCGCCCGATTGACCCGCCGCAGCAGGCGCAGGCCGAAGTTGTAGAAGGCCATATTGCGCAGGTGCGCGCCCGCATCGGAAAAGCCCAGTTGCACACTGGGATCCGCGGCGAGCTGATCGAGCACCTCGGGCCGGTGGTTGGAGATGGTGGTGCGCCAGCGCACCTTGGGGCCGTACTCCACCACCAGATCCAGGAAGGCGTCCACCGGATGCACGCCGCCGCGATCCACGCCGACCTGACCGAAGGTCTTGCCGATCACGCTCGCGTCCGGGCATTCGGTGATCTCGGCATCGAAGAAGTCCCGATGCCAGACCCGCGGACCCCACTTCTTGTCGTAATCCCTGCGGAACCAGCGCCGGTAGTTCTCGTCGGCGAGCAGCTCGCGTCGCTCGTCGATCTGATTGGACAGGTGCAAAGCGGCCGCACCGGAACCGAATTCCTCGAACACCGGCAGATCGATGCCGTCCGAGTAGACCTCGAACGGCACCGGCAGATGCTGCCAGCGGAAATCGCCGCCGAGCCGGTTCAGGACCTTGCCGATGAGCGGGAAGACCTTCACCACACCGGGGATCGCCTTGATATCGGCGGCCGAGAGCAGGCTGACCTTCAGATTCGGCCGGAAGATGCCGAGACTGCTCACCGCCATGGCGACCAGGCTCTGTGGGCGGGCCACATCGGGACCGCCCTGGAGCGCCCGCTTACGTTCGCGCAGAATGCGATTCAGCCGCCGCCGTTCCTTCGGCTTGGCGTAGGTGGAGGGCAGTGTGCGCGAGCGGCACACCTCACCGTCGAGCTTGTCGAACAGCAGCTGCTGTGAGGACATGCCGACGAATCCGGCGTCGAGGGCCTCGGACAGCTTGTGTTCCATGGCCCGCAACTCGGATTCGGTGGGCGTGACATCGGGACTGGTGGCCCGCTCCAAACCCATCTGCGCCGACCGGATATCCGAATGACCGATGAAGGCAGCGAGATTCGCGCCCAGCGGCAGCGATTCCAGCGCCGCCACATAGCTGTGCGCGCTGTTCCAGGTCTTGAGCCCGTCGACGGCGGCCACCACGTGTTTGCGCGGAATGGCCTCCACTCGGCCGAACAGGTCACCGGCGTCGGAGCCGTTCACGTGCACGGTCGAGAGCGAGCACGACCCGAGCAGAATCGTGGTGACGCCGTGCCGCAGCGATTCCGACAGCGTCGGATCCAGCAGCACCTCCACGTCGTAGTGGGTGTGGATATCGACCATGCCCGGAATGACCCACTGCCCGGCGGCGTCTATTACTCGCGCACAATCGGTTTCGTCCAGCGGGGTGGCACTGACGACGGCGATCCGGCCGCCGCTGATGCCGATATCACGGATGGCCGAGGGCGCGCCGGTGCCGTCGAACCAGCGGCCGCCCTTGATAATGGTGTCGTACACGGTGATTCACTCCCCCAGCGATAGTTCGCGGCGCAGCACCTTGCCGGTCGCATTGCGCGGCAGGGCGTCCGCGGTGATGAGCCAGCGCGCGGGCACCTTGAAGTACGCCAGCCGCTGTGCCACGTGATCGCGCAGCTCATCCTCGGTGACCGAATCCGGGTCCGCGACAACGATAATGGCCGCGACCTCCTGCCCGAGATCCTCGTGCGGTACGCCGAGCACCGCGGATTCGCGCACCAGCGGATGCTCATCGAGGGCGTTCTCGATCTCCGCCGGGTAGACGTTCTCGCCGCCGCGCAGAATGAGATCCGAACGCCGCCCGGCCATTTGCAGCAGGCCGCCGGAGACGAAACCGAAGTCACCGGTGCGCAGCCAGCGATTCTCATCGATGGAGGCGGCGGTGGCGGCCGGATCGTTGTAGTAGCCGAGCATGACGTACGGGCTACGCACGCAGATCTCGCCCTCGGTGCCGTCCGGCACGACTTTGCCTTCGGCATCGCGGATTTCGATGGCGACGCCGACGATCGGCCGCCCCACGGTCTCCGGATTCGCGATCAGGTCCGGCGGGGTCGCCACGGTGGCGGCGGTACCGCTCTCGGTGCAGCCGTAGCTGGTGGTCAACGCGACCTGGGCCACCGGCACCCGCTCGCGCAGGCGCTGATGCAGGGCGGGCGAGGACGGCGCGGTGTTCAGCGACAGCGCCGACAGCGAGGACAGATCGTATTGCGCGACATCGACATCGAGCAGTCGGCTGGCCATGGTCGGCACCGCCGCCCAATTGGTGATGCGCTCGGATTCGATGAGCCCCAGAATCTTCTCGGCGTCGAAACCGCCGCTGTGGAAGATGACGGCGTCACCGGTGGTGAGACGCGGAATCACCAGATTGTGCAGGCTCGCGATATGGAACAGCGGCGAGGTGTTGAGGTAGCGCCGATTCGTCGGCGAACCATCCCATGGCAGCCCGCGGAAGCCCGCCGCCAGCGCATCGGTGAAACGGTGATAATCGCTGACCGCCACCATATTCCGCTGTGAGTGCACCACGCCCTTGGGGCGGCCGGTGGTGCCGCTGGTGTAGAGGATGCAGGCCGGATCCTCCTCGGCCACTTCGGCGGTCGGGTACTGCCCCGCGAATTCCTCGGTCAGCGCCGGAAGGTCGTTCTCCATGGTGATCACGGGCACCTGTGCGCCCGAATCCGCCAGTAGCGCGGCCCGTTTGGCGTCCGCGACGACCACCTTCGGCTCGGTGTGCCCGATACCGTAGGCGATCTCCTGCGGGGCCCACCAGGCGTTGTAGCCGACCGGGATCGCGCCCAAACGCTGTGCGGCCCAGAAGGTCAGCACCCATTCGGGGGTATTGGCGGCCAGAATGCCGACCCGATCGCCCTTGCCGACGCCGTAGCGTTCGGCCAGTGCGGCGGCGAGCGCGCCCGCCGCCTCGTAGTGCTGGGCGTAGGTCAGCCGGGAATCGGCGGTGACCAGGTAGTCGCGGTCGCCGAGTTCGCGCGAATCCTCCAGCAGTTCCAGCAGGGAGCGCCGCCGATTGCGGAATACCGGAATGGTCGCGCCGAGCACCGGTTCCACGGTGATCTCGAACGGGCCGCCGGGACCGGTCAGGCCACCGGCGATCTGCGCCGCGAGCGCTTGGAGGTCAACAGCTTTGGTCATGAATCTGATCCTCGAGTATGTGGTGGGTCCGCGTACCGATATTGCCGTTTCTCCGCGCGCTCACGCGCTGCCCCGCACCGCGGCGAAGGCCGCCTTCAGGTAGGCGTCCGCGCGGTCGGAGCCGATCAGGCCGGGGGCCATGCGATTCATGGTGTACGCGAAGGTCACCCGGTGATCGAGATCGTTGACGACCATGGAGCCGCCGAGCCCGCCCCACCAGCACACCCGGCCGTCCGGGACATTCGGCACCGTCTGCGCGTGCGGCAGGCCGTAACCGATACCGAAGCGCAGCGGCAGCAGGATCGCCAGGTCCACACCGTCGGTCTGCTCGTCGAAGATGAGGTCGATCGTCTTCTCGGACAGGTACTTCCGGCCGCTGAGCTCCCCGCCATTGCTGATCAGCGATTGGATGCGCGCCACCGAGCGCGCGTTGCCCTGACCGTTCACGCCGCCGATCTCGGCATCGCGCCATTCCGGCGTGCCGCACATCTCGAAATCGAGCAGCGGCTGGAACAGCGTCTTGTACATGACGCTGTCCTGCGGCAGCAGCGATTGATCGAACTCCGGGTACTCCGGCGGCACCAGGGTGGCGATGCGATCGGAATACTGTGCGGCCCCGCCGATGTGGAAGTCCGCGCCGAGCGGACCGGCCAGCTCGTCGGCGAAGAACTTCCCCAGGGTGCGGCCGTCGATGCGGCGGATCAGCTCACCGATCAGATGCCCGTAGTTGAGCGCGTGATAGCCCGAGACGGTGCCCGGCTCCCACCACGGCTCCTGTTCGGCCAGCCGCGCGGTGGAGGACTCCCGCTCGTAGATATCGGGCACCTCGATCGGGGCTTCCCAGCCCGAGACGCCCGAGGTGTGCGAAAGCAGGTGCCGCACTTCGATATCGGCCTTGCCATTGGCCGCGAACTCCGGCCAGTAGTGCGCCACCTTCTCGTGCACATCAAGCGCGCCCTGATCGACCAGCAGCAGGGCGCTGAGCGCGGTCATGGTCTTGGTGACCGAGAAGGCGTTCACCAGGGTGTCCGCGCCCCAGCGCCGGGTGCGCTCGGGGTCCGCGTGCCCGCCCCACAGATCGACGACGGTATCGCCCTCGACCGTGATGCACAGGGACGCGCCCAATTCCGCCCCGGACTCCACCTGTTCGGTGAAAGCCGTACGGACATCGGCGAATTCGTCGGCGCAGAATCCAGCCACGTTGCTCATTCCGATCCGCCCTTTCTCAGACTCGGACGGCCGCGCGGGCCGGGACCGGTAGCTCATGACCCTGTGCCGCGGCGCGTTTCGCACCGCGCGCCAGCTCGCGCTGGAGATCGCGCACATAGGGCTCGAATTCGATCTGGATGGTGTGCCGCGGCGAGTCGTAGTACTGGCCGCTGCGCTTCTCCTCGGCCAGGCGCATGGCCTCGGCCATCTCGGCCTCGGACGGCAGCCGGTAATTGCCGGTCAGATAGGCGGCGACCAGCTTGGACTGCTGTTCGGCGAAGTTCACCAGCGTCGGCATGGGCTGGGCCAGGCCGAGATAGAAGAGATTGTCGATGCCCGGCTTGATCATCTGCCGGTACAGCGGAATCATATTGCGCGCATCGGGCACCAGTTCCGCATCGGAGAAGAACGGGAAGCTGATGTGATATCCGGTGGCGCACAACACCACATCCACCTCCTCCACGCTGCCGTCCGCGAAATGCACGTTCTTGCCGTCCAGGCGGGTGATGGCGGGTTTGAAGTCGATATCGCCGCAACCGGCGCGGTGCAGGAATTCCTCACTCGCGGACGGATGCGCCTCGAACGGCAGATGATCCGGCTTGGGCAGGCCGTAATCCTCCATGTAGCCGCGATTCTTGACCACGAAGCGCTGTTTCAGCTTGAGCCCCAGCTTCTTCGGCATCCACGGCGGCAGCGACGCCTTATCGCCGACCTTGCCGTTCACATACTTGGGCAGCACCCAGACACCGCGCCGCGCGGACAGGAAGAACTTCGAGGCGATGAACTTCTGCGACAGCTCGGTGGCGATATCCAGCCCCGAATTGCCCATGCCCACGACCACGATTCGCTTGCCGCGCATATCGATCGGATCGAACGGATCGTTGTAGGCGTGTGAATGCATGAGCACACCGTCGAATTCACCCGGGTAGTCCGGCATCCGCGGATCCCAGTGGTGGCCGTTGCACACCAGCAGGACGTCATAGGTTTCGGTGCGGCCGGTATCGGTGCTGATCTGCCACAGGCCCTCGGCATCGCGCTTGGCCGAGATCACCTTGGTGTTCAGGATGATTCGATCGCCGAAGCCGAAATGCTCGACGTAATCCTTGAAGTACTGGTGCAGCTGGGTGTGGTGCGGGAAGTCAGGCCACTCATCCGGGGCCGGGTAATCCTCGAAGGCCAGCCGGAACTTGGAGGTGTCGATGTGCAGGCTCTGATAGCAGGCCGACATGCCGTTCGGGTTCTTGAAGTACCAATTGCCGCCGATCTGATCCGACGCCTCATAGCAATCGAAGGGGATGCCGTACTCGGCAAGCCGCTTGGCGGCAGTGATGCCGGACGGGCCGGCGCCGATAACGCACACCCTGGGCAACTCGCGTGTTTCCAATGCACTCTCCTGGCTTCGGCCGCAGGTCACACTCCACGGCCGGACGTGATGTGACACACACGCTAGCATTCGCTAGACATGGTGTCTAGTGAATCTACAAACGTCTATTATCGGGAGGGAAACACCGGCAGACGTAGACTCGAGCATCGGAAAAGGCCGCCGCACGGGCGCCTTTCGCTCACCCCGAACCAAGGCGGCCAGCACCCATGCAGACCGAACCGGCCACTGACCCCGCACCCGTCGCGGGGGTGACCACCCGGCGCACCTCACTGCGCGATGAGCAGAAACGGCTCACCCGCAGCAGGCTCATCGACGCGGCCAAACAGCTGTTCACCACCCAGGGGTACGCACCCGTGCGAGTGGACGACATCGCCGCGGCGGTCGGATGCAGCCGCGCCACCTTCTATCTGCACTTCACCGGCAAACCGGATGTACTGCGGGCCATCGCCGCCCAGGGCGCACTGCCCAGCGTGCAGCATTTCTACGAGGATCTGGACCATGTGCTCGACACCGGATCGCGCGAGGAGTTCGCGGCCTGGATGCGGCGGTCCATCGACTGGTTCCAGGAGTACAAGGATCTGCTGCCCGCCTGGGATGAGGCGACGGCGCTGGAACCGGAGTTCCGGGAAGTGGCGCGCGAGGGCATTCTCGCGGTGCCGAATGTGATGACGTCATATCTGTCGCGCTGGCCCGAGGGGCAGCAGGATGAGGCGCGACTGCGGATCGAATTGCTGGTGGCGCAGTTGGAGCGGTTCTTCACGCGCTGGGCCATGCAGGGCACGATCGACGTCTCGGCCGAGGAGGCCGCGACGGTGCTGACCGATATCTGGTTCCCGGCATTGCAAACACCCGGGGCCTGAGAGCTATTGGCGATGCCGGTCAGCGTGGATCGGCAAATGCCTCTCGTTGGGGGCTGGCAAATGCGCTGCGGTGGGCGCTGGCAAATGCCCAGTTGCCTCAGCTCGCGATGAATGTGGTGCGGGCTTGTTTCAATTCCCAGAAGGCGCGCAGCGCAATGATTTTCCCCGCCGAATTCACGCGATAGGTGAAGACGCCGTCCACCTCGGTGGCACGCTCCGCGCGCTCGCTGCGAATGGTTCCGATGAACGCCACCTCATCGCCACAGGCATAGGAATCGGTGAGCCGGAAGTCGATGGCACTGGGGGCGATGGCCATATCCCAGAAGGCGGCAATGGCATCGAGGCCGAAATGGCCCGCGCCGACGGGATCGTACGGGGAGATACCGATGGGGTCCTCGACCCGCGCGTCCGGCGCGAACAGGGCCAGCCACTCCGCCTTGCGTTTACCGCGCACCGCGGCCTGTGAGGCGAGACCGGCACGGCGGGCGGGATGTTCGGCATCGGACATGCCGCCATCCTGTGCCCGCCGTAGTCGATAGTCGACCGGGAATTCCGGTCAGCGGGCGGCGGCGGAACCCGTCCAGCCGAAGCCCGCACCCGGGGTGACAGCCGGATCATTGGCATTGACCTGCGCGCTGCACGCCTCATCGCTCAAGCCGGACGCCTTGCACGCCGTCCACGGGTCGTACATCGGCACAGCGGAGGCAGGGGCGAAAGACCCTGCGGCACAACCTGCAATCAGACCGACAGTGACAACCAGCTTCTTCACCGGGAAACCCTTCGAGCGAAATGGAATTTCCTGGCACATTGCCATGGCACTGCGAAAACTGCCAAACAATCGAAGATTTCGGCGATTCGGTCAGGCGGCGCGAACGGTGCGCAATGTGCCCGCCGCGATGCGATAGCGATCGATGAGCAAACGCACGATCGCGGGGTGCACACCGATCGGCTCGGCCACTCCGTCCGCGCCCGCGCCATGCAGCCGCTCATGGAAAAGACCGTGCGCCAGCAGATACGACGCGATGAAAACCCGCTGTGCGCCCGCCGCCCGCAATTCGGCGACCACCTCGGGCACCTTCGGCTCACCGGTGGCGATATACGCCACCCGCACCGGCGCGGCGATCTGCTCGGCCAGCAGTCCCGCCGCCCGCCGCACATCCCGGCGCGCCCGCGCATCCGATGATCCGGCGGCCGCGAACACCACCGCGTCACCGGGCCGCCAACCGGCAGCCCGCAACCGCATCCGCATCACCGCGGCCAGGGCCGGATCCGGCCCCATGGCCCGGGTGATCGCGACCGCGCCGTGCGCACTCGCCGCCACCTCTCGCGGCACATCCTGATACACGTGATAGCCGGACGCCAGGAACGCCGGAACCACAACGGCGGGAACATCATCCACGTCGCGCAACACCTCGGACGGCGAAGGCCCGAGCACATCCACGAACGCCGTCCGCACCCGCGGCACCTCGGAAGATGCCGATGCGCCCCCGAACGGCGCACCGGCACCAGCTTCCGCCCGCACCGCGAAATCCGCTGTGCGAGTGACACGTCCGTCGGCCTGCGCCTCCAGCTCGCGCGAAACGGCCTCGGCCAGCGCCGCGATCATCTCCACACCGCGCGCACTCCTGGTGCCGTGCGCCACCAGAATCAGCGCGGGGGTGTTCACAGGGCCTCCGTATGGGACGCGCGGCGCACGCGAACGGCACCGGCGCTCCGGACAGCTGCAGTCGAATTCGCCAGGTGGGCAACCGGTTCCGCCATCATCATGACGTCGCGCGCGTTGAGCGCCGGGGTGTTCACCAGACCTCCGCGACGGGGGCGGGGCGGATCGGGCGGACGGGTGCGCCGGAGCCGGTGACGGCGGGACGCGGCGGGAAGACCGGGTGTGCCGCGCCGTTCATCGGGGAGTCGGCGGGACGGGCGATGGCGGGGCCGCGCGCCGGGATGTCCTGGCGTGGCGGGAAACCTGTTGCCCGGGAGGGGAATTGCGAGCGCGCGGCTGGGGTCGGGGTCTGGACCGGGCGCGGGTTGTCGATGCATTCGGCCGGGTCCAGGGCGAGGCGGTAGCCGCGTTTGACGACGGTTTGAATGGCCTTGGGGGTGCCCAGGCCCGCGCGCAGGCGGGCGATGGCGGTTTCCACGGCGTGGGTGTCATCGCCGCCGCCGGGGAGGGCGGCGAGCAGATCCTCGCGGGAGACCACGCGACCGGCCTGGCGGGCCAGCGAACGCATGAGAGCCATTGGGGCCGGGGCCAATTGGCGCACCTGACCGTCCACCACGACGCACGCACCGCGCACGCTCAGGATGTGACCGGCGGCCTGGATGCGGTTGGCACGGCGCGGAAGTTCTTCCGCCACATGGCGAGCCAGCGCGCCGAGCCGGGCGCGACCGGGCATGGTGGTGGCGACACCGAGTTCCTCCAGCGGCGCGGCGGTGATCGGGCCGACGCACGCGGCCAGCACACGACCCCGGAAGGCGTGCAGGATCGCATCGAGCAATCCGGTTTCCTTGGCGCGCATCAGAAGTGAGGCCACGGCGGGCGCACTGGTGAAGGTCACGCAGTCCAGGCCACCGGTGACGATGCCCTCGATGAGGCGATCCATCGGGGTGCGGTCCTCGGGCGGAATCCAGCGGTAGACCGGTACCGGCACCACATCGGCTCCGGCACAGCGCAATACCTCGCAGAAGTCCGGGACCGGCTCCCACTCGGTGGTCGCGCCGTGCAACTGCACCGCGATCCGCATACCCTCGACGCCCTGGGCGAGCAGATGATCGAGCACCTCGGCGGAGGATTCGGACGCGGGCGACCATTCCTCACGCAGTTCGGCGGCGCGAATCGCGCCCTTGGCCTTGGGGCCGCGCGCCAGCATGCGGGTGGTGGCCAGGGTTTCGCGCAGTTCCTCGGCCAGTCCCCAACCCTCGGCGGCCTCCATCCAGCCCCGGAATCCGATCCCGGTGGTGGCAACGGTGAGCTGCGGCGGTTCGGCGATCAGCTGGCGGGTGACCCGCTCCAGCTCGGTGTCATCGGCGAGCGGAATGATTCGAATCGCCGGTGCGGAAACAATATTCGCGCCCCGGCGGGTGAGCAGCGTACCGAGCTCATCGGCCCGGCGCGCCGCCGTGATGCCGACCGTGAATCCGGCCAGCGGGGTTCCAGCGTCGACCTCGGTCATGCCGTACCGCCGTCGAACGCTCCAGGCTCACCGGGAAAACGCATGGGCTCGGTGGCCACCGAGACCACACCGTCGACCACGCGCACCGCGTGCACCGGCACCGATACCGCGTCATCATCGAGGCAGCGCCCGTCGATGAGCGAGAACGCCTGCTTGAGCAGCGGCGAAGCCACCACGGGCACCCCGCCGCGGTCGCCGACGATGCCGCGCGACATGACCGCCGCCCGGCCGAACGGATCGATATTGCCGATGGCGTACAACGTGCCGTCGGTGGTCAAGAAAAGCGCCGCCTGACGGCCGCCCTTCAGCAATACCGCAACGCCGCGGCCGGGAATCAGATAATCGAGTCGGCATGCCGGGGTCCAGCCGGCGAGGCTGGTCGCGGTGCCTGGTGTGTCGATCACGGTGGTCATCGGTACTCTCCTCCGAACGCCCTCACCTATTGATACGGACGTCCTGTTTCCGGGCGGTTAAGCGGTCATTTCCCGTAGGTGGCGATGGCTGAGCCGCTGATCACAGCGAATCGGCCGCCTTGATCGGCGGAATTCCCAGCAACACCGGCACCTTGCGCTCACCGCTCTCGTCGAAGGCGATGGTCGGATCCGCCTCTTCCGGGGCGTTCACGAACGATACGAAGCGGGACAGCTTCTCCTCGTCCTCGAGCACGGCGGCCCATTCGTCGCGGTAGCCATCCACGTGCCGGGCCATGGCGGCTTCCAGATCGGCGGCGATGCCGAGGCTGTCCTCGCAGACGACGGCCTTGAGGTAGTCGATGCCGCCTTCCAGTGCCTCCTGCCACGGCGCGGTGCGCTGCAACCGGTCGGCGGTGCGGATGTAGAACATGAGGTAGCGGTCGATATAGCTGATCAGCGTCTCGTCATCGAGTTCACCGGCCAGCAGCACCGCGTGCTTCGGGGTGAGACCGCCATTGCCGCCGACGTACAGGTTCCAGCCGTGCTCGGTGGCGATGACGCCGACGTCCTTACCGCGCGCCTCCGCGCATTCGCGGGCGCACCCGGATACGCCCAGCTTCAGCTTGTGCGGGGAACGCAAACCGCGGTAACGCTTTTCGAGCAGTACCGCCATGCCGACCGAATCCTGCTGGCCGTAGCGGCACCAGGTGGAGCCGACGCAGGACTTCACCGTGCGCAGCGATTTGCCGTACGCGTGCCCGGATTCCATGCCCGCGTCGACCAGGCGCTGCCAGATCAGCGGCAACTGCTCGACCCGCGCGCCGAACAGGTCGATGCGCTGACCGCCGGTGACCTTCACGTACAGATCGAATTCCTTGGCGACCTGGCCGATGGTGATGAGCTGTTCGGCGGTCACCTCACCGCCGGGCATGCGCGGCACCACCGAATAGGTGCCGTTCTTCTGCAGGTTCGCCAGGAAGTGGTCGTTGGTGTCCTGCAGCGCGGCCTGCTCACCGTCCAGGATGTGATCGCTGGAGGTCGAGGCCAGGATGGAGGCCACGGTCGGCTTGCAGATATCGCACCCGGTGCCGGTGCCGTGCTTGGCGATCAGACCGGAGAAGGTGCGGATGCCGGTGGACTGGATGATGTGGAACAGCTCGGCGCGGGACTGCGTGAAGTGCTCGCACAGCGACTTCGAGACCGCGACGCCCGACTGCTCCAGCAGCTTCTTGAGCATGGGAACGCAACCGCCGCAGGAGGTTCCGGCATTGGTGCAGCTCTTGATGGCCGGAACATCGCACGCGCCGTCGGCGATGGCGCCGCAGATCGAACCCTTGGAAACGTTGTTGCAGGAACAGATCTGGGCGTCATCGGGCAGTGCGTCCGCACCCAGTTCCGCACCGGCCGGGGAGATCAGCGCGGCCGGTTCGGCGGGCAGCGGGCGTCCGACCAGCGGGCGCAGCGAGGAGTACGCGGTGGCATCGCCGACCAGCACGCCGCCGAGCAGCGTCTTGGCGTCATCGGAGACAACGAGTTTGGCGTAGGTGCCCTTGGCGGCATCGTGCAGCACCACCGAGAGCGCGCCCTCGGTGCGGGCGTGCGCGTCACCGAAGCTGGCCACGTCCACACCGAGCAGCTTGAGCTTGGTGGACAGGTCCGCACCCGGGAATTCCCCAGCGCCACCGAGCAATCGGTCCGCGACGACCTCGGCGGTGCTGTAGCCGGGGGCGACCAAGCCGTAGCAGACGCCCTCGATCGCGGCGACCTCGCCGATGGCGTAGATGTTCGGGTCGGAGGTTCGCAGGCTCAGGTCGGTGATGATGCCGCCGCGCGGGCCGACCTCGATGCCGGCCGTGCGGGCGATCTCATCGCGGGGGCGCACGCCCGCCGCGAACACCACCAGGGCGGCGCGCAGCTGCGACTCGTCCGAGAAAGTGACGTTCAACTTCTCCGAAAGCGGTGCGTCCGCGATGGTTTCGATACTGGAGGTGCCGACGCCGGTGTGCACGTGCAGGCCCAGTTCGGTGACCAGCTTGGCCAGGATCGCGCCGCCGCCCTCATCGATCTGGGCGGGCATCAGCCACTGGTTGAACTCGACCACGTGCGGGGTCATGCCGAGCAGGCGCAGCGCGTTGGCGGCCTCCAGGCCGAGTAGACCGCCGCCGACGACCACGCCGACCGCGCCCGGACCGGCGGCCTCGGCGGTGGCGCGAATGCCGTCCAGATCCTCGAGGGTGCGGTAGACGAAGCATTCGGGCTCGTCATGACCGGGGACCGGCGGTACGAAGGCGTACGAACCGGTCGCGAGAACCAGTGCGTCATAACCGATTACGTCACCGGTCGAGGTGGTGACCTTGCGCGCCGCCTTGTCGATCGCGTCGGCGCGCACGCCCAGGCGCACCTGCACCAGCTCGTCGCCCGGGTAGTCGTTACCCGGCAGCGCGAGTGCCGCGGTCTCCCATTCGCCCACGTAGGACGAGAGGCCGACTCGGTCGTACGCGGCCAGCCGCTCCTCGCTGAGCACGATGACCTGCCAGTCACCGGCGTCGTCGCGGGAGCGCAGCGCCTCCACGAAACGGTGTCCCACCATGCCGTGGCCGACGACCACCGCGGTCTTGCGTTCGACTGAGTTCGTCATGACAGGTCCTTTCGGGACGACGGTGCGGGTCAGACCCGGGCCGACGTGGTGGACGGGGAGTCGGATTGCACCGCTTCGGCTTTCAGCACCAGCGCCTCGGCCTCGGTGACCACCTCGGAATCGAGGGCCTTGAGACTCGGGCGGCGCATGAAAACCGTCCAGCAGACCAGGCCGCAGATCACGTAGAAGGCCATGAAGACCCAGAAGGCGGTGGTGGCGGAGCTGGTGGAGGCGTAGGAGGAGCGCAGCACCAGGTTGATGCCGACACCGCCCAGCGCGCCGATCGCGCCGACGAAACCGATGAGCGCGCCGGAAGTGTTCTGCGCCCACGCCGCGCGGGTCGCCGAATCACCCTCGATGCCACGGGATTTCGCCTCGAAAACGGACGGGATGATCTTGGTGACCGCACCGTTGCCGAACCCGGAGATGATGAACAACGCGGTGAAACCGATGATCAGCGCGACCAGCACGCCGCCCTTGGGGCTGCCGGTGCCGTCACCCAGGGTGCTGGACACCGCGACCACCGCGGCGGCCGTCGTCATGGCCCCGAAGGTGTACAGCGTGACCCGGCTGCCGCCGATGCGATCGGCCCACTTACCGCCGTAGGGGCGGGCCAGCGAACCGAGCAGCGGACCGATGAAGGCGATCTGCGCCGTGTGCAGCGCCGCGGCGGCCGCGGTCGCGCCGCCCGCCTTGAAGCTGATCTGCAACACCTGGCCGAACGCGAAGCTGTAGCCGATGAACGAACCGAAGGTGCCGATGTACAGGAAGGCGATGGCCCAGGACTGCGGTACCCGCAGCGCCTTGAGCATGTAGGACAGATCCGCCTTCTGGTTCTTGACGTTGTCCATATTGATCGCCGCGCCCAGCGCCGCGACCACGATGAGCGCCAAATACACCAGGCAGACCACCGAGGCATTGCCGTACGCGTTGCCCAGGGTGGCGATGACCGCCAGGCCGATCAGCTGGATCACCGGCACGCCGATATTGCCGCCGCCGGCGTTCATGCCCAGCGCCCAGCCCTTGAGCCGCTGCGGGTAGAAGACGTTGATATTCGACATCGACGAGGAGAAGTTGCCGCCGCCCAGGCCCGCGAACGCCGCGATCACCAGGAAGGTGGTGTACGAGGTGCCCGGCTTGTTGATGAAGTACAGCGTCAGCAGCACCGGCACCAGCAGCGCCAGCGCGCTGAAGATGGTCCAGTTGCGCCCGCCGAACCTGGCGGTGGCGACGGTGTACGGAATCCGCATGACACCGCCGACCAGGGTCGGCACCGCACCCAGGAAGAACTTTCCGGCGGTGTCGATGTGGAAGACGTTGGTGGGCATGAACAGCACCATGACCGACCAGATCGACCACACCGAGAATCCGATGTGCTCGGCGAACACCGACCAGATCAGATTGCGCCGGGCGATGGCCTTACCACCGGATTCCCAGGCTTGAACATCCTCGGCATCCCAGTGTTCGATGTCGCGATTGCGCGTCAGCATCTTCCCGGCCTCCCTGAAATCTTGATGACCTCAAGGTAGGAAACGGGTATTGCCGAAATGCTGCGCGAAATGACCGGGAAATCAAACGTTGCTCACGTATCTCATGAGCGCGCGGTGAGACGGCGAGAAACCTCACCGTCACATTCACCGCGTAGTGCGCGGAATTATCCCCACGTATCTTCCAGCATGCGCGGCTTGCACGCCAGCCAAGCGCCGCCGACCAACACCAGCACCGCGACCGACAGGAAACCGAAGGGCGCCAGCCACTTTCCGGTCATCGTGTGCAGCGCACCGAACAGCACCGGGCCGATGCATGCCACGGCGTAGCCGACACCCTGGGTGAAACCGGACAGCGCGGCCGAACCGGCGGAGGTGCGGGTGCGCAGATTGATCAGGGTCAGCGCCATCGGGAAGGTGGACGGGCCCAGGCCCAGCAGCAGCACCCACACCAGCGGGGCGCTCATCGGGGCGATGAGCAGACCGGCGAAACCGGCGAAGAAGAAACCGGCGCAGGCGATCACGACCGGGAACGGATTGCGCATGCGGCCCACCACGATCGGCGCACTCAGCGCGGCGGCCAGGCCGATGAGGGCGAAGACGCCGACCATGCTGCCGCCGAAGGACGCGCTGGCCCCGGCGTCGGAGAAGATCGTGGGCATCCAGGTGAACATGGAATACGTGGTCAGCGAGGTCATGCCGAACATCAGGGCCATGCCCCAGGCCAGCGGTGAACGCCACACCTTGCCGGTCGTCTCCAGCGGCTCGGGCGGCAGTTCGGTGGTGTCCAGGCGGGCGTGATCACGCCGGATACGCAGCACGCCGAGCCACGGCAGCATGGCCAGCAGCGGCAGAATCGCCCACAGGCCCAAGGAGATTCGCCAGCCGTGCGAATCCGCCAGCGGCACCGCGATCAGCGCCGGGATGACGGTGCCCAGCTGCACCAGCACGATGTAGACCGAGCTCAGCAGCGCCAGGCGATCGGAGAAGTACCGCTTGACCAGCGGCGGGATCACCACATTGCCGATGCCCATACCGGTCAGGGCCAGCGCCGAGAAGGCGAGCAGCTCCCAGGTATCGGGCACCACCGCGCGCACGGCGGAACCCGCGGCGGTCATGAGCATGGCGATCAGGGCGGTGGTTTCCAGCCCGAAGCGGCGGGAGAGCACGGGGGTGAGCAGGCCCGCGATGGCGAACATGGCGGTCGGGATCATGCCGAAGACGCCGACGACGGCGGTGGAATAGCCCAGGTCATCGCCGATGCGGGAGGCCAGCGGGGTGAAGGCGGTGACCGCGATGCGCAGGGTGAGCGCGGACATCAGGATGGCGGCCAGGACGAGCAGGCGGCCCTCGAGGAGCGAACGCTTGCGATCCGGTATCGACTGCCTGATATGCGCCTTTTCCGATTCGACGGCGGTGTTCTGCCGGGTAGCAGAAGTAAGGCCCCGCGCGGGGGCCGTCGTCTCGTTCAAGGTCGCAGTCACCACGAAATCATAGGATGACCCGATGATGTGATGCAACGAATGTGAGGCACGGTACGCTGTGCAACGTGCAACCAGTCCGGCGCACCAGCCTCATCGCCCAGGTGACCGAGCAGCTGCGTGCCGAAATCCGTTCCGGCCGTTGGCCCGTCGGCTCGCGTATCCCCACCGAGCCCGAACTCACCGAGCTCACCGGCACCGGCCGCAATACCGTCCGCGAGGCCGTCCAGGCGCTCGTGCATGCGGGCATGGTCGAACGCCGCCAAGGCTCGGGGACCTATGTGATCTCCACCTCCACACTCGGCGGCACCCTCACCGAATTCTTCGCCGACGCCCAGCAGCGCGACATCCTCGAACTGCGGCAGGCCCTCGACACCACCGCCGCCGCTCTCGCCGCACAGCGCCGCGATGACATCGACATCGCGAATCTGGAGCGACTCGAACAGGAGCGCCGGATCGCCTGGGATGACGATCAGGACACCGCCATCGACGCCGACGTGCAACTGCACCGCGCCATCGTGGTCGCCAGCCACAACGCGGTATACCTGGAGTTCTACGATTCGCTGCTGCCGGTGATCGCGGCCGGAATCCGTTCCCGCTCCGAGAAAGCCGGCGAGGCGTATCACGCCGAGCACACCGAGTTGGTGCGCGCGGTCATCGACGGTGATCCCGACCGCGCGGCGCGGGCGGCCAACTGCTTCCTCGGCTCACTCATCGCCGAATTTCCGGACAGTCGATAAATCCGGCGGGTAAACGGAACGTCACCGCGCGATCCATCCGAAGGTGAGCCGGAATTAGTTTCGGCGTCACCGAATGCTATGTCGGCGTAATCACACCTTCGTACGGTTGTCCCCGACCGCAGGTAACCACGATGAGGGCGGTCGACATGCGAGAGGAACGCTGTTCATGGCAACCGTCGAAGAAACGAAACCCGCGTTCGCATTTCAGAAACGTGGACGATGGATAGACCACTGGGAACCCGATAACAGTGAATTCTGGGAGAACGGCGGAAAACAAACCGCCCGCAAGAATCTGATCTTCTCGGTATTCGCGGAAAACCTCGGATTCAGCATCTGGGTGATCTGGGGCAGCGTCGTCACCGCCATGGGCGCGGCCGGATTCGACTTCCTCGCCGGACTCGGCAAGGGCAACCCCACCGCAGTGAGCAACGCCCTGCTGCTCACCTCCACCCCGACGCTTGTCGGTGCGGCACTTCGCATTCCGTACACCTTCGCCATCCCGCGCTTCGGCGGGCGCAACTTCACCATCTTCAGCGCGGGCATGCTGCTGCTGCCCACCCTCGGTCTGGCCTGGTTCATCAATCAGCCCGGCACGCCCATGTGGGTGTTCATGCTGCTGGCCGCGCTCGCCGGTGTCGGCGGCGGCAACTTCTCCTCGTCGATGGCGAACATCAACTTCTTCTACCCCGAAGGCAAAAAGGGTGCGGCACTTGGCATCAACGCCGCGGGCGGCAATCTCGGCGTGGCGCAGACCCAGCTGTTCGTACCGCTGATCATCACGCTCGGCACGCACATCATGGCCAAGGACGCGGGCGGTTACCGGTTCGGCATCACTCTCGCGGTGCTCATGTGGATTCCGTTCATCCTGGTCGCCATGTTCGGGGCGCTGCGGTACATGGACTCGCTCTCGGGCGCGAAATCCGATGGGGCGTCGTACAAATTGGCGCTCACCAACCAGCACACCTGGGTGATGGCGATCCTCTACATCGGCACCTTCGGATCGTTCATCGGCTTCTCCTTCGCCTTCCCGACACTGCTCAAGGCCAACTTCCCGGATCTGGCCAAGATCGGCTGGATGGGCACGCTCGGCAATCTCGCGTTCCTCGGCGCACTCGTGGGCTCCATGAGCCGGCCGTTCGGCGGATGGGTGTCCGATAAGGTCGGCGGGGCCAAGATGACGCTGTACGTATTCGGCGGTATGGCGGTCGCGACACTGCTCATCATGGCGTCGCTGTCGGCGAAGAACTTTCCGCTGTACCTGATTTCGTTCCTGGTGCTGTTCGTGCTCACCGGTATCGGCAACGGGTCCACCTATCGGATGATCCCGTCCATCTTCGGGGCGGAATCGCGGCGGCGGGCCTCGGAGACCGGGCAGGACATCTCGGCGGCGCTCATCTCCGCCAAGCGGCAGGCCGGTGCGGCCATCGGTGTCATCGGCGCGGTCGGCGCGGCGGGCGGCTGGGTGCTGCAGCAGGCGCTGCGGCTGTCGAATACGCACTACGGCAGCATGACTCCGGCGTTCTGGGGGTACGCGGTGGCGTATCTCGCGATGGCGGGGATCACCTGGTGGTTCTATCTGCGGACCTCGTTCGCGGCGAGCCGCGTCCCGTCCCTGGCGCACGCCAACGTGTGATTCTCACGCTCGGGGAGCGTCCCTCCCCCTGAATATGACTGTCGCGCCGGGCAATTCGCTCGGCGCGACGGTTTTTCGTCATCGGCGCGGATCGGACGACCGCGCTTGTCCGACTACAGGATCAGCCGGATCATGTCGGCGGTGCGCGCCAGCCCCGGGAACGCCTGCGGCGTCGACCTCGGGTGCAGCGCGTGCACCGCGAGCCGGAACATGACCGCCCGCACCAGCATCTGCGGCCATTCGGGCAGGCCCGCCCAGCGCTCCAGTAGGCCGTCATCGGCTCCGCCCCAGGACAGCGCATCGACCACGATGACCGCCGCGGCCCACGGCGCGGGCCGCCAATACGGGGTGATATCGGTGAGGCCGGGTGCGGAACCGGTGTGGAACAGCACGGTCCCGAACAGATCACCGTGCACCAGCTGCGGCGGCGTGGCGATCGGCTTACGCAGCGTCGAAAGCTGCGTGATCAACATCAGACTGCGATCCCCGTCCGGCGAGGTCGCGGGCAGCAGCCCGCCCACCTTCAAGGTCCGCAACGGCACCGCCTCCCAGGCAGCCCGATCCGCCGCGGCGAAAACATCCACATCCACCCAGGGCGCGGCAGGCGCCTGCGCCAAGAATCGCGGCCGCTCCAACTTCGCCGTCACCTCGTGTAATCGAAGCGATAGCGAGACCACCTCATCATGCCGAGGCTCCGGAATCCCCTCGAGGAAGGTATCCGCCCGCCACCCCGACACCACATACCGCCCATCGGTGGCCCGCACCGGCCGAGCCAACCGCACCCCGTCAACCCGCAACGTCTCCCGAACCTTCGCCGACCAGGCAGCCCGCGCATGATCGGTCACCGGACTCAACACCACATCCGCACACCGCCACCCCCCATCCCAGTTCCCCAGCGGAACCGGCGCAGCCTCGCGCAACCCAAAGGTCGCCCGCACATGCTCAGGAGGCTCCACAGCAGTCATGGTCACGCGCGTACGGTACCGCCGCAAAGTGACCCGAATCGGACGCCGCGCCGGAAACCGCCCGGTCCGTAAACCATCCTTACGACCTCGGTCACCGCCACTCGTCCAGTTCAGACCTAGTATTCGAACCAGACATCGGATGGACTGCCAGGAGGTCATGGACCACTCGGAGTTCGATCTCGTCGCGGTCACAAGGCATGGCGACTCCGAAAACCGGTGCGTCGCAGGCAGACATCGCGTTTCGTTGCAACATGACCGGGTGCTCCGCAGGGATCGTCAGGCTGCGTCGGTTCGTTCGAATCGGGCGACAAAGCGAAGTTCGAGAGCGTGCGCGAGTCTGTCGAGCATGCCGATAGTGGGTGTGCCGCCGCCGGATTCGAGGCGGGAGACGTCCGGCTGGTGCAGACCCGCGCGCTGGGCCAGTTGTGCCTGCGTCAAGCCGAGCTCTATGCGACGCTCCCTGATGGCGTTGGCGAGTTCGATCGCGAGTTTCGCCTCCGCGCGCCCCGCGTCGTACTCGTCGGCATTGAAGTCGGAACGGTCGGCCCGCTCGCGGCGCAGATCGTCCATGGACGTGTGGTCAGCCATCGTCTATCACCTCTCTATCGAAACTGGCCCGGGCGTGATCATGCTCTGCCTCGCAGACCTTGCGAAGGTACTTCGCCCGCGCCACCTCCGTGGCTTCCCGCATCCTGGTTTTGCGGAAAACCGTCAGCAGGATGATTCTGCGCCCGGTGGCTAGCCAGTAGGTAATGCGCATCTCTCTGGGATGCAGGTGGAATCGCAGTTCCCGGACACCGTCGCCGAGATTGCGCGACCACGGTTCACCCAGCGTTTCGGCGTTCTCCGCGAGCATGCCGACATACACGTCGACACGACCAAAGTCTTTGTCGGATAGCGAACGCAGCCAGTCGGCCACATCTGGCTCGATCTCAACCGCGTACAGATACATAGGACAGATCCTATATAGGATGTGTCCTATATACAAGGATCGTTCGATACGACTCGGTTGCCATGGTCCTGGTACGGCATGGAAAGCGAAGAAGCCCCGGTATAGGGACCGGGGCTTCTTCGACGCGGTTCAGCGGACGCGCGGAGGCTGGTCAGTAGACCGGGAGGGAGGGGTCTACCTGGTTGGCCCAGGCGATGATGCCGCCTTGGAGGTGGGTGGCGTCGGAGAAGCCGGCGTTTTTCAATGCGGCCAGGGCTTCGGCTGAGCGGATGCCGGTTTTGCAGTGCAGGACTATGGGGGTGTTTTGGGGGAGGTCGGCTAGGGCTTCGCCGGTTAGGATGCGGTCCTTGGGGATGAGGGTTGCGCCTTCTATGCGGACGATTTCCCATTCGACTGGTTCGCGGACGTCGATTATGGCTACGTCTTTGCCTGCGTCGAGCATTTCCTTCAGTTCGCGGGCGGTGACGGTGGAGCCGATCGCGGCGGCTTGGCCTTCCTCGGAGACCACGCCGCAGAAGGCGTCGTAGTCGATGAGTTCGGTGATGGGCTGGCGTTCGGGGTCGCGGCGCAGCTTGATGGTGCGGTAGGTCATGTCGAGTGCGTCGTAGACCATGAGGCGGCCGAGTAGCGGGTCGCCGATGCCGGTGATGAGTTTGATGGCCTCGGTGACCATGATCGAGCCGATGGACGCGCACAGGACACCCAGGACGCCGCCTTCGGCGCAGGAGGGGACCATGCCAGGCGGCGGGGCCTCGGGGTAGAGGTCGCGGTAGTTGATGCCGCGGCCGTCGGGGGCGTCTTCCCAGAAGATGGAGACCTGGCCCTCGAAGCGGTAGATGGAACCCCACACGTACGGCTTGCCCGCGAGCACAGCGGCATCGTTCACCAGGTAGCGGGTGGCGAAGTTGTCGGTGCCGTCGACGATCAGGTCGTACTGCCGGAAGAGTTCGATCGCGTTATCGGGTTCGAGGCGAATCTTGTGCAGCTCCACGTTGATTCCGGAGTTGATCTCCAGAATCGAGTCGCGGGCGCTGTCCGCCTTGGAACGGCCGATATCGGATTCACCGTGAATGATCTGGCGTTGCAGGTTCGACGCGTCGACCTCGTCGAATTCGACGATGCCGAGCGTGCCCACACCGGCGGCGGCCAGATACAGCAGCGCCGGGGAACCCAGCCCGCCCGCGCCGATCACCAGTACGCGGGCGTTCTTCAGACGTTTCTGACCCGTCACCCCGAGATCGGGAATGATCAGATGGCGGCTGTAGCGGGCGACCTCGTCCTTGGTCAGCTCCGCGGCCGGCTCCACCAGGGGCGGCAGGGAAGGATGCGTTGCTGTCACGCTGGCAGACTCCTCAATCGACTTCGCCGGCATTTCGCGGCCACTCGTGCAACACCGCGGCCCTGGCCGTTCTTCCCCAGCCTAGGCGGCGTGCGGCGGCGCACTAGTCGCGGGGATACGGCCACGGATTGAAGCGGCACTTCTTGCCGTCCATCGGCACCACACCGGTCGGGTCGAGGGTGGCGATGTCGTTATTGCGGGTGCCGAAGGTCTGCTGCATCATCACCGGCGCCAGCCCGCCGTCCACATCGCACGGCTGATGCTCGTGATAGCCGATGGCGTGCCCGGTCTCATGATTGATCTGATATTGCCGGTACGAGCCGATATCGCCCTCGAACGCCAGCGCACCGCGCACCCAGCGCACCTCGGACAGCACCACGCGATCCAAATCCGAGTTGTAGCAGGAGGAGTCGATGGGGATCTCGAAACCGCACGACTTGTGCGTGGTCTCCCGCGAGGTCAGCGAGATCCGGAAATCCGGATTGCCGTTGTCGACGCGCCGGAACGCGAAACGCGAATCATGGGTCCAGCTCTTGGGATTGGCGAGCGTGGCATCCACCATCTGCGCCACCGAGGTGTCCCCGCCGAACCCGGAAGTGTCCACCCCGTCCTCGATTTCGACGGTATAGCTGAACACGTGCTCCGAACCAGCGCCGACCTGTCCGGTCCCGCCGGGCACGATATGCCAAGTGCCCGCACCGATTTCGGTGAACGGCCCACCGCCGGGCACCGCGCCCGTCGGCAGGTTGGCGGCGAACTTGCCACTGCCCGGCGGCGGTACACCGATGATCTTGGTGGTCTCGCTGCGATCACTCAATCGCCCGAAACCCGGTACCCCGGCGACACTGTCACCGCCACCGCGGAACGCGTCCACCGCGACCAGCCCGGTCACCACGAGCAGCACCGGCAGCGCGTAGGCGCGCCAGCCGTAGGTGGAGACGAAACGCCCCAGCGGACTCTGCTTCTTGGTCTCGCGTTCGGGCCGATCACGCGATCCCTCGGGCGCGGCGGTGGGATCCCAGCTGGCGCGCAGCGGTTCATGCGGGAGCGGGAGCCGTTCCTCGGCGAGCACCGGCAGTCCGGACGGTCCGGGCGAATCCGGTTGTCCGGATTGCTCGGGATGTGCCGGAGGGTTCCCGGTGTACAGCCCGAGCGGATCGTAAATCGGCCCGGTCGGTCGGCCTTTCCGCTTGGAGTTTCTGCCCCCGTCGTCGGTCACCAGAACAGACTCTCACAGTGCGCTCGACCGCACTCACGGGCCGTCACGGGGACAGCGACGGATCTCACAAATCTGGACATGTGCTACACAGTTGTGACCCGCCTCGCATAATCGAAGCGGCAAGCGCGCTCGCCGAATACACGAGCCGCATCCACAAAGCCTTGTGCGGATCGACAAACATCCAGCACATCAATATTCGGAACCTGGATCGGCACCGACCCCTCGAGCGAGTATCGTTCGGGTGATACCCGGTGACATCCTTTCCGCCGGGAATCGACTGGGAGATCGGAAAATGACTGACCTCGTGGACCGGATGAGCGCGCACCGCACGTCATCCGAGGCCATGGCGCCGACAAAGCGCGGCACCCGCCTGCCCCGCGAGGCCCGACGCGCACAGCTGCTCGCCGCCGCCGGGGAGGTATTCGTACTCCGCGGTTATCACGCGGCCGGCATGGATGAGATCTCGCAGTGTGCGGGCGTCAGCAAACCCGTGCTGTACCAGCACTTCTCGAGCAAGCTCGAGCTGTACCTGGCGGTGCTGCAGAACTATGTCGAAGCCCTCGTGTCGAGTGTGCGCCAGGCGCTGCGCTCCACCACCGACAACAAGCATCGCGTGCGCGCGGCCGTGCAGGCGTACTTCGACTTCGTCGATCACGAAACCCAGGGCTTCCGACTGGTTTTCGAATCCGATCTCACCAATGAGCCGCAGGTGCAACGCCGGGTCGAGCAGGCCACCGAATCCTGTGTGGACGCGGTCTTCGATCTTGTCGCACACGATTCCGGATTGGATCCGTACCGCGCGCGCATCCTCGCCGTCGGCCTCGTCGGCGCCAGCCAGATCAGCGCCCGCTATTGGCTCGAGGCGGATCGCCCGATTCCCAAGGACGAAGCGGTCGATACGACCGTCGCGCTCTGCTGGGGCGGCCTGTCACACGTGCCTTTGCATCCGATCGACGACAAATACTGAAGACCAAGCAAAGAATTGCCCCGTTGAATTCTCAACGGGGCAATTGCTTTTGACGCATTCGCGGCTTCAGACCGCGGCGAAACCCACACGACCCGCGGACGGAGCGCCGATCTCCACGTAGGCGACCTTCTTGGCCTGGATCAGGTACTTGCGGCCCTTCTCGTCGGACAGCGTCACCACACCGCTCTCACCCGACAGCGCGCCGGTGACCAGTGCCTCCACCTCGGCGGGAGTCTGCGCGCTGTTGATGATCAGCTCACGCGGGCTATCCGAAATACCGATCTTGACCTCCACGGCCAACCTCCGAACCTAGAGTCCTGTGCTGTCTTCGCCAAGGCTAGTGCAGGACGCCCGGCCACCGGCAGCGACCGCCCTGCGCTGAGAGCGAACGAGGGCTAGCCCAGACCCAGCACGCGCATGCGCTCGGCATGCGAATCCTGCATATGTTCGAACAGCGTCGCGATGCCGTTCAGATCGCCGGTGGCGGTGAGCACCAGTTCGGTGAGCTCATCACGCTGCGCCATCACGTACTGCGCCTGCGTGATCGCCTCGCCGAGCAGGCGGCGTCCCCACAGCGTGAGCCGGTCGCGCTCGGAGCGATTCTGCTCGACCGCCCGGCGCACCTCCTCGATGACGAATTCCGAATGCGAGGTCTCGGCGAGCACATCGCGGACCACATCGGCGACCTCGGGAGCCAGGGCGCCGGCGATCTCGGTGTAGAAGTCGGCGGCGATACCGTCACCGACGTAGAACTTGACCATCGACTCCAGCCAGGTGGAGGGGTCGGTGGAGGCGTGATAGGCGTCGAGCGCGCGCACGAACGGGGCCATGGCGTCGAAGACGTCCGCACCGCGGTCCGCGAGCGCCTGCTCGAGGGTTTCGAAATGGCCCATCTCATTGGCGGCCATCTTGGCGACGTGCACCTTGCCGCGCAGTGACGGCGACAATTTGGCCTCTTCGGCCAGCCGATAGAAGGCGGAGATCTCACCGTAGGCGAGGACCGCGAAAAGGTCGGCGACTCCGGGATGTGTGGCGGCGATCCGCGCGTCGGCCGATTCCGACGCGTCGCCCAGCGCGGTAGACGAGTTTGCTCCCATGGACCCCACCCTAGTCCGCGGGTATGAACGCCATTCACCCATCGCTGACACATCATCGGTCGTACCCTCAAACTGCTCGGAAGGTACTGTGCCACAACATTTTTCATGATCAACCGATAGTTCGGGAGAAGTACCGTGCCCACTGCGATTCAGAATCTCGTCGTCCTCGGCGACAGCCTGTCGGATATCGGCATCAAACGGGAGGCGCCCGCCGGCATGTTCGCGCGCGCCGCCGGCATGATGCGCACCAATGAAGTAGGCCGCTACAGCGACGGTAAGAACTGGGCCGACTACCTGATCGAGTGGATCGGCGGGGAACCGCTCATCCGCGGCGATAAGAAGAACACCGAATACGCCACCGCACCGCATCGCACCCTGACCACCAACTCACTGGTGCTGCGCACCAACTTCGGTGATCTCGCCCCGGTCAAATACGCCAACTACGCCGAAGGCGGGGCCATCGCGGCCTCGGATTGGAAACCCAAGGCCGGTGCGCTGGGCTACCTGAAGGAACAGGTCTCGACCTATATCAACGCCCGCCGCAAACTGATTGAGCAGAACCAGTTCACCGGGCATACCCTGCACGTCATCTGGATCGGGCTCAACGATCTCATCACCGCCAAACGGCCGGTCCCCGACAATCCGGGACCGACCGATGCGGCCGGAACCGGCGTCCGGCCACTGGTGCGCGAGATCAACGATCTGGTCAACGAGATCTGCGATTCGTTCCCGACCAATCCGTCATTCGAGCATTTCGTGCTGATCGACCTGCCCAGCCCGCTGGTCTCGATCCGCTTCCAGGACAAGGCCGCCGACAAGGGTGAGGATTCGGTGGCCAAGGCGGTCGCGAACGTGCAGGCGTTCAACACCGCGCTGCGTCAGCTGGCCGCGCACTGGGTACCGCCCAAGGACGGGCTGGGAGCGTTCGCGCCCAATATCTCGTTCGTGCGCATCGCCGACTGGATGCAGGTGGTGTCGAACAATCCACAGCAGTTCAACCTGACGCCGCTGGCCCAGGATCACGGGCCGGTGCTCTACATGGGCATGCAGGATCCGACACCGCCCGCGATCCGGCGCGCCCTCACCACCAGCGATCTCGCGCACCCCACCCAGGCGGTGTACGAACTCATCGCCCGGCAGATCGCCGACACGCTGGTGCCCAACTACCGCATCGGCACGCTGACAACCACGTCCTGGCCCGAAAGGCGGCCGTTCCCAACGATTCCCGGGATCTAGCGGCCGTCCACTCCCCCGGGCTAGTTCACGTCACGCAGGAACTTGTCCAGGTACATCCACGTGGTGTCGCGGGCGATGAGAATGCCCAGGTGCGAACCGGGTGCGGTCTCGTACCGCACCTCCGGTGAGCCGGTCAGCGTGGTCGTGCCGTGCTCGACGGCGGCCGCCGCGGTGATCGCATCGTTCGGCCCGCCCACCAGCAGCACCGGAACCGTGACATCGGCGACCGCGATTTCGCGCGCACCGAAATGCACCACGCCCTTGCCGATGTCATTGTTCAACATGAACCGGCCCCACAACTGGTTGTAGAAACGGCCCGGATAACCCGGCAGCGAATTCTGGAAACGGTCGATCGTCGCCATCCGCTCCAGCGTCGGCGTATCGGTGATATTGCTGGCAATGAAGAAGGGGCGCTTGAGTTCTCGATCCCACGCGGTCGCGCGGTACGCGATCCGGGTCAGCTGCGCCGACACCCCGCCGGTGGCGCGAATCGCGGCCGTCGCGGTGCGGCCACCGTCCAGCCGGGCCAGCGCGCGCAATTCGCGCACGCCCACCATGTGGTTGTAGCTCAGCGGCGCGCCCACCGCGGTGATGGAGCGGATCGGCAGCGTGTCATCGGCGGCCGCGGTCAGCAGCGCCAGCACACCGCCGATGGACCAGCCCACCAGATCCACCGGCTGACCGCCGCGATCGGCGGACACCTGGCGAATCGCCTCGGGCAGGATGTCGTCGATCCAATCCTCGAAGCCCATGCGGCGGTCCTCGAAGCTGATATCGCCGTAATCGACCAGGTAGGGCGCGCGACCGGATTCCAGCAGGAAGCGCGCCATGCTCTGCTCGGGGCTCAGATCGAAGCAGAACGCGGGGGCGGCCAGCGGCGGCACCAGCAGCACCGCCGGATCGCCGTCCGCCGCGCCGTCATAGCGGCGCAATTCCCGGTGCGGCGCACTGGAAAGCACCGTTGACGGGGTCGGTTCGGGGGCTCCGATGCCGGTGCCGAAGGTCAGGGCCCACGCATTGCGCGCGGCGATGCTCACGGTGTCTGCCAAGCTCACCCGCACAACTTCGCACATGCTGCTACAGCTTGTAACAGCTATGTGAGCAATCCAACTGCCGACCTGGGTGAGTACACGCGGCATCCGGGCCAATTCCACTGCGGCACAATCCTTAACGTGGCTGCGAAGACTCGGGGCGGGCAACCGATATGCCGGGGAATCGCGTCTAGCAGCGCAATATCGAAGGCAATTGCGGTGGCGGGGAAAAGAGCGAAGACCGTATCACGCTACAATCTCCGGGGACAACGGAAACTTTCGCCCGAACGTGTTTCGATCGGGTGGCCGTAGTCACGGAAAATGTGCGCGCACTCCGATCCGCAACATTGTCCGCCGCGCCAGGTCGATGCCCGCAAGAGCATCCCGCAGCGGCGACAGACGAACGGATCAAGTGGCAGCGCGGACCGGCCGGTCCGCCCCACACCTCGTGCGCGCGAGACGCGATAAATCGAGGAAGGCACGTACCCTGAGCAAGATCACCGTAGAGCAGGAACCCGGAGTGGCCGACACGCTGCTGACCGCGGAGCTCGACGAAACCCACACCGCCCCCACCTTCGCCGAACTCGGCGTCAACCCCGAGATCGTGCGCGCCCTCGGCGAAATGGGCATCGAACGCACCTTCGCCATCCAGGAACTCACCCTGCCGCTCGCGCTGGCCGGTGAAGACCTCATCGGGCAGGCCCGCACCGGCATGGGCAAGACCTTCGGCTTCGGTGTGCCGCTGCTGCACCGCATCGCCTCCGGCACCTCGGGCACCATTCCGCTGGACGGCACGCCGCGCGCACTGGTCATCGTGCCGACGCGCGAGCTGTGCATGCAGGTCACCTCCGATCTGGAGAACGCCAGCAAATACGTCAAAACGCATGAGGGACGCCCGCTTCGGGTCACCTCCATCTACGGCGGACGGCCCTACGACACCCAGATCGCCGCGCTGCGCAACGGCGTCGACGTCGTGGTCGGCACCCCCGGACGACTGCTGGACCTGGCCGAACAGCAGCACCTCATCCTGGGCAAGGTCCAGGTCCTGGTGCTCGACGAAGCCGACGAAATGCTGGACCTGGGCTTCCTGCCCGATATCGAGCGCATTCTGAGCATGGTCCCGGACCAGCGTCAGACCATGCTGTTCTCGGCCACCATGCCGGGTCCGATCATCACCCTGGCGCGCACGTTCCTGAACCGGCCCACGCATATTCGGGCCGAGGAACCGCATGACTCGACCATCACCGACCGCATCACGCAGTTCGCGTACCGGGCGCACGCACTGGACAAGAGCGAAGTCGTCGCCCGCATTCTGCAGGCCGAAACTCGCGGCGCCACAATGATTTTCGCGCGCACCAAGCGCACCGCGCAGAAGGTCGCCGACGATCTGGCCGAACGCGGCTTCGCGGTCGGCGCGGTACACGGCGACCTCGGGCAGATCGCCCGCGAGAAGGCGCTCAAGAAGTTCCGCGAAGGCAAGATCGACGTGCTCGTCGCCACCGATGTCGCCGCGCGCGGTATCGATATCGACGATGTCACCCACGTCATCAACTACCAGTGCACCGAGGACGAGAAGACCTACGTGCACCGCATCGGCCGCACCGGCCGCGCGGGGCGCACCGGCGTCGCCGTCACGCTCGTCGACTGGGATGAGCTCAAGCGCTGGGCGTCCATCGACCAGGCATTGAAGCTCGGTATGCCCGAACCGGTCGAGACCTATTCGCGGTCGCCGCACCTGTACTCCGATCTGGGCATCCCCCAGAACGTCACCGGCATCGTGCGCAAGCGCCCCGTGGTGCGCGATGAGGACGCCGTGGTGGTGGAACGCGAACCGCGCGAAGCCCGCTCGCCGCGCAGCCGCAATCGCAAGCGCACCCGTGGCGCGCGCACCGGTGAGGACGTGCGGGTCAACGGGTCGAATGTGACTGGCGCAGAAGCCGATTCGGTCAATGGCAGTTCGGTCGACGGCAACGCCGTCAACGGCAGCACGGTCAACGGCACCGCCGTCAACGGCAATGGCAATGGCGCGGCCGTGAACGGTCACGCGCTCAACGGTCACTCCGTCAACGGCCATGTGGTCGCGGGCAATGAGGAAGGCTCCGCCGATAAGCCGGGCCGCCGCCGTCGCCGCCGTCGCGGCCGCGGTGGTTCCGACAATGCCACCGCCGCAACGGTTTCCACCACCGCCGAGGATCAGACCGACACCGAGTCCGCCGAAGCCCCCCGGGCCGACACCGGCGACGCCCCGGTGCGCGAAGGCCGCAGGCGCAACCGCAACCGCCGCAACCGCGGTTCGGACAACAACGGCGTGCGCGGCAACGGTGAGCACACCACCGAGAACGCGGCGGCCGTGAATTCCGTGGCCGAGAACGACGCCACGGCGAACACCGTGACCGAGAACGCGGTCGGCAACGCCGGTGGCGCGGCCACGAACGGCGCGGCAACTCCGCCCGTCACCACGGTCACCTTCAGCCATGCCGACGAAACCGGCACCGCGGCAACCACTTCCGCTGTGACCGCAGATTCGGCTCCGGCTGATTCAGCCGCGGCCGCCGAGGCCGCCGCACCGGCGAAGCGGACTCGTACCCGCCGTGCGCGGGGAGCGAGCGAGAACGGTTCGGCCCCGGCCGAAGCCGCCGCCCAGGTCGGCGTCACGGACTCGGCGCAGGTCACCGCGCCCGCCGTGGTTGCCACCGAATCGGTTGTCGCCGAGGTGAATTCGGCCGAGGTCACATCCGGCACTGCGACCGCCGCCCCGGCGAAGCGCACCCGCGCCCGCCGCGCGGACAAGCCCGCGGCCGATGCGGGCACCGGCAACCCCGCCACCGCTGATCAAGCGGTCGACGGTGCTGCCACCGCGCCCGCCGCGAAGGTCACCGTCGAAGCCGAAGCGCCAGCCGCTCCGGCAGCGGTGCTCGGTCAGCGCCCGGCCCGCCGCCGCGCCAGCCGCCCGGCCCTGGCTCCGGGCGATGCGGCTGCCGAAACCACCGGTGCCGCAGTCGCTTCCGGCGACCCGGTCACCGCGGCGGTGGCTCCGGCCGAACCGGTCAAGAGCACCGGCCGCCGCCGGGCCAGCCGCCCCACGGCGAGCCCGGCCCCGACCGTGAACGGTTCCGCCCCCGCCGCAACGGTTTCCGGCGATCCGGTCACCGCCACGGCTCAGGTCTCGGAGGACGCCGCCCCCAAGCGCGCCCGCCGCAGCACCAAGGCCGCCACCGAAACCGCCACGGCCCCCGCCGAAGTCGCAGTAGCGACCGAAGCAGCCGCACCGGTGAGGAGCACCCGCAAGCGCACCGCAGCCGAGACCCCGGTCACCGAGACCGAGACCCCGGCACGCAAGCGCACCGCCAAGGCGGCGACCACCGACACGGTCGCCGAAGTCGCGGCCGCACCTGCGAAGGCCGCTCGCAAGAGCACCAAGGCAGCAGCCAAGACCGCCGAGGTCGCGGAAGTGGTCGCCGAGCCCGTAAAGGCCCCGGCACGCAAGAAGGCCGCCGCGTCCGCCAAGGCTCCGGCAGCGGAAGCCGTCGAAACCACGCCCGCCAAGACGGCTCGTAAGAGTGCGGCCAAGGCAGCGGTCGAGGTTGTCGCCGAGCCCGCGAAGGCGACCGGCAAGCGCGTCGCCAAGACTGCTGTCGCAGTGGAGGTTCCGGCCGAACCGGTCAAGGCGGCTCGCAAGAGCACCAAGACCGCAGTGGCGGAGAAGACAGTCGCACCGGCCAAAACCGCACGCAAGACCGCGGCCAAGGCTGCTGTGGCAGCCGAAGTTCCGGCCGCACCGGCCAAGGCAGTTCGCAAGAGCACCAAGACCGCAGTGGCGGAGCCTGCCAAGGCCCCGGCCCGCAAGGTAGCCACCAAGGCCGCAGCAGCGGAGAAGACGGTCGCGCCCGCCAAAACCGCACGCAAGACCGCCGCCAAGGCGGTTGCGGTAGCCGAGGTTCCGGCCGCACCGGTCAAGGCAGCTCGCAAGAGCACCAAGGCCGCAGCCAAGACCGCGGTGGCGGAGCCTGCCAAGGCCCCGGCCCGCAAGGCAGCCACCAAGGCCGCGACAACGACCGCCGCCGCGTCGAAGAAGGCCGCCCCGGCTGCCAAGACCGCGAGCAAGACCATTGCGGCAGTCGAGGTTCCGGCCAAGGCCGCTCGCAAGAGCACCAAGGCCGCGGTCGCGGAGCCCGTCAAGGCACCGGCCCGCAAGAAGGCCGCCGAGGCAGCGAAGCCCGCCTCCAACGGGGTGAAGGCCGCCCCCGCGAAGAAGGGCAAGGCCAAGGCAGCCGAGGCCACACCGGCCAAGAAGACCCGCGCCAAGGCCGAACCCGAAGCACCGAAGTCCGCCGCCAAGAAGCGGACCAAGGCCACCGCTTCCAAATAACCGAAACAGACCAGCCGGGACCGCCGCTCACCCCTGAGCCGCGACCACCCGCTGGCACGTCATCGCCGCCGCGCACAAAGAAACCCAAGATGAACGCGGC
>NZ_JBHJXS010000019.1:0-100431 GCF_042269265.1 Nocardia sp. NPDC056000 | reverse complement strand
GGGGACCGCCGCTCACCCCCCAGCCGCCACCCCCGGTGGCCACGACTGCCCCCCCGCGATAATCGACCCCGATGATCGCGGCGGCGCTGGTTTATGGCCCGGGGGCGGGTTGCCGCCTCGGCGTAGTGGAGGGGATCGGATAGTCTCGCTGTCGTGCTCGCACCCGAGCGGCGAACGCGCGCCGATATTCTCACCGCTGCCGCGATCGTCGCTCTGCTGGCGATCGCGGCAGGCGTGGTGTGGTGGACCAGTGATGCCCGTGGCACCGAATCGGTGACCGCGGATAAGTCGCTTTCCGCGCCACCCACTCCCGAGCAGTTGCCCGCGAGCATGCGGGAGCTGTGGAATTCGCCGAATCCGGCGAGTGCGCGGGCCATTACGGTCGGCGGGGTCGCGGTCACCGGGGACGGGGGCACCGTCACCGGGCGGGATCCGGTCACGGGTGAGCAGGTGTGGAAGTACCAGCGGGATATGCCGTTGTGCGGGATCGAATCCCAGTTCGGGACGGTGATCGCCACCTATCGGGATCAGCGCGGGTGCAGTCAGACCACGCTGCTCAATGCCGAGACCGGCGGGCGGATCACCTCGCGATCCAGCTATATGGACGATTCCATCAAGATGTCGGTGGACGGGACGTACACGCTCGCACAGGGACCGGACCGGCTCGAGGTGTGGCGGTCGGATCTGGTGCGCACCCTGGAATTCGGCAAGGTCGACGCCCCGGTGAACTCGAAGACCCAGCCGCGCACCGGATGCGCGCTGCTGTCGGCGGCGTCCTCGCCCAGCCGGGTCGCGGTGCTGGAGCGCTGCCCCAAGGACACCGCCGTGCGGCTCACCGTATTGAATCCGGCCCCCAAGGACGGCACCACGCCCGAGGAGTACAGCACGCATGTGCTGAACGAACCGGGCGGCGCGTCCGAGAGCGCGCGGGTGATCGCGGTGTCGGACAGTCGAATCGCGCTCTACCTGCCCGGAATCGGCGGCACCGCACCGCAATTCGTGGTCTACGATATTTCCGGCAATGTCATTGCCACACACCAGCTTCCGGCCCCGCTGCCGGACAACGCACTGGTGAGCCATTTGAGCTCGGCCTGGTTCGTCTTCACCGGGCAGTCCCTGCTGGCGCTGAACGCGAGCACCTTCGATGTCACCTGGACGATTCAGAACGTGCTCGGCACCCCCACCCTGATGTCCGGTCAACTGCTGGTTCCGGCGCCGGAGGGCCTGCGCGCGGTCGATCCCGCGACGGGTGCGGCCGCCGGGCGAATCGCGGTGCAGCGCACCGACTACCACAATGAGCCGATCTCGCTGGCGGCCATCGGCGGCACAGTGCTGGAATTGCGCGGCACCCGGCTGTACGCGCTCGGCGCGGCATAGCCCGGATCGGGCGGGACCGCTGCGCCCGGATCGGGCGACTGAACCGCTGTCGTCATCGGGCCGTGATACCGCCGCCGATTCCGTGCGCCGCCGCCCGGGAAGCACGGTTTGTCGGGCATGATCGAGGGCGTGTCCGAACATGATTATCGGCTGATATTGCTACGACACGGTGAGACGGAGTGGTCGGCCGCACGCCGCCATACCGGGCGCACCGATATTCCGCTGACACCCGCCGGGGAGGAACAGGCCCTGGCCGCCGGGAAATTGCTGGCCGGTCTCGGGCTGCACGATCCGCTGGTATTCAGCAGTCCCCGGCAACGCGCATTGCGCACCGCCGAATTGGCCGGATTGACCGATGTGCACGTCGATGACGATCTCGTCGAATGGGATTACGGCGAATACGAAGGTCTCACCACGCTCGAGATCCAGCGCATGTCACCCGGCTGGACCATCTGGACCGGCGTCACCCCCGAAGGCGAAACCGCCGATCAGGTCCGCAAGCGCGCCGACCACGTGCTGGCCACCGTCATCCCCGAACTCGCCACCCGCGATGTGGTGCTGGTCGGGCACGGGCACTTCTCCCGGGTCATGATCGCGCGCTGGGCCGAATTCGAGGTGGTGGAGGGGCGGCGATTCTTCCTGTCCACCGCCGCCGTTACCGTGCTCGGGTACGACTACCAGGCGCGAACCCTGCTCGCGCACAACCTGGTTCCGCAGTTGGAAGGGAACTGATCGCATGATCCGCCGCGCCACACCCGCCGATATCCCGGCTCTGGTGGGACTCGTCTACGACCTCGCCGAATACGAGAAGCTGCGCGAGGAGTGCACGCTCACCGAAGACCAGCTGCGGACCGCGCTGTTCGGCCCGAACCCGGCGGTCTTCGCGCATGTGGCCGAGGGTCCGGGCGATATGGGTGTGGCGGGCTGCGCGATCTGGTTCCTGAACTACAGCACCTGGACCGGCGTGCACGGGATCTACCTGGAGGATCTGTACGTCAAGCCGGAGACGCGCGGGCTCGGCCTGGGCCGTGATCTGCTGGCGGCGCTGGCCCGCGAGGCCGTCGAACAGGGGTACTCCCGGGTCGACTGGGCGGTGCTGGACTGGAATGAGCCGTCGATCAATTTCTACAAATCGATCGGCGCGGTCGCGCAGGACGAGTGGACCGGTTACCGGCTCACCGGTGGCGCGCTGGCCCGGCTGGCTTCGCACGCCGACGACTGAGCCGATCGGGCACATCGGGTAGGTCGGGCGTCCAAAACCCCGCTGTGGCGTGATCAGCGGGGTTTATGCGGCACTCCTGGACGGTTGACCTACTCGTCGTCCGGGGTGACGTACCCGGCCGCCATCCACCGGCTCGAGGCGGGCGCGAACAGCGCACCGAGCGCGCCCAGCGCGATGACGCCGAACAGAATGCCGAGCGGCACCTGATGCGAGGTGATCATGTACCAGGCCGGCGGCAGCAACAGCAGATTCGCGATCACCGCGATGGCCCGCCCCCACCGCTTACCGCGGAACAGCCCGATCCCGGCCGCGAGCACCGCGCCCGCGAGAATCACCAGCCAGGCCGCAGTCCCGTACCCGTTCACCACATGCTGATCACTCCCGGTGGCCGCGCGCAGAATCAGCACGATCGCCACGATCACCCCGGCCGCGCCCTCCAGCGCCACCAGCGCACCGGCCACCCGCACGGTGCCGGGCACCATCGTCGACGCGCCCGCACCTGTCTCGTTCTGCTCAGCCACCCGCCCAGCCTACGACCGTCCGTAGTTCACCGGACCATCGGATGAGGCTCTGACACACGCCAGTTCGCATAAACCAACAAAGTAGGCTGCTTGGGTGCGGACGCTGCTGATCGTGAATCCCAATGCCACCTCCACCACCCCGGCTACTCGCGATCTGCTCGCCCACGCACTCGAAAGCCGCACCCAGCTGACCGTCGTGCACACCGAACGGCGCGGGCACGCGGCCGAGCTCGCGCGCTGGGCCGCGGACACCCGGATGGATCTGATCGTGGTGCACGGCGGCGACGGCACCGTGAACGAGACCGTGAACGGTTTCCTGCCGCTGCCGCATGAGCCGCAGCGCGACTGGCTGCCGCGACTGGGCGTGATCCCGGGCGGGTCGGCGAATGTGTTCGCGCGCTCGCTCGGTATCGAACAGGATCCGGTGTTCGCGGCGAACCAGTTGATCGATCTGCTGGCGGCGGACGCGGATCGGCGTATCGGACTCGGACTGGCCGACGATCGCTGGTTCCTGTTCAGCGCGGGCGTGGGCCTGGACGCCGATGTGTGCGAGGCCATCGACGCCAAGCGCGCCAACGGCAAAGCCGCTACTCCCGCACGGTATCTGCGCACCACGGTGCGTGAGTTCTTCAAGGCCGCGCGCAGTCTTCCCCAGGTGCGCTTGGAGATTCCGGGTCACGAACCGGTCACGGAAGTGCATTACGCATTCGTGACCAACACCAGCCCATGGACTTTCCTCGACAACACGCCCGTGCGGACCAACCCCGGCACCACCTTCGAATCCGGTCTCGGGGTGTTTGCCATGCGGACCATGGGGATCGTGCCCACCCTGATGATTGCCCGCCAGTTGCTGGCAAGCGATGGAAATCCCAAGGGACACAAATTGTTTCGCGAGGACGATGTCCCGTCCGTCCGCATCGAAGCCACCGAGCCGATCGGACTGCAAATCGATGGTGACTTCATTGGTCGGCGCAACATGGTGAATTTCACAGCCGCACCGGATATCCTCGATGTGGTCGCGCCGAAGCCCTAACCGGTAAGACACACCTGAGAAACCTTGCGGTTGCGCTGCGAAAACCCGCTCGACCGAGTAGAAATGGTTCGGCAGGCCCGCCTTGTAGGGGTCTTACAGCGTGAGCTTCCCCACGGTGCACCAGGTATCTATTGACATCTACGGTGTTCGTGAAAGCATTCACAAGCAACCGTGCGGAAACATTCGAGTCGCACAAGTGAACGGACCACAAACCACAGGGGCAGCGCCATGCGCATGCCCAAGCAAAGGAGCAGAGGAATGGACTGGCGCCACAAGGCCATCTGTCGCGACGAGGACCCCGAGCTGTTCTTCCCGGTGGGTAACAGTGGTCCTGCGCTCGCGCAGATTGCCGATGCCAAGCTGGTCTGCGCTCGCTGCCCCGTCACCGCCGATTGCCTTTCCTGGGCCCTGAAGTCCGGTCAGGATGCAGGCGTGTGGGGTGGAATGAGCGAAGACGAACGTCGTGCGCTGAAGCGTCGCAACGCTCGCACGCGTACCCGCACCGTCGTCTAACAGCAGCTAGACGACTTGGCGCTAGGCCGCACAGCTCGCGGCCCAGCGCAATTCAGCCCGGCACCACACGGTGCCGGGCTTCAGTGTCTAACAGGGGTAAACGAACCCCCGGACATCTTCCGAGGGCTTTGCACGAACCCCGAAAACGCTTTGGGCTGCGACTAAACCTCTGATGCTCCGACTCGCCGAAGAACAATTCCGTTGAGTGGGATTCAGCTATTCATGAATGACATGAGCGCTTCGCCACTAATGGCGAAGCGCTCATTTAATGGCGCGGGTGTGCCGGTTTCTAGCGGGCTGAACGGCGACCCAGCGGGACGCGGAGAACGGCGTCGGTGCCAATGTCCGCACCCGGGTGCAGGCCGATGGAACCGCCCAATTCGGCGGTAACCAGGGTCCGGACGATTTGCAGACCGAGACGGTCGGAGGCCTCCAGGCTGAAGCCGTCGGGCAGGCCGCGGCCGTCATCGCTGATGATCACGTCCAGCCAGCGGGCCGAGCGCTCGGAGCGGATGGTGACGGTGCCGTTCTCACCCGCGTCGAAGGCGTGTTCGATTGCGTTCTGGACCAATTCGGTGAGCACCATGACAAGCGGGGTTGCGCGCTCGGCCGAGAAGACGCCCAAAGAGCCTGCGCGCCGGACCTTTATGCGAGCGGTGTGCACCGTAGCGACATCGGCCATTATCGGCAAGAGGCGATCCACGACTTCGTCGAGATCGACCTCCTCGTCCACCGACATCGAAAGCATCTCGTGCACAGAGGCAATCGAGGTGACGCGGCGAACCGATTCGGTCAGCGCCAGCCGCGCCTCCTCGTTCTCGGTGCGGCGAGCCTGCAACCGCAACAATGCGGCAACCGTTTGCAGATTGTTCTTGACACGATGGTGGATCTCGCGAATGGTCGCGTCCTTGGACAGCAGCGCGCGATCGCGGCGCTTCACCTCGGTCACATCGCGCACCAGCACGGCCGCGCCGGCGAGCTCCCCATTGGGACGCAGCACAAGCGTGCGCAGCAGCACGGTCGCACCGCGCGCCTCGACTTCCATTCTGCGCCCGGCCTTTCCGGCCAGCGCGGCTTGGATATCGCCGACGACTTCCTGCGCGTCGAACGGATCGGTGATGAGCGAGCGCGTGGTCAGCGCCAGATCCTGGCCGACCAGATCATTCTGCAGACCCATGCGGTGATAGGCCGAGAGCGCGTTCGGGCTGGCGTAGACCACGATGCCGTCGGTATCGAGGCGAATGAAACCGTCACCGGCGCGCGGGCTGGAATGCGCTCCGGTGCGATCCTCCAGCGCGGGGAAGGTGCCGTCCGCGACCATCTGGCAGAGATCATCCGCGCACGCCATGTACGCGATCTCCAAGCTGGAGCGCATCTTTCGGCGCTGCACATCGGTATCGCGGCCGAGAATGGCGATCACATCGTCGCCGACGCGGACCGGAATGGCCTCGCGGATCGCGTGCACCGGATGCGGGTGATAGACGCCGGACACCTCGGCATCGGAATCCACGCGATTGATATCGCTGGTGAGCAGCGCTTCGAAGATTTGCGGGAAGGCGTCCTTATTGGCCAGCGAACCGACCAGATCCTCCGGATGCACCGTCGGCGCGGTGGTGGGGCGGCACTGCGCGACGCACACCACATCCGCGCCATCGGTGATGGGCCCCGTGCCCACCCACAGATGCAGATCCGCGAACGACAGGTCGGCCAGTAACTGCCAGTCCCCCACCACCCGCTGCAGATGATCGACCGCCGCACCCGGTAGATCGGTGTGCTCAGCCAGTAGATCGCTCAGTGTCGACATTCACCCACGCTCCTCAGATCCCAACCTCGGTGTATGTTCCCACGCCGAACTAAGGATTCGCGCTTTCGCCAGGAACGCGCGGGTACCGCAGGTGTTGCCGGGGGTACTAGCTGATGACCGCGATCAGGTCATCCTTCTGAATCACATCGCCGGGCTTGACGTTGATGGATGCCACGGTGCCGTCGGCCTCGGCCACGACCGGGATCTCCATCTTCATCGACTCGAGGATCACCAGGGTGTCGCCCTCCTTCACCTGATCGCCCACGTTCGCGACGATCTGGAAGACGGTGGACACCATCTCCGCGAGTACTTCCTCAGCCATGTTGCCCCTCGGTGTTCGTTGACCTGATCCGATGAAGGTACAGCCAATCACACATGAAAGAATGGTCTTCAATCAGAAGGGAGACTACCTATGGGTAAGCGTGGACGTAAGAAGCGTGGCCGCAAGAAGAACGCAGCCAACCACGGCAAGCGGCCGAACGCCTGAGCTGGCTACATAGCTCGAAATGCACTGAGCGGCACCACTTCTCGACGAAGTGTGCCGCTCATGCTTTTTCCGGGGGTACTACTCGACCGGTTCGATCCTGGTCTCCACCTGGGTGAAGGTCGTGCGGATCTCCATGGTCAGGCGGGCGCGCAGCGAGTCGGGGGCGCGCTCGCCACCGCACTTGCGGTTCAGCAGCGACTTGAGCTTCTCCTCCAGGCCGTACGCCTCGATGCAGGGGGAACACCGGTTGATGTGCTCCTGCAGGCGGGCCTTGATCGACTCATCGCATTCGTTGTCCAGGAGCAGCCAGACGTCGGCGAGTACCGCCGTGCAGTCCATATCCATCTCGTCGCTCACTGGGTGACCTCCTGACGCGCGTCATTGCCCGACCGGTTGAATCCGCGTTCCCGCGCCACATCCGCGAGCAGACCCTTGAGCTGCTTACGGCCGCGGTGCAGGCGGGACATGACGGTGCCGATGGGGGTACCCATGATCTCGGCGATTTCCTTGTAGGGGAAGCCCTCCACGTCGGCGTAGTACACCGCCATGCGGAATTCCTCGGGAAGTTCCTGTAGAGCGCGCTTGATCTCATCGTCCGGCAGCGCCTCGAGAGCCTCCATCTCGGCCGAGCGCAGACCCTGCGAGGTGTGCTCCGCCGTGGCGGCGAGCTGCCAGTCGGTGATCTCGTCGGTCGGATACTGCGCGGGCTGGCGCTGCTTCTTGCGATACGAGTTGATGTAGGTGTTGGTGAGGATGCGGTACAGCCACGCGCGCAGGTTGGTGCCCTCGCGGAACGAGCGGAACCCCTGGTACGCCTTGGCGAACGTCTCCTGGACCAGATCCTCGGCATCGGCCGGATTGCGGGTCATGCGCAGCGCGGCGCCGTACAGCTGATCCAGCAGCGGCAGCGCGTCACGCTCGAATCGGCGGCCGAGCTCCTCGGTGCTCTCCGTGCTGCGCACACGGTTCTCGTCATCCTGGCCGGAATCGCCGCCGTCGATGGCCTCGTCAGTTTCCGAGTCGTCATCGGGCAGGCGATCGACCTTGTCGTCGTCGCTCGTCACGCTGTTCCCTTCGATCGCCGTAGCACTTGAATCTACCGCGAGCGGGGTGAGCGCCGGGAAACCGGCAGGGCGGGCGATGTCTGCTGGGATGTTGATCAGCATCCGCACCGGGCGTTCTTCGACCAGAACGGTCACCGACTCCTCCTTCGTGATGAATAACGTCGCGCACACCGCGGGCTGTCGGCTTTCTGTGACGCGTATGGCGTGCAACAGGACGAGAGATCGCCATGTTCCCGCCACGACGAAATCCGGTGTCGCGTCATGGTGCCGGATGTTTAGGGTGACGGCATGGCAGCTGCGTCGACTCCCGCGATCAAGGCCCTGGTGCAGGCGAAGGTGGAGCATCGGGTGCACGCGTATACGCATGATCCGCGCAGTGATTCGTACGGGGCCGAAGCGGTGGACGCGCTCGCCGAAGAGCTCGGACTGGTGGCGGGGCAGATCTTCAAGACGCTGGTGATCGAACTCGGATCGGGCGGGCTCGCGGTCGCGGTGCTGCCGGTTCCGGCCAAGCTCTCGCTCAAGGCGGCGGCCGGGGCGCTGGGCGGCGGTAAGGCCGCGATGGCCGACAAGGCGAAGGCCGAACGCACGACAGGCTATGTGCTGGGCGGGATTTCGCCGTTGGGGCAGAAGAAGCGACTGCCGACGGTGATCGACGAATCGGCGCTGGGCTTCGATCGGGTGCTGTGCAGTGCGGGTAAGCGCGGGCTGGAGATCGAGCTCGCGCCCGCCGATCTGGTGCGGCTCACCGGAGCGGTCACCGCGGCCGTCGCCGTGAGCTGAGACACCCTTCCGAAAAAAACTTGCCAAGACACAACTATCTCCACATACTTGCTCAGTACAACTAGTTGATTGCTACAAGCAGTTGTTTAGCGCAAGGAGGTGCCCGATGAGCGATGACCCGGCGATAACGCTCGCAGACGACCTGCTCGACACCATCGGTTACCAGCTCACCCGGCTCACCCGGCTACGTGAGAAGACCAATGCCCAGGTCGCCGCCGCCACCAATGGCGAGGTGGAACCGGCCGCGTTCGGCATCCTCTTCCAACTGCTGCACAACGGGCCGATGCGCTCGGGCGCACTGGCCGAGGCGCTGTATTCGGACGCCTCCACCATCAGCAGGCAGGTCGCGGCGCTGGTGAAACGCGGACTGCTCGAACGCCGCGCCGATCCGGCCGACGGACGGGTCAGCGTGCTGGCGGTCACCGACCTCGGGCGCGAATGCGCCGCGCAGATTCGCGTGCGCCGCAATGAATCCCTGACGCAGATCCTGCGCGCCTGGGAGCCCGGCGAACGCGACACCTTCGCGCACCTGCTCGAGCGCTTCGTGGACGACTACGAGATCAACCGGCAGACCATGCTGGCCGAACTCGCCACCCGCGCCCCCCTCTTCCCGAAAATCGATTCCGCAGAGAGTAATTCGTGACGACTACCGCAGAGACGGAAGCCGCGGCACCCGCCGGCTTCACGCATAAGCAAATCCTGGTGGTGCTCAGTGGTCTATTGCTCGGCATGCTGCTGGGCGCGCTCGACCAGACCATCGTGTCCACCTCCATCCGCACCATCGCCGATGACCTGCAGGGTTATTCGATGCAGGCGTGGGTGACCACGGCGTACCTGATCACCGCCACCCTCTCCACCCCGCTGTACGGCAAGCTCTCGGATATGTACGGCCGCAAGCCGTTCTATCTGGCCGCCATCACGATCTTCGTGGTCGGCTCGCTGCTGTGCACGTTCTCCCAGTCCATGTACGAACTGGCCGCGTTCCGCGCGTTCCAGGGCCTGGGCGCGGGCGGTCTGATGTCGCTGGCGCTGACCATCCTCGGCGATATGGTCGGGCCGCGGGAGCGCGCCCGCTACCAGGGCTACTTCCTGGCCGTGTTCGGCACCTCCAGCGTGGTCGGGCCGGTGCTCGGCGGCGTCATCTCCGGACAGGACACCATCCTGGGCATCACCGGCTGGCGCTGGGTGTTCCTGGTGAACGTGCCGCTGGGCATCATCGCGCTGGCCGTGGTGTCGCGTGTGCTGAAGCTGCCGAAGGTGGAGAAGCCCAAGGTGGCCGTCGACTGGTTCGGCGTGCTGACCATGGCCGTCGGCCTGGTGCCGCTGCTCGTGGTGGCCGAACAGGGCCGCGAATGGGGTTGGGGCAGTTTCAATTCCATCACCTGCTACGTGGTGGGCGCGCTCGGCCTGATCGGATTCGTGGCCGTCGAGGCCAAACTCGGTGACGCCGCGCTGATTCCACTGCGCATGTTCAAGAACTCGACGTTCGCGCTCGGCGTTGTCATCTCGATCGTGGTCGGCTCGGCCATGTTCGGCGGCATCACCCTGCTGCCGCAGTACCTGCAGGTGGTGCGCGGGTCCAGCCCGACGCTGGCCGGTATGCAGATGCTGCCGCTGGTGGTGGGCATGATGACCGCGTCCATCATTGCGGGACAGTTGATCTCGCGCACCGGACGGTACAAGTGGTTCCCGCCGATCGGCGCCGGACTGCTGGTGCTCGGACTGTTCCTGCTGCACTTCGTCACCGCGGACACGCACCTGTACGTGACCATGCTGTTCATGCTGATCACCGGTCTGGGACTGGGCAATCTCATGCAGCCGCTGACACTGGCGATCCAGAACGCGTTGCCGCCCAAGGATATGGGCGTCTCCACGGCCGCCGCGACGTTCTTCCGGCAGATCGGCGGCACGCTCGGTGTCGCGGTATTCCTGTCCATCCTGTTCTCGCAGGTCGGGCCGAATATCAGCACCGAATTGCAGTCGGCCGCAGCGACTCCGGCGTACCAGGCCGCCATCGCCGAGGGCGTGCACAGCACCAACCCGGCCGATGTGGCGCTGTCCACCGGGCTCGCCAAGCAGGACCACGCCGCCGCGGCGGAGGTGCTCAATGACAGCTCGATCATCCAGAAGCTGAATCCGACGCTGGCGCATCCGTTCAAGGTCGGCTTCGCCAATGCCATGGACACGGTGTTCCTGGCGGCGGCCGCGGTGGCGCTCATCGCGATGATCCTGGTGCTGTTCTGGAAGGAGGTGCCACTGCGCACCTCCGGCGGTATCCAGGCGCGGCAGGAGAAGATCGAGGAGGCCGCGGTCGAGGCCATCGGCTAGCCACCAAGATCACCCGCTGGGCGCTTGACCAGCACTTTTGACACGCACACATCCGGTCGCCTTCCACGGGAAGCGGCCGGATGTGTGCGTTACTTGTACCGCGTGGGTTCCCATCTCGCCAGGTTCGTTTCGACCCGAGGATGTGATGCGGTTATGTCCAACCAGCGTTTTCGCACCGGCATCGTGGCAGTATCCGGCGCACTGCTCTTGGCGCTGGCAGGCCCGATGACAATGGCGACGGCCACCGCCGCGCCGGTCAACCCCAACTATCCGCTCGGGCCAGATCCGAGCACACCCGGCCAGCAGCAGAAGGACGAGAAGCCGGAGAAGGCGGGCAAACTCGGTGGCACCGTGACCACGAAGGTCATCGATCTCGCCACCGGTGTGCTCAAGTGCGGGCTCAATATCGCGCTCCCCGCCGTGAAGTGCGACTTGTAAGCGCTGTCTCTACAAGCCGGTCAGATCAGGCTGATCTGACCGGCTTTTTCGTCCACTTCGGCCAATAGTTCGGGGCCGTTGTTGCGGACGCTGTTGACCAGGGAGGGCACGGGGCGGATGAGGATGTCCGAAACCGCTTCCGCGCCAGGGGTTTCCAGCAGTTCCTCCGGGGCCGGGTGATCCGGATCCAGCCAGGCGGCCCAGTGCTCGCGGGGCATGGGCAGCGGCATGCGGTCGTGGATCTTCGTCAGATCGCCCACCGCGTCGGTCGTCAGAATCGTGCACGAAAGCAGGGGTTTGGCGTCGTCGCCGAGCGAGCGGTCACGCCAGACCGACCACAGGCCCGCCATATAGAGGCGGCCGCCATCGGCCCGGGACATGAAAAACGGCTGCTTGACGGCCTTTCCGGGGCCCTCGGACTCGGTGACCCATTCGTACCAGCCGTCCATGGGGACCAGACAGCGGCGCTTCTTCACCGCATCGCGGAACGATGCGGTGGTGGCGGCCTTATCGGCGCGGGCATTGAACAGCGGTTTGCCCTTGGCCGGAATGCCGGGTTCGGACGCCTTGCTCCAGGGCGGGATCAGACCCCAGCGCATGGCCCGGATGCGCAGGGTAGCCGGATCCTCGGGATGGTCGCGGTCGTGCCGCTCCACCACGGTGAGCACCTGATTGGTCGGGGCCACGTTGTAGTTGGGGTTGAAACCCTTATCGCTCGAAGTCCCGGGGGTGGCCTCGTCGAGCGCGTCCAGCTCGACGGCCAGCGTGGCGGGATTCGTCGTTGTCGCGTATCTGCCGCACATGATGACCATGCTGCCACCGCGGACCGACATATTCGAGGCTTCGCCACCCCGAGAAATACCGCACGGTTCCTTTCCGGACCTCTTGCGAGTCATGTGAAGGCGGTTGACTTCACTTGTATCGTATGAGACGTTCGTCCCATCACACTCTCGTAAGGGATCGCCGCCACTCATGTCTGCAACCGATACCGCCTCGATCGACCGGGACGCCTCGCTGACCTCCGTCAACCCCGCCACCGGCGATGTTCTCGCCACCTACAAGATCGACGATGAAGACGCGGTGCACGCCGCCGTCGCCAAGGCCCGCACCGCCGCCGCCACCTGGGGCGCGCTGAGCTTCGCCGAACGCAAACGGCATCTGCTGCGCTGGAGCAGCAAGCTGGTCGCCAAATCCGACGAGCTCTGCGCGCTCATCCACGCCGAGAACGGCAAGCCCCTCGATGACGCCTACCTCGAGCTCATGCTCGCGCTGGAGCACATCAAGTGGGCGGCCTCCAACGCCGAGAAGGTGCTCAAGCCCAAGAAGGTCGCGCCCGGTGCGCTGATGGCCAACTTCGCGGCGCATCTCGAGCAGCGGCCGCTGGGCGTGGTCGGCATCATCGGACCGTGGAACTACCCGGTCTACACACCCAACGGATCCATCGCCTACGCGCTCGCCGCGGGCAATGCCGTGGTGTTCAAGCCGAGCGAATTCTCCACGGGCATCGGCAATTTCGTGGCCGCCGCGTTCAACGAGGCGAATCCGGAACTGCCCGACGGGGTGTTCACCACCATCAACGGATTCGGTGCCACCGGCGCTGCGCTGGTGCGGGCGGGCGTGGACAAGCTGGCATTCACCGGATCCACCGCGACCGGTAAGAAGATCATGGCCTCGGCCGCCGACTCGCTCACCCCGGTGCTGCTGGAATGCGGTGGCAAGGATGCGGTGATCGTGGCAGCGGACGCCGATATCAAGGCCGCCGCCGACGCCGTGGCCTGGGGCGCGACCGCCAACTCCGGGCAGACCTGCGCGGGCGTGGAGCGGGTGTACGTCGACAAATCGGTCGCCGAACCGTTCATCGCCGAGGTCAAGCGGATCCTCACCGATATCAAGCCGGGCTCGGACGACAAGGCTTCGTACGGGCCGATGACCATGCCCAGCCAGATCGATATCGTGCGGCGGCATATCGAGGACGCCATCAAGAACGGCGGCACGGCCGTGCTGGGCGGACCCGAATCGATCAAGGGTCCCTACATCGACCCGGTCATCCTGGTCGACACCGATGAGTCCTCGGATGCGGTGTGCGAGGAGACCTTCGGGCCCACCGTCACCATTCGCACGGTGAACGGCATCGACGAGGCGGTCGAGCTCACCAACAAGAGCAAGTACGGGCTCGGGTCCGCCGTGTACTCGGCCAAGCACGGGCTCGAGATCGCCCGTCGCCTGAATGTCGGCTGCACCTCGGTGAATTCGGTGCTCAGCTACGCCGCCATCTCCGGACTGCCGTTCGGCGGGGTCGGCGACTCCGGCATCGGCCGCATCCACGGTGCGCCCGGACTGCTGGAATTCTCCCGCCCGCACTCGATCGCGGTGCAGCGCTTCACGATTCCGGGTATGGCGTTGCTGTCCTACAGCCGCACCGACAGCACCATGAAGCTGCTGCGCAAGATCGTGCCGTTCCTGCACGGGCGCAACAAGTAGGAATTACCCACTCCCGGATGCCGGTTCCCTTGTGGGGACCGGCATTCGGCGTATCAGGGGTTGGGTGGCAGGACGGGTGGGGCGAAGAATTCTTCGAGCGGGGTGGGGCCGGTGTAGCGGCGGCAGTTGCAGGGGACCCAGGCTTTGATTCCCACACCGGTGTTGCGGAAGGTCTCGCCGTGACATTGGCCGGATTCGCGGTCGTGGACGGCGAGATCGTGGCCGCAGCCGCAGAGCGCGGTGGCCACGGCGGGCTTCTTGGCCGGGCGGGAGCCGAAGCGGCCGAGCGCCCAGCCGCCGCCGACCAGCCCGGCGCCGATGAGGAGGCTGATGGGATCGATCACCCGGCCAGTATACGTACTCATATACGTATATGGCTAGCGCGACGGGCGCGATAGCATCTCACGCCTGCGCAATACCGGAAATATCGGACATTTCTACTGGCCGCACCGGACGAAAGGGGCGGGGAGGGCCCGCGAGAGGTCGATCGTTTGGGAGGATGGGACTGTGACTTTCTGGCCCGCGCCCCACGTCCGCACTCCCGTCCACGCTTCGGTGACCCTGCCCGGGTCCAAATCCATTACCAATCGGGCGCTGATTCTCGCCGCGCTGGCGGATCGGCCGTCCACCCTCACCGGTGCGCTGCGCAGCCGCGACACCAACCTCATGATCGACGCGCTGCGGGCCATGGGCGCGAGCATCGAGGGCGACGGCGACACCCTCGTCGTCACCCCGCCCGAGGAATTCGGCAGCGCCGTGGTGGATTGCGGGCTCGCCGGGACGGTCATGCGGTTCCTGCCGCCGGTCGCGGCACTGGCCACCGGCGATGTCGCGTTCGACGGCGATGAGCAGGCCCGGGTCCGGCCGCTCGGCACCATTCTGGACGCACTGCGCGGGCTCGGCGTCGATATCGACGGCAACGCACTGCCTTTCGTGGTGCACGGGACGGGCGCGCTGCGCGGCGGGCCGGTCACCATCGACGCCTCCGGCTCCTCGCAGTTCGTCTCCGGGCTGCTGCTGTCCGCGGCGCGCTTCGAACAGGGCATCACCGTGAATCACGATGGCGCGGCACTGCCCTCGATGCCGCATATCGAGATGACCGTGCAGATGCTGCGCGAAGCCGATGTGCAGGTGGACGCGCCCGCCGATCCGCGCAAGGCGCAGACCTGGACCGTCTCCCCCGGGCCGATCCGCGCCGTGGACTGGGAGATCGAACCCGATCTGTCCAATGCCACCCCGTTCCTGGCCGCGGCCGCGGTCACCGGCGGTGAGGTGAGCATTCCGCACTGGCCGCGCTACACCACCCAGCCCGGCGATGTCATCCGCGAGATCCTGGTGCGGATGGGCGCGGAATGCCGCATCTTCGACGGGATTCTGACCGTGCACGGCCCGGATCGCCTGGCGGGCATCGACATTGATCTGCACGATGTCGGCGAACTCACCCCGACCGTGGCAGCCCTTGCCGCCCTTGCGGATTCGCCGTCCCGGCTGCGCGGTATCGCGCACCTGCGCGGGCACGAGACCGATCGCCTCGCCGCGCTCACCACCGAGATCAACCGGCTCGGCGGCAAGGTCACCGAAACCGAGGACGGGCTCTCCATCACGCCCGCACCGCTTTCCGGCGGGCAGTGGCATTCCTACGCCGATCACCGGATGGCCACCGCGGGTGCGATTCTCGGCCTGGTCGTGCCCGGTGTCGAGATCGAGGACATCGGCACCACCGCCAAGACGCTGCCCAATTTCGTGGAACTGTGGAGCACCATGCTCGACGGACCGGAGGCGGTCCGCTGAAGCGCCGCGAGTACGACGAGTCCGATGTCCGGATCCGACCGGGCAAGAGCTCACGTCCGCGCACCAAAACCCGCCCCCAGCACCTGGACGCGGAAGCGGCCATGGTGGTCTCGGTCGACCGCGGCCGCTGGGGTTGCGTCCTGGCCGACGATCCGGACCACCGGATCGTCGCCATGCGCGCCCGCGAACTAGGGCGCACGCCGATCGTGGTCGGCGATCAGGTGGATGTGGTCGGCGATCTGTCCGGCAAACCCGATACCCTCGCCCGCATCGTGCGGGTGGCGGATCGGCGAACCGTGTTGCGCCGCACCGCAGATGACACCGATCCCTTCGAACGGATCGTGGTCGCCAATGCCGAACAGTTGTTCATCGTGGTGGCGCTGGCCGATCCGCCGCCGCGCACCGGATTCGTGGAACGCGCCATGGTCGCGGCGTATGTCGGTGGGCTGCAACCGATTCTGTGCCTGACCAAACACGATCTGGCCGCCGACTCCGAATTCGCCGCCGCCTTCGAGGATTTGGATCTCACCATCGTGTACGGCGGTATCGAGGATCCACTGGAACCGGTCTTCGAGATGCTGAACGGCCGCCTCACCGCATTGATCGGACATTCGGGGGTCGGCAAGTCCACCCTGGTGAATCGTCTTGTGCCGGATGCGGATCGGGCCGTCGGCGTCGTCTCCGGAGTCGGTAAGGGGCGGCACACCTCCACCCAATCGGTGGCGCTGGCATTGGAAGAGGGCGGCTGGGTGGTGGACACCCCCGGCGTGCGCTCCTTCGGTCTCGCGCACATCACCCCGGACGATGTGATCGGCGCGTTCTCCGATCTGGCCGATGCCATCGAGGATTGCCCGCGCGGGTGCACCCATCTGGGACCGCCCGCCGATCCGGAATGCGCGCTGGACAATCTGCCCGGGAAAGAGGCGCGGGTGGCGGCGATTCGACTGCTGCTCACCGCACTCAACACCAATGATCCGTGGTTCAAGGGTGTACAGCCGACGGTCTGAACCGTGCAGCTTACCGCCCTGGTCGTGCGCGCCACCGCGTCTACGCGGAAACTACTCGGCGGTAATGAAATAAGCTGTACAGCAACAGGTTTCAGTTTCGGCTACGCTCACAGCTGACCGCCCGCAATCGGAAATATTCGCGTTACAGGTGGTCATCCGAGCGCCATCGGACCGTCACCCATTCGGCAAACTCCGAGGCGCACACTGTCTTCCGCACCCGGCGTCCGGCAGCGGCCCGCCCCCTCCGCAGCGGGCCCCGGCGGTACGGATCCGGCGCGAAGACTTCGTCCTGCGATCGCGCCAGCCCACGGGATCCGTCGACGCCCCGGGCGCCGGGTGCACACCACTCGCCGCCCGGAGGTCCCCGATGTTCGAATCCTGCTGCTCCCCACATGAATCGGCCCACCTGCTGCGGGCGCGCTATGGGTTACCGGTGGAAATGTTCGCCAACCGCCCGTTCCTGTCCGTCGGCCCGATGCTGGAGGCGATCACGCTGCCGGCCGGGCTCGGCCGCCGGGTGCTGGAACGGCTCCGGGTCGGCCGCGAACTGCTGGAGCGAGCCGAACAATTACCGCGACCGCCCGTCATCGCCGATCCCCGCGGCCGCCGCTGGACCCTGCTGACCGCACCGCCAGCCCCGTATCACCCACTCCCCCAACAACTCCTGCGCCGCCTGCACGCGCACGCCGTCGAACTGCCCGAACCCGGAACCCGCATCATGCTGCCCACCACGGATCTCCCCCTCGGCTGGCACTGGGCCAGCGAACCGGAGCCGGGCACCATGCGGCTACCACACCGGACGGTCGCACTCGGCGCGGTGCGCCTCTCGATTCTGGCCGGCGCCGACAATGTTCCGGCGTGAGCCGAGCACATTTCGGCACGGAATCGCAATTCCCCGAATGCGTTTCGTATCGCGATAATTGAATGGCAATGAATAAAAGGGTTGACGTTAACCGTCGATTCATTTTCCGCACAGGGACTTCACATTGCACTCACAGGAATGTGGTAGGAATTTGCGGTCGGCGGGCACACCGCCGATCCGTTCGAAATCTCTAGGAGTAAGAATGCGCAAGATGCGCGCGCTGGGTGTGGCCGCTATCGCCACCGGTCTGCTGTTCGGCGCCACCGGTATCGCCGCCGCCGAAACCACCACCCCGCCCCCGGCCGCCACCACCGGCTCCGCGGACCAGGTCGTCAACTGGGTCAACCTGATCCTCAAGGGTCTCACCGCCGGCAGCGTGAAGAAGTAATCTCCGCCGTAAAAGGCCGTCTCCCAGTCGAATAGGCACGGAGACGGCCTTTTCGCCGTCCGCGCTCCGACCGCCCCGAGGACCTGACATCCCATGAATCCCCGTCGGCGGACTAGGCTTGATAGGCATGGCGAATGATCAGCAGGAGGGTACAGGTGCGGGACGGCGCGAACGCCGCCTGCGGAATCCGCTTCCGGCGGTGGGGCGGGCGCTGGCTCGCAGGCCGATCGTGATGCGCAGTGCGCCCGCGGTCGCATTGCTGGAGCGCACCACCCGGCGGCTCAGCCGGGGACGGATGGGCGTACTCGATTTGGCCGGACTGCCCGCACTCGAATTGACGGTCGCCGGACGGCGCACCGGACAACCGCGCACGGTGTCGCTGCTGTACATTCCGGATCCGATCGATCGAAAAGTCTTCCTGCTCATCGGATCCAATTGGGGAAAGCCGAAACATCCCGCGTGGTCGTCGAATCTGGCCGCGGCCGATCACGCCGAATTGCATATCGGCGGTGAGCGATTCACGGTGAACGTGCGCACCCTCGACGGTGTCGACCGCGAACGCGCCTGGGCTCGCGCCATCGCGTTCTGGCCCGGTTACGTCATGGAACAGCGACTGGCCGGAGCGCGGGTGTTCCGGATGTTCGAGCTCACCCGAGCGTGACCGCCCGCAGATAGCTCGTAACGGACCGGACGGTCGACGTAAGTGCTGCGCGCGCCGCCCGAACTCGCTAGATTGCCGGAGTGGAAGACCATGAGCGGGGCGAATACTCGCCGCTCCTAGACGAAGACCTGGGGCCCGGCGCACCGGTAACCCCGGAGGTGCGGATCGGGCGCAACGACGACAGCGCGGGCCTGCCCGAATGCGTGCGCTGCGGACGACCGGCGGCGCTCTACGTACGCGCGGTATGGCTGTCCATGCGCGCGGTCCTCAGCGGAGATACCGACGTGGACAAGATGATTCAGGTCAACGCGTGCGGCCCCTGCACGGGCAGCGTCGCGGGCATGATCCTGATCAATTGGGACCCCCGGCACTGGGGCGAATCGGTGAACCTGGACTGACACCGCGCGCGGGACCCGGCCGAACCGGGCCCCGCCGGAATCACATCGCGGGGCTATCGAAACGGTGGCGACGGTGGCGCGGAGTGAACGATGCCCTGAATCGCCCCCCGAAACGACAGCGCCCCGGGTGTCTCCACCCGGGGCGCCTACATCAGACAACCGAAATCAGCGGCGGCGCTTGGACTTCGGGGCCTTGTCGAGCTTGCCCTGGGCGCGGGCGGCCTCGCGGCGCTCGCGGCGGGTGCCCTCGGCATTGCCGTCGCCGTACTCCTCGGAGTCGCTGTGCACCGCGGTGTGGCCGCCCTCGTCCGGACCCGAGTAGCTCAGCGCACGGGGCGCGGGCTCGTCGATTCCCTTGGCGCGCAACGCCGCCGGAGCGCCATTGCCCGCCGCGGGCTGCTCCTGGGTGGGCAGCGGGCGATTGCCGACCGGGGACTGCAGGCCCGCGCCGACCGAGACACCGGTGGGCTGGGGCTGCTGCACCTCGACCTGGAGGTTGAACAGGAAGCCGACCGACTCCTCCTTCAGACCCTCCAGCATGGCGGCGAACATATCGAAGCCCTCGCGCTGGTACTCGACCAGCGGATCACGCTGGGCCATGGCGCGCAGGCCGATGCCCTCCTTGAGGTAATCCATCTCGTAGAGGTGCTCACGCCACTTGCGGTCCAGCACGGACAGCAGGATCTGACGCTCCAGATTGCGCATGCTGCCCTCGCCCGCGAGCCCGTCGATCTCGGCTTCGCGGTTCTCGTAGGAGGCGTGCGCGTCATCCAGCACGGCTTCGAGCAGTTCCTCGCGGGACAGCTCGCCGACCTCGCCGTCGGCGTTCTCGCCGGTGAGGTCCTTGTAGTCGATGCCGATGGGGTACAGCGTCTTCAGCGCGGTCCACAGTTTGGCGAGATCCCAGTCCTCGACATAGCCCTCGGCGGTGGCGCCCTGGACGTAGGCGGTGATCACATCGGTGATCATCTCCTGGACCTGGCCTTCCATATCCTCGCCGTTGAGGATGCGGGCGCGCTCGGCGTAGATGACCGTGCGCTGCTGGTTCATCACCTCGTCGTACTTCAGGACGTTCTTGCGGATCTCGAAGTTCTGCTGCTCGACCTGGGTCTGCGCGGACTTGATGGCACGCGAGACCATCTTGGCCTCGATCGGCACATCGTCCGGCAGGTTCAGGCGGGTCATGATCGACTCGAGCGCCGCGCCGTTGAAGCGCCGCATGAGCTCATCACCCAGGGACAGGTAGAAGCGGGATTCACCCGGATCGCCCTGACGGCCGGAACGACCGCGCAGCTGATTGTCGATACGACGCGATTCATGCCGTTCGGTGCCGAGCACGTACAGGCCACCGGCCTCACGCACCGTCTCGGCATCCTCCTCGGTCTGCTCCTTGACGCGCTCGAGCGCGGGCAGCCAGGCCGCCTCGTACTCGGCCGGGGTCTCGACCGGGTCCAGGCCCTGCCGGCGCAGCAGGATGTCGGCGATGATGTCCGGATTGCCGCCGAGCACGATATCGGTACCACGACCGGCCATATTGGTGGCGACGGTGACCGCGCCGGGCCGACCGGCCTCGGCGATGATCTGGGCTTCCTGCTCGTGGAACTTGGCGTTCAGCACCGAATGCGGGATACCGCGCTTGGTGAGCTGCTTGGACAGGTACTCCGAACGCTCGACCGAGGTGGTGCCGACCAGCACGGGCTGGTTCTTCTCGTGCCGCTCGACGATATCGTCGGCGACCGCGGAGTACTTGGCCTCTTCGGTCTTGTAGATCAGGTCGGACTGGTCCTGGCGGACCATTTCCCGGTTGGTCGGGATCGGCACCACGCCCAGGCCGTAGGTCTGGTGCAGTTCGGCCGCCTCGGTCTCGGCGGTACCGGTCATACCGGACAGCTTGTCGTAGAGGCGGAAGTAGTTCTGCAGCGTGATCGTCGCCAGGGTCTGGTTCTCCGGCTGGATCTCGACCGCTTCCTTGGCCTCGATCGCCTGATGCATGCCCTCGTTGTAGCGGCGACCCACCAGGATGCGGCCGGTGAACTCGTCGACGATGATGACCTCGCCGTCGCGGACGATGTAATCCTTGTCGCGGGTGTACAGCTCCTTCGCCTTGATGGCGTTGTTCAGGTAGCTGACCAGCGGGGAGTTCGCCGCCTCGTACAGGTTGTCGATACCGAGCTGATCCTCGACGAATTCGACGCCCGCCTCGTGCACGCCGATGGTGCGCTTCTTGATGTCGACCTCGTAGTGCAGGTCCTTCTTCAGCAGCGGCGAGATGCGCGCGAACTCCGCGTACCACTTCGAGGAAGCGTCCGCCGGACCCGAGATGATCAGCGGGGTGCGAGCCTCGTCGATCAGAATCGAGTCGACCTCGTCGACCACGGCGAAGTTATGGCCGCGCTGCACCAGATCGTCCAGCGAATGCGTCATATTGTCGCGCAGGTAGTCGAAGCCGAACTCGTTGTTCGTGCCGTAGGTGATATCGGCGTTGTAGGCCACGCGGCGCTCGGCCGGGGTCATACCGCCCAGGATCACGCCGACATCGAAGCCGAGGAACCGGTGCACGCGGCCCATCCACTCGGCATCGCGCTTGGCGAGGTAGTCGTTGACGGTGACCACGTGCACGCCGTCGCCGCTGATGGCGTTCAGATAGGCGGGCAGCACACAGGTCAGGGTCTTGCCCTCACCGGTCTTCATCTCGGACACATTGCCGATGTGCAGGGCGGCGCCGCCCATGATCTGCACCTTGTAATGCTTCTGATTGAGCACCCGCCAGGACGCCTCCCGGGCGGTCGCGAAGGCCTCGAGGAGCAGCTCGTCGAGGGATTCACCCTCGGCATAGCGCTCCTTGAACTCCTCGGTCTTGGCTTGCAACTCGGAGTCGGACAGCGCCGCGAACTCCTCGTCCAGGGCGATAACTTCATCCGCCAGGTTCGCAAGCCGCTTGACCGTGCGACCTTCACCAATCCGTAGCAACCTCGAAAGCGTCAGCGCAGGCACGGGTCTTGTCAGTCCTCTGGTCGGTGTATTCGGTAGCCCCCACCAAGGCAGGGAACGTGCGCGCGAGCGCGCAATCACTGCCATGGTAATCCGCAGCCCAGCATAGGCGCTGAAGTGCACGAGCGACGGGACGGCCGGTTGCTGCGAGCCCGAAACCGCACGTAGCGACAGTTGAGCGAATGACTTTGTGTCCGAGGCTGTTTCAAGTCCGCTGACGTAGGATGTACCAAGGTTCGGCGCGCGGAGGCGCGAACCGGGGGCGTCGGCTACGACGTGAATTTGCGGGCAGTGAGGCCCGGACCGTTCCCCCAGGTGATCGGATTGCGATAGCTTGCCACCAGAACCGGCGCGCGCCGCCGACGCCTTGCGGGGGGATGCCAGGCGGGCGCACGGCAGGGATTAGGGAGTAGCGGGCAGCGTGATCACCAGACTGACGCCGCAGGACGCGTCGTTCTACCGGCTCGAATCGAGCAGCAATCCCATGCATATCGGCTCCCTCGCCATCCTGCGCAATAGCGCGCCCACCGGGAATTCCGGGCACGCGCCGCTGGATTACGACAGCCTCGTCGCACTGGTGGAATCACGATTGCCGCTGGTGCCGCTGTATCGCCGCAAGGTGCGTGAGATTCCGTTCGCCCTGGGTCGTCCGATTTGGGTGGACGACGCGCAATTCGACGTCACCTATCACATTCGCAGGTCCGCGCTGCCCGAGCCGGGAACCGATGAGCAACTCCTCGACCTGGTCGCACGGCTGGCCTCGCGGCCGCTGGACAGCGCCCGGCCGCTATGGGAGATGTACCTCGTCGAGGGACTCTCGGACGGGCGGTCCGCGGTGTTCACCAAAACGCATTCGGCGCTGGTGGACGGCGATACCGCGCTGGAGATCGGGCATGTGATCCTGGACACCTCGGCCGCACCCCGCGAGGTCGCCGACGACGCCTGGATCGCGCATCGCGAACCCGCCGACCTGGAATTGCTGATCGGGGCGGTGCTGCATCTGGCAACCCAGCCGCGCGAAGCCCTGGAGGTCATGCGGCATCACGGCGCGGAGGCGTTCGCGGTGGTCGACGCCACCGGCAAGGCCGTGCAGAAGATGGTGTCCATGCTGCGCGCGGCCGCACTCGGGGCGCCGGACAGTCCGCTGAATACGCGTACCTCGCGCAGCCGCAGATTCGAAGTCGTGCGCACCGATCTCGAGGATTACCGCAAGATCCGCAAACGATTCGACTGCTCCATCAACGATGTGATTCTCGCCGTGGTCACGGGTGCGCTGCGCAATTGGCTGCTCTCGCGCGGGCAGGTGCTCACCGAGGCCGATGCCCTGCGCGCGGTGGTGCCCATGTCCGTGTACGCCGACGGCGCGGAATTGAAACCGGCGGGCGAGGTCACCCCGCTGCTGGTGGATCTGCCGGTGGGCGAACCGAATCCGGTGATCCGGATGTCGCATATCAAGCACGCCACCGAGGCGCACGCCCGGCATCAGCAGGGGGTGCAGGCGCGGACCCTCGTGCATATGGCCGGATTCGCTCCGGCGAGCCTGCATGCGATGAGTGTGCGGTCTGCGAGTACCTTTGCCGAGCACACGTTCAATCTGGTGATCACCAATGCGCCGGGTCCGCAGCAGCCGATGTATATCGGCGGCGCGCGGATGCTGGAGATGTATCCGGTGTCGCCATTGCTGCGCAATCAGGCATTGAGTATCGGACTCACCTCCTATGACGGGCGGGTCTGCTACGGGCTCACCGCCGACCGCGACGCGATGGCCGATATCGCGGTATTGACCGCTTCGGTGCACGAGTCGATGGAGGAGATGCTCGGTGCCTGCGTCCAGTGAGTCGTCCGGCGTGGCGAAGAAGCTACGCGTGTACGTCCCGGCCACCGTGCCGATGCTGCGGGAACTGGTCGCCGACCGGGAGATCCGGGCAATCAACGACACCGCGTTCGCGGTCACGCCCGCATTGCGCGAGGCGTACGCGTCCGGGGATGACGAGGAGTTGGCCGAGGTCGCCATGTCCGAGGCGGCGCGCGCCTCGCTGCGCTTGCTCGCCGAGGATTCCGCGCTCGAGGACAAGGACACCGACTCCGACGATGACGCCTCGCCCTCGCGCGGGCCGATCTTCCGGCGCGCGGTGATCGCCGCCGATGTCGACGGTGCGACCCTGCGGCCCGATCTCGACGACGCGGTGGTCCGGCTCGCGGCCGCGATCCCGTACGACCGCATCGCCTCGGTGCACGTGGATCTGGTCGAAGCCGAGCCCGAGGTGGCCAAGGCCGTGGATGTGATCGATGCCGCCGATATGGGTGACACCGATGCCGAATTCGTGCTCGGCGATGCCGAGGATCACCAATTGGCTTGGTACGCCGCCCAGGAACTGCCGTTCCTGCTGGAACTGCTGTAGGGCAGATTTCGGGGGCGAACCCCCGATTCACCGGTGGTCCTGTACCTCTTTCGTCGGCGGCACCGGCACCGTAACCTACGATGCCGTAACCTTGCTGTGACAGCGTGCGTAAGCACCCGGTATGGCCCGCACAGGCCATCCGCCGGGCAGCACCTGAGCACCGCGAGCAGCGACGCAGCTGTGCCGCGGAGCGGGCGGCCCGTCACGGGCCGCGGTTGACGACACTGCGCTACAGCGCACGACGACAGGAACGTCCGGAAAAATGGCATCGAAGAGTGGCGGATTCTCCGTGCGGGGACTCCGGGAATGGCTGGAGGCGCCGGTCGCCGAGGGCGCGACCGCGGGACGCACCAAGCTGAACACGCTGCGCGGTGCGGCGGCACGAGTCACCACTCCCCTGCTGCCCGACGATTATCTGCATCTGGTGAATCCGCTGTGGTCGGCGCGCGAGCTGCGCGGGCGCATCGTGGAGGTGCGCAAGGAGACCGCGGATTCGGTCACGCTGGTGATCAAGCCGGGCTGGGGTTTCGATTTCAAGTTCTCGCCGGGCCAGTACATCGGCATCGGCGTACTGGTGCAGGGGCGCTGGCATTGGCGTTCGTATTCGCTGACCTGCCCGCCGGATTGGACCGATCCGGAGCATAAGGCCAAGCGGCTCATCTCGATTGCCGTCAAGGCGATGCCCGAGGGGTTCCTGTCCAGCCATCTGGTGAACGGTGTCGCGGTCGGCAGTGTGGTGCGGCTGGCCGCGCCGCAGGGCGGATTCGTACTGCCGGAGCCGCCGCCGGCGAAGGTGCTGTTCCTCACCGCGGGTTCGGGCATCACGCCGGTGATGGCGATGCTGCGCACCATGGATCGCCGCGGTGTGGTGCCGGATGTGGTGCATGTGCATTCCGCGCGCACCCCCGAGGACGTCATGTTCGGTGACGATCTGCGCGAATTGCACGATAAGCACCCGAGTTTCACCGCGAACCTGCATTACACCGGTGAGAACGGCAAGTTCGCGCTGGCCTCGCTGGATGAGCTCGTGCCCGATTGGCGTGAGCGCGATACCTGGGCGTGCGGGCCGATCGGCATGCTCGATGAGATCGAAAAGCATTGGGACGACGCCGATATCGCCGATCAGCTGCATGTGGAGCGGTTCGAGATCGAGCGTTCGGCCACCGGCGAGGGCGGCACCGTCACCTTCGCGCGGGCGGGCCGCAGCGTCGAGATCGACGGCGCCACCACGCTGTTGCAGGCCGGTGAGGAAGCGGGTGTGCAGATGCCGTTCGGCTGCCGCATGGGCATCTGCCAGACCTGTGTGGTGACCATCACCGACGGTCATGTGCGCGATCTCCGCAACGGCAATGAGCGCCGTGCCGGGGACAAAGTGCAGACCTGTATCTCCGCCGCCGCGGGCGATTGCACTCTTGACGTATAAAGCACACACCGTGCGGCACCACCATTCCGAATAGCAGCTACCCTCGATAGCAGTCGAGCCTGACCGCGGCCCCGCTCGGGGCCGCGAATCCGCCCCAGCGGCGTGAGGCAGTTCAACCACGGAAGGACCGCCGGTGGCCATCACCGACATCAAGACGTTCGCTCACCTCACCGAGGCGGATATCGAGACCCTGGGTCAGGAGCTCGACACCATTCGCAGAAATGTCGAGCTCTCGCTCGGCGAGAAGGACGCGAAGTACATTCGCCGCGTCATTCGCGCCCAGCGCGTGCTGGAGGCTGCCGGGCGCGCCACCCTGTTCGCGAGCAAGAACAGGTGGGCCTGGCTGGGCGGCACCGCGCTGCTGTCGGTCGCCAAGATCATCGAGAACATGGAGCTCGGGCACAACATCAGCCACGGGCAATGGGATTGGATGAACGACCCGGAGATCCACTCCACCACGTGGGAGTGGGATATGACGGGTACCTCGGCGCAGTGGAAGACCGCGCACAACTACTCGCATCACACCTATACGAACATCCTCGATATGGATGAGGATCTCGGCTTCGGCATTCTGCGCATGACGCGCGATGAGGAATGGAAGCCGATCAACCTGGCGCAGCCGGTGGCGAATCTGGTGCTGGCCGCGCTGTTCGAGTGGGGCATTGCGCTGCACGATCTTTCGGCTGTCAAAGAGCAGCAGGGCGTGGATCCCAAGGACTGGTTCTCCGAGCCGAACAAGGAGTTCTGGCGCAAAGCGGGCAAGCAGGTCGTCAAGGATTTCGTGATCTATCCGGCGCTGACGGGTCCGGCGTGGAAGTCCACGCTCAAGGCCAATGCCACCGCGAACCTGGTGCGCAATCTGTGGGCGTACGCCGTCATCTTCTGCGGGCATTTCCCGGACGGTGCGGAGAAGTTCACCGAGGAGCAGTTCGAGAACGAGACGCAGGGCGAATGGTATCTGCGGCAGATGCTGGGCAGCGCCAATTTCGAGGCGGGCCCGGCGATGGCGCTGATGAGCGGCAATCTCAGCTTCCAGATCGAACATCATCTGTTCCCGGACATTCCGAGCAATCGGTATGCCGAGGTATCGGTGAAGGTGAAGGAACTGTGCGACAAGTACGACCTGCCGTACACCACCGGTTCGATCGGTAAGCAATACCTGCTGGCATTCCGGACGATTCACAAACTGGCGCTGCCGGATCAGTGGTTGAAGCGGACTTCCGATGACGCGCCGGAGACTTCCTCGGAGCGCAAATTCGCCGGTATCACGCTGCCCGCATTGCCCGCTATGCCGTCGCTGCAGGACGGTCAGGAGTGGCTGGCCGAGCACAACTGGGCTGGTGTGGACCCCGTGACAGGTGAGCGGCGCGGACTGCGTTCGGCCATGCAGGAGGCCAAGACCGCGCTCAAGGAGAAGGCCCAGCACGAGAAGGAAGTACTGCGCGAGGCCAAGGCCGCATTGCAGGAAAAGGCAAGGCACGAAAAGGCTTTGCTCACCGAGAAGGCCGGGCGGCGGCGCTCGCTGAAGCAAATGCTGCGGCGTTCGCGCTAGCAGGTTACGATATCGAACGCAATGCGGCGTTCGACACGTTACGGATTCACTCGCTCGGAACCTACGGAGCCGTAACCTACGGTACTGTAAGTTGCATGGCGATCTCGGATGTCAAGGAATACGCACACCTCACCCCGGAGGATGTCGAAGCTATCGGCGCGGAACTGGATGCCATCCGCCGCGAAATCGAATCCTCCCGGGGCGAAAGCGATGCGCGTTACATCCGCCGCGTTATTCGTCTCCAGCGCGCCCTCGAAATCAGCGGGCGCGGAGCGCTTTTCTTCAGCCTGTTCCCGCCCGCCTGGATCGCGGGCACGGCACTGCTCGGCACGGCCAAGATCATCGAGAATATGGAGATCGGCCATAACGTCATGCACGGCCAGTGGGATTGGATGAACGATCCGGAAATCCACTCCACCTCGTGGGAATGGGATAACGCCGGACCGTCCGAGCACTGGAAGATCACGCATAACTTCCTGCACCACAAGTACACCAATGTGCTCGGCATGGACGACGATATCGGCTACGGCCTGCTGCGCGTCACCCGCGATCAGCGCTGGAGCCCGTTCTACCTCGGCCAGCCGATCTACAACCTGCTGCTGCAGAGCTTCTTCGAATACGGCGTCGCCATCCAGCATTTGGAGCTCGGCAAGGTCGCCAAGAAGAAGTGGGCCAAGGACAGCCCCGAATGGAAGCAGTTCGAGGCCGACCGCGCGCTGGTGCTCAAGAAGATCGGCAAGCAGGCTGGCAAGGATTACCTGCTGTTCCCGCTGCTCACCGGTCCCGCGTTCTTCGGCACGCTGACCGCGAACCTGGCCGCGAACGTCATGCGCAATGTGTGGACCAACGCCATCATCTTCTGCGGGCACTTCCCGGACGGTGCGGAGAAGTTCACCAAGCACGATGTGCTGAACGAGACCCAGGGCGAGTGGTACCTGCGCCAGATGCTGGGCAGCGCCAACATCTCCGGCGGCAAGCTGCTGCACTTCATGTCCGGCAACCTGAGCCACCAGATCGAACACCACCTGTTCCCGGATCTGCCGTCCAACCGGCTGGCCGATATCGCGGTGCGGGTGCGCGCCATGTGCGACAAGTACGACCTGCCGTACACCACCGGTTCGCTGCCGGTGCAGTACTTCAAGTCGTGGCGCACCATCATGAAGCTGTCGCTGCCGAACAAGTACCTGTTCCGCAGTGCCGATGACGCCCCGGAAACCAAGTCGGAGAAGATCTTCGGCGGCGTCGCGACGGTCGACCCCACCACGGGTCGCCGCACCGGCCTGCGCACCGCCCTGGCCCAGGGCCGCAAGCGCCTGCGCCGCCGCGAGCCCGCCCTCGTCGGCTGAACGAGTAGTCCATGACTGTGCCCTCACCCTCACCGGTGGGGGCACAGTCATATCCGGGCCGCGTCCGGGGCGGGGTGTGGATCCCGGCCAAAAGCATGCCGGGATGACGAGGGGGCACGCGTGCCAGGACTTCGGGGCGGGGCGTGTGGGCTGCCAGGAAGGCGGGGCGTGCGGCCTGGTTCACTGGTCGGCGTGTGTGCCGAAGGTCCGATAGCCCCCGAAGAATGTCTCAGCGTCTACGACGCCATCCGCCTGCGCCGCGATGTCCGCGCGGAGTTCACCGGCGAAGTCGTGGACGACCCCACGCTGTTGCGGATTCTCGAAGCGGCGCATCGCGCCCCCAGTGTCGGCAACTCCATGCCCTGGGATTTCATCGTGATCCGGGATCGGGCGATGCTGTCGAAGTTCGCCGATCACGTCGCCGATAAGCGCCGCGAATTCAACGACGCCCTCCCCGCTGATCGCTCGGAGACGTTCAACCCGATCAAGATCGAGGGCATCACCGAATCCGGCACCGGAATCGTGGTGACCCACAATCAAGCTCGCGGCGGCACGCATATCCTCGGCCGCGCGACGGTCCCCGAAACCGGTATCTACTCGACGATCCTCGCCATCCAGAACCTCTGGCTCGCGGCCACCGCCGAGGGCATCGGCGTCGGCTGGGTCAGCTTCTACGACACCCCGGTCCTGGCCGATCTCCTCGACCTCCCCGACCACATCAAACCGGTCGCCTGGCTCTGCGTCGGCCCGGTCACCGAATTCCAGCAGATCCCCGACCTCGAGCGCTTCGGCTGGCGCACCCGCCGCCCCCTCGAATCCGCCATCCACTGGGAACGTTTCACCCCCGGCAACCCCGCCGAATAGACCGAACCCCGATCTGCCTGAGCAGACCGGGGTTTCGGAGCAGGATGGGTCAGACGCGTTCGAGGACCGCTGACGCGCCGATGCCGCCGGCGGCGCAGATGCCGAGGAGGGCGGTGGATTTGCCGGAGCGGGCGAGTTCGTTGGCCATGGTGGTGACCATGCGGGCTCCGGTGGCGCCGAAGGGGTGGCCGAGGGAGACGGAGCCGCCGTGGATATTCAGGGTGGCGGGGTCGATCTCGCCGACGGCGGTGTCGCGGTCCAGGCGCTGTTTGGCCCAGTCGGTGCTGGCCAGGGCCGAGACGACGGACAGGGTCTGGGCGGCGAAGGCTTCGTGGATATCGACGAAATCGATGTCCGCCAGGGACAATCCGGCCTTGTCGAGGGCGCGGGGCATGGAGATGGCGGGGCCGATCAGCACCTGGTCGCGGGGGTCGACCGAGACGTAGCTCCAGGAGCGGAAGGCCGCGAGGGGTTCGAAGCCGAGGGCGCGGGCCTTCTCCTCGCTCATGAGCAGCACCGCGGACGCGCCGTCGGTGAGCGGGCTGGCATTGCCCGCGGTGACGGTGCCGCCCTTGGCGAATACCGGTGCGAGCGTGGCCAATTTCTCCACGCTGGTGCCCGGCCGGACCAGTCCGTCGCGGGTGACGGTCTTGCCCTCGGGCGTGGTGACGGACAGGACTTCGCTGTCGAACCGCCCGGATTCGATGGCGGCCGCGGCGCGATGGTGTGAGCGCGCGGCGAACTCGTCCTGCGCGGCGCGCGAAATGCCGTGGATGCGAGCCATTTTCTCGGCGCTCTCACCCATGACCTCGCCGGTGGTGCGCTCTTCGATCTTGGGCCGGCGCGGCACCAGATCGATGAACGGCGCCAATTGCGCTGCGGCCGTGAGGTAATCCTTGGCCTTGGGCTTGCCCAGCGCGAGCGGTGCGGCGGCGTGCACCACCTTCTGCGGCAGCTTCACTTCCGCATTGCTGGTGGAGTCACTGCCACCGGCGATCATGATGTCGTATTCACCGCGTTCGATGGCCGCGGCCGCCGAGGTGACGGCCTGCAGCCCCGAAGCGCACGCCCGCGTGACGGTGTACCCCTCGCACCCCGGATCCAATTGCAGATCCAGTGCGATCTCGCGCGCGATATTCGGCGCGGCACTGGGCAGGATCACCCCGCCCCACACGATCGCCTGGACGAGTTCCTTCGACAGCCCGGTCCGTTCGAGGAGTCCGCGTACGGCGATATCCGCGAGGTCGATGGAGTCCATCCGGGTGTAGTCGCTGAACGCCCGCACGAACGGGGTCCGCGCACCGGACACGATTACTGCGCGACGAGCGCCCTTGTTGGTCACGACTCAGTTGTATCTGATACGAGTTGTAACAGCAAGGGACCGGGGCTTGGGTGAAGCCCCGGTCGAACCAGAGTTCACCTGCCGCTATGCGAGACGGATTATCCCGTAGTCGAAGGCGTGGCGGCGGTACACAACCGACGGTCGGTCGGTCTCCTTGTCCTGGAACAGGAAGAAATCGTGGCCGACGAGCTCCATCTGGTAGAGGGCGTCGTCAACCGTCATGGGGATGGCGGGATGGGTCTTGGTACGGACGACGTGTCCCGGACCGGCTTCGCCGTCCAGTTCCTCGGCCGCGTGATCATGCACGCCGGACGACCCGTTCGGTGACATGAACAGCGAATCGTCGATGAGCCCGGCCGTCGCTTGCGACACCGAGATCGGTGTCTTGTCCCCATGATGTACGCGACGACGGTCCTTGAGCCGGCGCAACCGGCCCTCCAGCCGCTCGACCGCCAATTCGAGGGCGGCGTAGAAGCTGTCCGCGCAGGCTTCGGCCCGGACGACGGGCCCCTTGCCGCGGGCGGTGATCTCTATTCGCTGGCAGTTCTTACGCTGACGACGATTGCGCTCGTGGGTGAGCTCCACGTCGAACAGATAGATGCTGGGATCGAAGCGCTCGAGCCGAGAGAGCTTGTCCGCGACGTGGATTCGGAAATGTTCGGGTACGCCGCCCTCGCCGAGCGTGCGTCCCTTGACGACGACTTCCGCCTGGGTGGCCCCGGTGGGTTGGTCGTCTGGAATGAATTCGTCCAGCAGCGCAGTGTCTGCGTTTTTCGCTGAAGGTCGTGAAGATGTCGTCACGCGTACCTCCCGGATCTGGCCGCACAATCCGCTCGTGCGGCGGGATTGAAACGTGTGCCGATCGAAATCGCTCGGCACATCTTGGTCCGAGGCGCCACCTCCAAACTTCGAGTTCGGGTGTCTGATCGCCACGCTAGTTCGCCAGCGACCTGTCCGCCAGTGTTCACGCAAATTTCGAAGAATCAAGCGTGGCAGGTAACCAGCGCGGCACGAACGGTCACTCGCGCCTCGCGTAGCGCACGCACCGATTCCGTCACTGTGGCACCGGTGGTCAGGACGTCGTCGATGAGCACTACCTCGGCATTTGCCGGAAATGGGAGGGTTTGGGCACGGCTCGGCGCTACGATGATCCGCCCCCGCAGATTGTGCTGGCGGTCGCTGCGATTCAGGCCGACCGAATCGCGCACACCTGGTCGTAAACCCAATACGCGCACCAATCGGCAATCGGGCAGCCAACTCGCCGCGACGTGCGCGGAACGCAGTACCGGGTCACCGCCGCGCCTGCGAGCAGCGGCCCTGCGGGTGGGTGCGGGGATCAGAATCAGCGGCCGGGAGCCGTCGCGCAAAAGATCCAGCCCCCTGGCCAGGGCCACCCCCGTCGAGTGTGCCAAATCGGCCCGGCGCTGTTCCTTGGCGGCCAGCACCGCGCGCCGCGGCGCACCCCGGTAGGGCGCGAGCGCCCAGCACGGCACGCCGGGATCGGCCCTGGGGCGCAGGCGGATCGGCGGACCGGACAGCGCGGCCGCGCAATCCGCGCACCACGCCGTGCCACCTGCCCCGCAACCGCCACAGGAGCGCGGCAGGATCAGATCCAGCAGTTCCCCCATGGGGTCAGTGTGCGCCTAGCCGGGCAGCACCGGGACCGCATTGCCGCCGAGACCCGGAACTTCGCGCCAGTAGTATTCGCCGCCTTCGGGATTGCGGGTCAGTTCCAGCACCGCACGCGAGTCCGCGACGTATTCGTGGTCGGGTGAGACGCTCACGACGCGCACCGGCGGGGTGAGGTTCTGGGTGGTCTGCGGGGTGAAGCCGGAGCCGTCCACCAGAACGCCCGCTACGGGGTCCACATTGCCTTCTCGCGTGACGATGACACGCTCATCGGTCTGCCAGTCCACCGAGACGGCATTGGTGCTCAAACCGACCGCCAGGGGCAGTGGCGCGGTGAGCGCGAACTTGGTGCTCGACTGCGGTGACACCACCGCGACGTAGACCTTGCCGTTGGCGATCAGGGCCGCGCGAGCGCCCGAGGGCGAGATGCGCAGTTCGGTGATCGGCCCGCGCGGTGCGTTGGCATTGGCTGCGGCGGCGGTCAATTCGGTGATGTCCACATCCTGCACCGAGACATTGCCGGTGCTGCGATCGTGCACCGCGCGGATCACCCGATCACCGTCCACCACGGTCCACGCGGAGGTGCCGTCGGCGGGCCAGGAGGGCCGGGTGAAGGTGCCGCCGGTGGCGACCGGGAAGCCCTGCCCGTCATAGGTGCCGATGATGAGGGTGCGTTCCGGTTCCGGTTCGGGGCGGCCGGATTTGGCGACGGCGGCGACCAATTGCCCGTCCGGGGACAGCGCCACCGATTGCAGGGTGTGCGTGGTGCCGAAGAAGCCGGGGGCGGCGGTGATGCCGTTCTCGGTGACCGCGACCAGTGATCCGTCGCGGACCGCATGCAGTCCGGCGCGGTTGTGCGCGATGGCGTCCGGGCTCATGGATTCCACGTCGGCGCGGTTCCAGCCGGTGGCGGCGTAGCGGTCGTCGAGCGGTTTGCCGTCGGCGAGCAGGATGTACGGGCCGAGCACTTCCGCGCCCGCGAGGGTGAGCACGATCTGGGTTGCCAAGAGCTCCTTGGCCTTCGGGTCAAGCGCGGAGGCACCGGCCAGATCGACGGTGACCCCGCCCGCGCCGACCCCGACATTGTCGGTCTCGCCATTGGCCTTGGTGATGGGCCCGCGCAGGGTGACCGGGCCGGAGAGCGGATTGCGCACGGCCGGGGCGAGCGCCTCCTGTGAGCCTTCGGCGAGCAGTCCCATGAGTCGTTGCGGCAGTTGGTCCTTGCGCGCGGAGATCCAGCGCAGATCCGGAACCATGGCCATTCCGGCGAGATTCGGGAAGAACAGCGAATACCGCTTATAGGACTTGGCGAACGCGTTCTGTTCGATGATGACGCCGGGCGGTAGTTCGTCGACGCGCCATTCGCCGTCGACCTTCACCATTTCGACCTTGTTCTCCAGGGTGCCGTCGCTGGCGCGGTAGGCGCCGTCGGCGGCGAGTTCGCCGATCTTGCGGGCGCGGATCACATAGGTGGCGGAATCGGCGGTGCGGGATTCGCGCAGGGTGTCCGGCCGGTCCACGACGGTGGTGCCGGCGGCGTCGTCCCAGCGCACATTGGCGGCGGGCGAGAGGAATTGCCGCGCCGCCTGATGCCGATTGGTGGGATCGGAGGTGGCCTGGAGGAAATCGCGGAGTAGCTGATCCGGTTCTCTGCCCGAAATGGGCGGTGTCGGACCGGCACTGGTGGGCTGGCGGTCCAGCGTTCCCAGGGCCTGCGGTGCGGAGGAATCCGGTAGGTTCGCGCAAGCGGTGAGGCCCACCAGGCATGCGACAACCACCAGCGCCCTCGCGAGGCGCGATTTCCCCATCCTCATGGCTTTCCGTCCCCTTTGTCGGCGAGCACGGTGTCATCGGGACTGTCCGGCGGTGTACTGCCGGATGCGAGCGGTAACACGGTCTGCGCGCCGTCGCCGTTATCGGATACCGATGCGGCAGGGGCGGTTTCGGCTTCGGCGGTGGGTCCCGCCGTCGCCGGTTCGTATGGTTCGGCGACGGCGAGTTCGTAGGGTTCGCCGGTGGCCGGATCGATGGGTTCGGCGGCCGCGAGTTCGGATTCGGTCGGGGTGGAATCGGTGTGGTCCGGGGTGGCTTCCACGGTGCCGATATCGAGGGCGAGTTGTTCGGGGGTGATGCCGCCGCGAGTCTTGGCCGGTTCCAGCGGGAGTGGGCTGAGGCCGAGTTTCCTGCTGCGCACCAGCGGCAGGGTGAGGCGGAAGCTGGCGCCGACGCCGATCTCACCCCAGGCCTCGAGTTTGCCCTCGTGCAGGTTGGCGTCCTCGACGCTGATGGACAGGCCCAAACCCGTTCCGCCGGAACGGCGCATCCGTGAGGGGTCCGAACGCCAGAATCGGTTGAAGACCAGTTTCTCCTCACCGGGCCGCAGGCCGACGCCCTGATCGCGCACCACGATGGCGACGGCATTGGCATCGCTGTCGCCGCGCATGCGCATGAGGACGGGCTTGCCCTCGCTGTGATCGATGGCATTGGCGAGCAGATTGCGCAGCACCCGCTCGACGCGGCGCGGATCGACCTCTGCCACAAGGGGTTCCTCGGGCATGTCGACGACCAGTTCGACACCGGATTCCTTGGCCAGATGCCGCACGGTGGAGACCGCGGCCCGCGCGCACATGCGCACGTCGAGCGATTCCACCTGCAGCTCGGCCACACCCGCGTCGTGGCGGCTGATCTCGAGCAGATCGTTGAGCAGTCCCTCGAACCGATCCAGTTCGTTCACAAGCAGTTCGGCCGAGCGCGCGAGCGCCGGATCGAGGTCATCGCTGGAACCGTGGATGAGGTCGGCGGCCATGCGCACGGTGGTGAGCGGTGTGCGCAGCTCATGGCTGACGTCGGAGGTGAAGCGGCGCTGGAGGTTTCCGAACTCCTCGAGTTGGGTGATCTGGTTCGAGAGACTCTCGGCCATCTCATTGAACGACATGGCCAGCCTGGCCATGTCGTCCTCCCCTCTGACGAGCATTCGCTCTTTCAGACGTCCGTCGGCGAAGCGGGAGGCGATCCGGGCGGCGGATCGGATGGGCAGCACGACCTGGCGGGTCACCAGGGCGGTGATGGCGGCGAGCAGGACCAGCAGCACGATGCCGCCGATGAGCATGGTGCCGCGCATGAGGTCGAGTGAGCGTTTCTCATTCGTGAGCGGGAAGATCAAATAGATTTCCAGCGTCGGAATGTCGGCCGCGGGGCTGCCGATGACCAGTGCCGAGCCGCGATAGCCGTCCGGATCGGACACCGTCGCGAACTGGTAGCTGACCTGGCGCTCCTGCACGAAATGCCGTAGCTCCGGGGGTATTTCCTGAATCGGCCCGGCACTCAGCTCCGATTGCGAGTCCCCGACCATGGCCAGCGCGGAGTCGTAACTGCCTGCCGCGCCGCCGGATTGGGAGCCGCCGCCCCCGGCCAGGGCGCGGCGGGCATCCTCCAATCGTGCCAGCTGGGTGCTGGAGTCGTGCACGCCGGTGAGCGTGGCCTGCACCGTATTTCGGGCGCGGCCCATCTCCTCGACGGCCGCGTTGATCTTCGCGTCCAAGAGCCGGTCGGTGATCTGCGAGGTGAGCACGACTCCGAGAATCGTGATCACGATCAGCGACAGGGTCAGGGTGGACACGACAACGCGCAGTTGCAGCGAACCACGCCACACGTGGCCCAGTCGCTCACCTACGGTGCGAAACCAGGCCACCACTACTGCCAGCCACCGCTGTACGCGGTTTCTGGAGCCAGCGATCACGGCGGTCCGGCCTTGTAGCCCACACCTCGTACGGTCAGCACGATCTCAGGGTTTTCCGGATCCTTCTCCACCTTGGCGCGCAACCGCTGTACGTGCACATTGACCAGGCGGGTATCGGCGGCGTGCCGGTATCCCCAGACCTGTTCCAGGAGCACTTCACGGGTGAACACCTGGCGCGGCTTGCGGGCGAGCGCGACCAGGAGATCGAATTCCAGCGGTGTGAGCGAGATCTGCTGACCGCCGCGGGTCACCTTGTGCGCGGGCACATCGATGACTATGTCCGCGATGGACAGAAGTTCTTGCGGCTCTTCCTCGGTGCGGCGCAGGCGGGCTCGCACGCGAGCAACGAGTTCTTTCGGCTTGAACGGCTTGACGATGTAATCGTCGGCGCCAGACTCCAACCCCAGGACGACGTCGACCGTATCGGTCTTCGCCGTCAGCATCACGATGGGCACTCCCGAATCGGCTCGCAATACCCGGCATACGTCAATTCCGTTCATGCCGGGCAGCATGAGATCCAGCAACACGAGATCCGGGCGCAGCTCCCGGACCGCTGTCAGCGCCTGCGTGCCGTCACCGACGGTGTGAGGATCGAATCCCTCACCCCGCAAGACGATCGTGAGCATCTCAGCGAGAGCCATATCGTCGTCGACGACCAGAATCTTGGGCTTCATAAGACTATGTTGTCACCTCTCCGGCTCCAATCAGGCCGCCACGCCAACACTCGTGACCTGTCGGCGCACATCCAACCCTATCCACCAACGATTTCCGCGAGCCGCGCGGCAAGTGTTGCCGGATCGTCACCGCTCCGATGCACCCACCACGTTCCGTGCCAGTTGGTTTCGGCAAGCTCACGGTAGACGGTTCCGGTGCGGCGTTGCAGCCCACCATCTTTTTCATAGGCGTCGAGTGCGCGAGTCGCGTCCTGCGTTTCGCGTTGCCGGGCGCGCTTCTCCGCCAGTTCTACCGGAACATCCAGGAGAATTTGGACATCTGGGACAGGTAGGGCGAAGCGTGTGAATTCCAATTCGGCTATCCAGGCCACGATTTCGCCGGAGACGTCTTCCTTCAACCGCGCGGCGGAGTAGGCAGCGTTGGAGGCGACATAGCGGTCCAGTAGCACGATGTCGTTGTCCGCCAGCAGTTTCGAGAGTTCGTCGCGCGCGTCGGCGCGATCGCGGGCGAACAGCAGGGCCATGCCGTTGACCGAATCGGCGAGATCACCGTGTTGTCCGCGCAAAGCCTCGGCCGCCAGATCCGCGTAGACGGAGACGCCGTAGCGCGGGAAGGCCAGGGTCGCGACGCGCAGGCCGCGGGCGCGTAGGCCGGTGACGACAGCATCGGTCAGCGTGCGTTTACCCGCACCGTCGAGCCCTTCCACCGGAACCAGCGCACCCATGGCCGCGAGCGTACCGAATCCCCCCGACATGGGCTCCCGCGGTTACCGGCGAAATGTCGCTATAGTCCGGCAATGGGGTTTTCGAGGGTGGGATCGAAGCAGCTCGGGCACGCTTTTCTGATCTTGGGAGTGGTGTTCGCCGCGTCCGCGTGCGGGGACGGCGGCGAAAAGTCGGTCCCGGTGTCGAGCTCCGCACCCTCCCATACCGACCCCGGGCGGGCTTTCGACCTGCAAGCCCATCGCGGCGGCCGGGGCATGACCATCGAGGAGTCGCTCCCGGGTTTCGCCAAGGCCATCGAACTGGGCGTGAGCACCCTCGAACTCGATATCGTGCTGAGCAAGGACAAGGTCCCGTTCGTCTGGCACGACCCGAAAATCCTGCCCGAGAAATGCACCGACACCGGCCCGGCATTCCTCGACGATCTCCAGTTCCCCTACGTCGGAAAACTGGTACACGACCTCACCTCCACCCAAATCGAAAAACTCGACTGCGGCAAGAAGCTGTCCGGTTATCCGGAGGCACAGGAACTTCCGGGCAACAAGATCGCCCGCCTACCCCAGGTCTTCGATCTGGTGAAGTCCTACCCCGGCGCGTTCGATGTACTGCGCTACAACATCGAAACCAAGCTCGAGGCCGAGCACCCCGAACAATCCGCCACCCCAGCCGAATTCGTAGACGTCATCCTCGGCGCGATCGACACCGCCGGAGCCACTTCGAAAGTCGAGATCCAAAGTTTCGACTGGCGCAGCCTCCCGCTGGTGAAGACAAAGAATCCCACGATCCCCACCGTGGCTCTCTACGACAGTTCCACCTTCAAACCGGAAAGCCCGTGGCTCAGCCCCATCAGCTACGACGACCACCGCGACGACCCCCTGGCGGCCATCAAGGCCCTCGGCGCAGACATCTCCTCCCCCAGCTACCTGAACCCGTCCGACAGCACCGCCAAGCCCGGCGACGCGAACTTCAAGCTCACCACCACCGAGGCGTACGTGGCCCGCGCCCACGCCCTGGGCCTGAAGGTCATCCCCTGGACGGTGAACGACAAACAGGTGATCGCCCTGGTCTTGGACCAAGGCGTCGACGGCCTGATCACCGATTATCCGAACCGCGCCCGCGAGGTCATGACCGAAAAGGGTTATCCCCTCCCGCCGTCTTTCCATAGGTAGCCAATACTGAAACGCTAGCCATTCACTTCTTGTATGGTTCATCGATCATCACCACACAAGGAGTGCAAACGATGAAATCCCCCCGCACACAACGTATTCCACTGACCGCACTGGGTGCGTGCATCATTGCCGCAAGCCTGGCCACCACCGGCGCCGCGGCGGCCGCGCCGGTCATCACCACCACCGAACCGGCCCAATCCACGACGGCAATAGCCGAGCCGGGGGCCGCGACCACCGGGTCAGCCACCCTGGGCGACGCATTGATCTCAGCCGTACGAAACTCGGGATCATCCACAGGATCGGTCGCAAACTGGGTACTCCTACCACTGATCTGCAGCTTTACCGGCGGCACCTGGCGACAATTCAATACCACGATGACCTGCGCCCGCTGACTCGCCGAAGGCAGCCGCGATCATCTACACCGATTATGAAACACACATGCTTCATCTCTTGTAGGGTGCGATCGCACTGGTTCCCCCTGCAAGGAGCACACCTGATGAATTCTCGCTTCGCACACCACATGCCGCGTGCCGCGGTCGGCGCCTTCGCCATCGCCGCCGCCATCGCCACCGCGGGCACCGCGGCAGCGGCCCCGGTCACCCTCGACCCGGCCCCCAACGCCGCCCCGGTCGCCACCAACAGCTCCCCCACCGGCTCGGCCGACTCCGCCTCCGGCGGCTCCGGCTCCAGCAACGTAGGCGGCACCGGCTCCAGCGCAAGCGAACTCATCAATGCAGCCCTGTGCACCCTCAAGGGCGGCAAGTGGGTCCCGATCCTGGACATCTGCCTCTAGGTCGCTGCCCCGACCTCCGAACGGCCACCGCTCGCCAGTGCGACGGTGGCCGTTCGCGTATCCCTAAATCCCGGTCGGATACAACGAAATCGCCTCCGGCTCAATACGAACCACCATCCCCTCCCGAACCCCAACCCCCAGATCCGACTCGATCAACACCATCGCGGACCCGATCAACAGCCCGAACACCCCGTCGTCACCAACCCCCGAAACGATCCCCCAAGCGGTCAACCGCCCCTCGACCACCGCAACCTCACCCGCGCCTTCGACACCGTCGATCCCGACGATCGAATCGATCGAGTCGATATCCATCTCGACATCCACTCGCGTTCCAGCGCAAACGGATTCACGCCCCTTCCACCGAGCAGGCCAGGCCCGTCCACCATCCGCCCGCACCCACACGTCGGCCCCGGGATCCGCATTCGAAACGACCGTCACCTGCACCGAACCGGATCCTCCCCACCTGGAATCCTCGACACGGTGACCACTCCGGCGAACGTGTTCTCGAGCAGCACGCCACTCCCAGGACCGTAGATCCAGAACTCCGGGTTCCGGTCCAGAATGTCCGGCAGGTAGTCCGCCAGCTTCGCGGCGGAGACAACCACACCGGGAATCGCGAAGTTCGACCACAGTAGAACGTACGAATCAGACTCCGGCATGAATCGATCGACGAACGATTCGATCTGTCCATCGTCGCCGGTGGCGATTACGAGCTCACCGGGAGTCTCGGTCCAGTCGATCGTGCCGCCCGAACCCACCGGAAAGCGGCCGACACTAACCAGCTCGTACTCACGATCCCGAGCAAAGTCCAGAATCGTAACTCCCTCGTACCCAACCCATTTCAATAGCCGATCACTACCGGCCTCCGCCCGAACGATACGAATCATGGATTTCGGAAGGTACTGCGGACTCGAACCGTACCCCCGCCCAGCGCTCCCCGAGCCGCACACAGCTACTTCCCCAATCGCTTCTTCGGCGACCTCGCCCTGACGAACGTCTGCGGAAGCTCTCCCTCATCCCAGAGTTTGTCGAGCTTCGGGAGAAGTTTCGCGACACCGCGGCGGTAGATCTCGCGCTCCGGCTCCGGGAGGGATTCGATTGGATCGGAGAAGGTGAACTCGCCGGTGTCCGCGGTGGTCCAGCCTTTGAATCGTCGACAGTGCTTGCACCAGGCGTACGAGAAGAGGACTGTGCGGCTACCTCCGTCGTGTCGCCAGATGTATGCACGTACCGCAATCGATTTGCATGCGGGACATTCTCTTTCGGACTGATCGTCGAGAAAGCTGGTTTCGAAATACAGTTTCGCAACCTGATCGCTGTCGTACTCCATCATCGGCCATCCCCCGCCGCGACGCCTCTTCATAACCGGGCGAGTGCTTTCAGAACATCTCGGACATTGTCGATGAGACGCTCGTCGGTGATATCTCCAGCTTCTCGCAGGGAGGGGTCGATGGGGTAGTCCTCCAGGTCGTAGAACACTCGGGTGAGCAGGCGTTCGAATGGGTCTCGTACCCGCTCACCGTTGTCGAGCGAGCGCCGTCGGGCGTCGTACCAGGATCTGGCGAAGTTCGGGCACGTAATCTGCCTACAGGCAAGGGATTTCATCAGATTCAGTTGCTCGGCGACGCCGCTGCCCGATGGAACGTCGGCGGGTTTGGCCCACGTTCGCATAGCTTTACGGGCGAGCTGAACCTCCGGGCCAAGTTCTTGATCGATGACCACGTTCTCCACGTACTCGTCGCCCCGGAAATCCCACCTTCCGGTCAACGGTCGGACGCCGATCAACCTGCCGTGGGTTATCAGCACCTCACACTCGCCGAGCTCGAAATCGCAGTTCGGGCATTCGCACGCATAGCCTTCGGCCACAGCGGTTTCGGCCGTGAAGTCGCCGATGCCACGGGCCGCCCAGACCAGCTCGTCACCGATCTCGTATCTATGCTGCCGCACCTGACCGTACTTGAACTGCACCTCGCGGATTACAAATTTCCCGCAGGCACCGCAGAGATCTGACCAGTTCACAGAATTGAATGCGGTCATCACCAGTTCAGTCGATCCAGAGGGCCGGAAATAACTTCGACGCACGGTAGAACGATCGGGCGACGACAGCGGGAGGGATCGTTTCGAAACCCAGGGCAGAAACAAGGACCAGCAGCCTCTTTATGGCGATGACGTTGTTCGCCCGGTTGAATTGCGACACCTCCTCGAAGCACTGGGTGAACATGTCGGATATATTGCTTCCAGTGATTTCGAGATCAGTAACTTCATCGACAATCGGGGAGTATAAGGGAGTCGCCAGGATGAGGTCCGGGAGCCCGTCTCCACGGAGATTCTCCAGGACCTGAGCCTTCCCATGAACCGCCCGCCCTCCATAGCGATCATGCGCAAGGAAGGCTGCCATCAGAATGGCATCGCTACCGAAACCGACGTCCGGCATCGCGCCCAGCCGGTATTCGATACCGTCCGATTCCCCGAACATTTCTCGCCAGGGCTCCAGATATCGCTCGAACCTGTCCGCAAATATCAATTCCACGAGGTTCACCTCTATCTCATACCGTAGGGAAGTATTCTAGGCCTACCGAGCTCGGGTAACAGTTCGGTAGGGATAGCGAGCGCTGTGCCTACACCCTTGTCCGACAGATCGACCATGCTCTCTTCAGGAATCAAACCTTTATCTATCACGGTTCTCACGATTGTATACGGGCCCTCCGCCGGCCAGTTCTTATAGGCATTCTTAGCATAGGCATTGGCAGCCTCCTCGCTCAAGGCGAAGTATTTGGTCTCTATACCGATCGGATTCGTGAATTTACGATCCGCCAGCAATCCCACGAGCTCCTTTTCCAGAACACCCCGATAGAGATATATTTCATTCTCTTTGAGGCACTTGAGCCCGAGAGGGTCAATCCAGCCGGTGGGGTTATACGGATATATATTCGGATTGGGCGCCGGTGCTAGACCCAACGGATCAGACGTCAGATAGCGACCCGTATCCGGATCGTAAAGTCGATGAAAGTTGTAATGAAATCCGGTTTCAGCGTCATGAATTTGACCGGGAAACCGCAATGGGATCGCGACGCTGCCACGCCAGTCCATGCCACCCCAGAGATCACCCATCCCGGCAGCGGCGGAACGAACTGTCACAGGATCGATCAGCTGGATCGGGGTTCCAACCATGTCGGTGATGATGGCGTGGAGCTTGTGGTCAATCGTTTGAGTGAGGGGCGTAAAGGTATTGGGATGGTAGGTCCACCGCGTGGTTCCTCCGGCCATGACCTGCTCGATGAGCTGTGTACCGTCCCACGTGTAATCGACACGCTCGAGGACGGCACCTTCGCAAGTGAGGCGCTGCTTCGTGGTGCGACGGTTGAAAGCGTCGTAGGTGTAGTGCCATCGCTGACCGTCCGGCGTCTGCACGTCGGTGAGTTGATCAAAACCGTTGTAGCGGTACTGCCACACCTCAGGTTTTCGGGACAACCTGGTGGTTGTCTTGCGAATCAAGCGACCTGAGGCGTCGTAGCGGAAGCTGTGCCGCCCATCGCGAACGAGCAGATTGCCTCGATACTCCCGGTGACGCAATTCTGAATCGTCAGTGCCAGAACGCATTTCGTCAGCCGAATCCGAGGCCCGGTAGCTGCTGGCGGTGATATTGCTCAATGAGTCGTACGTGTAGTTCTCGATCGTCTTTCCATTGTGACGCAGCGCGGTGACCCGACCCAGCGAATCCAAATGGTAGTCGCGGCGGGAGCGGACGCCGTCGTATCGCGTGATGTTCTCTGTGAGGTATCCATCAGCGCGCCAGCTATATTGGTCGCTCCGGATCTCCCGGGCAGCGTGGCCGATCACACCGTCCACGTCAGTCCCTGAACTGCGTGGCCGCTGAGCTCTGACGTCCTGACGAAGAATTCGACCCGTCCGATCGTGGGCCTGTTCGACGGCGAGCTCACCCATCTGCCAACCGGTGAGGAGCCCTGCGGCATCGTATTTGAATTCGATTCCATATCCGTCGGTCGTGAGGCCGTTCGGACGTCCGAGATCGTCGTATTGCCAACGGGTTTCCGACCCGCTGGGGAGTCTGCGACGGGTCCGCCGCCCATGCGAATCATGGCCGAAGAGTGTCGCAGGGTGATTGTCAACGCGCTGCGAGCCGAGCAAACCGAGATCGTTGTAAGCGAGGTCGACAACGTGAATCGTCGTTTCACCGTAGCCATTCACCGCAGTGAGCGTCTTGCCGGTCAGGTCATGCGCGTACCGTATCCACTCGCCGCTGTCAGCGGTGACAGTGGTGAGGCGCCCCATAACGTCATAGGTGTAGTGGCGAGCGACTCCGGTTGCCGGCGTCTCCGTGGTAATCCGCCCGGTCAGGTCATGCATGTATTGCGTTGTGGCACTGTTGTAGTCGGTCTGCGCTACCAGACGCCCGACAGCATCGTAGCGATATCGCCAGGTTTGGCTGTTCGGATTGGTGACTCCCGTAAGACGAAGCTCTGTGTCGTGGGTGTATGTCGTGGTAGCGCCGGTTGGGTCAGTACTTGCCACGACGAGATCGAAGGCTCCGTAGGCATGGCGGGTGAGCCCGCCTGCGGCATTCGAATGGGTGAGAAGGTTGGCTTCCCCGTCGTAGGTCCAGGATTGGGTGTGGCCGTTGGGATCCGTGTGACGGAGGGGCTTCCCATCTGGAGTCCAGGTGTTCGTGGTGACCCCGCCGAGTGGGTCCATGAATTGGGAGAGTCTGCCGAAAGCGTCCCGAATGAGGCGAGTTTGGGCGCCGAACGGGTCGATGATGAGGGTGGGGAGTCCCGTGGCGTCGACTTCGATGGTGGTTCTGGCGCCATTGGGCTCGGTGACGGTGGCCACGGAACCATTGGAGTGGTGGGTGTATTCGGTGCGGGCGCCGAACGGGTCTACCACAGCCGTGAGGTTGCCGATCTCGTCCCATTCTCGCTGCCGCACAGTGCCGTCGACGTCGACGATTCGGGTCGGGCGGTGGTAGGTCGGGTATTCGAGGGTGAGGGTGGCGCCGTCGGGGCGAGTGATGGTGGAGACGTCGCCGTATGGGGTGTAGGCGTAGTGGGTGATGGCGCCGTCGGGGGCGATTACGCGGGTGGGGTTGCGGTCGGTGTTGTAGTCGTAGTGGGTGTGGGCGCCGTCGGGGGTTATCAGGTCTCGGAGGCGGAGGTCGGGGTCGAAAGTGCGGTGGGTTTGGGCGCCTTGGGAATTGGTGACCGTTGTCAGCGTGGTGCCGTCCGGGTGGGTGGTGTAGGCGAAGGTGCAGCTCATCATGTCGGCGGTGCCGACTTGGCGGATGATGCGGCCTGCTGCGTCGTAGGTGTTGTGCATGCTGTTGGCGTTGGAGTCGGTCCAGGAGAGCATGCGGTGGACGGGGTCGTAGGTGTAGTGGGTGGTGCCGTTGTGGCAGTTGGTTACGGCGGTTAGTTCGCCTGCGGTGTAGGCGAAATGCTTTACGGGGATGGTGGTTCCGGCTTTGGTGTCGATTACGGCCAGGCTGGTGATGCGGCCGGAGTCTGTGGTGACGCGGACTCGGTAGCCGCCGGAGTGGGTGATTTCGGTGGGGTTGCCGTCGGCGTCGTAGTGGAAGCGGATGTGGTTGTGGTGGCGGTCGGTCAGGGCGGTGAGGGCGAAATTGCCCAGGGCCGTGTCCAATCCGCTCAGTGCGGGATCGGGGGCGAAGTGGAGGAAGACTTCGCGGTCGGGGTTCCAGATGCGGTAGCCACCGGATTCGGTGCGGGTCAGGCTCCAGCGCAAGGCTGTTGAGTGTGGGGCGGTGGGCTGGTCCGTGACCGGGTGGGGGTAGGTGAGGACCAAGCCGTCTTCGCCGAGGAGGGTTACGGCGTGGTCGGTGACCACCAGGCGGGTGTCGAGGGTGGCGGACCAGGAGGGGCCGAACCAGCGGCCGAGGCGGTAGTTGGAGCGGTGGCGGCGGACCAGGATCAGTGGGAGGACGCCGGGGAGTTCGAGATCTGTTTCGGGGACGAAGAATTCGCCGGTCGCGGCGTCCACCGGGTCCTGGCAGCCGTTGACGTCCTCGGCCTTCTGGGTGTTCGCGACTTCCTGATTCGTACCTTCCGAGAGTTGAGTGGTATCGGAAGCGGCACGTTCAGCCGGTGAGTGCTCCTCGGGCTGGGACTCGCGACCGGAGTGCTCGGCCGGAGGTTCACCGTTGTGCTCCGGCGTGGGTTTGCCCTCGTGCTCGGCGTTCGGCTTGCCCTCGTGCTCGGCGTTCGGCTTACCCTCATGCTCGGCGTTCGGCTTACCTTCATGCTCGGAAGTTGGCTTGCCGTCATGCTCTGTCGCCGGTTTGCCACTATCGGTGTTGTGCCGGGGCGAATTCCGTTCCGGCTGTCCAGAATTCGGTTCCTTCCCGGATGGATTCGGTTCATGGGTCGACTCGAGGGGTTTGGCGACCTCGTGTGCCACGGGACTTTGCTCGTGCGGACCCGCGCCGCGGCCGGTATCCGCCGACGGGCGTTCGGCGGCCGGTCGTTCATGTTGTCCGGCAGCGAGATTCGTCGGCCGTTCCGCGCCGTTGCCGGACAGTCCGGCGCGGGCGGGGGTTCGGTCGCCGGCTGCGGGCTGACTGCTGCCGGGGGCGTCACGACGTTCGGGTGTGACACCTGCGGGGCGGTCGGCAGCGGGAGCGTTGCGCGGGCCGCTCTGGTCGCCCGCGAGACCGGTGGGGGCGCGATCGACGGGTGCGGGGCGGCCATCGGTGGTGGCCTTGGCAGGGGAATCGGTTGCCGCCCCGCGTGATTCGACCGCGGCCGGTGTCTCGGTGTGCGGGCGGGCCGAGTTCGCATCGGTGCCCGCGGGTGCGGATTCGGCGCGAACGTTGTTGAGCTCGTTGGCGTGTGAACCGCCGGCCGGTTCCTTGCCGCCGATGGCGGCGGGTTCGGCACCGGCCGGGTGCGTGGGTTGCACGGCCTCCGGATGTGGTTGTTGCGCTTCGGTTTTGACCTCGGGCTTGAGCCCGCTCGGTTCGGATGCCTGCGGGCGCGGCGTACCGCCTTCGGCATTGGGTGTCTCGCCGTGCGTGCGTCCGCCGCCTCGAACCCCGTGTGCGGCCCCCAAGCCGAATCCGGCCGCGAGCATCGACGGATCGAGCTTGGTGTTGACCTTGCTCCAGTCGAGCCCGCCGTTGGCGAGCTGACTGCCGACCTTCCAGCCGATATCCGTGCCGTACATGCCGAGACCGCCCGCCAGCCCGGACAATCCGCCACCGAGGAAGCGCTGTGTGCCCAGGCCCAGTGGGGTGTGGCCCAAGAGCGATGTCAGGCCGGGCTTCACGCCCGCCGCGACCGCGCCACCGATCCCCCATTCGAGCGCGGTGCGGGCGGCCTGTGAGACATCGATGTTGTTCCGGTGCCCGTCCAGCACCTGGTAGCCCTGAATACCGGTGTCGAGCGCCAACCCCGCACCACCGGCTTTCAAAGCCGTGATGCCGATTTCCTTGAGGTACGGCTTGATGATGTTGCGCAGCCCGGCCTTCGCCACCTGCGCCGCCAACTGTCGCGCACCCTGCTCCGCGGCCAGCGTGACGGCTTCCCGTCCGGCCGCCAGCGCGACCGGCACCGCCGCGGAACCCCATGGCCAGGCCGCGATCAGGGAGATCACGCTGTACGCCGTGATCGCGGCGAACGTCGCCTCCATGATCTTGGTGTATTCGACCTCGGTCCCGGCCTCGCGCGTCTTCTCGCCGAGATCCTCGAGCGCTTTGGCGAGGTTGTGCACCGATTCCGGGTTGTCGCCGAACAGCTTCGCGAATTCCGCCGCGACCTTGTCCGAGCCGTCGCCGATATAGAACTTCTGCGCGGAATCGGTGGCGGCCTTGATATCCGGGATCAATGCCTCGAGGTCGGTCGCCGCCTGTTTCCAGGCGTCACCGAGGGCCCACAGGTCGTCTTCATCCCCGTCGGGATACGCCATCCCGAAATTCAGCATGGTCAGGATCCACGGCGGAATCCATTCCCACATAGACGTCACTTTTGACATGAGCCCCCGCCCCCGGACCGAAAGTTATTGCAGGTCGGGCCGGTCGCTGGTGCGACCGGCCCGATCAGGTTGTGCTACAGGGTATTCGACTCAGTAGCGGTAGTGCTCGGGCTTGTAGGGGCCTTCGACGTCTACGCCGATGTATTCGGCCTGGTCCTTGGTGAGCTTGGTCAGCGTGCCGCCGAGAGCCTCGACGTGGATGCGGGCGACCTTTTCGTCGAGGTGCTTGGGGAGGCGGTAGACCTCGTTGTCGTATTCCTCGGGCTTGGTCCAGAGTTCGATCTGGGCGATCACCTGGTTGGAGAAGGAGTTCGACATGACGAAGGAGGGGTGGCCGGTGGCGTTGCCGAGGTTGAGCAGGCGGCCTTCGGACAGGACGATGATGGCGCGGCCGGTGTCCTGGAACGTCCACAGGTCGACCTGGGGCTTGATGTTGAGGCGGTGTGCGCCCGAACGCTCCAGGGCGGCCATATCGATTTCGTTGTCGAAGTGGCCGATATTGCCCAGGATGGCCTGGCCCTTCATCGCCTTCATGTGATCGAGGGTGATGATGTCCTTGTTGCCGGTCGAGGTGACCACGATGTCGGCGTCGGCGATGGCCTGCTCGACGGTGACCACGTCGAAGCCGTCCATCAGCGCCTGCAGCGCGTTGATCGGGTCGATCTCGGTGACCTGGACGCGCGCGCCCTGGCCCTTCAACGACTCCGCGCAGCCCTTGCCGACGTCGCCGTAACCGCAGATCAGCACCTTCTTGCCACCGATCAGAACGTCGGTGCCGCGGTTGATGCCGTCCACCAGCGAGTGCCGGGTGCCGTACTTGTTGTCGAACTTGGACTTGGTGACCGAGTCGTTGACGTTGATCGCCGGGAACGACAGCTCACCCGCGGCGGCGAACTGGTACAGCCGCAGCACGCCGGTGGTGGTCTCCTCGGTGACGCCCTTGACGCTGTCGGCGATCTTGCCCCACTTGCCCTTATCGGCTTCCAGGCTCGCGCGCAGCAGGTTCAGGAACACCTTGTATTCATCGGAGTGCGTCTCGTCCTCGGGCGGAACGACTCCGGCCTTCTCGAACTGCGCGCCGCGCAGCACCAGCATGGTGGCGTCGCCGCCGTCGTCGAGGATCATGTTGGCGGGCTCACCCGGCCAGGTGAGCATCTGCTCGGCGGCCCACCAGTACTCCTCGAGGCTCTCACCCTTCCACGCGAACACCGGGGTGCCCTTGGGCTCTTCCTCGGTGCCGTTGGGGCCCACCACGATCGCGGCGGCGGCGTGGTCCTGGGTGGAGAAGATATTGCAGGACGCCCAGCGGACCTCAGCGCCGAGCGCGACGAGGGTCTCGATCAGGACGGCGGTCTGCACGGTCATGTGCAGCGAGCCGGAGATGCGCGCGCCGCGCAGCGGCTGCACATCGTGGTACTCGCGACGCAGGGCCATCAGACCCGGCATCTCGTGCTCGGCGAGCCGAATCTCCTTGCGGCCGAACTCGGCCAGCGACAGATCCGCCACCTTGAAGTCGATCCCGTTGCGGACGTCGGCGGTCATCATGCTGCTCACTGCGGTCGTCATCTGCCTCTCCTGGTCGGCCTGCTTCCCCTGGCAAGGCTAGTCGGTGCCCTGGGCGGGCGACACAACGACGGCAGGGTCACCGCCTCGAGGGGAGGTGACCCTGCCGTAGCCGGGGGTTATGCGCGATTCAGGCCGCGGCCGCCATATCGCCGCCGTGCTGGGCGAGGATGCGTTCGCGTTTGCGCGGCTGGATATTGGCCTGCCCGATATCCCCGCCGTAGTGCGCGAGTAATCGCGCGTCCATGACATAGCGCCACAGCGGCGGGAACATGGCGAGCAGGATCATGGTGGCGTATCCGGCCGGTAGTTGCGGGGCCTCATCGGAGGTCCGCAAAGTCTGGTACCGCCGACCGGGATTCGCGTGGTGATCACTGTGCCGCTGCAGATGGAACAGGAAGATATTGGTGACCAGGCGGTCGCTGTTCCAGCTGTCCCGTGGCGAGCAGCGCGCCCAGTTGCCATTGGGTCGCCGTCGCCGCAGCAACCCGTAATGCTCGACGTAATTGACCGTCTCCAGCAGTGCGATGCCGATGACCGCCTGCAACAGCAGATACGGCAGGATGCGCGGCCCGAACACCGCGAGCAGCACACCGAACAGCACCACCGTCATGGACCACGCCTGCAACACGTGGTTCTGAACACTCCACCAGCCCTTGCCTTTTCGCCGCAGCCGCGCGCGTTCCAGCGTGATGGCGGACCGGAATCCGCCGATCACGCTGCGCGGCAGGAACTCCCACAGCGTCTCCCCCATGCGCGCGCTGGCCGGATCGTCCGGTGTGGCGACGCGCACATGATGCCCGCGGTTGTGTTCGACGAAGAAATGCCCGTACGCCGACTGCGCCAGCGCCAGTTTCGACAGCCAGCGCTCCAGCTTCTCCACCCGGTGCCCGAGTTCGTGCGCGGCATTGATGCCGATACCGCTGACGAAGCCGAGCGTGGCGGCGAGCCCGAGTTTGTCGATGACGGACAGATCGTCGCCCGCCCACATCACGGCCGCGATGACCAGGCCGACCAGTTGCACAGGCAGGAACAGATAGGTGCACCACCGGTAGTACCGGTCATTGCTGAGTAGTTCGTAATCCTCGTCGCGCGGATTGGTGCCGTCTTCCCCTACGACCCAATCCAGCACGGGTATGACAATCAGAACGATGATCGGTCCGATCCACCAGAACACCTCGGCTTTGGTGTGCAGCACCAGCTGTGAAGGCAACAAAGCACTCGCAGGGGCGATGAGCCCCAACACCCACAGGTGTCGTTTAGGGTCCGGCGAACCCGACCGTTTGCCGACCATTTGCACGTTTGCCCCGCTAATTAGATACCTCAGAACTTCGCAGGTAGATATGTACAGACTCTATCCCCGTTACAACACTGATTGGCCGCCAAAGGTGGCAACCGTTACACCATGGGCAGACCCCAGTCGGGCAACTGACCATGTGAGCGCAGTCACCGCACATCACAGGCAAACCGGTGGTGAACCGGAGCTCAGTGCAACCACACGTAGCGAACCTGTGGCCGCCCGGTGCGACCGTAGTCTGTTCGCCGCTCCACCACGCCGTCTTCGGCGAGACGTTCCAGGTATCGCCACGCGGTAACCCGCGAAACGCCGACGACTCGCCCAGCCTCACCCGCGGACACCCCCGAAGGCGCCGCGCGCACCGCCTTCGACACCTCCTCCATCGTCTGCGGCGCAATACCTTTCGGCGAGGTAGTCCGCTGATCCGGTGTGCGCAGCACCCCGAAGGCGCGGTCGATCTCCTGCTGCGAGATCGCGGCCTCGCCCGCGGGCAGCGCCGCGCGATAGTCGAGATAGCGCTCGAGCTTCTCCCGGAACGCCGAAAAGGTAAACGGTTTAAGGAGATACAGCACCACCCCGTGCGCGACGGCGGCGCGCACCATGGCGAGATCACGCGCGGAGGTGACCGCGATGACGTCGGGACGCGGCCGCAGCCCCGCCAGCGCCGCCGCGACGGCCAGACCGCTCATATCCGGTAAACCGATATCCATCAGGACGAGGTCTATCGAATCGTCACCGCGCTGTGACCTTCCGGCGGCGGCGATGGCATCGCGTCCGGTGTGCGCGACCCCGGCAACCCGAAAACCGGGCAGTCGCTCCACATATGACTTATGCGCCTGCGCGATAGCCGGATCATCTTCCACGATAAGGACATTGATCATCGCCGACCGCTTCCATCGGCACTCCCGGATTCATTCGGGGGCGACTCGGGCAGCGAAAACCGTACTATGACAGCGGATTCCGGCTCCCGCCAGGCACGCAATTCCCCACCGTGCCTGGCCACCAAACGCCGTACCAGCGCCAATCCCAAACCGTGGTGGTCGGTTTTCGTGGAATAGCCACGCTCGGTCGCGCGGCTGAACAATTCCTCCGACATGCCCGGCCCGCTATCGGCAACCCGCACATACAGTTCGGTCTCATCCCGGCGTACGGTCACCTCCACCCAGGCGTCCTCGTCGCGGCCGACCGCGTCCAGCGCGTTGTCGACGAGATTGCCCAGCAGCGTGACCATTTCGTGCGCGGTGAGCGGTTCGGTGGAGTCCAGCAGGGTGTCACCGGTGACCGTCAACTCCACCCCGTACTCGGCGGCCTGCTCCACCTTGCCCAGCAGCAGCGCCACCACGGCCGGTTCGGCGACCGCACCGGCCAGTCGGTCGATGAGCGCCTGTGACAGTTCGAGTTCCGCCGTCGCGAACACCACCGCCTCCTTGGCCCGGCCCAATTCGACCATGGTCACCACCGCGTGCAATCGGTTCGCGGCCTCGTGCGCCTGGGCGCGCAGCGCGTCGGCGAAACCGCGCACCGAATTCAATTCCCCCATCACATCCCGCAATTCGGTGTGGTCGCGGAGAGTGAGCACGGTGCCCGCGCGCCGCCCGTTCTGCTCCACCACATCCTGATTCACCACCAGCACCCGATCGGCGGTCACATGCATCTCATCGCGCACCACCCCGGATCCCAACCGTTGCAATGAGATCGGCAGATCCGTGCGGGCAACCGCACCGGGCGGTAGTTCGAGCAGGCGACGGGCCTCGTCGTTCACCACCTCCGCGCGTTCCCCGCTCCTGTCGAACACCAGCAGGCCCTCATGTATCGAATGCAACACGGCGTCGTGGTGGTCGTAGAGTGCTCGCAGCTCGCCGGGGGCCAGGCCGACGGTTTGCCGTAACAGCCTGCGCCGCAACAGCAGTGCGCTCAATGTCGCCAGCAGCAGTCCGGCCGCGGCGACGATCAGGATCATCGGCAGCTGTTCGCGCACCTGCGCGCCGATATGGGTGCGGGTGACCCCGGCCGATACCAGCGCCACGATCCGGCCGTCCGCGTCGCGCACCGGGGTGACCGCGCGAATGGACGGACCCAAAGTGCCCGCGAACGTCTCGGTGAAGGTCTCCCCCGCCAGCGCGCGATCGATGGTGCCGCTGAACGGTTTTCCGATCCGCTCGGGATCGGTATGGGTGTACCGGGTGCGATCCGGGGCCATCACCACGATGAAATCGACCTCGGTCCGCGTGCGGATGGCCTCGGTGACCGGTTGCAGCAGCACCGTCGGATCCGGAGTCCGCACGGCCGCCAGCGTGGCCGGGGACTGCGCCACCGCCACCGCGATATCGGTGACCCGATCGCGCGTGGCGTCATCCTGCGCCCGCCGGGTCTGCAACACCACCAGCGCGGTCGCGACCCCGATGACCACGGCCAGCACCAGCAGCTGCACCACGAACACCTGCCCGGCGACCGTGCGCCCGCGCCTGGGCTCCGTTCTTCGACCGATCACTGCGCCTCCGTGAACAAAACTTACGAAACAGTGACCCGCGTCACTGTCCGGGGACATCATTCTTCACGCAGCGGCGTGAGCGGGCTCACACCCGCGGAAGATGGGGACCGAACAGTAATGAGTACGACGACACCGAACGACACCGGCGGGACGCCGGGCAACGCGACACCGAACACCGCGCCCAAGCGCGATCGGACGCACTGGCTGTACCTGGCCGTCATAGTGGCCGTGCTGGCGGGCATCCTGGTCGGCTGGCTGGCACCGGGATTCGGCAAGCAGGTCGGCGAACTCGGCACGCTGTTCGTGAACCTGATCAAGATGATGATCTCGCCGGTCATCTTCTGCACCATCGTGCTCGGCATCGGGTCGGTGCGGGCGGCCGCGAAGGTCGGCAAGGTCGGCGGTATGGCCCTCGGATACTTCCTGATCATGTCGACGGTGGCCTTGGCGATCGGCCTGGTGGTCGGCAATCTGCTGCATCCGGGCAGCGGGCTCGATATCGCCGGGCACGCCAAGGAAACCGCCAAATACGTGAAGGACGCGCAGGGCGCGGGCGGCACCTGGGACTTCCTCAAGGACATCGTCCCCACCACGCTGGTGTCGTCGCTGACCGCCGGCAAGGTGCTGCAGACCCTGTTCGTGGCACTGCTGGTCGGCTTCGGCATCCAGGCCATGGGAGCCACCGGCGAACCGCTGCTGCGCGGTATCGGACTGGTGCAGAAACTGGTCTTCCGGATTCTCACCATGATCCTGTGGCTGGCTCCCCTCGGCGCGTTCGGCGCGATCGCGAATGTGGTGGCGCGCACCGGATTGGACGCGGTGAAGGAGCTCGCGCTGCTCATGGTGGCGTTCTATCTCACCTGCGCCGTCTTCGTGTTCGGCGTGCTGGGCGTACTGCTGCGGGCGGCGGCCGGGGTGTCCATCTTCAAGCTGGTGCGCTACCTGGCCCGCGAATACCTGTTGATCGTGGCAACGTCCTCCTCGGAGTCCGCGCTGCCGCGATTGATCGCCAAGATGGAGCATCTGGGCGTGGAGCGCACCACCGTGGGTGTCGTTGTGCCGACCGGGTATTCGTTCAATCTGGACGGCACCGCCATCTACCTGACCATGGCCACGCTGTTCGTCGCCGACGCCATGCACAAACCGCTGTCCTGGACCGAACAGCTCGGACTGCTGGTGTTCATGATCGTGGCGTCCAAGGGCGCGGCCGGGGTCACCGGCGCGGGCCTGGCCACCCTGGCGGGCGGTTTGCAGAGCCATCGCCCGGAACTGCTGGACGGCGTCGGCCTGATCGTCGGCATCGACCGGTTCATGTCGGAAGCTCGTGCGGTGACCAACTTCTCGGGCAACGCGGTCGCCACGGTGCTCATCGGCACCTGGACCAACACCATCGAACCGGCGCGGGTGCGGGCGGTACTGGATCGGCAGCTGCCGTTCGACGAGACCACCATGGTGGACGATCATCCCGCCACCGCCGCACCGTCTTTGGAGAAGAGCCCGGTTCCGGTCTAGCTGCCCGCGTACGCGACCGGAACCATATCCGCTGCGGCGCAATGCCGTACCGCCGCAGCGCGGCAGTCCCGCACCCCCACCGGGGTGCGGGACTGCGTCGTATCAGCTGAGCACGGCGTCCAGTGCGAGCGTGGACGCGATGGCGTTCGCCAATTCCGCGCCCTTCACGGTGAAATGCCGTGAATAGTAGGTCAAATGCTCGTCGTGCTCATGGAAATGATGCGGGGTGAGCACCGCCGAGAACACCGGTACATCGGTGTCCAGCTGCACCCGCATGAGCGCGTCCACCACGGTCGAGGCCACGAAATCGTGCCGGTAGATACCGCCGTCGACGACCAGCGCGCACGCCGCGACCGCGACATAGCGCCCGCTCTTGGCCAAACGCTGTGCCTGCAAAGGGATTTCGAAAGCGCCGGGCACCTCGATCACATCGATCTCGGTGTAGCCGCGATCGGCGAGCCCGATGCGGGCGGCCTCGACGGCATTGTCCACGATCTCCGAATGCCAGCGTGCGGCGATGATCGCGACCCGAGCGGAATCGGTAATGGGTGACATGAGTGTTCTCCTGTTCGCGTTGTCACCCAGGGCATGACGACGCGAACTCACCCGGCCGGGCTGCGGCCGGGTAGGAACCGTCGCGTTCTCTTTCCTCCGGACTGTGACCGTCGGCTCCGGGCTCACACCGGAATCTGCTGACCCGCGCGATTCTCGCGAATCGCGCGGCGCTCGCGGGCTCGTGCGCACCGGATAGGCCGGACGCCATGACCGCCGGTGGGGATTTCCACCCCGCCCTGAGAACGTCTTACGAATCCGGACTCTATGCGGTCCCCCGGCCGGAATCAACGCGAGGGGCCGCTGAGTGAGCCACCGGACAGGCGGCCGGATCGACCGCCGTTCAGTGCAGTAGTACGTCGGAGTCGGCGGGCAGTGCGTGCACCGGCCACCAGCGCAGATCGTCGGATTCCGAACTGCGCACGGGCACAGCGCCTTCCGGGGCCTTGATCTTGAACAGCAGATCCAGGTGGCGGGTCGGCACGCCCAGTGAGCATTTGATCGGATGCGCCTGCGCGCCGTACAACCCGGGCTCCAGGGTCAGCCCCGCGATCCCGGATTCCTCGGTGGCCTCCCGGAACGCGGCGGCCGCGACCGTATCGTCCGATTCCTCGCAATGCCCGCCCAGCTGAATCCACCGCCCGACCCGGGGATGCAGCGTCAGCAGCACCTCGGACTCGTCATGCGAGAGCACGATCGCCGAGGCGGTGATATGCCCCGCCGCGTGCTCGCGCAGGCACCCGCGCGGCGCGGAACCCAGGAACGCCAGCATCGCCTCCCGCAGCGACTGCTCCGAACCCGTTGCCGGAGACCACGTTTCGAGCAACTCCACGGCGGACTTGTGCAACGACTCCGCGCTCACAGTTCGACCAGCCCCATACCCGGCTCACGGGGATCACGCGGCGCGAGCTCTTCGAGCGGGTAGCCAATCGCGATGGCCCCCAGGGGATTCCAGTCCGGGGCCAGACCGAGCACCTCGCGGGTGATCTCCGGGGCGAAGATGGTGGAGCCGATCCAGCAGCTGCCGATGCCCTTGGTGGCGAGCGAGACCAGCAGGCCCTGCACGGCCGCGCCGACCGCCACGTTGAACATGGTCGCCTCATTGGCGCGGCGGCGCTCATCCGGATAGTCGTGCGCGCCGTCGGGAACGCAGAACGGGATGATCACCTCGGGGGCGTCGAACAGGATGCGGCCCCGGGAAACTCGGCGTTCGGCGCGCTCATCGGAGAGGCCGTCACCCTTCAGATCCGCGTGCCATTTCTCGGCCATCGCTTCCAGGAGCTGATTGCGCAGTCCGCGCTTGCGGACCCACACGAATCGCACCGGGCGGGTGTGATGCGGAGCCGGAGCCGTGAGCGCCTCACCGACGGCGGCGCGGATCAACTCGGGTTCGACCGGGGTGTCGGCGAATTGGCGCACCGAACGGCGCATGAGCAGTGCCTGACCGCGACCGAGGTCGATGGCTTCCTCGGTGCCGAGCCAGAACAGATCCTCGACCCCGCGCCGCAGCAGATCCGCCGCCGTCGATCCGTCGTCCACATAGTCCAGTCCGCGCACCACCGCGATCGGGACGCCGCCGAGCTTGCCCTTCACCAGATCCGCCGCGGCGGCCAGTTCATCGGCGATGGCGACGAGGGTGACGTGCAGTTCATTACCCTGCCCGTCGATCGCGCCGTCGTAGTCGTGCATGACGCGCAGCCCGGAAGATCCGATGGCAGCGTCGATTTGGCCGTTTCGCCAGGCTCGTCCCATGGTGTCGGTGATGACCACCGCGACCTGAATGCCGAGCCGTTCGGCCAGCGCGGTGCGCAATGCCTTGGCGCTGGCGTCCGGATCGACCGGCAGCAGCACCAGTTCGTTCCGCTCCACATTGGAGCCGTCGATACCCGAGGCGGCCTGCACGATGCCGAGCTTGTTCTCGGTGATGAGCGTGCGGTTCTTGCGCGCGACCACGCGCACCGCCTCCTGCTGCACGAGTTCGCGTCGCGCGGCATCGCGTTCGTCCGGATCGGTGGGCGCGGCCACGATGCGCCCCTCCACCTTGGAGATGATTTTGCTGGTCACCACCAGCACATCCCCGTCCCGCAGCCAACTCGCCTGCGCCGCAATATGTTCGGCGATGTCATCGCCGGGCCGGAATTCCGGCAGCCCCTCGATCGGCAGGATGGTCAGCGCACCACCGGACGCGTGGTCCCCGAATTCGGGCAATCCCGTTGTCTCACTCATGGTTTCACCCCGGCGATATCGAGGGCCTGGCGCACCATCTCCGCGGTGGCGGCCGGATCGGTCATGAGCAGGGGCACCGCGCGCACCTCCACGCCGGGGACGTCGGCGGTATCGGTGTCGTGGATGAGCCAGCCGTCGAGGATGCCGGTGCCGGTGCGCGCGCCGTAGTAGTTGCCGACCGCCTCGGCGGTGGTTTCCACGCCGATCACCGAGAGGCATTCATCGGCCATGCCGCGCAATGGTTTTCCGTCCACCACGGGTGAGAGGCCGATGACCTTGGCATCGGTGGTGCGCAGCGCGCCGCGGATTCCGGGGACCGCGAGGATGGATCCGACGCTCACCACGGGGTTCGAAGGGGCCAGCAGAATGACGTCTGCGGACTCTATGATTTCCGTCACACCGGGGGCCGGTTTTGCTTGATCCGCCCCAATAGTCACGAATCCATGGGTCTCTACGTTTGCCCGATAGCGGACCCACCACTCCTGGAAATGGATCGCGCGACGTTCGCCAGGGTTCTCCGGGTCACCGATAACAACGTGCGTTTCGGACCGATCGTCGGTTGCGGGAAGCAGTCGCACACCCGGTTCCCAGCGTTTGCACAGCGCCTCGGTCACCGCCGATAGCGGATACCCCTGGCGCAGCATTTCGGTGCGAATGAGATGGGTGGCGATATCGCGATCACCCAGTCCGAACCAATCGGGCTGAGCGTTGTATTTCGCCAGCTCCTCCTTGGCGTTCCAGGTCTCGTTCGCATGGCCCCAGCCGCGTTCCGGATCGATGCCGCCACCCAGCGTGTACATGCAGGTGTCCAGGTCAGGGCAGATGCGCAGGCCGTGCATCCAGACGTCATCGCCGACATTGACGATGGCAGTCACCTCGGCCCCGGGGACCAGCTCTCGCACGCCCATCAGGAACCGCGCGCCGCCCACTCCGCCGACCAATACCGCGATGCGCAGACCGGTTCCGGGTGCGGTGTCCGCTTGTTCTCGAGTCACATCCGCACAGCCTAAGCGTTTCGGGCCGGAAGAACCTTCACGGGATATTTGCTGTGAATTTGCTGTTTGATCTGCGGGAACCTTGCCGAACGGGGTCGCGGATGGTAACGGAATAGCTTCGGCGGCTTGACCACCGCCACGCCCGGCGTGTCTAATCACAGGCATGTCATTCCGGGTCCGCGCGAGAGCTCAAGGCGCGGACAGCATTTCGAACACGCGTTCGCATCATTGGAATGGCGAACAGCTCGGGGATGGCCGCGGGACTACGTCGCGGTGTTGGGCCGTCGGTGGGATCGGTTCCGGCGGATTAATCATTCTGCGCTAACACACAGTGAGGAGGCGGAGCGATGGCCGATGAGCTGGCCCCGTCAGAAATTCCAGGCGGTGTATCGCAAACCGATTCCACAGCTGGCGCAGCACCTGGCTTCTGCGCCGATGCTTGGAACGGAATCGAGGGGGGTGAACCGATGACGACGCGGCCGGGGGGCGGCCAATGGGCGAGAGCGCAATATCAGCCCGAACCGCCGCGCCTGAGCTTGATCGTCACGGGCAATGATGAAGCGTTCGACAGTTTTTCCCGCGGTGGTCGTCAGATGACCGAAGCGGAGCAGTGGCAGGAACGGGCGCTGTGCGCCCAGACCGATCCGGAGGCGTTCTTCCCCGAGAAGGGCGGTTCCACCCGCGAGGCCAAGCGCATCTGCTTGGGCTGCGAAGTTCGCGATGAATGCCTGGAATACGCCCTCGCCAATGATGAGCGGTTCGGCATCTGGGGCGGGCTTTCCGAGCGCGAGCGTCGTCGCTTGAAGCGCGGAATCATCTAAGTCGACCTTGCTGCGTACCCAGCGCAGCAAGTTTCAAACGCACTGGGCGGCAGCTGATTTCAGTGCCGCCGTGCGTCCCGGAGTTACTCTCCGGGTTCGGGGTCGATCACATCCGGGTCGACCCCGAGGTAGGTCGCGATCTGCTGGACGAGAACTTCGCGCAGCAGGTCCACCAGGTCGTCAGGGTCGCCCGCGCGTAGTTCCAAGGGTTTGCGGAACAAGACAACTCGGGCGCGGGTCGCCTGACCGTATCGGTCCACCCCTGCCGGGATGAGGCGCGACAGGGGTACCGGTCCGTCGGCGACGACCTCATCCGGCCAGGTCACCGAATCCGGGTGCAGGGGACGAATTTTCGGCACATCATCGACCGCGATATCGAGTTTGGTCAGCTGGTCGTGCCAGCGACTCTCCAGGGGCGCGAACGCCTCCAGGACGAGCCGATCGAATTGCTGCCCGCGCGTGCGCCGCGCCGGAACCGTCGGCGGCAACATCGGCCCGCGCACACCCCGCCCGCGGCGGATCACCGAGCGCGCGGTCGGCGCCGGTCGTTTACGTGAACGGGTCATAACACTGAATCTAACCGCAATCCACCCTCGAGTTGGATTCGCCTCGGCGTCGCTCGCGCAACACCCGGCGAACCGGACATCGACCGGCCGAACCGGACATCTGCTCGAGTGAGGCCGACCTCATTGAGCGTGTCTATCCCCCTCGGCGCGCCCGGAGGGTTACCCTGCATGGCGTGATTCCCATGCGTCGTTGCTGCCGTCCAGGCTGCAAGAATCCGGCCGTTGCGACGCTGACCTATGTGTACTCGGACTCGATGGCAGTGGTCGGACCACTGGTCACCGTCGCCGAACCGCACTCCTGGGACCTCTGCGAGACACATGCCTCCCGCATCACCGCCCCCAAGGGCTGGGAACTGGTCAAGCATGAGGGCGGGTTCTCCTCCGGCACACCCGACGACGACGATCTGACCGCGCTGGCCGAGGCCGTGCGCGAAGCCGGATTGCGCCGCCGCACACCGGAACCCGACCCGCGCGGCTACACCGATTACCCGCCCGCCCAGCAGCGCCCGAATCGCACCGGCAGACGCGGGCATCTACGGGTACTCCCGGACCCGCCCAACTGAGCATCGAAGCTTCGCGGACATGCGCAGCAGCGCCGAATTCGATCCCAGAGCGACCTCTACTAATGTGGTCGGCATGACAGAGCCCCGCTCCGCCGAGTCCGTACATGCAGTCATCAAGGCATATGACGTACGCGGGGTCGTAGGTGAACAAATCGACGCGGCGTTCGTGCGTGACGTGGGCGGTTCCTTCGCCCGGCTGATGCGAGCCGAAGGCGCACAGCGTGTGGTGATCGGCCACGATATGCGCGACTCCTCCCCCGAACTCTCCGCCGCCTTCGCCGACGGCGTGCTGGCGCAGGGCCTGGATGTGGTGCACATCGGGCTCGCCTCCACCGATGAGCTGTACTTCGCCTCGGGCCATCTCGAGTGCCCGGGCGCGATGTTCACCGCGAGCCACAATCCGGCCAAGTACAACGGCATCAAGCTGTGCCGCGCCAAGGCGCTGCCGGTCGGGCAGGACACCGGCCTGGCGACCATCTCCGATGAGGTCATCTCGGGCGTACCGGAATTCGACGGCCCGCGCGGCACCGCGACCGAACAGGATCTGCTGTCCGCCTACGCCGAATTCCTGCACAAGCTGGTCGATCTGAGTGACGCGCGCCCGCTGCGCATCGCGGTGGACGCCGGAAATGGCATGGGCGGCTTCACCGTTCCCGCCGTGCTCGGCACGCTGGCGCAGTTCACCATCGAACCGCTGTTCTTCGAACTCGACGGCAATTTCCCCAATCACGAAGCCAATCCGCTGGATCCGAAGAATCTGGTGGATCTGCAGGACTACGTCCGCAAGACCGGTTCCGATATCGGCCTGGCCTTCGACGGCGACGCCGACCGCTGTTTCGTGGTGGACGAGAAGGGCGATCCGGTCCCGCCGTCCGCGATCACCGCGCTGGTGGCCGAGCGCGAGCTCGCCAAGGAGCCGGGCGCGACCATCATCCACAACCTCATCACCTCGCAGGCCGTGCCCGAGCTGGTGAACGAGCTGGGTGGCAATCCGGTGCGCACCCGCGTGGGTCACTCGTTCATCAAGCAGCAGATGGCCTCCACCGGTGCGATCTTCGGCGGCGAGCATTCCGCGCACTACTACTTCCGCGATTTCTGGGGCGCCGACTCCGGCATGCTGGCGGCGCTGCACGTACTGGCCGTGCTCGGTGAGAAGGACCGGCCGATGTCCGAGATCGCGTCCGCGTATGCAACGTATTCGTCCTCCGGAGAGATCAACTCGACAGTGGCCGACGCGAAGGAACGAACCACCGCGGTGCTCGAGGCGTTCGGTAAGCGAGCCAAGTCGGTGGACCGTCTGGACGGGGTCACCGTGCAACTCGCGGATAAGGCATGGTTCAACCTGCGGGCCTCGAATACCGAACCGCTGCTGCGGCTCAACGTCGAAGCCCGATCGCAGGAGGAAGTAGACCAACTCGTCACCGAGATCCTGGGCATCGTTCGCGCCTGACTGGAATAGTGGAATCACAGAGCTTGGATTCACCAGCGTCTGGTGACCCGATGAGGGGAGGTGGCAACGCCCGATGATCGCTGGGACACCTGTACTCGACCTCGATGACGTCGCCTCGCTGGAGGCGGCCGACACCGGGGGCACCTTGCGCTCTGCCGCATCCGGCGGTGCGCTGGTGCGAGCGACCGCGGCGGCACTCGCCGAGGACGCGCTCACCCGGTTGCGGGATCTGCGCCCGCGCAGTCTCGTCATGGTTTCCGGTAGTGGCCGAGCCGCCCGCGCGGCCGCGTTGCTGCTCGCCGCGCTCGGCGACCGCACCAGCATGCCGCTGGTCGCCGCCACCGCGATACCGCCCTGGGTCGGCCCGCTGGACGTGGTGCTGGTCGCCGGGGACGACGCGGGCGATCCGCGCCTGGCCGCCGCCGTGGACTTCGCGGTCCGCCGCGGTGCCGAAGTGGTGGTCGCCGCACCCGATGAGGGACCGCTGCGCGCCGCCGCGGCCGGGCGCGCCACCATGCTGCCGCCCCGCGTCCGGGTACTGGACCACAATCGGCTGCTGCGCTATCTGGCGGTCGGGATGGCGGTGCTGGGCGCGGTCGACCCCAATCGCACCGGCCCGAGCCTGCCCGAATTGAACGCGCTCGCCGATCTGCTCGATGCCGAGGCGCTGCGCGACGGACCGCAGCACGAGGCGTTCCACAATCCGGCCAAAACCCTGGCCACCCGTATGCAGCAGCGCAAGCGCATGGTGCTCGCGGGTGATTCACCCGCGGCGACCGTGCTCGCCGCGCATGCCTCCGAGGTGCTGCTGGCCGGCGCCGGGCAGATCACCGCCGCGGTCACCCTCGCCGAAGCCGTTGCCGCACACGGTCGTCTGGTGCAGGCGGCGGGGACGGCCGCACCGGATTTCGATCCGCTCTTCCACGATGCCGAACTGGACGGCCCGGCTCCGGTGGAGCAGGTGCGGCTGTTCGTGCTCAGCGCCGATCCGGATCAATCCACGGCGCGCCGGCGGCTGGCGATCTTCGGCTCCGATGCCGGACTGGTCGACGCCGAACTGGTGAACCTGGACGCCGAGACCGTCGGCGGGACCGAACCGGAACCGGCGGGCGCACCCGCCCAGCCGCTGCCCGGGGCGCGCGGTGAACTGGAACAGCTTGCGGTGCTCGCACTTCGGCTGGAAATGGCCGCCGCGTACCTACGACTACTCGGCGTCAGCCCGGCCTCGAATCCGGGTCGCTATGACGGGGGAAACTACTAGTGCACGAACTCGCTGGTGCGCTGCGATCTTATGCATGGGGTTCGCGCACCGCGCTCGCTCAGCTGTGCGGGCGACCGGTTCCATCCGCACATCCGGAAGCCGAACTCTGGTTCGGCGCGCATCCCGCCGATCCCGCACAGGTGCGGATCAACGGGCACACCCGATCCCTGCTCGAGGTGGTCAGCGCCGACCCGCAACACGAACTCGGCGCTGTCGCGGGCGAATTCGGCGGCCGACTGCCCTTCCTGCTGAAGATCCTCGCCGCCGAGGAACCGCTCTCGCTGCAGGCGCATCCGAGCCTGGAACAGGCCCAGCAGGGCTTCGCCCGGGAGAACCACACCGGGGTGCCGATCGACTCGCCGATGCGCAACTACCGCGACGAGAACCACAAACCCGAACTCGTGGTGGCGCTGGAACGTTTCGAGGCGCTGGCCGGATTCCGGGAACCGCGCAAGACCGTGCGCCTGCTCAACGCGCTCGATGTGCCCGAACTCAACTCGTACGCCGAGCTGCTTGCCGCCCAACCCGATTCGGCCGGGCTGCGCACGCTGTTCACCACCTGGATCGCGCTGCCGCAGGCCGCGCTGAGCACCCTGCTGCCCAAGGTGCTGGACGGGTGCGTGCGCTATCTGTCCGAGCGCGATGCCGGAAGCAACGGCACGCGTAAGGAATTCACCGCCGAGGTGCGCACGGCGCTCGAACTCGCCGAGGCGTATCCGGGCGATGCGGGGACGCTCGCCGCGCTGCTGCTCAATCGTGTGACGCTGGAACCCGGTGAGGGCCTGTTCCTCGCGGCCGGGAACCTGCACGCGTATCTGCGCGGCGTCGGCGTGGAGATCATGGCCAATTCCGACAATGTGCTGCGCGGCGGGCTCACCCCCAAGCACGTGGATGTGCCGGAGCTGTTGCGGGTGCTGGACTTCGAACCCCTGGACCTGCCGATCATCGAGGCGGAGGAACTGGGCGACGGGGTTTTCCAGTACCACACGCCCGCACCGGAATTCGCGCTCAGCCGGTATGAGCTCGGGGCGGACGGCGAAGCGGTGGTCATCCCGCACACCGCCGGTCCCGGTATCGCGCTGTGCACGCACGGCACCATCGCGTTCTCGCAGGGGCGTGACGAGCTGCGCGTCGAATGCGGGCACGCCGCCTGGATCTCGGCCGCGGACGGCGCTATTCGGGCTCGCGCGATAGACGGTCCGGCACAACTGTTCTGCGCGACCGTCGACGAGGACTGAATGCCCTTCCCGTCATCCCGGCCGCGAACATGCCGGGTCGACGGTTGTGGTGCGTCGCGCGGAGCGGCATAGGGTGCATGGCGGGCGGTGTGGATCAGTAGGCTGTCCCCTCGAGTAGTTTTGCGACAAAACGGACATGGGTTCGGGAAGGAACGGCACATTGTCTGCGGGTGGCGGTAAGAAGGCGATCCTGGCGGCGCTCAGCGCCAATGCCGGAATCGCGGTGGCGAAGTTCATCGGCGCGGCGATCACCGGATCGGCATCGATGCTGGCCGAGGCCGTGCACTCGGTGGCCGACACCTCGAACCAGGGGCTGCTGCTGCTCGGGCAGCGGCGCGCCGAACAGCAGGCCGATCAACTGCACCCGTTCGGATACGGGCGCAACCGCTACTTCTACTCGTTCATCGTCGCGCTGGTGATCTTCGCGCTCGGCTCGGTGTACGCCATCTACGAGGGCATCCACAAGATCCAGCATCCCGAGGAACTGACCAGCCCGTTCGTGGCCATCGGCATCCTCGGCATCGCCATCGCGCTGGAGAGCTACAGCTTCATCACCGCCATGCGGGAATCCAAGCCGCTCAAGGGCGATGCCAGCTGGTGGCGGTTCATCCGCAACTCGCGCAATCCCGAACTGCCCGTGGTGCTGCTGGAGGATTCCGGCGCGCTCATCGGCCTGGTGCTGGCGTTCGTGGCCATCAGCCTGACCGTGATCACCGATGAACCGGTGTGGGACGGCATCGGCACGCTGTCCATCGGCATCCTGCTCGGCGTCATCGCGGTCATTCTCATCATCGAGATGCAGAGTCTGCTCATCGGCGAGGGCGCGACACCCGAAGAGGATCGCGCCATCCGGGCGAACCTGGTGGACGACAGCAGCATCAACAAGGTCATCCACCTGCGCACCCAGTACCTGGGGCCGGAGGAGATGCTGGTCGCGGCCAAGGTGTCCATCGTGCCGGGACTGGAGATCGCCGATATCGCCGCCGCCATCGACGCCGCCGAGGCCCGAGTGCGCGAGGCCGTTCCGGCCGCGCGGGTGATCTACCTGGAGCCGGATCTGTATCGGACACAACCGGTTCAGAGCTGAACTCACCCCTGACGCCGGTAGCGTGGAGCGCATGGCTTCCGGCAGCAGGCAAGCGGTTCTCGCGGCATTCGCGGCGGATGTCGGCATCACCATCGCGAAATTCATCGGCGCGGCCATCACCGGATCCGGATCCATGCTGGCCGAGGCGGCGCACTCGCTGGCCGACAGCGCCAATCAGGGGCTGCTGCTGATCGGGCGCAAACGAGCCGAGCAGGAACCGGATCAATTGCACCCCTTCGGATATGGGCGCAATCGCTACTTCTACGCCTTCGTGGTGGCGCTGGTGATCTTCAGTGTCGGATCGCTGTACTCCATCGAGGAGGGCATCAACAAGATCCGGCATCAGGAAGAGCTGACCGATGTGGGTATCGCGCTCGCCATCCTGGTGGTGGCGATGGGGCTGGAGTCCTACAGTCTGCTCACCGCGACCCGCGCGTCCTCACCGCTGAAAGGGCGCAATAGCTGGTGGCGATTCATTCGCACCACGCGCAATCCCGAACTGCCGGTGGTGCTGCTGGAGGATTCGGGGGCGCTCATCGGCCTGGTGCTGGCGTTCGCGGGCGTGGGGCTGACCGCGCTCACCGGAAACCCGCTGTGGGACGGTATCGGCACCGTCGCCATCGGCGTGCTGCTCGGCTGTATCGCGGTGGTGCTCATCATCGAGATGCAGAGCCTGCTCATCGGCGAGGGCGCGACACCCGATGAGGAGCGCCGCATCCGCACCGCACTGGTGGACGGCGGCGGTGCGGTGACCCGCGTGCTCAATCTCAAGACGCAGTATCTCGCGCCCAATGATCTGCTGGTCGCGGCCAAGGTGTCGATGACCTCCGGACTGGACATCAACGCCGCCGCGCTCGCCCTCGACGATGCGGAAGCGCGTGTGCGCGAAGCGGTTCCGGCCGCCGGGAACGTCTATCTGGAACCGGATCTGTACCGCACCGAACAGCGCTGAACCTCAGCGATCGGCCAGCCGGACGACGAACCGCAGGCCCGACCAGACGGGGTCGATGGCGGCGACCTTGTTGTCGACCAGGCCCTGGGCGAGGCCGTATTCGCGGACCATGGTCTCGGTGAGATCGGTGGGCATACCGCCGGATTTCTTCGGCCACGCGATCCACAGGCCGCCATCGGTGACCAGCCGCGTTCGCCACGCACCGAAGTGCCGCAGCAGGGTGGCGTGATCCGGGCAGAAGCCGAGAATCACATTGTAATCGCCGCTGCCCGCGCGCCGGTGCACCTCGACCGCCCCGGGTAATTCCTCGAGTTCGAATCCCGGGGGCGCACCGGCCAGCAGCACCCGGCTGCCCTCTTTGATCCCTAGTTTGCGAGGCAGCGGGGTGCCCGAGTAGCCGGCCATATCCCGAGCGTAAGCGCTGACGGACCCGCACTCCGGCGGCGGCTGCCGCGTGTCACCGAGCCGGGTCAGGGGTGGGTGGTGCGCAGCAAATCCAAAGGATCTGTGCGGACGCCGAATTCGCGGCGCAGGGCGTGACGGGCGGCGTGTAGGCCATTCATACCGTGCACGCCCGGACCGGGCGGGGTGGCCGAGGAGCAGAGGTAGACGCCGGGCAGCGGGGTGCGGTACGGGTTCCAGCGCGGGACGGGGCGAAAAACGGTCTGGCGGAAGGTCATCGCGCCCGCGGAGATATCGCCGCCGATGTAGTTGGCATTGTGCGCGGGCATGGTGGCGGCGGTGCGGACGGTGCTGGCCAGGATGAGATCGCGGAAGCCGGGGGCGAAGCGTTCCACCTGGGCGGTGACGGCCTCGGTCATATCGCGGGTGGAACCGTTCGGGACGTGCGCGTAGGTGTAGAAGGTGTGCTGCCCGGCGGGGGCGCGGGTGTCGTCGACGACGCCGGGCTGGATGGACAGTACGTACGGGCTGTCGGCGTGATCGCCTGCGGCGACGGCTTTTTCGGCGGCGACGGCCTCGGCGCGGCTGCCGATCAGGTGCAGGGTGCCCGCGCGTTCGCAGCCGCGCGCCTGCCATGGCACCGGGCCGGAGAGCGCGAAATCCACCTTGCAGGCCGCGCCGCCGTAGCGGAAGTTGTTCAGCGCGCGGTTGTATCGGCTCGGCAGGCGATTCGCGGCGATGCGCTGGAGTTCGGCGGGGGCCAGATCCAGCAATACCGCTCGCGCGGAATCGAATTCGTCGATGGAGTCGACCCGGTGCCCGGTGATGACGCGACCGCCGTTGCGGCGCAGATCGGCCGCGAGCGCATCGACGATGGCCTGACTGCCGCCGCGCGGGACCGGCCAGCCGCGCGCGTGGGCGAGGGTGCCGAGCAGCAGGCTGACGCCCGCGCCGGGCAGGCTGCGCGGCGGCCGAATCGCGTGCGCGGCAACGCCGGTCAGCAGTGCGGGCGCGATATCCTCGCGAAAACGCAAGTCCCACAGCGGTGTCGACTGCTCCAGCATGCGGCGCGCGATGCGCAGTTCGACGCCCGGGTCCACATGCAGCAGTCCGGTCGGATCGATGGGCGGATGGCGCAGATCCGACATGATCAGGCCGACGAGGTCCTCCCATTTGCGCACCAGCGGGCCGAACAGCCGCCGCCAGGAGCCGCCGTCGCGGCCGAGTCCGTCCGCGGTCTGTTCCAGATCGCGCCAGGCCAGACCGGCGCGCCCGCCATCCAGCGGATGCGCGTACGAGACCTGCGGGGTAAGCAATTCCACGCCGTGCGCCTTCAGATCGAAGGCGCGGAAGAACGGGGACGCCACCGCCATGGGATGCGCCCCGGCGCACAGGTCGTGCCGGAATCCGGGCAGCGTGATCTCCCCGGTGCGGCAGCCGCCGCCGATCGTGTCGGCGGCCTCGTAGACCTCGACCTCGAGCCCCGCCCGAGCCAGGATCACCGCCGCCGCAAGCCCATTGGGCCCCGATCCGACCACCACCGCGTCAGCCATGACCACAGCCTATGCGCGCCGCACCCGGGTGTGCCGCGACCGTGACGAACCCCGCCCTCGGTTGCCCGGATCAGGCGGGCCGGACCCACTGGGCGATAAAGATTTCCATACGCTGATCGCGAAAGTCCGGCCGCAGTCGGCCACCTCGATCGAGGGTGGCGAGGCCGTGCAGCGCGGACCAGGCGACCTCGGTGAAGGTTTCCACATCGTGCGATCCGGCGAACGGGGCGAAGGTGTGCAGCAGTTCCAGGAACGCGTCCTTGAGCGCCTGCGGCGCCTCGGGACCGAATTTCAGATCGGTGCGCAGCAGGAAGATGGCGTCGTAGAGCGCGGCGCTGTCGCGGGCGAAGGTCAGGTAGTTCTCGGTGACGGCGATGAGTCCGGCCTCGGGGGTGGCGGCTCGTTCGCGGGCCTCGCGGGTGGCGACGGCGAGTTCGGCGCAGCCCTGTTCGGCGACCGCGGCGACGATGGCGTCCTTGCCCGCGAAATGGCTGTAGAGCACCGGCTGGCTGTATTCGATGGCGTCGGCGAGGCGGCGAATGGTGACCGCTTCCCAGCCCTTGGTCTCGGCGAGTTCGCGAGCGGTGTCGATGATGCGCTGATGTCGATCGGCGCGTTCGCGTTCCTTGCGGGTCTGTATGGCGCTCATACCAAGAACTCTAGCATCGCTAGACAAACTACCCGTGCATGATCTAGCGTTATCCACATCAGTTAGCAGCGCTAGATTTTGGAGCTACAGTGAACATCTCCCGCATCGCCACCGCCCTGTCCGTCATCGGCGCGGCCTTCATCCTCTACATCGGCATCAGCTACCTGATCACCCCGCAGACCATCGCCACCGGTTTCGGCCTGCCCGAATGGCCGCACGGCGACGCCACCGCCTTCATGAATCTCAAGGGCGTCCGCGACACCGCCTCCGGCATCCTGATCCTGGCCCTGCTCGCCGCCGGCCAGCGCTACGCCCTCGGCATCACCCTGCTGGTGGTCTCGCTCATCCCCCTCGGAGATATGACCACCGTGCTGAGCTACCACGGCTCCAAGGCCGCCGCCTTCGGCATCCACGGCTTCACCGCCGCCCTGGTCATCCTCACCGGCGCCCTCCTGCTCCGCGAACCCCGCACCCCCGCCCTCACCTCCCCCGCCGTGACCTCCGTCACCGCCCGATGATTTCCACACCCCCGAATCGTCTTCTCCTACAACCACGCACACGAAGGAGCGACCCATGGCAACCACCAAGCCGCACGGCCCGGCCTACTACTTCCCCTCCATCGAAGCCAAATACGGCCGCTCCGTAGACGATTGGTTCACCCTCCTCGCCGAAACCGGCATCACCACCCAAAAACCCCTGGTAGACCACCTCAAAACCGAATACGGAATGGGCCACGGCCACGCCACCGCCCTAGCCGGCTTCCACCTCAACCCCGGCAAGTGGGAACGCTGAACCCCCTCCCCCACAACGCAAATCGGCCGCCCCCAACTGGGGGCGGCCGATTGCTTCGTCAAGCAGGTGAGGTGCCGATCGCGGACTGCGATCGGCTCGGTGATCAGACGTCGGTGCTGAAGCGGATGCCGCCGTCGGGGATGTCTACGCCGGGCCAGATGCGGGCGCCGCGGAGGAGTTCGCAGCGGGCGCCGATTACCGCGCCGTCGCCGATTACGCCGTCGCGGACGAGGGCTCGGGGGCCGATGCGGGCGCCGAAGCCGACGATGGAGCGTTCGACGGTGGCACCGGCTTCGACGCAGGCGCCGTCGAAGAGGATCGCGCCGTCGAGGCGGGCGCCGGCGCCTACCTCGGCGCCGCGGCCTACGACCGTGCCGCCGATGAGGAGTGCGCCGGGGGCTACGCCCGCGCTGGGGTGGACGAGGGATTCGCCGCGCTGGCCGGGCAGGGCCGGGGAGGGGGCGATGCCGCGGACGAGATCGGCGGAACCGCGGACGAAGTCCTCGGGGGTGCCCATGTCTCGCCAGTAGGAGGTGTCGACGTGGCCCTGGATGTGCGCGCCCTCGGCGAGCAGGGAGGGGAAGGTTTCGCGTTCCACCGAGACCGGGCGGCCCGCCGGAATCTTCTCGATGTATTCGCGGCGGAAGACGTAGCAACCGGCGTTGATCTGGTCGGTCGGCGGATCCTGGGTCTTCTCCAGGAAGGCTGTGACGCGGCCGGTTTCGTCGGTGGGGACGCAGCCGAAGGCGCGCGGATCGCCGACGCGGACCAGGTGCAGGGTGACATCGGCGTTGGAGGCGTGATGGGTTTCCAGCACACCGTTGAGGTCGGTGCCGCCGAGCACATCGCCGTTGAACACCATGACGGTGTCGGCGCGCAGTTTGGGCAGCACATTGCGGATGCCGCCACCGGTGCCCAGCGCCTCGGTCTCGGTGACGTATTCGAGTTCGAGGCCGAGTTCGGAGCCGTCACCGAAGTGTTCCTCGAACACCTCCGCCTTGTAGGAGGTGCCGAGTACGACGTGGGTGATGCCCGCATCGGCGATGCGGGCCAGCAGATGCTGCAGGAACGGCAGTCCGGCCGTGGGCAGCATCGGTTTCGGGGCGGACAGGGTCAGTGGACGCAATCTGGTGCCCTGGCCCCCGACCAGGATCACCGCGTCCGTGGACCCGGCAGCATTGCCGCTGTTCGCCATCATCTCCCCTGTGGTGTGGGTTGTCAGTTGAGCGCGTCCGCCTTGTCGCGTTCGCGCAGTGCGGATCGAACCGCAAGCCTGCAGCGGATCGCAAGTCCAGCCTTGAGCGCGACCCGGAGCGGAGCCTGCCACCAGTGCGGATGCCGGTCGGCCTGGAAACGGTAGGCGCTGGCGTGATGCGCCGGGAGCATCGTTTCCGGATGGCGACCCGCGGCGTGCCCCTTGGCATGGGTGACCTCGGCGGACGGCACGAACACATTGTGCCAGCCCGCCCGGCCCATGCGATCACCGAAGTCGACATCCTCCATGTACATGAAGTACCGGGAGTCGAATCCCTCGATGGCGTCGAAGGCGGCGCGGCGCACCAGCAGGCAGGAACCGGACAGCCAGCCCACGGTCCGCTCGGAGATCTGTTCGTTCTCCTGGCGGTAGCGGCGGGTCCAGGGGTTGCCGGGCCAGATGGTGCCGAGGATGGCGTGTCCGGCGCCGTCGGCCAGGCCGGGCACCGAACGCGCGGACGGGTACAGCGAGCCGTCCGGTTCGAGGACCTTGGGTCCGAGGGCTCCGGCGCGCGGCCAGCGGCGGGCGGCGGTCAGCAGTTCGTCGATGGAATCGGTATGCCAGCGAATATCCGGGTTGACGATGACGATGAACTCGATGTCCGGATCGATCTCCGCGACCGCGCGATTGATCGCGCCGCCGTATCCGATATTGCCGCCGGTGCGTAGCAGGCGCACATGCGCGTTGGCGTCGGCGATCAATTCCGGCACGCCGTCCGTTGAACCGTTGTCGGCCAGGATGACCTGAGGCTTCTCGCTGGTGGCGGTGGCTAGCGTGCTGATGAAGTGCTGCAGGTGCTCACCGGGCGAGTAGGTCACCGTGACGACGGCCAGCGTCGGCTTTTCAGCAGAATCCGAGGGGCTCACGGACGCCCAGCCTAGTCGGAGATGGCGGACAGCGCGTCGTTCAGTGCCGCTCGCCAATCCCGGAGCGGGGTGAGCCCGGCGGCGGCCCAGGATTTGCCCGAAAGGACCGAATATGCCGGGCGCGGAGCCGGTCTCGGGAAATCGGCGGTGCCGCACGGGAGTACACGCCCCGGATCAGCGCCGATACCCGCGAACACGGCCTGCGCGAGCTCGAACCAGGTGGCCTGTCCGGCATTGGTGGCGTGCAGGACGCGCGGGATCGCGGGATCGTCCGAGCGAGCCGCCAGTTCCAGCAGTCCGGCTGCCAAATCCGGTGCGTACGTGGGTGATCCGAGCTGATCCGCGACCACGTTCACGGTCTCGCGCTCACCTTCGAGCCGCCGCATGGTGGCGACGAAGTCGGTGCCCCGCCCGGTGTAGACCCAGGCGGTCCGGACAATGCGCGCATTCGGGTCAAGGTCCAGCACCGCTTGTTCCCCGGCCAATTTCGATCGGCCGTACACCGTCGACGGTCCGGTCGGATCGCCCGGCTCATACGGTTTTTCGGCATCGCCCGGAAAGACGTAATCGGTGGAGACCGTCACCAGCCGCGCCCCGGCTTCGGCACAGGCCGCCGCCAGCACGGCCGGTCCGGTGGCATTGACGGCGAAGGCCGCGTCCACATCGGATTCGGCCCTGTCGACGGCGGTGTAGGCCGCGCAGTTCAGCACCACATCACCCGGATTCAGCACCGCGCGTACGGCATCCGGATCGGTGATATCGAGTTCGGCACGGCCGTAACCGCGGGCATCGGGTGCGAGCGCCAGCAGCGCGCGGCCGAGCTGTCCGTGCGCACCTGTCACCACGAGCCGCGCGGTGATTGGCGTCACGGCGGGAGAAGTCACGGCGGTCAGTCTGGCATGTCCGAGGTGGCCCGGTCGCGCCCGAGTCTGCCTGCGGTGATGCCCGGCTTCGAGTGCGCAACCCGCTCGCGCGGACGCACGACTCACGGAGCGCGGGCTACACGAACATGTCCGGCCACGCGTCTAGCCTCAGCAATTGGGGGAAGTCCATCGATGTCACCCGGAAGCTCGGGTGTGGTCGGCCGAGCACTGAGAGGAAGTCGAGGGTGTCGCAATCCACCAGGGCATCCGCGCCGCTACCGTCGCGCCGCCCCGCAGGGAAGAGGTCGTGGGGCGGCGGACAGCGCGCGAATCCGATGCGTGCGCTCGCGGCGGCGGCCGCGGTGCTGGTGCTGGTGGTCACCGGTTTGGGCTGGCACAGCGTGGACGAGCTGGTGTCCAGCATCGAGCGGATCGGCAATCTCGGGCTGGGTGGGGAGAAGGACGGCGCGGTCGACATTCTCATGGTGGGCATCGATTCCCGCACCGACGCGCACGGCAATCCGCTGTCCGAGGATGAGCGGGCCATGTTGCACGCGGGCGATGAGGTGGGCCTCAATACCGACACCATCGTGCTGATCCGGGTGCCGAACAACGGTGAATCCGCGACGGCCATCTCGATTCCGCGCGACTCGTACGTCGATATTCCGGGCATCGGTATGGGCAAGATCAATTCGGCGTACGGCGCGACCAAATTGACCGAACAGCAGAAGCTCTTGGACAAGGGCGTTTCCGCGACCGACGCGGATAAGCGATCCACCCAGTCCGGACGGCAGGCGCTGATCAAATCGGTCGCGAACCTGACCGGTATCACCGTCGACCATTACGCCGAGGTCGGCCTGCTCGGCTTCGTACTGCTCACCGACGCGGTCGGCGGTGTGGACGTCTGCCTGAACAATCCGGTGTACGAACCGATGTCGGGCGCGGACTTCCCCGCCGGACCCCAAAAACTCAATGGCCCCGAGGCTTTGAGCTTCGTACGGCAACGCCATGAGCTGCCCCGCGGCGATCTGGATCGAATCGTGCGCCAGCAGGTGTACATGGCGCAGCTGGTGCATCAGGTGCTGAGCGCCAAGACGCTGACCAGCCCGGGCCGCCTGAAGGATCTCAGTGATGCGGTGGGCCGCACCGTCGTACTCGACGACGGCTGGGATGTGTTGTCGTTCATGAACCAATTGCAGGATTTGTCCGGTGGTCAGGTGAAGTTCGAGACCATCCCGGTGAAGGATCTCAACGGCTGGACCGATGAGGGCGAATCGGTGGTCCGGGTCGATCCGGTCGCGGTGCAGAAGTACGTCGCCAAAACCATCGGTGAGGACAATGACCCGCACGAGGAGACCGGCGGTGTGGACCCCTCCACCATCACGGTGGACATCTACAACGCCAGCGGCACCGGCGGTTTGGCGGGCCAGGCCGCACAGGCGCTGACCGGCAAGGGTTTCCGCACCGGCACGGTGGACAATTGGATCGGCGGCCCGATTCAGAGCAGTCGGGTGCTGGCGGCGAGCAGCGGTGACACCAAAGCGCGCGCGGTGGGCAAGGCGCTGGGCGGGCTGCCGGTGTTCTCGCAGAGCGGTATGCCGGAGGGCTCGATCCGGGTGGTGCTGGCGAGTGACTACTCTGGTCCCGGTTCGGCGACGAGCAGCACCGCCTTCGACCCCACCACCAGCAGCTCCACCACGATGACCCCGGTGCCGCCCGCCCCACCCATCGATGCCGGTAAGAACGGACCGAAATGCGTGAACTGAACGAGACCCTCACCGAAGCGGTGCTCGACCCCATCCTCGCCCGCGATCCCGCGGGCCCGCGCATCACCTATTACGACGACGCCACCGGAGCGCGCATCGAGCTATCCGCGCTCACGCTGGCCAACTGGGCGGCCAAGACCGCCAATATGATTCGCGACGAATTCGGGCTCTCGGCCGGTTCCCGGGTGGCGGTGCTGCTGCCCGCGCACTGGCAGACCGCGGCGGTCCTGCTGGGCTGCTGGTGGGCCGGGGTGGAAGTGGTGTTGCACGCCGACCCGGACGCCGAACTCGCCCTCGTGACCGCCGACCGGATCGCCGAGGCGGGTGATATTCCGGAGGTGGCGGCGCTGTCGCTGGATCCGATGGGTATGCCGGTGCGGGATCTGCCGATCGGCGTCACCGATTACGCGACCGCGGTGCGCGTGCACGGGGATCAGTTCCGGCCCAGCGGTATCGGCTGTGCGCTGGACGGCACCTCGGTATCGGAGGTCTTCGAGGAGGCCCGCAAATCCGCTGCGCGCCAGGGCTTCACCGCCGAGGATCGGGTGCTGTCCTCGACCCCGTGGGAAACCCCGGCCGAATTGATCGATGGGCTGGTCGCCGTGCTGGCGTCCGGAGCGTCATTGGTGCAGGTCGCGAACCCGGACCCGGCCGCGCGCGAGCGTCGCGTCACCAGTGAGCGGGTTACCGCGCAGCGTTCCTGACTCCTGCCACGGGAGGATTTCCGATTCCCTCTTCGGGATGTTTTTCGTCACACCGGTTTTCCGTACGGTGGAGGCATCCGAGGATGGGAGTTCAGCGATGATGAGCCCGCGATACTGGTTACGGTGGCTGCTGGAGCAGGGCACACCCAGGTACGCGCTGCGATTTCAGGCCAGGCGGGGTGACCCGTTCGCGCAATTGGTCGGCAGCACCTCCGGTCTGTACGACCCGTACCCGCATATCGAGGAGTTGCGCGGGCGCGGGCGGCTGTACAAGGGTCCGGTCGGCTGGGCGACGGCCGATTACGAGTTGACCCGGGCCGCGTTGCGGGACAGTCGCTTCGGCATTTTCGGTGCGCACAATGTGCAGCTGCCCGGGCCGCTGACCAAGCTGATCCGGGCCGCGGAACTGCCGCCGAATCCGGTGGAGCCGCCGTCCATGCTGGTGATCGATCCGCCCGAGCACACCCGGTTGCGCAAATCGGTGTCGGCCGCGTTCACCCCGCGCGCCATCGGACGACTGCGCGAGCGGATCGAATCGGTGACCGCGGAACTGCTGCACGCGCTGCCCGAGGACGGGTCCGCGGATCTCATCGAGGATTACGCGGCGCAGGTGCCGATCGCCATCATCGCCGAAATGCTGGGCTTCCCACAGGAATCCCGGAAGCAATTCCTGGCGTGGGGTGATGCCGCCAGCCCGCTGCTGGACTTCGGCATCGCCTGGCGCACCTGGCGCGAGGCCGCCACCGCCATGATCAATATGGACGGTTATCTGGACGAGCACATCGCGCGGCTGCGCCGCGAACCCGGTGACGACATCCTCAGCAGCCTGGTGATCGCGGGCGATCTGGACGATCGCGAACTCAAGGCCACCGCCAGCCTGCTCATGGGCGCGGGTTTCGAGACCACCGTCAACCTCATCGGCAATGGCGTGGTGCAGTTGCTTGCGCATCCGGAGCAGTTGGCGCGGCTGCGCACCGAGCCCGAACTGTGGCCGCAGACGGTCGAGGAGGTGCTGCGTTTCGACGCGCCGGTGCAGAGCACGGCGCGAACGGCGCTGTGCGATACCGAACTCGGCGGGGTGACGCTGCACAAGGGCAGCGTGGTGGTGCTGTCGCTGGCCGGGGCGAATCGGGATCCGAAGATGTTCGAGAATCCGGATCGATTCGACATCACGCGCTCGAATGCCAAGGACCACTTGACGTTCTCCAGCGGTATCCACACCTGCCTGGGTGCGAGCCTGGCGCGCATGGAGGCCGGATACGCGCTGCGCTCACTGTTCGATCGCTTCCCGGAGCTGGCGCTGTCGGGGACGCCGGAACGGCGGCCGCTGTACACGCTGCACGGGTACGCGCGGCTGCCGGTCAATTTGGGCCGCCGGGCCACCGCGACGGTGTAACCCGGGCGGGTCGACCCGGGATCCATTGTGGCGGTGGGGATCCCGGATCGAGCTCAGTAGAAGCCGACGACCTCATCGCCCCAGATGGAATTGCGTTCGCCGTCCGGATCCTCGACGATGCGGTCGGCGGCGTCGATGACCAGGGTCTTGCGCTCGGCGACGGTGTACGGCGGCCAGTGTTTGGAGCCGTCGATGGCCGCGGGCACGCCGTGCGTGGCGAAGGCGGTCCAGCGGCGCATGATCCGGCCCGAAACCTCCTGTGCCGCTTTGCGTCCGCCGAGCCAGAAGGTGGGGTCGCGGTCGAAGGATCCGAAATTGCCGAAGACGTAGGGCAATTCGCAGGCGTGCCCCGCACCGACCCGGGCCGCCTTGAGCATCGGCGTGGCGTGGTCGAAGCGGTACATCCAGGTCGGTGAATGCGCCGAATGCGCTTCCGCCACCCAGTGCGCGGGCATGCGGAACGCGGCATCGGTGGACATGCTCAGCGCCCCGCGCGCGGAGGTGACCGCGTACGCGGAGGCGATCTCGGCGATGCGCTCCGGTGACAGGCCCGGATGTTCGGCGGCCACACCGAGCAGCATGGAGTTCACCGCTTCCGGGGTGACCGGCATGATCGGCGAGCGGAACAGCCGGAACATGGACGCCTCGTCCCTATTGGTGCCGATGATCAGCGGCACCCGGTGCGAGCGGCCCTCGCGGAAGCGTTCGGTGGGATAGGCGGGCAGCAGATCGCCGTCCACCACCGGGACCGCGGCCAGGCGGCCGGGTTCCTTGGTCGGGACCTCGTCGAAGAGCGTCCCGGCGGACGTGGCGATGCGTTCGATCGGCAATTCCAGCAGTTCACCCGCGCGGGATTCGGGCAGTTCCAGAATCTCCAGATAGCGGCGGGCCACGCCCGCGGTGCGCTCCGGCCCGAAAACCGTGGTGGCGGGCGGGGATTCGGCGATGGCGCGATGGAACAGCCCGGCCGAGCGCGGTGAGGTGAGCAGGGCGGTGACACAGCCCGCGCCGGAGGATTCGCCGAAGATGGTGACATTGCTCGGATCGCCGCCGAAGGCCGCGATATTGTCGCGCACCCATTCCAGGGCGAAGATCTGATCGTGCAGGCCCAGATTCGGCACGAAATCCGCGCCGAGCGAGGACAGGTCCAGGAAGCCGAGCGCGCCGAGCCGGTAGTTCACCGTGACCACGAGGAGATCGCCGATTTCGGACAGTTTCCGGCCGTCGTAGATGGCCTGCGCGGCCGTGCCCAGGCAGTACGCGCCGCCGTGGAACCACACCATGACCGGGCGGGGTTCCTCGGTGGCGGCGGCCGGGGCCCACACATTGAGCCAGAGGCAGTTCTCGCCCATCCGCAAACCGGAGTCCACCGGGACGAAGCCCGCGCTCTGCGGCGCTATCTCACCGAAACTCACGCAATCGCGCACGCCATCCCAGCGGTGCGGGGGTTGCGGGGGCCGGAATCGGTTCGGCCCACCCGCGCTCGCGGCGTACGGAATGCCGCGCCAGACCGCGGTCTTACCCTCGCGTCGGCCCCTGACCTCGCCGAATTCGGTCCGTGCGACCGGATCGATGCCCTCGTCCTGCAGTGTCTCGAAGACTCGAGTGCTCACAGCCACCTCCTCGTACTCCGTAAATCGAGAGTACCGAGTGCATCGGTTGAGGTTGCCGGATCGTCACCCGCGATTCGCTACGCTGGGCGGGTGCCGAGTTATGCGTACCGATGCCGCAGCTGCGGCGACACGTTCGAGAAGTCCCGTCCGATGGCGGAGTCCTCGGATCCGGCCGACTGCCCGCAGGGGCATTCGGACACCGTAAAACTGCTGACCACGTTCGGAACGGTGAATCGCGGGGGCAGCATGCCCGCCGCCGCACCGCAGGTGCCGATGGCCGGCGGCGGGGGTTGCTGTGGTGGCGGTGGCTGCTGCTGAACGTCAGGACTGGTCGATGACCGGTTCGGCGTCCTTCCTATCGGTGTGACCGAGCGAGCGGCCGGGAGCGACCCGGTCGCGAACGCGCTGCTTGAGGACGGCGATATCGGGAAAACCGCCGTCCGCCTTGCGATCCCAGAGCTGTTCGCCGTCCACGGTGATGCGGAACACCCCGCCCTCGCCGGGTACCAGCGCGACCTCGGACAGATCGGTGGTGAAGGTGGTCAGCAATTCCTGGGCCATCCAGCTCGCACGCAGAAGCCAGCGGCACTGGGTGCAGTATTCGATCGCTACGCGGGACATATCGGGCACTTTACCGGCGGCGCGCGGCGTTACCGGGGCACGGTTCGAATTGCCTTTTCACACAGCGCTTTCAGCAAAATAGCGGCTATTGACGTCGCCGCGCACTTGTCGGTGCTCTGCGATAGAAATGCGGTGAACGAACGAAGGGGGCTCGATGACCACCGCCTGGACCGCTGATCAGATCGCGGCGCTGGCTCCGGATGCCACATCGCTCACCGCCGCCCGCAAGCTGCGCGGCAAGTGGAACGGCACCGGACGGCACGACACCGCGCTCTGGGGCCTGTGCCAGGGCAGCGGCGGTCGCCCCTACCAAACCGTCGTCGACACCGCCGGGCCCGCGTACAAATGCTCCTGCCCGAGCCGTAAATTCCCGTGCAAACACGCGCTTTCGCTAATGCTCGCCTGGTCCGAGGGCGAAATTCCAGCTACCGATACCGTCGCCGATTTCGCGGGTGAATGGCTGGCCGGTCGCGCCGCGCGCGAAACCGATCGTGCCGCGCGCGATGCGAAAAAGGCCGCATCCGAATCGAATTCGCCGACCACGACCACCCCGGCGGGCAGCGCCACCGCCGATCAGCGCCGCGCCCTGGTCACCGCCGGTCTCGCCGATCTGGATATCTGGCTCACCGACCAGATCCGCACCGGCCTGGCCTCGGCGGACCGTTCGATGGCGACCTTCGAGTCCGTGGCCAAGCGCATGGTCGACGCCAAGGCCCCCGGCGTCGCCGCCGTCCTGCGCCAATTGCCGCGCACCGCAACCCATTCCGACTGGCCGCGCCTGCTGCTGCGCGAATACGCCCGCCTGCACCTGCTGGCCACCGCCCACCGCCGCCTGGACACCCTCTCCCCCACCCTGGCCGCCAGCGTCCGCACCCATATCGGCTACCAGACCGGCACCGAATCCGTCCGCGCCACACCCCCGGTCCGCGACACCTGGATGGTCCTTGGCACCCGCATCACCAACGAGGAAGCCATCTACACCCGCCGAATCTGGCTGCTCGGCAGGCAATCCGGCCGCTGGGCCCTGCTGATCGACCACAAACACGGCGGCCCCGGCTTCCCCCAGGACACCCCGCCCCCGGGCTTCATGATCGACGCCGACCTGCACTTCTACCCTGGTGCGAACCCCCTGCGCGCCCTCTGGGGCACCCGCCACGGCCTGCCGGATCCATTCACAACCATCCCCAACTCCGAGCGCACCTGGGGAATCGACGCGGCGCTCACCGCCCACGCGCGCGCGGTGGGGGCCGACCCCTTCCTGCGCTCCTGGCCCGTGCTGCTCACCGGCGTGGTACCGGCCCGCGACGAAAGCGGCTGGTACATAGCCGAATCGGACGGCACCGCCCTCCCGATCGCCGCCGACCACGGCGAGCCCTGGCAACTGCTCGGCCTGTCCGGCGGACACCCGGTGGGGGTGATCGGCGAGTGGACCGCCGACGGGCTGATTCCCGTCGCCGCCCTGCTCGACGGGACGGTGATCAATATCGACCTCATGGAGGCAACCACTCCCGCCGCTCCGCCCAGCTCCACCGAATCCCAAGCGGGCAGTGCGGAATTGGTCTCAGCCGCGTTGATCGGCACCGCCCGCCGACCGGCGAACCGGGACGAACTGGCCGCCCCGGTCGCCGCGCTGGCCCACCGGCTCGGCGAGCAGCCGGACGCGAATTCCGCCATTCCGCCCCGGCCCGGCGAAAGCACCTCGGCCGCACATCAATTCGGCGAGGCCGATCCGGCAGTGCATCAAGCAGCCGGGGAGACCTCGACATCCGGCGGCCCGGGCAAAGAAAGCGCGGCGGTGTTGCTCGAATCCGCTGCGCTGCAGGACTGTTTTGCGCGGGGTGGGGTGGGCGCGCTGGCGGTGGATCTGCCCGCGGCCGCGGATGATGATCAGCGGCTGCGGCTTTCGGTTGCCGCTTCGGCGCGGTTGGCGGAGTTGCTCTCCACCAGTTCGCCGTTTCTGGATGAGTGGCTGGCGGCGGCTGAGGAGCGGGAATTGCGGGCTCCGGACGCGCTGGTGAGCGTGTTGCTGGATCGGGCGAAAGCGCTTGCGTTGCAACGGGAGCCGCTGTTGCGGCTGGCTGGGGCGCGCGGGCGGTGGCTGGCGGCGCAGCATCCGGGGTGGCGGGCGCTGGTGCGGGCGGACGTGAGAGATGATTCGGTGTGGTCGCACGGGCGGGCCGCCGAGCGGCGGGTGTGGCTGGCGCAGTTGCGACGTCGCGATCCCATTGCCGCGCGGGATGCGCTGGCGGGTACCTGGGGTACCGAATCCGGGCCGGGTAAGGCGGAATTGCTGGCGGTGTTCGCCGATGGGCTCTCGCTCATGGATGAGGCACTGCTGGAGACCGCGCTGGACGATCGGCGGGCCGAGGTGCGACGCACGGCGGCCGATCTACTGGGCAGGCTGCAGGATTCGCATTTCGCGGGGCGCATGACCGAGCGGGCCGCCGCCTGGCTCACCTTCGGCCGCAAACTGCGCAGGCCGGAGTTGACCACCACCGGTCCGGGCGTGCTGGACGATGCCGCGCGCCGCGACGGCGTCGGAGATCCGTACGGCTACACCGTCTATCGCGCCGACGGCGCACCCGATCTGGCCGCCGAATGGCTGCACCGGGTGGTCGCGGCGACTCCGCTCTCGCATTGGGAGCGGGTCCTCGGCCCGCCCGAGCAGGCGGTGCGCGCCGCCATGACCGAGGCCATGCGCGGCCCCATGTTCGCGGGCTGGGCCGATGCCGCACTGGCACAGCGCAATCCGGCTTGGGCGCGGGAACTCTTCGCCGCCTATGCCGCACAGGAGGAGGGCGGCTCGGCCGGCGAGACGCTGCGCGAACTCTTCGCCCTGCAACCCCTGGCGGATCAGATCCGGCATCTGTGCCGTCTGGACAGCAGCTGGCTCGCCGAGATCGAATCACTGCTGCGCGCCATGCCGCATCCGTGGCCCGGTCCCATGGCCGAACATGTGCTGCGCCTGCTGCTGGAGCGGGCCCAGCTCAGCGCGGATCGCCCGGGCACGCCCAATAGCCTGCGGCCCGCCTCCTATCGCACCCTGTTCCGCGCGGCCTCGGCGCATTTCCCGGTGGACACCGCCGACATGGTGACCGCGATCGCCCGCAAATGCGGAGATCCGTACTGGGAGCAGGCTTTCGATCAACTCACCTACGACCTCACCCAACGCAGAGCAATGCTCGAGGAGCTGAAGTGACCACGATTTCATCGCAGGACGCCCTGCTGCGCCCGCATGCCGAACAGACCTTCGCCGACGAACTCACCGCGCTCGCCGCCGCCGATGACCGGCCGCGCCCGCCGTCCTGGAAGTTGTCGCCGTGGGCGGTGGTCACCTATCTGCTGGGCGGCACTCTGTCCGACGGCACCGTGATCAGCCCGAAGTACGTGGGCCCGCGCCGCCTCATGGAGGTCGCGGTCGCCACCCTGGCCACCGATCGCGCCCTGCTGCTCATCGGCGTCCCCGGTACCGCGAAAACCTGGGTGTCCGAACATCTCGCGGCCGCCGTGTCGGGTCGCTCGACACTGCTGGTGCAGGGCACCTCGGGCACCGCGGAGGAGTCCATCCGCTACGGCTGGAACTACGCGCGCCTGCTCGCCGAGGGTCCGAGCGATGCCGCGCTGGTGCCGTCCCCGATCATGACGGCCATGCGCGCGGGATCCATCGCGCGCCTGGAGGAGCTCACCCGCATCCCGTCCGATGTGCAGGACGCGCTCATCACCGTGCTGTCGGAGAAGACGCTGCCGGTGCCCGAACTGGGTTCGGAAGTGCAGGCGGCCAAGGGTTTCAATCTGATCGCCACCGCCAATGATCGCGATCGCGGCGTGAACGAGCTGTCCTCGGCGCTGCGCCGCCGCTTCAATACCGTGGTGCTGCCGCTGCCCGCCGGGGAGGATGAGGAGGTGGCGATCGTCAGCCGCCGGGTCGAACAGCTCGGCGCCGCACTGGAATTGCCCGCCGTGCCCGCCGCCGCCGAGGAGGTGCGGCGCGTGGTGCGGGTGTTCCGCGAACTGCGTTCGGGCATGACCGAGGACGGCCGCACCAAGCTCAAATCACCGTCCGGCACGCTCTCCACCGCCGAGGCGATCTCGGTGATCACCAATGGTCTGGCGCTGGCCGCGCATTTCGGCGACGGCATTCTGCGCCCCGCCGATATCGCGGGCGCGGTGCTGGGCGCGGTCATCAAGGATCCGGTCGCGGATTCGGTGGTGTGGACCGAATACCTGGAAGCCGTTGTACGCCAGCGCGCCGATTGGGCCGACTTCTACCGGGCCTGCCGCGAGGTGAGCTGATGAGCACCGTCACCACCACCGTGACGGCGGAGACCCGGATCTTCGGCATCCGCCATCACGGACCCGGTTCGGCGCGTTCGCTGCGCCTGGCGCTGGAGAAGTTCTCCCCGGACGCCATTCTCATCGAGGGTCCGGCCGATGCCGATCCGCTGCTCGGCTTCGTCACCGCCGACGGGATGGAACCGCCGGTGGCCCTGCTCGGCTACCACCCGGATGAGCCCGCCAAGGCCGCGCTGTGGCCGTTCGCGGTGTTCTCCCCGGAATGGCAGGCGATGCGGTACGGGGCCGAGAACACCGTGCCCGTGGGGTTTTTCGATCTGCCCGCCGCCATGACGCTGGCCCTCGAGACCGAGCCGGGTGACAGCGGCGACCCCCTGGCCGAACTCGCCGCGGCGGGCGGTTACGACGATGCCGAGCGCTGGTGGGACGCGGTCGTCGAATCCTCCTCGGACGCCGACATTTTCGATGCCGTGAACGAGGCCATGACGGCGCTGCGGGAGAACGCCGATATCGATGAGCACACGCTGCGCCGTGAGGCGCATATGCGGCAGGTCATGCGAAAGTCGTTGAAGGACGGCGCACAACGCCTGGCCATCGTGTGCGGGGCCTGGCACGGTCCGGCGCTGTCCGGCAAGCTCGGCCCGGCCGCCGCGGATGCCCGCGTGCTCAAGGGCCTGCCCAAGGGGAAGGCCACGCTGACCTGGGTGCCGTGGACGCATTCCCGGCTGGCCGCGTCCTCCGGGTACGGCGCGGGCATTACCTCGCCGGGCTGGTATCACCACCTGTTCACCCAGACCGACCAGCCCATCGTGCGCTGGCTCACCAAGGTCGCGGGCATGCTGCGCACGCATGATCTGCCGGTGTCCAGTGCGCACATCATCGAATCGGTAAGGCTCGCCGAGACTCTCGCGATCCTGCGGGAACGGCCGCTGGCCGGGCTGTCGGAGGTGACCGAGGCGACCCGCGCGGTGCTGTGCGACGGTGACGAGACCATGCTGCGCCTGGTCAGCACCGAAATGGTGGTGGGCGAGGCGCTGGGCTCGGTTCCGGAGGGCACGCCGACCGTCCCGCTGGAGGCGGATCTGCGCGCGCGAATCAGGACGTTGCGACTCAAACAGCAGGCCCTGGAACGCGTCATCGATCTGGATCTGCGCACCGAACGCGATATGGCGAAATCGCATCTGCTGCACCAGCTTCGACTACTCGGCATCGGCTGGGGCCAGCTCACCGACAGTCAGGTGCGCAATACCGGCACCTTCCGGGAGACCTGGACGCTGCGCTGGCGACCGGAACTCGCCATCGCCATCGTGGAGGCGGCGCGCTGGGGCACCACGTTGCGCACCGCCGCCGAAGCCAAAGTGCTTGATACCGTGGCGAATCCGGACGCGACGGTCGGCCAGGTGTCGGCAATGCTCGAGTCGGCGTTACTCGCGGATCTGAGCGGCGCGACCGACGGCCTGATCACCCGCCTGGAATCGGTTGCGGCCCTCGATCACGACATCACCCACCTGCTGGCCGCGCTGCCCGGCCTGCTGCGTACGCTGCGCTACGGCGATGTCCGCGGCACCGATTCCGCCGCGCTGACCCGGGTGGCGGACGGCCTGCTCATCCGCGTCTGCGCGGGCTTGCCGAGCGCGGTCACCGGCCTGGACGCCGACGGCGCCGCCGAGCTCCGCACCCTGATAGACGCTGTGCACCTGGCGCTTTCGGCCCGCGAGAACGAATGGGCGACCACCACCTGGCTGACCGCCCTGCGCATGCTGGCCGATCGCGACGGTATCAACGGCACCCTGATCGGCCGCGCCGTCCGCCTGCTGGCCGACGCGGACATCATCGACGCCGCCGAATCCGCCCGCCGACTATCCGCGGCCCTGTCGGTGGGCCACAGTCCCGCCGAGAAGGCCGCCTGGATCGACGGCTTCCTGGGCGGCCGCGGCCTGCTCCTGGTCCACGACCGAAACCTGTTGGGCCTCATCGACACCTGGCTCGCCGGACTGGACGACGACCAGTTCGTCGCCACGCTGCCCCTGCTGCGCCGCACCTTCGGCGCGTTCGAATCCGGTGAGCGCCAAGCCATCGGGCAGGCGGTACGCAATGGCGGGCCCGCCTCCTCCGTTTCCGGAGGTACCGAATACGACACCGTCCGTGGCGAACTCGCGCTCCGCGCCGTCGCCGAAATCCTGGGGGTAGCGGGATGACAGAGCCGATTACCGCCGATGACGCACAGTCCCGGCGCTGGAGATTGGTGCTGGGCGGGGCGGCCGAAGCCAGCGTGGGCGGGCTCGGCGGGGCCGAGGATGTGGCCATGGATCGGGCGCTGGGGGCGCTGTACGACGCCGATGCGCGCCCCAACGCGAGCGGGCGGCGGTCGGGCGGGCTGGGCGGGTCCGCGCCACAGGTAGCGCGGTGGCTGGGCGATATTCGGCGGTATTTCCCGTCGACGGTCGTGGAGGTCATGCAGCGTGATGCGGTGGATCGGCTGAATCTCACCGAATTGCTGCTGGAGCCAGAGCTTTTGGAAGCGGTCGAGCCGGATGTGCATCTGGTGGGCACGCTGCTGAGCCTGAATCGGGTGATGCCCGAGACCACCAAGGCCACCGCGCGCACGGTGGTGGAGAAGGTGGTGCGGGAGATCGAGCGCAGGATCGCGGCGCAGACCATCGCCGCGGTCGGTGGTGCGCTCAATCGCGCGGCGCGGGTGTCGCGGCCGAAACTGCGGGATATCGACTGGGACCGCACCATTCGCAAGAATCTGGCGCACTATCTGCCCGAACAGCGCACGGTGGTGCCGGAAAGACTGGTCGGCTACGGCCGCAAGGCACAGGCGGTGCGCCGGGATGTGGTGCTGGCCATCGATCAATCCGGGTCCATGGCGTCGAGCGTGGTGTACGCGTCGGTGTTCGGCGCGGTGCTGGCCTCCATGCGCTCGCTGAAGACCTCGCTGGTGGTCTTCGATACCGCCGTGGTGGATCTGACCGATAAGCTCGCCGATCCGGTCGATGTCCTGTTCGGCACCCAATTGGGCGGCGGCACCGATATCAATCGCGCCATCGCGTATTCGCAGTCGCTCATCACCCGCCCGGCCGACTCCCTGTTCGTGCTCATCTCCGATCTCTACGAGGGCGGGGTGCGCGCGGAGATGCTTCGCAGAATTCGCAGCATGAAGGAATCGGGCGTACAGGTGGTGGTGCTGCTGGCCCTCTCCGATGAAGGCGCACCGTCCTACGACCGCGATAACGCCGCCGCGCTCACCGCCCTCGGCGTGCCCGCTTTCGCCTGTACGCCGGACCGTTTCCCGGATCTGCTCGCGGTCGCCCTCGATCGCGGTGACGTGCAGCGGTGGGCGCATGTGAACGCCGGGCAGGCGGGCTGAGATATACAGCCGTGGAATGTAGCGTCTGAGGCGGCCGCGACCCGCACGGTAGGCTGCCAACCTGATCTGACTCGGAAACGGGGGCTCGACTGTGCGCTCTGGTGATGTGTTCGCCGGTTTCGTCATCGAACGCGAACTGGGCCGCGGCGGTATGGGGTCGGTGTACCTGGCCCGGCATCCCCGCCTGCCGCGCAAGACGGCGTTGAAACTGCTGAATCAGGAAATGTTCACCGATGACGAGATTCGCGCCCGGTTCATCCGGGAGGCGGATCTGGTCGCCCAGCTGGATCATCCGAATATCGTCACGGTCTACGACCGCGGCACCGAGGGTGAACAGCTCTGGATCTCCATGCAGTACATCGACGGTGTGAACGCCTCCGCCGTCAAGGCCGCTTCACTGCCGCCGCTGCGGGCCGCGCAGATCGTCTCCGAGACGGCCAAGGCCCTGGATTACGCGCACGGGCGTGGCGTCCTGCACCGGGATGTGAAGCCCGCGAATATCCTGCTGGCCCGCTCCTCGGGCGGTGCGGGCGGGGAACGGGTGTACCTCACCGATTTCGGCATCGCCCGCCTGCGCGATGACACCGGTCATCTCACCCAGACCGGCACCGTGACCGCGACCCTGGCGTACGCCTCACCCGAACAGTTGACCGGGGCCACCATCGACGGGCGTTCGGATCAGTACGCACTGGGCTGCACGCTGTTCCAATTGCTCACCGGCGTGGTGCCGTTCGAGGGCACCAGCCCGGCGGCGGTGATTCGCGGACATCTGCAGCAGACGCCCCCGCCCGCCAGTCCGCTGCGGCCGGAGCTGCCGCGCGCCATCGACGGGGTGCTGTCGCGGGCGCTGTCCAAGCGTCCGCAGGATCGCTTCCGGTCCTGTGCGGAATTCGCCGCCGCGGTCGAGCACGCGCTGACCGCGCGCCCGGTGCCGCCGCGGCAGCCGACGCCGGCGCGACCGCAGCCGATCGTCGCGCCGCCGCCGGTCGTCCCACGGCAGCCGACGCCGGTGCGGCCGCAGCCGGTGGTTCCGGCCCCGCAGCAGCAGCGACCCATGTCGGGATCCAATCCCGTTCCGCTGTACCAGAATCCGGTGCAGCCGAATCCGGCGTATCCGAATTCGGGTGCGGGATATCAGAATCCCGCACCGGCCTATCAGAATCCGGTCGTGGCCCCGACACCCAATCGGCAGAATCCGGTGTCCGGTCCGGCGTACCCGAATCAGCAGCACCAGCCGAATTTCGCCCCGCAGTCCACCCAGCAACCGGCCTACCGTGCGCCCGAACGCAATTCGAGCCAGATCGGCTGGATCATCGCCGCCACCACGGTGACCCTGGTGCTGATCATCGTGGTGGTAACGGTGATCCTGTACAACCGCTGACCCCTACACGTCCGCGATGGCCGCCAGCGGCGGCGTCCGGGCCGCACGCACCGCGGGCCACAGCGCCGCCAGCACGCCGACCACGCCGGAACTCACCACCATGAGCACGATCTGACCCCACGGCACCGAAATGGTGGCCAGGCCGAGATCCTTGAGCGTGCGCAGGAATCCGACGCCGAGCACCAGCCCGAGCGCCACCCCGACGACACCGCCGAAGATGGCGATCAGCATGGATTCCAGGTAGATGGTGCGCCGCACCTGCGGCCGCTGCATACCGACCGCGCGCAGCATGCCGATCTCACGGCGTCGCTCCACCACCGACAGCGCCAGGGTGTTGACGATGCCGAGGATGGCGATCACCACCGCCAGCGCCAGCAGGCCGTACAGGATGGCGAGCATGGTGTTGATCTGCTTGCCCTGTGCGCCCTTGAAATCCTCACGGTCCTGCACCTGCACCACGGCCCACTGATCGACGGCCTTCTCCAGATCGGTGCGCATCGCCTTCAGATCCGCGGCGGGCTGCGCGGTGATGAGCACGATGAAGTTGGTGCGGAAGCTCACCGGCATCACCTGGTTGTACAGCGCCATCGGCGCGACCAGCGGGCCGAGCAGCTGGGTGTCCTTGTAGATGCCGACGACCTGGACCTTGTAGTTCTTCTTGTCCAGGCTGGTGATGTCGACCTGCTGTCCGACCTTCCAATTACGGTCGCCCGCTTCGGTTTCGGACAGCATGATGCCGTTCTCACCGAGATTGTCGCTGCCCTGCACGATGTCGTAGCTGAGCACCTTGTTCAGCGGGCCCTCGGGCACGGTGCCGAGCAGCTGATCGTCACCGGCCTTGAAGGTGACGCCGTGGAACTGCACCACATCCGCTACGCCGGGCACCTTCTGCACGACCGGACCGGCCGCCAGCGGCACGCCGACCAGACTGTTGGTCGGGCCCTGGAGGATGTAGTCAGCCTTGACGCCCTTGTCCACGACCTCGCCGATACTGGCCTTGGCCGAAGCGCCGAGCATGCCGATCGCGGTCACCAGCATCAACCCGAGGGTGAGCGCGAAAGCCGTTGCGGCGGTGCGCCTCGGATTGCGCAGCGCGTTATTGCGCGCCATCCGGCCGACCGGGCCGAACGGGCGCACCAGCACGCTGAGCACCTTCACCACCGGCTTGGACAGCGCCGGTGAGGCCAGCAGCACCGCGAAAATCAGTGCCAGCGCACCGATTCCGACGGTGAGCGCGGCATTGCCGCCGGTGTGCTGAGCGCCCAGTACCACCAGCACGATGCCGGCGACGGCCAGCACCGCGCCGATCGCGGTGCGAATGCGATTGGATTCCGCGGCCGAACCGAATTCCGAGCGCATGGCCTCGACCGGCGGAATGGTCGCCGCGCGGCGGGCGGGCGCGTACGCGCTCAGCACCGTCACCACGACGCCGACGCCGAGGGCCACCAGCACGGTGCGCGGCTTGAGCGCCATCGATCCGGTGGGCAGGCCCAGATCGAAGGCATTGAGCAGCGCCGACAAGCCGAACGCCAGGCCGACACCGGCCGCCAAACCCAATGCGCTGCCGATCAATCCGATGATCAGCGCCTCGCCGACCACGGACTGCCCCACCTGCTGCCGGGACGCGCCGACCGCGCGCAGCAGCGCCAACTCCCGAAGTCGCTGTGCGACAAGCATGGAGAAGGTGTTGTAGATGATGAACGTGCCGACGATCAGCGCGATCGCGCCGAAGGCGAGCAGGAAGTAGTTGATGAACTTGAGCGCATCGCCGATCTGCTTCTTCATGTCCTCGCGGACCTGATCGCCGTCCTGCACCTTGTAATCCGGGAAGGTCTTGGCGATCTGATCGCGCAGCGCGTCCGCGTTCACACCGGGCTTGGCGGCGATATCGACGAAGGCCACGTGCTGGCCGTCGGTGAACAGCTCCCGGGCCTGCACGTCATCGAAGTACAGCTGGATGAAACCGCCGGTATTGCCGGTCAGGTCGTAGATACCGGAGACGGTGACATCGATATTGCCCTTGGACGGAATGAGCACCTTGGTGGTGTCGCCGACGTGCAGACCGGCGCGATCCGCGCCGCTCTTGTTGATGGCGACCTGTCCGGTCTGGCTCGGCGGCACGCCCTCGATGAACTTATCCGGTTCGGCGACCGACTTGTCCGGCGGCAGATAGGAGATGCCGATCGTCGGCGCGCCACCGGTCTGCACGGCCTTGCCGTCCTTGAGCAGCACCACCGAACCGTTGACCGACGGCGCGACCGCGCGCACCTGATCCATGGCCGTGATCTTGTCCACGGCCTCGTTCGGAATGCCCAGGGACTGGCGCTCTTTCGGGCTCACCCGGACATCGACGCCCTTGGCCTGATTGGCGAAGATGCTGTCGAAGCTGCTCTGCAGGGTGTCGGTGAAGACGAAAGACCCTGCGATGAAGGCGGTTCCGAGCACCACCGACAGCACCGTCAGGAACAGCCGCACTTTGTGCGCGGCGAGGTTGCGCAAGGCAACCTTGCGCATGGGACTACCGGACATCAGACGGTCTCCAGCGACTTCATCTTGTCGAGCACGGAATCGGCAGTGGGCGAACGCAATTCATCGACGATCCGGCCGTCGGCCAGGAACACCACGCGATCGGCGTAGGAGGCCGCGCGCGGATCATGGGTCACGATGACGACGGTCTGGCCGAATTCGTCCACGGCCGCACGCAGAATCGAGAGCACCTCACCCGAGGAATGCGAATCCAGATTGCCGGTCGGCTCGTCACCGAAGATGATGTCCGGCTTGCCCGCCAGGGCTCTGGCACAGGCGACGCGCTGCTGCTGACCGCCGGACAGCTCACTGGGGCGGTGCGTGAGGCGATCGTTGAGGCCGAGCCGCTTGAGCACGGTCGAGAGCCATTCCTCATCGGGTTTACGACCGGCGATATCCAGTGGGAGAGTGATGTTTTCCAGCGCGGTCAGGGTGGGCACCAGGTTGAACGCCTGGAAGACGAAACCGATGCGATCGCGGCGCAGCTGGGTCATGCCCTTATCGGACAGTTCGGTGAGGTTGGTATCGCCGATGTGCACGCTGCCCCCGGTCGCGGCGTCCAGCCCGGCCAGGCAGTGCATCAGGGTCGACTTACCGGAGCCCGAAGGCCCCATGATCGCGGTGAACTCCCCCTTGGCAAAATCTGCCGACACCCCGTCGAGTGCCCGGACCTGCGTATCGCCGGAACCGTAGATCTTCATCAGATCGGTCGCGCGCGCGGCGACCGCGCCCGTGCCCGTGTCGAGCCCGACGGAATCCGAGACATTCGAAGTCATGCCGTCCAGTGTGTCGGTCTTCGCAGGCAGATGCCATCCGGGAACACCCGGAGCCGTCTACCCTCAGTGATTCCTTAGACGGTCAAGCGACCGATCGGGGCCGGTAGAAGGACATTTCCGGCATCGTATGCCTCGGCGGTGCCCACCGAACTCGGGGCACGCCACCGGAGCCCACCGGCGGCACTGCCGGGAAAATACCCTCAGTGCTGCCAGAACGGGACCGCGGGCTGCGGCGTGTTGTATTCCGGCGTCGCGCTCGCGGTACCACCGGACGGCTCCGGCACCGATTCGGTGGTGGTGTCCTGGTAGTACTCCTCGGTGGTCGTGTACGCCGGAGCGGGCGGAGTGGTGAGACCCGGTGAACCACCGCCGCCCGTGCGCATCTGATCGATCGCCAGCAGCACCACCACGGCGATCAGCAGCGGAATCAGGATGAGGGCCAGCAACCACATCAGGCAGCCCCGCGCCCGCGACTTCTTTTTGGGCTTCTTGCGCGGCTGCGGAAACACCTGGGTCCCCGACTTCGGCATCGCCTTCGTGGCCGAACGCGCCGCCGACGGCTTCGCCGGTGGCCGGGTGGGTGACGGCGCGGCATAGGCGGCAGCGGCGTTCTGCCCGCGCGGTGGCGAATAGCCCATCGCGGCCGACGCGTGCTGCGGTGTGGCGGGCCGGCCGCCCTGCGTCATGAAGGGCCGCGGGGGCGTGTTCGAACCGGCCGCGCCGCCCGGGGTGAAACCGGGCTGACCGACCATCGGATTCCGCGGGCCGGAGTGCTGCCCCGCCACCTGGGTGGGCCCGCCGTCCAGGGCCTGCTGTGCGGCGGTGGCGAATTCGACGCAGGAGCCGAACCGCGCGGGTGGCTGTTTGGCCATGGCGCGGGCCATCACGGCGTCCAGGGCGGGCGGGAGACCGGGGCGCAGCGAGCTGACCGGGGGCGGCGGCTGTTGCAGATGGCCCTGCATGATGGCGATCGGATGCTGGGCGTCGAACGGGACGACACCGGTGAGCAGCCGGAACAGCGTGCAGGCCAGCGAGTATTGGTCGCAGCGGTGATCCAGCGGCTGCCCGGAGAGCTGTTCGGGGGCGGCGTACGCCAGGGTGGCGGTGAACGAGCCGGTCTGGGTGAGTTTGGTGCCCTCATCGCGTAGTCGCGCGATGCCGAAGTCCGCCAGGAAGATTCGCTCCTCGCCGTCGGAGCGTTCGATGAGGATATTGGCGGGCTTCACATCTCGATGCAGCACACCCTTGCGATGCGCGAAATCCAGCGCCTTCGCGGTCTCGGCGATGATCCGGACGGCTTGTCGCGGTGGCAGATTCGCCGATTCCAGCGTGGACGCGTCCGGCCCGTCGATGTACCGCATGGCGATCCACAGCCGCTCGTCATCGAAGCCGCGATCGAACAGCGGCACGATATTCGGGTGATCCAGCCGCGCGACCACATCACCCTCGCGCTCGAACCGGGCCCGAACCTCGCTGTCGCCGAACAACTCCCGATTGAGCAGCTTGATCGCCACCAGCCGGGGCAATCGCGGATGCCGCGCCAGATACACCGATCCCATGCCACCACGGCCGAGTTCACGTTCGATCAGATATCCGGCGAACGTCTCTCCGCTGCGCAGCACAAGCACCCTTCCGTGTCCATTAACCTCCGCTGTGCTGCGGCTGTTCGCGGCCCAGGGAGTCGATCACCACCTCGGTGAGGCAGGCGGGAGCGAGCTTAGTTCAGCGGTGCGGAACGCCACCAGGTCAGCACTTCATCGATACTGCCGACGACGCCGTCGGTGTACATGAGGTACTGGCCGCGGTTGGCGTCACCGGTGAAGGCGGTCACCATGCGCGGGCGATCGTCACCGGTGAACTGGTAGTTGGTGTACGCCTTGCCGCCGCTGGTGTCGGAGCTCTTCTTGTCCGGGTGCAGCGCGCTCGCCGCCGCCTGCGCCTTGGCCGCGGAGGAGTAGGCGTAGATGCGGTAGAACGGGTCGGCGTTATTGCCGCCGCCGAAGCAGCGCCACTGCACCGCCCAGTCGCCGAAATCGGGTTCGCCGTCGGACTTGTCCGGCGGGCTCTTGGGATCGGCCAGCCAGCAGGTCGCGCCGTTGTAGCCGGTGTCGCCGGTCTTGCTGGCGGGCACCAGACGCGGGAATTCCTTGCTGATCGCCGAGGAGTCGACCGGCTTGTCCGAACCGCCCGGGTTGGCGGGCGGCGCGGAACCGCTGGGCTTACCGGTCGCACCCGCGCTCGTGGTACCGCCCGCGGTGGTGGTGTCGTTGCTCTTGCTGCCGAGTGCGGCCAATCCGATGACCGCCACGATGACCAGCACCAGCACACCCACGACGATGCCGACGATGAGCCCGGTATTGGACTTCTTCGGCGGCTGCGGCGGGCGCTGTCCGCCCATCGGGCCACCCATGCCCGGCGGCTGTCCCGGCGGCGGCCCGCCGTAGTTGTACTGCGGCGGGCTCGTGTACTGGTTCTGCGGCGGACTGGTGTACTGATTCGTCGGCCGGTTCGGGGTCTGGCCGTAGAGCGGCTGCGGTGTGGGAGTGGCCGTATTCAGCTGTGTCGCATACGGATTCGGCCCGACCGTGGGCGCGGGCGCGGCGGTGCGCGGACCCGAGGTGTACATCGGCCCGTTCGCCGTCGGGGCCGGTCCGCCGGTCATGGGCATGCCCTGCTGGCCCATGGTGGGATGCGGTCCCTGGGTGTGCATGGGCTGACCCTGCTGCGTATGCACGGGCGACGGCGGCGCGGTGCGCGGATTCACCAGCGGCAGCGCGGGCGAACTCGGCGACGCCAGCGCGTGCTTGGCGGCGGCCGCGAAATCGGCGCAGCTGGCGAAACGCTCCTCCGGGCGCTTGGCCATGGCCTTGTTCAACACCAGATCCAGCGTGGGCGGCAGACCCGGGCGCGCACCGCTCAGCGGGGGCGGCGGCTGCTGCAGATGGCCCTGGATGACCGCCGCCGGATTGGTCGCCGAGAACGGCCCGGAACCGGTGAGCAACCAGAACAGGGTGCAGGCCAGCGAATACTGATCCGAGGTGCCGTCCAGGGCGGAACCGGTGAGCTGTTCCGGCGAGGCGTAGGCCAGGGTCGCGGTGAAGGTGCCGGTCTGGGTCAGATGGCCGCTGTCATCGCGCAGGCGGGCGATGCCGAAGTCGGTGAGGTAGACGCGTTCGCCCTTACCGCCGGTGGAGCGGGCCAGCAGGATATTGGCGGGTTTGACATCGCGGTGCAGCACCTCGTTGCGGTGCGCGTAGTCCAGCGCGTCGGCGGTCTCGGAGATGATCTGCACGGCCCGCTCGGGCGGCAGCGTCTGCGGATTCACGCTGGAGGCATCGACACCGTCGATGTACTGCATGGAGATCCAGAGCTGCCCGTCCTCGAGCCCGCGGTCGTAGACGGTGACGATATTGTGGTGGTCGAGCTGGGCGACCAGATCCGCCTCGCGCTCGAAGCGCGCGCGAACCTCCTTGTCGAACACCATTTCCCGGTTCAACAGCTTCAGGGCGGTCAGCCGGGGCAACCGGGGATGCTTGGCCAGATACACCGAGCCCATGCCCCCGCGCCCCAGCTGCCGCTCGATAACGTATTCCGCAAACACATCACCGCTGGACAGCATGTCTAGCTCCCACTTCCTACGTCTGCGCCGGGACCCACCAGCGCGCGACGTACCGCAAACGATCGGCATGATCGTGCTCGGGCCGATCCGGAAATCACCGAAACCATAGCGCAATCGAGTCCTACGGAACTATCTCCGCGAATCCCGCAAGCGCAACAAGAGTGAGCACAATCTCCTGTCGGGGGGCGGGGATAGGGTGTTCGGCATGCGCATAGGAGCACACGTTCGGCAGGACGGCGATCCCATCGGCTTCGGGGAGAAGCTGGGGGCCGACGTCATCCAGATGTTCGTGGTCGATCCGCAGAGTTGGGACAAACCCGCGCCGCATCCGCTGGCGGCGGAGATCAAGGCCAGTCCCATCGATGTGGTGGTGCACTCGTCGTATCAGATCAATGTGGCCAGCCTGAACAATCGGCTGCGCATGCCCTCGCGCGGCGCGGTGGCGGCACAGGCGAAGGCGGCGGCGGATCTCGGGGCGTTCGGGCTGGTCGTGCACGGCGGGCACGTCCGCAAGGACGAGGAGATGGTCGAGGGAATCCTCAACTGGCGCAAGCTCTTCGAACGCCAGCAGGACAAGGGCGGGTTCGCGGTGCCGATTCTCATCGAGAACACCGCGGGCGGAAATCACGCCATGGCACGGCATTTCGACGATATCGGCCGATTGTGGGATGCCGTCGGCGATTTCGGGGCGGGGTTCTGCCTGGACACCTGCCACGCCTGGGCGGGCGGTGAGGAACTGCTCGGCATCGTGGATCGGATCAAGGCGATCACCGGGCGCATCGACCTGGTGCACCTGAATTCCTCGCGGGACGACTTCAATTCGGGCGCGGACCGGCACGCCAACCTGGCCGACGGCACCATCGACGCGCAGCTATTGGTCGAGGTCTGCAAGGCCGTGGACGCCCCGATCATCCTGGAGACCCCCGCCGAAGGAGTCGCCGAAGACCTCGCCTACCTCCGCGAACAGGTCGGCTGAACAATCCCCCGTCATCCCGGCGCGCTTTTGGCCGGGATCCACACTGGCATACGCCTGCGCTTAGCCCCGGTAACGGCTTTCGATCCGGCTGCGCCTAAACCTGTTTCGGACGCTGGGCCGATGGTGTGCTCGAACCACGCAATCGTTCGAGCGAAAGGCCCAGTATGTCCGTCGATTACGCCACCTCCACCGCCACCGTGGTGAAGCTCGGCAGCAAGATCGGTGCCCGTATCGACGGCGTCCGGCTGAGCGGCGAGCTGGATTCCGAGACCGTCAAGGTGATCCAGGACGCCCTGCACGCGCACAAGGTGATCTTCTTCCGCGGCCAGGAGCATCTGACCGAGGACGGTCAGTACGAATTCGCGCAGCTGCTGGGTCAGCCCACCACCCCGCATCCGACCGTCACCTCGCGGGGCGTGAAGTCGCTGCCGATCGATTCGGAGTACGGCCGCGCCAATAGCTGGCACACCGATGTCACCTTCGTGGACCGCATTCCGAAGGCGTCCATCCTGCGCGCGGTGCACCTGCCCTCCTACGGCGGCTCCACCACCTGGGCCTCGACCACCGCCGCGTACGAATCGCTGCCGGAGCCGCTCAAGGCGCTGGTGGAGAACCTGCGCGCCCGGCACACCAACGCCTACGACTACGCGGCCGATCGCAGCGACACCCACGCCCCGAACGAGCAGGGCAAGGCGTACCGCGCGGAGTTCGAGTCCACCTACTACGAGACCGAGCACCCGGTGGTCCGCGTGCACCCGGTCACCGGTGAGCGCACCCTGCTGCTCGGCCATTTCGTGAAGAACTTCGTCGGGCTGTCCGCCGCCGAATCCGCCGCGCTGTTCCAGCTGCTGCAGAACCGGGTCACCAAGCTGGAGAACACCACTCGCTGGAACTGGCAGCTCGGCGATGTGGCGATCTGGGACAACCGCGCCACCCAGCACTACGCCATCGACGACTACGACGGCCAGCCGCGCCGCCTGACCCGCATCACCCTCGCCGGCGATGTGCCGGTCGACATCCACGGCAACCCGAGCACCATCATCACCGGCAATGCCGAGCACTACTCGGTCATCGAACAGGTCGCCCCGCGCGCTGCCTGACGAAAACCCTTCCCGGCGTGATGTTCTTGCGTGCGCCATGCCCGGGAAGCCCGGCCGATGCGACCTCCCATCTCTCGAGGGTCGCATCGGCCTTTCGCGTATCCGGGGTTCGCACAGGTCGTCGCACGACCGGAGCCGACCGCCCGATCGCGGGCTCGAGGCAGAATTGCGCGCATGGAGATTCGGCCGCTCGACGGTGTGCGGGTTCTGGAGCTGGGTAATTACGTGGCCGCGCCGACAGCGGGCCGGATCCTGGGGGACTTCGGGGCCGAGGTGATCAAGGTCGAGCGGCCGAAAACCGGTGACGAGCTCCGCAATTGGCGGCTCTACGGCGGCGACACCTCGATGCTCTATCGCACGGTCAACCGGAGTAAGAAGTCGATCACGCTGGATCTGCGGACCGAGGCGGGGCGACAGATCGTGCTGGATCTGGTGAAGCGGTGCGATGTGCTGCTGGAGAACTTCCGCCCCGGCATGCTGGAGAAGTGGGGGCTGGGGCCGGAGGTGCTCAATGCCGCCAATCCGGATCTGGTGATCACCCGGATCTCCGCCTACGGGCAGACCGGGCCGCTGGCACAGCGGCCGGGATTCGCGGCGGTGGCCGAAGCCGTCGGCGGATTGCGGGAACTCGTCGGTGATCCGGATCGGCCGCCGGTGCGGGTCGGGGTGTCGATCGGCGATTCCATCGCGGGGATCTACGCCGCGTTCGGGACCGTCATGGCGCTGTTCCAGCGCGAGCGCCGGAATGACCGGGTTCCCTTGGAGCAGCGCATCATCGATGTCGCGCTCAATGAATCCATCCTGTCGGTGATGGAATCGCTGGTACCCGATTATCTGGCCTACGGCATCAATCGGGAACGCGTGGGCGGGCGCATGGAGGGCATCGCGCCCAGCAATGCCTATCCGTGCGCCGACGGGTACAGCATCATCATCGGCGGTAATGGCGACGCGATCTTCCAGCGCTATATGCAGGTGATCGAGCGGCCGGATCTCGCGAGTGATCCTGAGCTCCAGGACAATGCGGGGCGCTGGCGCAATCGTGAGCGGCTGGACGCCTCCATCGCGGAGTGGACTCGATTGCGCACGCGCGATGAGGCGCTCGCGCTGCTCGAGGCGGCCGCCATTCCGTGCGGGCCCATTTACACCGCCGCCGATATCGTCGCCGACGAGCAGTACCGGGCGCGCAATATGATTCAGAACTTCGCCGTCGATGTGGGCGAGGCCGAACCCAAACAGGTCGGGTTCACCGGCATCGTCCCGGTGATCGGGGAACAGTCCCTGGATATTCGCAATGTCGGCCCCGATCTGGGTGAGCACACGCACGAGGTGCTCTCCGGACTGCTCGGCATGTCCGATCTCGAAATCGACGCTCTGGAGGGCCGATGACCGCACTGGCGAACGGCATACTGCGCGATGTGACGCTGCGGGACGGATTGCAGCTGACCGGGAAGGTGCTGCCCACCGAGCGCAAGGTGGAGATCGTGCGCGAGCTGCTGGCGCTGGGGGTGCCGGAATTGGAGATCGGTTCCATGGCGCGCCCGGATCTGGTGCCGCCCATGGCCAATACGCTCGAACTGGTGGCCGCGCTGACCCAGGAGGAGCTGGAACGCTGCTGGGTGTGGGTGGCGACGCCACGGCATGTGGAGAAGGCCGCCGCGGCGGGGGTGCGCAATTTCCAGTACTGCTTCTCGGTCTCGGATTCGCACAACAAGGCGAATATCGGTCGCACCACCGAGGAGAGTCTGGCCGCGATGCCCGCCGCCGTGGAGTTCGCGCGGGCGGCGGGCGGGCGGATTCAGCTCTGTCTGGCAACGACTTTCACATGCCCGTTCGAGGGGCCGGTGGATCCGGAGCGGGTGCTGGCCATCGCGCGGGATCCGCGCGCGGAGGGATCGGCCGATATCGTGCTGGCCGACACTCTCGGGCAGGCGCATCCCGGGCAGGTGACGGCGCTGGTGAGCGCGGTTGTCGCACAGGGGCACTGGGGCACCGAGGCGCATCGGATCGTCTTCCACGGGCATGACACCTGGGGTATGGGCGTGGCCAATTCGCTGGCGGCGCTCGGTGCGGGTGCAAGCGTCCTTGACGGGTCGCTGGGCGGGCTCGGCGGCTGCCCGTTCGCACCGGGTGCGTCGGGAAATACCTCGAGTGAGGATCTGCTTTTCGCGACCCGGCCGGAATGGTTCACACCGGCGGCATTGGCGGCACTCGTGCCGATCTCGGAGCGCCTGCTCGCCGAACTCGGGGAGCCGAATAGGTCGCGAACGGCCGAGGGCAGCCGGTCGGAGGCCGCCGCATTCGAATGGGTTATTCGCAGGCAGCCTTGAGCTTCAGCGCAATTGCGAGTTCGGAGAATGCGCGCGCGAGTTCCGCGGAACGCGTCAGTGTTTATCGGCGGCCGCGGCCGCGGCGTCGGCACGCAGTTTGAGCAGAATCAAACCGGCGGTGCAGGCGAGAATCAGCCCGGCGACCGTGATTTCGACGCGTAGACCGGCAATCCCGAGCACCGCGCCGACAAGTCCCCCGAGGAAGATCACCCAGGCGGTGGTGCGAGCCAGAATTGTCCACCAGCGCGACGATTCCGAGGCCGCAGGCTCCCCCGTACGCGCTATCGCGCGCTGCGGGGATGTCGAGAATGCACCCATCATCCACTCCTCGATGACGCCCGCCGAGTTCGGCGAACCAGGGGCGCGTCTCTCGGCAAATTTCGGGCGTCTCACGTGTAACTTTGGACACACATTACGGCTCGGCAACGAAATGTCCATGCGACACGTGCGCAGAACACGCCGACTTTATTGATTCGATATGTGAATCATCGCTGTTTGAGATATTGTTGTGCCTTGCGCTTTCGCCGGGGTTGCGATTGAAACGGACCGACCACCCGCCTGGCACCGCGGTACCTCCTCCGTTAGGGTGAGCCCACTCGAGACGAATCAGGAGTGCTCCCCATGGCAGGCAGCAACGTCGGCGCGGACCCGCGCGACGCCACCCCGTGGCGGCGGCTACCCGCTCCCGTGGCGGGCGTCGCGGCCGCCGTCGGCGCGGTCTCGCTCGGCCTGGTGCTCATCGGCGCGTGCGGCCTCGGCGGCCAGGACACCTACGTCGCGCCCCCGCCCTTGAACGCGGATCTGCAAGCGGCGCCCGTGGTTTCGGCCACCAAGAACGGCACCACCACCCCGGCCGTCGTGATCCCGCCCTCCCCCACCTGGCGGGTGGCGGCCGATCAGCCGCCGCGCCATTCGCCGATCTCCTCGCTCCCCACGACCGACCCCAAGGACGCGAATCCGGACGCGGAGGCCCCGACCACGGCGTCCCGCACCACGCCGCTGCATCCGAGCACCACCCGCCCGACCACCACGCGGCCGCGTCCCACCACCGACAACCCCGCTCCCACAACGGAATACACCCGCACCACCCCGCCCGCCACGACGGAACCCGCGATCGCGGTCCCGACGACGGAGGACGATTCACCCGCCAGCGGGTAGACCACGCAAACGAATTCGCGCCCCGCATCAGTGCTGATG
>NZ_JBHJXS010000018.1:0-225135 GCF_042269265.1 Nocardia sp. NPDC056000 | reverse complement strand
ACTCGCTCTAATCTTTGCGGTTTTTGGTGGGTGGGGTGGTTTTTTTTTTTAACTCGCCCCGGCCAAATCGAAACTTCTCCTTTGTTACTGTTTTTGGGGGGGCCCCCGCTGTCTATGGGGGGGCCCCACCTCCGTTCCGGGGCCCCGCACGGCCGATCCGGCGGGTGTGACGGCGTACGCCAGACCCCCAGGCCAGGCCGGTTTCCTCGCCGTTCACGGGCGCGGAACCCCCGGTTTGGACCGCTCGGGCCGGTCCTGTAGTCTTGGACAGTCGCTGCCCCCGGCGACAGCGCTCTGCTGTGCAGCATGATTCAGCAAATGCGCTGTGTGTACGAGGGTCCGGTTCAAATGTGAACCACAGGCCCGAGGCGGCGGTGAATACCAGACCAGTCATTCGGCGGTTTCCGGTGCAAAGCCGGAGGATCAGCCGTGTAGTACTACAGGAAGAAGGGCAGCCGACCGATGGCAACGTACGCAATCGTCAAGACCGGCGGAAAGCAGTACAAGGTCGCGGTTGGTGACCTGGTGAAGGTCGAGAAGATCGAGGGTCTGCCGGGCACTTCCGTGTCGCTGGCGCCGGTGCTGCTGGTTGATGGCGCCGAGCTGACCACCGATGCTGACAAGCTGGCGAAGGTCTCCGTGTCCGCCGAGGTCGTCGAACAGACCAAGGGCCCGAAGATCCGCATCCACAAGTTCAAGAACAAGACCGGCTACCACAAGCGTCAGGGCCACCGTCAGAAGCTGACGGTCCTGAAGGTCACCGGCATCAAGTAATCCGACTTGGGGTTCGTCACCCCGGCACGAGGAGTTTGAAATGGCACATAAGAAGGGTGCATCCAGCTCGCGCAATGGTCGCGATTCGAATGCCCAGCGGCTCGGCGTCAAGCGTTTCGGCGGCCAGGTCGTCAAGTCCGGTGAGATCCTGGTTCGCCAGCGCGGCACGCACTTCCACCCCGGTGTGAATGTCGGCCGTGGCGGCGACGACACCCTGTTCGCCCTGGCGGCGGGCGCGGTGCAGTTCGGCACCAAGCGTGGTCGCAAGACCATCAACATCGTGGTTCCGGAGCCGGTGTCGGCCTGACGCCGTCACGGAGCTAATCCACACGCACTTCGCGACGCGGGTCAGGGTTGAAATAGCCCTGGCCCGTTTTGCTGTTTTTACATAGTTCGCTCATGACACGTGCCGATCCGGCCGTGCGATCGCAAGACGACTGTCCTGAAGGAGGATGATCACCGATATGTCCAAATTCATCGACCGTGTCGTACTGCACGTGCGTGCGGGCAAGGGTGGGCACGGCTGTTCCTCGGTGCGCCGGGAGAAGTTCATGCCGTTGGGTGGACCCGATGGCGGTAACGGCGGCAATGGCGGGGATGTGATCCTCGAGGTCGACGGCAATGTGCACACCCTGCTGGACTTCCACTTCCACCCGCATGCCAAGGGCGGCAACGGCAAACCGGGCGAGGGCAATGACCGCAGCGGTAAGCGCGGCGACGGTCTGCTGCTGAAGGTGCCGGACGGCACCGTCGTGATGAGCACGGACGGTGAGATCCTGGCCGATATGGTCGGCGTCGGCACCCAGTTCATCGCCGCTCGCGGTGGCCGCGGCGGGCTCGGCAATGCCGCGCTGGTGTCCAAGGCGCGCAAGGCTCCCGGTTTCGCGCTGCTCGGCGAGGAGGGCCAGGAGCGCGAGCTGATCCTGGAGCTCAAGTCGGTGGCGGATGTGGGCCTGGTGGGCTTCCCGTCGGCCGGTAAGTCCTCGCTGGTGTCGGTGCTGTCGGCGGCCAAGCCGAAGATCGCCGATTACCCGTTCACCACGCTGGTGCCGAATCTCGGTGTGGTGCTGTCGGGTGAGACGAGTTTCACGGTCGCCGATGTGCCGGGTCTGATTCCGGGCGCGAGTGAGGGCCGCGGTCTGGGCCTGGACTTCCTGCGGCATCTGGAGCGCTGCGCCGTGCTGGCGCATGTGGTCGACTGCGCGACCCTGGATCCGGGTCGCGATCCGATCTCCGATATCGACGCGCTCGAGGCCGAGCTCGCCGCGTACCAGCCCGCGCTCAAGGGCGATGAGGGACTGGGCGATCTGGCGGACCGGCCGCGCGTCGTCATTCTCAACAAGGCCGATGTCCCCGATGCCGCCGAGCTGGCGGAGATGGTGACCCCGGAGCTGAAGAAGCGCGGCTGGCCGGTGTTCACCATCTCGGCGGTGAGCCGGGAAGGCTTGCGGCCGTTGACCTTCGCGCTCGCGGACCTGATCAAGGAATACCGCGACGCGCATCCCAAGGCCGAGGCCAAGCGCGCGATCATTCGCCCGGTTGTCAAGGGCGACAGCGGTTTCAAGGTTATCCGCGATCCCGAGGTCGAGGGCGGTTTCATCGTCAGCGGTGAGCGGCCGGAGCGCTGGGTGGCGCAGACCCAGTTCGACAACGAGGAGGCCGTGGGTTACCTGGCCGACCGCCTGGCGCGCCTCGGTGTCGAAGAGGAGCTGGTCAAGCTGGGCGCCGAACCGGGCGCACCGGTGACCATCGGCGATTTCTACTTCGACTGGGAGCCGCAGATCTCCGCCGGCGTGGAGACCATGATGACCCGTCGTGGCGCCGACCCGCGCCTGGATCAGACCGAGCGCATCGGCGCGGCCGAGCGCAAGCACGCCTCGCGGGCGCGCCGCGGCCTGATCGACGACGAGGGCTAGCAGTAACCGCCCGCACCGGATTCGCGCGAATACCGGTGCGGGTGATAGGGATTCGAAGCGGCGGTACCGTACCGCGGGCGAATTGAGGTGTGGTGCAGTGAGTTCGAGTATCACGCGGGCCGAGTCCGAGCTGAGTGAAGCGCGGCGGGCGATCGCGACGGCGCGCAGCGTGGTCGTCAAGATCGGCTCCTCGGCGCTGACCAGTCTCGCGGGCGGTCTGGAGACCGAGCGGCTGGACCGGCTGGCCGATGCCGTCGAGGCGCGGATGCGGGCCGGTTCCGATGTGGTCGTGGTGTCCTCCGGGGCCATCGGCGCGGGTATCGCGCCGCTCGGATTGTCCAAGCGGCCCAAGGATCTGGCCACCAAGCAGGCCGCCGCGAGTGTGGGCCAGCTGGCCCTGGCGCACGCCTGGGGCACCTCGTTCGCGCGCTATGACCGCGTGGTCGGCCAGGTGCTGCTCAGCGCGGGCGATTTCGGCCGCCGCGAACACCATCGCAATGCCCAGCGCACCCTGGATCGGCTGCGCTCCCTGCACGCCATCGCCGTGGTGAACGAAAACGACACCGTCGCAACGGAAGAGATCCGTTTCGGTGATAACGACAGGCTCGCCGCGCTGGTGGCGCACCTGGTCGGCGCGGACGCCCTCATCCTGCTATCGGATGTGGACGGTCTCTACGACGGCGACCCTCGCAAGGGTTCCGCCAATTTCATTCCCGAGGTTCGCAGCAGTGCCGATCTGGATGGCGTAATCGCCGGTAGCGGAGGCGCTTTGGGCACCGGCGGCATGGCCTCGAAGCTGGAAGCCGCGCGCTTGGCCGCCGATGCCGGGGTGCCGGTGTTGCTGGCCGCCGCATCCGATGCCGCCGCCGCGCTGTCCGGCGCGACCGTGGGCACCGCCTTCGCCGCCCGCCCGGTCCGCCTCTCGGCTCGTAAATTCTGGGTCCGCCACGCCGCCGACAGCCGGGGCGCGGTGCATATCGACGCGGGTGCGGTACAGGCCGTCGCCGAACGCCGCCGCTCCCTGCTCGCCGCCGGAATCACCAAGGTGGCCGGGCGTTTTCACGGCGGCGATGTGATCGACCTGATCTCCCCGGACGGCGCGATCGTGGCGCGTGGTGTGGCCGCCTACGACAGCGACGAACTCGAATCCATGAAGGGCCGCTCCACCGGCGACCTCCCCGAGAACTCACAGCGCCCCGTCGTGCACGCCGACGACCTGGTCAAGGTCTGACCGTTCAGCGTGCCCGGGTGCGCAGGCGCTCGGCGAGTTCGAGGAAGACGAAGACGTTCGGGATGGCGTTCGCCGCGACCTTGGTGAGCGAGAGCCATTCCCCGGCGACGCGAATCGCTATGTAGCCCTTGTCGATTCGGATCTCTTGCACCTCACCCCAGGGTACCGAGCGGTTGTGCGCGCGAATCGCGCCGTGGCTCAGGGTTATCGAGCCGAACTCCAGGGATTTCCCGGTTTCGGCGGCGGCGAGGGCGAGCGGCAATTGCGCGGCCGTCACCCGCTGCCGGATCTCCGGTCCCCAGTGCTCGGCTCCGACGAATCGGTCCGTGACGAGGTAGTCGGCCCCGGACGGATCGGTCAGCTGACAGCGGTAGGTCCAGGACACGCCGGTCTCGGAGCCGTACGTGCGGTGCGAGACGCGGGTGATGTCCTCGATCACCGACACCGTCTCCCAACGGAATACGTGCGTCCGCCCGCCGCTCTGCACCACCGCGCCGTGCTCGAACAGACTCAGTTGCGCATCCCGGAATTGTGATCCGGTGCTCTGACTGCCCGCGTACTTCACCCGTGCCGCGGTGTGTTTGGGCGAACTGATGAACTGCCGCAGCCACACCAGCCCCGCGACGCCGAGGAACAGTACCGCGACCGCGAGCGCGCTGCCCGCGCCGTCGGTGATGAAGCTGGCGATGACGATCACCCCGAGAATAGCGAGCGGAATACCGTAGATCCACGCGCGCGAACCCCCGAACCAGCGGTGTGGATGGGTCGAGACATGTTGCCCGAGGCCATGTTTCGCAGCGGCATCGATTATGAGCGGAGAAGGTTCGTCGCGCTGCCGCCCAGCCGATCCCGCGGCCCCGGACCGCTGCCGCGCCTCGGTCGACGCGTGCGCTGCCTGTGACCCGTCATCGTGCGGGGCGGACGCCTGTCGTTGGTCGTCGCGTGGGGTGGATGTCCGTGGTGCCTCGGCCTGCGGGGTGGATGCAGGTGTGTCGTCGGCCGGGGTCAACGTGCTTGTGCCGGTCGGGGTTCCGATACCGCTCGGTGGGACGTCCAGGAGACGTTGGTCGCCGATGGCACCGGTGAGTACCCCGGTCAGCAGCGCCGCGCCGATGGCCGCGGACTCGTCCGGATGCATGCCCCGGTAGGGTTCGCCGCCGAGTTCTGTCATCAGCGCGGTGAAGGCGGGCATGCGGCTGGCTCCACCGACCGGTATCACCCGGTTCACCTCGCGCATCGAGAGTCCGGCGTCGGCAAGCGCTTTCGCGATTATCGCCCGGCAGCGGTCGAGCAGGTCCGTGGTGAGTTCGATGAAGTCCGCGCGGGTGATGTTCTCGGAGAGGAACATCGGATCTCCGCCGCCGTCGGTGGCGATATGGGGCAGGTTCACGGTGCTGGTCGCGGCGCTGGAAAGCTCGATCTTGGTCTGCTCCGCGGCTACTCGAATGCGCTGTAGCGCAAGTGGATTCACACTCAGATCGACGCCGGTACGGGCGTGGAACCGCCGCGTGATCGAGTCCGCCAGGCGCTGATCCCAGTCATTGCCGCCGAGCGTGTTGTCCCCGCCAGTCGACCGCACCGAGGTAACGCCATCGCCGATCTCGCACAGCGCGACGCTGAACGTACCCGCGCCGAGGTCCACCACGAGTGCGATCTCCCTGTCGGGCCGGGTGTGCGCCGCGTAGGCGAGGGCGGTCAGGCTGGTTTCGCCGACCAGCCGCAGCGCTCGCAACCCCGCGAGTTCGCAGGCTTCGAGGGTGGCGCGGCGTTCGGCCTCGCCGAGGTGGGCGGGTACGGCCAGCACCACATCGGTGAATTCCTCACCCAGCGCGGTCTGGGCGTCGCGTTTGAGTTTGCGCAGTACGCAGGCCGCGATTTGGGGTGCGGTGTAGGTCTTTCCGTGATCGGTGAAGGTCCAGTCGGTGCCGAGGCGGCGTCGCACCCCGGCGGCGGTCTGCCCCGGATGCTGAATGGACCGGTCGACGGCTTTCTGCCCGACGATGACCGAGCCGTCGTCATTGAATCCGACGACCGCCGGGGTGTATTGCGCGCCCTGGGCATTGGCGAGGATGCGGGGCCGCCCGTTCTCCAGTACGCAGACAACCGATTTCGAGGTCCCCAGATCGATCCCCACCACGCGCGTCATCGCTACCCCCTGTGCGGCGGGAGGTTCCGCGGCTCCCGCCGATGATCATGTGCGAAAGCGACTGTGCCACAGATCCGGAATCGTCGACAATGGGGCAGGTAGCGGTGATTTTCACCGACCGGTCGGTCCCATATACCGCATTTCTGTGCGTGTCGGCGCGGCGCGGCGAGCGAGGGGCATCGGAAGGCCATGGAAAGGGCAGTGGGCGGGCGAGCTTTTCCGCGCATCCTGGAAGTTGCACCCGGTGCCGCATCGTAGATGTGCCCTTCGCCGATAGCGGTTGCCTGGATCCGGCGCGGTCCGCCCTTGCCGCGCCGGGCTCGCGGTCCGGCGACCGCCCGCGGCGCCGGGTGCGCCCGCACCGCCGTGGAGGTAGGTATGTACATACCGCAACCGGACGACACGCAGTTGTCGTGGGCGAGTGGCCGTGACAATGTCCTCGCTCGCCGTGACGACGGCTTCGCGCATCGTCCCCTACTGCCCGACTGGCATGAGCTGCTGGCCGCCTTCTGCGGCCATATCGGTGACCAGTCCGATGATCATCCGGTCACGCGCTGGGCCCGTGGCCTGGCCGAACTGCATTTGGAACGCAATGCCGAACGCGGCGATCCGGGTGCGTCGGATCCGAGCGGCATCGACGAACGCCGTGCGCAGACGGTCACTTTCATCGATGAGTGGGTGACCAGGCGGGCGCGCCGCCGGGAAACGCGCGGCGAATCCCTCGGATCCCTCATCGACGCGATGGCGGCCGCGCATGTGCGCGCGGTGCATCTGCTCAAGACGGTGGACCGGGTATCGGACCAGCAGGTGCACGCGGCCTGGTACGACCTGGCGGAGATGGCCGCCGGGTGGACGGACCGGGCGGCGAATGTGCTGGGCGCGCAGGAACGAAGATCGGCGTAGCGCGCTTGATTGAGCCGCGTGATGCGGGGTAGTGCGTGGAAGACTCCCGGTGGCAATTGGGTGCGCCGGGGTTGGGATGCGAAGTCGCGGTGTTGGAATGCTCTGGTGCGGCGGTTGTCCGAGCAATCCGGTGCTATGACGCGCAGCCCTGCCAGCGGTGATCGGCGCAAGGGGGCCGATCACCGCCGGGGGAGGATCAGCGTGCGGGGCGCGCTTCCAGGACGCAGTCCGGGGCGGCGGTGTGCACGGTGCGGGTGAGGATGAAACCGCTGCGGGCCAGTAGATTCCGGAATTCGGCTTCGGTGCGCTCCCGGCCGGTCGCGTTGACCAGCATCTCCAGGTCGATGAATTTTCCGGCGTGCGGCCGCTGATGTTCGGGCAGCACGATCTCGATGACGAGCAGGCACGCGTCGGGTTCCATGGCGGCGCGCACGGTGCGCAGAATGCGTTCGGCCTCGTCATCGGACCAGTCGTGGATGATGTGTTTGAGAATGTAGGCGTCCCCGCCCTTGGGCACCGCTTCGAAGAACGAACCCTGTTCGACCGAAAGTCGTTCCGCCAGTCCGAGTTTCGCCACCTGCGCGGGCAGTTCCGCGACCACCTCGGGCAGATCGAAGATGATGCCGCGCGCGGCGTCGGTGCGGCGCAGGATATCGGTGAGCAGACTGCCCTGTCCCGCGCCGATATCGACGAGCGTTCCGAATCGCCCGAAATCGTATGCGGCGAACAGTGGTTCGGCGGACAGCGTGCTGATGCTGGTCATGGCCCGGTCGAACATATCCCCGATATCGCGGTGCGCGGCGGCGTATTCGAAGAACGGCATCCCGTCCAGCGCGGGTCCGACCGACTGTCCGGTGCGGACCGCGTCCGCCAGATGCGTCCAGTGATTGCGGTGGAAATCCGATCCGAAGAACAGGATCACATCGCGCAGCGTGACATCGGCGTCACTGCGCAGCGCCTGTGACATCCCATTGAGCGCGTAGGAACCATTGCGCCGCTGGCTGAAGATATCGAAGCTGATCAGCAGCCGCATGAGCCGCCGCAGCCCGTCCTCGGACACCCCGAGTGCGCGGGCCAGTTCATCCGGTTGCCTGGGTCCGTCGGCGAGCGCGTCGGCGACCCCGAGCGCGGCGGCCGCGTGGATGCCCTGGGTGAGGAATCCGGTCATCTGCAGTTCGAGTAGTGCGATATGCCCGGGAACCAGCCGCCGGTGCAACGCGGCCAGCCCATCGCGAAACCAGCCGAGTGCGCGTACCAGGGGGAGCGGCGGAACTGATGCGGAACTGGATGTCATGGTGGACTCCAACCGATTTCAGGCAGCGGATGCGTCGAGCCTACCGCCGGGCTTCGAGATTCTCGGTCATGCGTTCGAGCACGGAGACCGCGGTGCGATATTCGTCGTCGGTGACGCCCGCGAGGGAGACCTCGCGGAAGGTGTCGATACTCGCGCCGACCTTGACCAGTCGTTCCCGGCCGTCATCGGTGAGCGCGAGCCGCTCGGCGGCCGGGCGGGCGACCCAGCCGTCGGTGAGCAGCAGGGTGACGGCGGTGTCCAGATCGGCGGCTTCGGCATTGGCGACCAGGATGGTGTGCACCTCGTCGTCCGCCACGTCCTTGCCGTCGCGGACGACATTGAGGACCTGCCAGGCGAGCCGGGTGAGGCCGAATTCGGCCAGGGTGCCGTTCATGTAGTGGGTGATGGCGCGATCGGTGCGATTGAGCCAGTAGCCGATGGGCTTCATGACGATCATTGTCCTTCAGTGTGATTCGGCGGCGGCGTGTTCGGGCAGCAGCCGGTAGGCGAGACAGCAGGTCAGGGCTAGCGCAGCGACGACCAGCAGGCTGGCGGACGCGCCACCGGTGGTGTGGAAGTAGACGGTGGTGACAGCGGCCGCGCCGATGCTGTTGGCGAGTTGCTGCACGGCGGTGAGCGCGCCGCTGGCACTGCCGGATTCGACGGGATCGATATCGCCCAGGGTTACCCGGAAGATGGTGCCGAAACACGCGCCGAGGCCGAGGCCGGTCAGCAGCACGGGAGCGATGAGCGCCCAGCCCGATAGCGTCGAACCGTAGTGGTGGATGAGCGCGTACAGCATCAGGCTGCCGGTCAAGGTGAGCAGCAGGCCGATGAGTACGAGGGTGCGGCCCAGGCGTGCGAGCAGCTGGTGGGTGGCGATGGAGGCCACGATGATGCCGATCGAGAGGGGACGAGCGCGAGCGCGGCCTGTGTGGGAGTGCGGCGCAGCACATCCTGGAGATACAGCGAAAGCACATACAGCAGGCCCGAGGTGGCGGCGAAGTAGATCAGGCCCAGGAGCAGGCCCGAGGTGAATCCGCGATTGCGCAGCAGTGAGGGTTCGATGAGCGGTGCGGCGGCATGCCGCTGGCGCAGGCAGAACCCGCCGAAGAACAACAGTCCGGCGGTGAGCGCAAGGATCGGGCGTGCGGTCCAGCCGTGCGCCGGGCCGTCGATGAGGCCGTAGAGCACACCGAGCATGGCGGCGGCGAGCAGTGCCGAGCCGAGCCCGTCGACGACGACGGCGCGGTCACCGGAATCGCGGGGGAGCAGCCGGATCGCGAGCACCGTCGCGAGAGTGCCGAGCAGGATATTGATCAGGAAGATGGCGCGCCAGCCGAGCCCGAGCAGGTTCGCGTCAATGAGGAATCCGGCCAGGATCGGGCCGCAGATGGCGGACAGGCCCAGCGCGGGTGCGAAGACGCCGAACGCCTTGCCGACCTCGTCGCGGGGGAAGACCGCTCCGAGAATGCCGAAGCCCTGCGGGATGAGCAGTGCGCCGAAAGCGCCCTGAAGCAATCGGAAGCCGATGATCGCGGCGGGGCCGAGGGCCAGCCCGCAGGCCACCGAGGCGAGGGTGAAGCCGATGATGCCGATCAGGAACAGACGGCGGCGGCCGAACTTGTCACCGAGTCTGCCGCCGACCACCAGCAGCACGCCCATGGCGAGTGCGTAAGCCGCGCCGAGCCATTGGATCAGGGCCGTGCCGCCGCCGAGATCGGCGGCGATGGTGGGGGCGGCGATATTGGTGATGGTGGAGTCGAGCAGGTCGAGTATCGAGGCGAACAGGATGACCGCGAGCACGGCCCAGCGGGCGCGGCTTGTCATGGGGGACGGGTCCGCCGGTGGGACGGGTGACGCATCCGGTTGCACGGTGGGCGGTGTGGACGGGGTGTTGGCGGGCCGGGCGTGTGGCGGAGTTGCCATTGGAATGCCTTGGGGGAGTGGGTCTCACCGTGGTGAGGCCGGAATCAATTGGGGGAGAACGCGTCCGCGTGCTCGTGCGCCCACTGGGCGAAGCTGCGAGCGGGCGTGCCGAGCAGAGATCGCGTGGTGTCGGCGATGGGCTCGGGGCGTTCGGAGGTCGAAGCCCAGTACGCGAGCAGCGAATCGGCCATGGCGGCGGGCATGTGCTGGGCGAGCTGAGCGCGGGCGGCGTCCGGGGTGATCTCGACGATCGGGATATCGCGGCCGAGCACCTCGGATATCGCGGCGAGCTGAGCTCGGAAGGTGAGCGACTGTTCGCCGGTGACATGGTATGTGCCACCGCGCAATTCGTGTCCGGTGAGCGCGGCGTAGGCGATATCGGCGATGTCATCGGTGTGGATGGGCACGATCGCGGCGTCGGCGTAGGCGTGCTCGATGGGCAGGCCGTTGCTGATGAAGTACGCCCAGCCGAGGGCATTGCTGGCGAACGCGCCGGGGCGCAGCACGGTGGTGGCGATATCGGAGGCGGCGAGCGCGTTCTCGACATTCAGGTGGTGCGCGGCGAGCGAGTCTTCGGTGGCGGTCGGGCTCAGCACCGCGGAGGAGGACACCAGCACGATGTGCTCGACTCCGGCGGCCCGCGCGGCGGTGATGAAGGCGTCGATACCGGCGGGCTCGGCGTAGAGCAGCACCTGGGTGATGCCGGCGAGCGCGGCGTCGAAGGTTTCGGGGGCGTTGAGCCGGAGTTCGGTGACGTCCACTCCGGCGGGGACGGTCAGGGCGCTCGGATCGGCGCTGGCGGCGCGGACGGGCAGTCCGGCGGTGCGCAGTTTGGCGATGAGCGACTGGCCGATCTTGCCGCGAGCGCCGGTGACGAGGGTGGTCATGGGATTCTCCATCGGGTTGATGTTCTGTGCTTGTGTACATATGCATGTTGTCATGCACACAATTGTAAGTCAACACATGTCTTCGATCTGGCATGGATATACGATGTGCATATGACCGCCAAGGACACCCGCACCCCCGATGACCTGCTCAATGCCGTGGGACCGGCCTTCGGCAAACTGCGCCGCACCTCACTGCTGGAGGTCGAGAACCCCATCTCCGCAAAGGATTTGAGCCGCACGCTGGTGCTGAATCTCATCCAGGAGCACAACGCTCAGCCGGGGGCGGAGGTGACCGTCGGCAAGGTCGCCGAACTACTCGGCACCGATCCGTCGGTGGCCAGTCGCATGGTCAGCGAGAACATCAAGGCGGGGTATCTGATTCGCGCCGCCTCGCAGCAGGACGGCCGGCGCACCGTGCTGGAGTTGAGCCCGCAGGGCGAGGAACTCATGACCCGGTTCCGCAAGCATCAGCGCGATGCCTACGACTACATCACCGCCGACTGGCCCGAATCGGACCGCCTGGATTTCGCCCGGCTCATGCTCCGATACGTCGATTCCCTCGAAGCGCTGAAGGATCGAGGGCTCGCCAAAGACGCCTAGCCGCCGACCCCGAGGCTGCCCGGCTCAGGAGGGTGTCGCCAGGGCGAAGGGTAGGACGGCGTCCGCACCGGCGGCGCGCAGGGCGCGGGTGGCCATGGTGAAGGTCCAGCCGGTGTCGGTCAGGGCGTCGACCAGCAGGATGGGGCCGTCCACCTCGGTGAGATCGGGTGTCTCCCAGGCATTGTCGAGCGCGGCGACGCGGTGCGCGGAGTTGACCGCGGAGACCGGCGGGAGATCGGGGCGCAGATAGAGGGTGCCCAGATCGCGCAGGCGGCCGATCTCCGCCAGGCGCGCGGCGAGCGAGGTGGTGAGCAGGCGGCGACCGGGGGAGTCCAGGGCCAGCACCGCGGTGGGGCGTTCGGCCCAATCCCATTCGCGCAGCACGATGGTGCAGGCTTTGAAGACCTCATCAGGAACGGGTGCGTCGGGTGCGTCCAGCAGTGCGCGCAGGCGCTGACCCCAGCCGAGATCGCTGAGTCGGCCGAGCACCCGGCCGGTCTCCGCGCCGTGAGTGATCTTGCCGGACAGCGAGATTCCGAGTTTCGACATGCCGGTGGGCCACTGCTTGCGCGGCGCGAGATCGATGCCGGGGCGGTCCAGGCGGGTGCGGATGGCCGCCAGATCGGCGGCGTCGACCGTGGTGTCCTGACTGGTTCCGGTGCAGTTGTCGCAGCGGCCGCAGCCGGGGGAGTCGGCGCGCAGATCCGGATCGTCGAGTTGGCGGCGCAGGAAGTTCATCCGGCATTCGGTGGTGGACTGATAGTCGATCATGGCCTGCTGCTCGGCATTTCGGGCGATGCTCAGGCGCTCATAGCGTTCGGTGTCGTACTCCCAGGGCTGTCCGGTATCGATCCAGCCGCCGCGCACCCGCTGCACCGCGCCGTCCACATCGAGCACCTTGAGCACCATTTCCAGGCGGGAGCGGTTCAGCTCCACCAGGGGTTCGAGGGCGGCGGTGGACAGTGCGCGATCGGGATTCAGCGCGGCCAGCACCGAGCGCACGATGTGCTCGCGCGGGAAGGCCACCGAGGCGAAGTAGCTCCAGATCTGGCGGTCCTCCGGCCCGGGCAGCAGCACCACCTCGGCGCGTTCGGTACCGCGCCCCGCACGCCCGACCTGCTGGTAGTAGGAGATGGGCGAGGACGGCGCGCCCACGTGCACCACGAAACCGAGATCGGGCTTGTCGAAACCCATACCCAGCGCGGAGGTGGCGATGAGCGCCTTGACCTCGTTGTTCAACAGCGCGGCCTCGAGCGCCTCGCGTTCGGTGGGGTCGGTCTGACCGGTGTACGCCGCCACATGGTGACCGTGTGAGTTCAGTACATCGGCGAGATCGTGCGCCGCCGCCACGGTAAGCGCGTAAACGATGCCGCTGCCGGGCAATTCGTGCAGTTTGCGGCTGAGCCAGGCGGTGCGTTCCACCGCGTCCGGAATGCGCACCACGGACAGGTGCAGCGATTCGCGGTCCAGGCCGCCGCGCAAAACCAGTGTGTCGGTGCCGATCTGCGTCGCCACATCGGTGACCACGCGGTCATTGGCGGTCGCGGTGGTGGCCAGTACCGGCACATCGGAGCCGAGATCGGCGATGAGCGTGCGGATTCGGCGATAGTCGGGCCGGAAGTCATGCCCCCAGTCCGAGACGCAGTGCGCTTCGTCGATCACGACGAGACCGGCGTCGGCGGCCAGTTTGGGCAGTACCGCATCGCGGAAGTCGGGGTTGTTGAGCCGCTCGGGACTCACCAGCAGCACATCCACCTCGCCCGCCGCGACCTGGGCGTGGATCTCGTCCCATTCGGTGACATTGCCCGAATTAATGGTCGCCGCAACGACTCCCGCGCGTTCGGCGGAGGAGACCTGATTGCGCATGAGTGCCAGCAGCGGTGACACGATCACCGTCGGACCGCGCCCCGCCGCGCGCAGCAACTTGGCGGAGATGAAGTACACCGCCGACTTACCCCAGCCGGTGCGCTGCACCACCAGGGCCCGCCGCCGCTGCACCACCAGCGCCTCGATGGCCACCCACTGGTCCTCGCGCAACCGCGCGTTCGGCCCGGCCAGCTCACGCAACAGCCGTTCGGCATCGGGTCGCAGCTCGCTGGAGGTACCGGTTCGGGTCGCGTCGGTCGAGGTCACGCGCTCCATCGTGCCTCACCGCACCGACACGACCCAGCTCCAACCCGACTTCGCACCCCGCCACGCCGCAAACTCGTCCTTTGTCCTGCGGCGGTAGGCCGTCATCCCGGCATGCTTTTGGCCGGGATCCACACAACGCTGTGCCCACGCTGACGGTGTGGATCCCGGCCAAAAACGCGCCGGGATGACGAGGGGGACCCGCGTGCTCAGACGGCTGCCGCGAGGTGTGCGTCGACCATGGTGCGGATCAAGGTGTCGAGCGGCGGCCAGGGGAAGCTGGGGCGATCCTGGCGGAGCGTGATCATGCCGTGCATGGCGGCCCAGAGGCATAGGGCCGTGGCGTCCGGGTCGGTGCTGCCGCAGTCGGCGGCCGCGTCGATGAGCAGTCGCATGGTCGGCAGCCCGGGGAGCTGCCCCTCGGTGGGTTCCCATCCGGGTGTGCCCGCGGTGCCGAACAGGACGCGGTAGTGACCGGGATTCCGGGTGCCGTAGTCGACGTAGGCGTGGCAGATGGATGAAAGCCGTTCGGCGGCATTGCCTTTCGGAACCGCATCGCGCGCGGTCTCCAGCGTCTCGCGCAATTCGGCGAACCGGACCTGGTACACCGCCGTCAACAGCTCACGCCGATCGGCGAAATGCAGGTACACGCTCTGCGGTGCGATCCCGGCGGCGCGGGCCACAGCGCGCAGTGACAGCGCCTCCTGCCCGTCCAGATCTTCCAGCAGCGTGCTGGCCGCCGTCACCAGTTCTGCGCGCAGCAGTGCGCCCTCGCCGCGGCGATTACGGCTGCGAATGGGTTTGTCCGACACCTTGACAGCGTACCAAGACGGCCGTCTACTTACACCAGTAAGCAGACGGCTGTCTTGTTAAGGAAGAACCCATGCTCACAGTCACCCGCGTCGTCCACGCCAGCGTCCTGCTCGATTTCGGTGGCGCGCGCATCCTCACCGATCCGTGGCTCTCCGAACGCCGCTTCTACTACCAGGGCGAACCGCGCAGTATCGCCACCGCCGCCGACCTGCCCGAGCTCGCGGGCATCGTCATCAGTCATGAGCACTACGACCACTGCGATCTGGCTGCCCTGATCGAATATCCGGACAGGACAGTGCCTTTCGCGGTGGTGCCCGGTCTGGCCGCCAAGGTGCGCGCGGCCGGTTTCGCCAATGTGACCGAACTCGCGCCCTGGCAGACCACTCACCTCGGCCCTGTGGAGGTGACTGCCGCACCCGCGAAACACGGTGTCCCCGAAGTGACTTTCGTGCTGCGCGCGGATGGCCACACCGTCTATTTCGGCGCGGACACCCTGCGCATCGCCGAACTGGATGAGGTCGCCCGCCGCTTTCCGGATATCGATCTGGCCCTGCTCCCCATCAATGGCCTGCGGATCCGCCCGCTGCTGAACCATCAGGTCGTCATGGACGCCGCCGAGGCCGCCGATCTCACCCGCGCCCTGCGTCCCCGCCTGTCGGTGCCCATCCACTACGCCTTCACCAGCGGCCCGATAGGGGATCGCGTCATGACCAAATCCGATCGCAATCGCCCGGATCTCTACCTCGATGCCGCCGCCGATCTGGCCCCGGATACCAAGGTGCACATCCTGGATCCGGGCATATCGCTCACCGTGTGACCAGCTTCGTTGCGGCTCGGTCAAGATCGCGCACAATCCCCGGTGGTGGCGGACAATGAGGTGCCGGAACCGCGCGGTCTTCCGGTGACAGGGAGACGGTCATGCCGGAGAAGTTTCCGTCGCCCGCCGGGTGGACGCCACCGGGGGCGCAATTTCGCAGTAGCGGAGGGGTTTCGAGAGCTCTCACCGGCGCGCTCGTCTGCCTGATCCTCACGCCCATCGGCATTGTCTTCGCCGCCCGGGGCGCGGCGGATATGCGCCAGTGGGGAATCCTGGGTGACTTCGCCGACCGTCTCGGCTCCACCCTGCAAATCCTGTTCGGCGCGGCCCTGTTCCTACTGGTCGCAGCCCTGGCCGCCTACTCTCCGGCGGGAACCATTGTGGCGGGCCTGATCTGGGGCGTGCTTCCCGGCCTGCTGCACCTGATCTTCCCCGACGACACCTTCCGCATCATCGGCGATCTACCCCGCATCAGCGATGACCTGCACGTGGCCCTCTACCAATGGCTGCAATCCGGCTTCCCGCTGATAGTGGGCATCCTCCTGATCGGCGCGGGCGTGGCCACCACCCTGCGCCGCCGCTGACCGGTCACCGAACCCGTTCCGGCGCAACCGAATCCGATTGCGCCGGAACACCCCTCACCCCTTCACGCACAGCACCTGTCGCAGCGTATGCACCACATCCACCAGATTCCCCTGCGCCGCGATCACCTGATCGATGTCCTTGTACGCACCCGGAATCTCATCCACCACCCCCGCATCCTTCCGAGACTCCACCCCCTCGGTCTGCTTGATGAGATCCGCAACAGTGAACTGCCGCTTGGCCGCATTCCGACTCATCCGCCGCCCCGCCCCATGCGAAGCCGAGTAGAACGAATCCGGATTCCCCTTCCCCCGAACCACATACGACCGCGTCCCCATCGACCCCGGAATCAACGCCAAATCCCCCTTCCCCGCCCGCACCGCACCCTTACGAGTGACGAGCATGGGAACCCCGTCGATAATCTCCTCCGCCACATAGTTGTGATGGCAGGAAATAGGCTTGTCGAAAACAACTTCGCGTTCGGAGAATTCCTCGCGCACCGCCCTGCACACCAGCGCCAGCATTACCGCTCGATTGCGGGCGGCGTATTCCTGCGCCCACGTCAGATCGCGGCGGTACGAAGCCATTTCCGGTGTACCGGAGACGAATACGGCGAGGTCCTTGTCCGGCAGGTCCTGGTTATGCGGGAGCACGCGCGCGACGGCCATATGTCGCTCGGCCAGTTCCTTACCGATATTCCGGCTTCCGGAATGCAGCAGAATCCATACCTGCTGCTCCGAATCCAGACAAACCTCGCAGAAGTGATTCCCTCCGCCCAGCGTGCCCATCTGCTTGTGCGCCTTGGACTCTCGCGACTGCACCGCCGGATCCAGTGCCGCGAAGCCCTTCCAGAACCGATCCCATCCGGCGCGCTGCGAATTGCTGACCTGGTGCCCGGAGACCTCAGCGTTCAGCCGATTCACATTCACCGAATCATCGTGTGCCGCAAAGCCGACCGGCACCGCCGCTTCGATCCGGGTGCGCAACGCGTGCAGGCTGTCGGGCAGATCGCTCGCCTTCAGTGAGGTCCGCACGGCTTCCATTCCGCACCCGATATCGACGCCGACGGCCGCGGGCGAGACCGCGTCCCGCATCGCGATGACGGACCCGACCGTCGCCCCCTTGCCGAGGTGCACATCCGGCATGACCCGTACCCCGTGCACCCATTCCAGCGCGGCGATATTGCGCAGCTGTTGCAGGGCGGCGGGCTCGACCTCGTGCTCGTGGGCCCACATGAGCGTCTGCGCTCGAGTTCCGCGCAGCTCTACGGGAAACATTGGACATTCCTTCCTTCGGATTGCCCTTCACCGTAGGTGCCCTTCCGCCGGGGCGCACCGCATTTTCGGCGGGCATACGCCCCGGAACAGCTCAGGGTTCGACGAAATCGGCTGCTGGGGAACGGGGACCACCATGCGAATGGTCAGCGATTCGCGATTGAATAGTTCAGCGGGGGCGCAGGCCGTCGAGGATGACGGCGAATCCTCGTTCGCGTTGTGCGGCATCCATGGCGTCCAGATGTACGGCGATGAAGAAACCCTTGAGGACCGACATGAGGTCGCCGAGTTCGATATCGCCGCGCACCGCCCCGGCTCGCTGTGCGCGAGTGAGCAATTCGCCGATGGTGGACTGCAGCTCTCGTGTCGGGCCCGCGTAGGTGTGCGCGCCCTGTGGTCCGAGCGCATCGGCGAGATCGCGTTTGACGCCGCCGCCGGAATCCATCTGCCGCAGGAAGGCGAAGAAGGCCGCGCCCGCGTCGTCGGCGGTGAGCGCATCGCGGGCGCGGCCGGTCATGCGGTCGACGCGATCGACGATGGCGGCCTCGAAAAGTGCTTCCTTGGTGGGGAAGTGGCGGTACACGGTGCCCGCGCCGACGCCCGCGCGCCGCGCGATCTCGTCCAGGGGTACCGAAATGCCCTCCGCGGCAAAGGCTTCCTGCGCGGCGGCGAGCACCCGCTCGCGATTGCGGCGGGCGTCGGCGCGGAGCGGGCGTTCGGTCATCACCGGCAGCCTACCCATTGACAACCGGGGCGAGCGCCCCGAATACTAATCGGGGCGTACGTTCCGTTTAATTTCGAATACTTCCCAATCCCGTGGAGACCTCATGTCCACTGCCGTGGAAACCCCTCGTGAACTGGTAGAACGACTCTTCAACGGCCTGCCGGACCGTGATCCGGACGCCTTCGCCGCACTGATGGCCCCCGATGCCGTCTTCGAAATCCCCTTCACGATTCCGGGAATGCAGACCCGCTTCGAAGGCCGCGAAGAGATTCGCGAGCATCTGGCCCGCTGGTGGTCGGGCAGCGTCACCGAGGTGCAGGTGCACGCCATCGTCGCGGCCATCTACGAAACCACCGATCCCGGACTGTTTTTCGTGGAGAACGATGTCGAGCTCACCCGCAAGGGCGAACCGCGCGTCCGGGTGCGCACCTCGGTCAATGTGGTCCGGGTGCGCGACGGTCAGGTCGTGCTCTTCCGTGACTACATGGACACCGCGCGCCTGCTCGCGCTGTCCGGAAGGCTGCGCGAACAGGTGTGACCCGGATGACCCACTCGATCGCGTGCCAACAGTTAGTGCATTAACTATTATGGCCCTAACGGATTGGATCGAGGAGGGCTGAGCTGTGGAGTTGGATGTCGAGGATCCGCTGCGGTTGGACCGGCAGGTGTGTTTCGCGCTGGCCGTTGCCAATCGCGCGGTGCTGGCCGTCTACCGGCCGCTGCTCGAACCGATGGGTCTCACGCACCCGCAGTATCTGGTGATGCTGGCGCTGTGGGGAGAGGCCCCGATGTCGGTGAAGGATATCGGCGAGGCCATCCAACTCGATTCGCCGACGCTGTCGCCGCTGCTCAAGCGGCTCGAAGCCGCCGGGCTCATCACCCGGCGGCGGGACGCGCACGATGAGCGCAATCTCGTCATCGATCTGACCGCGGCCGGGCGCGAACTGCGTGCGCAGGCCGAGAGGATTCCACCGGCGGTGGTGGAACGGCTCGGCGTCAGCCTGGCCGATCTGGAGGATCTGCGCGAGGTGCTCAATCGCGTGAATCAGGCGGCGCGCCGATCGGTGCTGTCGGACACGAAGGGAACCCGGTGATGAAGCATCCCAATCCGGCGCAGTGGATCGGCTATTCGTGCGGTATGCGACTCCCGGATGAGCTCCAGGAGTGGGTCCGCAATGATCTGACCGGAAAGTTCGCGGTGCCACGGCATTTGGTGCGCGGCATGTTCCCGCTGCTGCCGATCTTCGCGGCGTTCCTGCTGTTCCCGGGCGAATTGTGGTTGCGCGCCAGCATGATTCTGCTCGCCGTGCTGCTGGCGGGGTTCTACATCATCGCGTACATGCCGATGAACCGCGCGCATCGACTGGAAAAGCACGGCCTCCCAGCAGATTTGGAGAACCCGACGCGAGCTTCACAACGCGCGGCAGAACGCGCGGCGTACGAGGCCCGCTACGGGCGATAGCCGAAAATGGCAGCGGCCGAACCTATTCGGTCGCTGCCGTTGGCGTCTACTGTGCGTTCTTGGTGCAGGCCGAGGCGATGACCTTGGCCGCGCGCGGGCTGGCGCTGCCGAGGTCGGGGAACGGCGGGTTGCTCTCGCCGAGCCCGGCGACCGCCGCACCTTCGGCTTCTTCGCGGGAACCCGCTGCGGCCCAGCCGAATGCGCCGTCCGCGCCCTGGGCGAGCGCGCCGCACCCGTCGGTGAAGCGGAAGACGATTTCGCAGTCGTAGTTGGCGCAATCGCGGATGGCGGCGGCGTCCGCGGTCACCTTGGTGTTCTCGGCGGTGACGACGCCGCCGTTCTTGAGCTTGGAGACCGCGATCGCGCCGTAGTACTGCGGTGCGGCGTGCGCGGTGGCGGCGGCCAGGGCGCAGGGCATGGTCACGGCCGCGGTGAGTGCGGTGATTCGAGCAACCGACAAGAGAATTCCTGACGTTTCAGAAACTGGGCGAACGAGGCCGATAGTAGACGATCGACCTTGCTCGCCTGGTCGGCTTGGGTGAACCGAATCAGTCGCGCACGGCACGCGCGGGTAGCAGCCCGAACGGGTCCGGATGGATCTGCCGCGCGAAGTCCATCACCTCCACCGCGTGCGGGCGCAGCCGCAGCAGTACGAAGTCGTCACCGTCCGGTCCGGCGGGGAAGAATTTCTCGAAGCCGTTGATCCAGCGCTCTTTTCGCGTGGCGAGGTCATCGACGATCTCGGCGGTGGCGTGCACGCTCACATAGGCCGGGGTGTCCCGGTCCTGTACCGCGTAGGTGACCTTCGGATGCGCGGCGATATCGGCGGCCTTGCGGGATTTCGGGCTGGTGCCGATCCAGATGGTCCCGTCGTCGTCGAGGCCGACGTGCTGCACCAGCCGGGCATTGGGGATCTCATCGCCGATGGTGATGAGGAAGCCGTAGGTGTTGGCGCGCAGCAATGCCGCGGCGATCTCGAATAGTTCGGCGGTGTGCGGACCCTCGGACATCGCGTTCTCCTGTCACTCCATATAGATCGATTGCTCTATATGGAGTGATCGTACTACTTCGCTCAGGAGAGCGCTTTGCGCAGGGCCGTGAAGGCGGAGCCATTGGCCTGCCGGGTCTCCGGAAGATGCCAGGCCATCGTCATGAACCCGTGGATGGTCCCATTCCAGCGGTGGATCTCGGTCGGCACCCCGGCATCGCGCAGCAGTCGGCCGTAGTGCTCATCCTCATCGCGCAGCGGATCGAACTCGGCACTGGCGATATAGGCCGGTGGCAGTCCCGTCAGATCGGCGAGCAGCGGATTGGCGTACGGGTCCGACGCGTCATCGCCCGAATTCAGGTATTGCTCCCAGTACCAGCGTATTTGGGCCGAGGTGGTGAAGTAGCCGGTGGCATTCTCGGTATGCGAGACCGAATCGCAGGCCGGATCCAGCATGGGATAGAGCAGCAGCTGGAACGCGATATCCGGACCGCCGTTATCGCGGGCCTGGATGGCGGCGACGGTGGCGAGGGTGCCGCCCGCGCTGTCACCGGCCACTGCCAGCCGTGCCGGATCACCGCCCAGGGCTTCGGCATGGTCGGCGACCCAGCGCAGCACGGCGTAGGCGTCATCCGAGGCGGCCGGGAAACGGGCATCCGGTGCGCGGCGGTAGTCGCCCGAAATGACAATGACCCCGGCCTCATTCGCCATGACACGGCAGAATTTATCGTGACTCTCGAGATTGCAGAGCACGAAACCGCCGCCGTGATAGAACACCACGACTCCCGGCGTCCGTTCGGTGAGCGCGGGCCGATAGATCCGCACCGGCACCTCGGGTGCGCCCTCGGGCCCCGGCACCAGCCAATCCTCGACCCCGCCAACGGGAATCGGCTCGACGGCGGGCGGCGCGGGTCGCGCGGCCAGGAATGCCCGCGCCTCGGCGGCATCGACCACCTTGGTGCCGAGCTCGGGGAAAGCGGCGGTGGCCGCATCGGTGAAGGCTTGCCATTCCGGCGACAGGGGCATCGCGGACTCCTGGGATGGGCTGGGGAACTGTGGGTTTCGGGTAAGTGGAGCGCCGCCCGCTTCGCAGGCGCGGGCGGCGCTCCCGCCATGAGGTCTGAACTACATACCGCGCGGAATGAACTTGCCCGCCGCCAAGCCGCCGTCGATGGAGACCTCCGCGCCGGTGATGTATCCGGCGGCATCGGAGGCCAGGAAGGCGACGAGTTCGGCGACTTCCTCGGGCAGCCCGCTGCGCTCCAGCGGCAGATTGGGGAAGCTGCCCGGACCGGTGGTCAGGTACGGAACCATCGGGGTGGCGATGGGTCCGGGGTAGATGGAGTTGACGCGAATCTGGTTCAGCCCCAACTCGAGTGCGGCGACCTTGCTCAGTCCGCGCAGACCCCATTTGGACGAGCCGTAGGCGGCGTGGTTCATCAGACCTTCGAGCCCGGACTGCGAGGAGATATTGACGATGGACCCGCCGCCCGCCGCGATCATGGCCGGAACCGCGGCCTTGATGCCGTTGAACGCGCCGACCAGGTTCACCTTCAGAATGCGTTCCAGCTCAGCGGATTCGGTCTCCATGAGCGGCTTCATAATGTAGATCGCCGCATTGTTGACCAGCACGTCCAGCTTGCCGAACGTCGAGACGGCCACGGCCACGGCCGCATCCCAGCTCTCCACGTCCGAGACATCGTGCTTGACGAAACGCGCTGCCTCGCCGAGGGATTCGGCGAGTTCCTTACCCTCGGTCTCCAGGACGTCGGTGATGACGACCTGCGCGCCGCGTTCGACGAACAGTCGCGCCTCGGCCGCGCCCTGTCCGCGCGCCGCGCCGGTGATCAGGGCGACTTTGCCGGTGAGATCAGCCATGTGGGGGCTCCTTCTACTAGATCTGCTTGCTACTGAAAGTGGGGAATGACCTTCTCGCCCCACTGGCGAATGGTTTCCATGCAGGCGTCCTGCGGCACCGTGCCCATCTGGATGAGGCACAGGATCTCGTCCGCGCCCGCGGCCCGCAGCCGCTCGACGTACGCGATGGCGTCGTCGGCGGTGCCGTAGGCGTGATCGGTATTGAAGATGGCGGTGGATCCGGATTTCACCGGAATCTTGGCTTCGTGCAGGTAGGCGACGTGTTCCTCGGCGGCCGCGCGCATATTCGCGATCTCGTCGGCGTCCGGGTCCACGGCCTCGTCCGGTACCGGTCCCGCACCGTAATAATGCTTGATGGCCTGTGCGAAGAACCGCTGCCCGCGCGCGCCGATCTGCCGCGCGCGTTCGCGATCATCGAGCACGATGGTCGGGCACAGCGCCGCGAAGTGATCGTTCACGACGGTGGAGACGAACCGCTCCCCGGTGCGCTCGGCAATGGCGGTGTCATAGATGCGGCGCAGTTCGGCGATCTCCTCGATACCGCCGAAACCCAGTACCAGCGCACCGATTCCGTAGTCGGCGGCGAGTTTCAGGGTGTCCTTGCGGGTGCACGCCATGAACAGCGGGGGATGCGGGCGCTGTACCGGACGCGGCAGCAGATGATGCGGCTCGATATCCAAAAGCTCACCGTGATAGGAGAATTCGCTCTCCGGATGCTGCCAGGCGGCCGCGATCATCCGCAGCGATTCCTCCACCTCCTGATGCGTGCGATCGGGATCGACTCCGCACATGGAGGTTTCGACGGCGGTGGATCCGCGTCCCGCGCCCAGGTTCAGCCGCCCGCCGGACAGCACATCGAGCATGGCCGCGCGTTCGGCCGCCCGCACCGGATGATTGAAGTTGAACGGCATGCACACCACGCCGTGCCCGATGCGTATCCGCTCGGTCTTGGCGGCTACCCAGGTCAGGAAGATCTCCGGTGCGCTCATATGCGCGTACCACTTGAGCCCGTGGTGTTCGACCGCCCATACGGTGTCGAAGCCGACCTGATCGGCGAGCACCGCCTGTGCCACGGAGTCGTGCAGCACCCGCGCCTCATGGGCCGCCGTCGGGTCGGCCATCTGCGCCTCGAAGATCATCGAGAACTTCATCCGGGTGCTCCCTACCGCCTATCCGGCCGCTATGCCTAACCGGAATAGTTCAGGACTCAAACCCTCAGGTCATTCGGATGTCTCAGTGGCCGGGACCACACCGTGCCGCACCCCGGCCCCGGTCTTAGCGTCGGTTCAAACGCTGAGGAAGGACGGGATTCGGTGGGACAGCTGGACGGGAAGGTCGCGCTAGTCACCGGCGGTGCGCGAGGCATGGGAGCCGAGCATGTGCGCCGCTTCGTGGCCGAGGGCGCGCGGGTGGTGTTCGGCGATGTGCTCGATGAGGAGGGTAAGGCCCTCGAAGCCGAGCTCGGCGACGCCGTGCTTTTCGTGCATCAGGATGTCACGAGCGAAAGCGATTGGCAGGCAGCGGCTTCCGCGACGATCGCCCAGTTCGGCCGCCTGGACGTGCTGGTCAACAACGCGGGCATCCTGCGGTTCAAGAAGCTGCTCGAGATGACCCTCGACGAGTGGAACCTCATGCAGTCCATCAATGTGACCGGGTCTTTCCTCGGTATCAGGACCGCCGCGCCCGCCATGATCGAATCCGGTGGCGGGTCCATTGTCAACGTGTCCTCCGTCGAGGGGTTCGTGGGCGCGGCCGGCCTGTCCGCCTACAGCGCGAGCAAGTTCGCACTGCGCGGGCTCACCAAATCCGCCGCGCGGGAGCTGGGGCATTCGGGTATCCGGGTGAACTCCATCCATCCGGGCGGCATTGCCACCCCCATGACCGCCTCGGTCGCCGGTGCGACCGGTCTGGACGGCAATTCCTTCTTCTCCGATCTGCCCATTCCGCGCTGGGGTCAGCCGGTCGAGGTGTCCGAAGTGGCACTCTTCCTGGCCTCGGACGCCTCGAGCTACTGCACCGGCGGCGAATTCGTCGTCGACGGCGGCATGCTCACCAGCTGCGGCTATTAAGGACTGATACTCAATGGAATTCGAATTCGACGTCGTCGTCGTAGGTTCCGGCGCGGCCGGTATGACCGCCGCGCTGACCGCCGCCTATCGCGGGCTGTCGGTGACCCTGATCGAGAAGAGCCGGTTGTTCGGCGGCTCCACCGCGCGCTCCGGCGGCGGCATCTGGGTGCCCAATAACCCGGTACTGCAGGCCGCGGGTGTGCCCGACAGCCCGACCATGGCCCGCACCTACCTGAAAGCCGTTGTCGGCGATCGGGTTCCGGAAGCCAAGCAGCGGGCGTTCCTGGACAAGGGCCCGGAGATGTTCTCCTACATCGGCGCTCGCTCGCAGCATTGGGAATTCGTCTACGACCGCGGCTATTCCGACTACCACCCGGAGTTCCCGGGCGGTCTGGCGCAGGGCCGCAGCATCGAACCCAAGGTGATCGACGGGCGGCTGCTCGGCGGCGACCTGCACAAGATCAACCAGCCGACCATGTCCGCGCCCAAGGGCATCGCCATCACGGTCAGCGATTTCCACGATCTGAATATGATCGCCCGCACCTGGGCCGGTAAGAAGACCGCGGTCAAGGTCGGCGCGCGCACCGCGCTGGCGCTGGCCAAGGGCGCGCTGCCGTTGAGCCTGGGCAAGGCCCTCGCCGCCCGGCTGTGGCTGTCGCTGCGCGATGCCGGGGTGCCGGTATGGCTGAATACCCCGCTGACGGAACTGATTTCCGAGGGCGGCGCGGTCGTCGGCGTGGTCGCCGAGCATGAGGGCAAGCAGGTCACCATCAAGGCGCGCCGCGGTGTGGTGCTGGCCGCGGGCGGTTTCGAGCACAACCTGGAAATGCGCAAGCAGTACATTCCCGGACCGCAGTCCACCGAATGGACCGTGGGCGCGACCGAGAACGTCGGCGAGGGCATTGTGGCGGGCCAAAAAGCCGGTGGCGCTGTCGATCTCATGGATGACGCCTGGTGGGGTCCGTCGGTGCGCAGCCCCGAGGGCCGTCCGCCGTTCTTCTGCCTGGCCGAGCGTTCGCAGCCGGGCGCGATCATGGTCAATGACAATGGTGAGCGCTTCGTCAACGAATCCGCGCCGTACGTGAACGTGGTGCACAAGATGTACGAGCAGGAGGCCGCCGGGGTCGGCAGCATTCCCGCGCACTTCATCTTCGACCAGAACTTCCGCGATCGGTACCTGTTCCTGGGCAACTTCCCCAAACGTCCACTGCCGCAGGCGTATTTCGACAAGGGCATCATCAAGCAGGCCGATACCCTGGCCGAACTGGCGGGCAAGCTGGGCATTCCGGCGGATAAATTGCAGGCCACCGTCGAACGCTTCAACGGTTTCGCCGAGAACGGCCGCGATGAGGACTTCCTGCGCGGTGATTCGGCCTACGACCGCTACTACGGCGATCCGACCGTCAAGCCGAACCCGACCCTCGCACCGCTCACCCGCGGCCCGTTCTACGCGGTGGAAATGGTGCCCGGCGATCTCGGCACCAAGGGCGGTCTGGTCACCGACGAGCACTCCCGCGTGCTGGACGACAACGGCGCGGTGATCACCGGTCTCTATGCGGCGGGCAATAATTCGGCCGCCGTCATGGGCAATGACTACGCCGGTGCGGGCGCGACCATCGGACCCGCGATGGTCTTCGGATACATCGCCGCCAACCATCTCGCCGATCTGGAAGAGCACTGATATGGGACGCGTCGGCACCAAGAATGTGATCGTCACCGGCGGTGCGCGCGGTATGGGCGCGGCGTTCGCGCGCAAGCTCGCCGCCGAGGGATCCAAGGTCGTCATCACCGATGTGCTCATCGAGGAGGGCGCGGCGCTGGCCGCCGAACTCGGCGAGAACGCGCTGTTCCTGCCCCTGGACGTGACCGACGAGGCGGCTTGGAACGATGTGGTCGCCACCGCCGAGGAGCGGTTCGGGCCGGTATCCGGGCTGGTCAACAATGCGGGCATCGTGCACGTGGACTCGATCGAGAAGCTGTCCGAGGCGGACTACCGCAAGGTCATCGACGTGAATCAGGTCGGTGTCTTCCTGGGTATGAAGGCCGTCGTCGGCTCCATGCGCCGCGCGGGCGTCGGCTCGATCGTGAATATCTCCTCGACCGGCGGGCTGATCGGCTACTCCAACATCCTGGGGTACGTCGCCTCGAAGTGGGCGGTGCGCGGTATGTCCAAGACCGCCGCGCAGGAATTCGCGGCCGACAATATCCGCGTCAATTCCGTGCACCCGGGCATTGTCGCCACCGAGATGGTCGCGACTTCCGAACGCTCCCAGTCGATTGCGGCCAAACAGCCGATCGCGCGACCGGGCACCCCGGAGGAACTGGCCAATCTGGTCCTGTTCCTGATTTCCGACGAGTCCTCCTACAGCACCGGGTCGGAATTCATCGCCGACGGCGGCTTCACCACTCAGTAAAAGGAAACGCTATGAAGGACTTCCACGGCAAAGTCGCCGTCATCACCGGCGCCGGTGCCGGTATCGGCCGCGCCCTGGCCCTCGAACTCGCCCGGGGCGGAGCGCAATTGGCGCTCTCGGGCCGCAATATCGAGAGTGTCGCCGAGACCGCGGCGCTGTGCGAGCAGGCCGGTGCGAAAGCCCGCGCCTACAAGCTGGACGTCACCGATCGCGCCGCGGTGTACGCGCACGCCGATGATGTGATCGCCGATTTCGGCAAGGTGAATATCGTCGTCAACAATGCGGGCGTCTCGCTGACCGCCAATGTCGAGGATGTCTCCTGGGACGACTTCGAGTGGATCTTCAATATCAATTTCTGGGGAACGGCCAACGGCACCAAGGCTTTCCTGCCGCACGTCATCGCCTCCGGTGACGGGCATATCGCCAATGTGTCCTCCATGTTCGGCCTGGTGGCCTGCCCGAGCCAGAGCGGTTACAGCTCCTCGAAGTACGCCATGCACGCCTTCACCGACGCGCTGCGCCAGGAAATGATCATCGCGGGCCACAATGTCGGCGTCTCGTCGGTGCACCCGGGCATGATCAAGACCGAAATCGCCTGGAAGGCACGGGCTTCGGCCAACCGCGACCGCGATGCCCTGGCGTCGAACTTCGACAGCCTGGCCAAGACCTCGCCCGAACAGTGCGCGCAGATCATCGCCAACGGCATGAAGAAGAACAAGCCGCTCATTCTGATCGGCACCGACGCCAAGGCCATGAACTGGATGCGCCGCCTGCTCGGCTCGGCATACATGAAGCCGCTGACCGCGCAGATGCGCAAGGAGATCTGACACCGGCCAGCAGCCCGGGCCGGTTTCCCGCAGCCCCGCACCCCGCCCGGGTGCGGGGCTATCGGGGCAAGGCCCGTAGCGGGCCGGTACTCGGATAACTGGAGGCAGTCGATGCGCATCGGCATGCTCATGCCCTATTTCGATGGTTTGGTCACCTCGGGTCAGTTCCTGCGCGAATTCGCGGCCGCCGCGGAGGAATGCGGGCTCGAATCGGTGTGGACCGTGGAACACGTTGTGGTGGCACAGGATTACGAACCGCTGTATCCGTATTCGCCCGATGGGAAGATGCCCGGCGGCGATCTCGGCGTACCGATGACCGATCCGCTGGAAACGCTGGCCTTCCTGGCCGCCGCCTCCAGCACCCTGAAGCTCGGCACCGCCATGGTGGTGGCCCCGCTGCACAGTCCGGTGGTACTGGCCAAACGGGCCGCGACGCTGGACCGGCACTCCGATGGACGCCTGCTGCTCGGGCTCGGAATCGGCTGGCAGAAAGAGGAATACGCGGCCATCGGGGTGCCGTTCGAGGAGCGCGGCGCGCGGCTGGACGATTGCATCGGTGCCATGCGATCGCTGTGGACGCAAGCGCCGGCGAGCTACTCCGGCACCCATATCGGCTTCGAGAAGCAGTTCTGCCTGCCGCAACCCGAGCGCTCCATCCCGATTGTGCTGGGCGGCAACAGCGCTCCCGCCGTGCGCCGGGCCGGGCGGGTCGGTGACGGCTGGTTCCCGTACACCATCACGCCGGAGGATTTCGCCCGTGGGGCGGACCGGATCCGGGAAACCGCGCTCGCCGCGGGGCGTTCCGAGGATGCGGTGGAAATGACGGCCTGGCCGGGTTCCTGCGATTTCGCCCGCGAATTCGATATCGACTTCGTACGCCCGTATGTGACGGCGGGCGTGAGCCGGATCGTGCTCACCCCACCGCTGTTCGGTCCGCAATCGCTGGTGAACGGCGTCGAACACCTCGCCGGTTATGTGGATCGGTACCGCAATGAGATCGAGGCGAAGCTGTGAGCGCGGAAAACGCCGTGCGCGTACTGGATCGCGTGATCCTGCCCGCCGACCAGGTCGAGGATTGGCTGGCCCGCTGGCGGACGGACTACCTGCCCGGGGCCACCGCTCGCGGTCTGCTCGGGCCGCAGCTGCTGCGCGAACACGCGGGCACCGATGCCGTTGCCCTGCAAATCATCTGGGAACTTCCCGGAATCTACGACTTCTACGGTATGCGCGCCGCCGCCGCGGCCGATCCGGCGGTGACCGAATTCTGGGCCGCCACCGATGCGCTCGCCCTCGGCCGGGAACGGCACGTCATGGCGGTACAGGAGGAACAGCTATGAAGCGCTGGGTGATGCTGAGCGAACTCCCCGCCGGGGACCATCCCGAGACGAGCTTGGCGAAATTGGCCGCACTCGCGAGCGGGGTGCATCGGTGCTCGGTGGGCGCGGAGCTGCCGGGCAGCACCGGCGGACTCGGCGCGGTCTGGGATGTGACCGCCGAAACCGTGCCCGCGCAGTTGATTTCGGAACTGCCGGGGACCGTGGATGTGGTGCCGCTGATCCCGGTGGCCGAACAGATCGTGCCGCTGGATCAGCCGCGGCGGGTGAAGCGCACGCTACTGCTCACCGTGCGCACCGGAACCACCGCTGACGCCGTGGCGGAGTTCGAACAGGATCTGATGGGGATGCCGTACCACATCGGATCCATCAAATCCTGGGCCCTGAGCCGGGTCGGCGGTGACAGTCGCTGGACCCATTGCTGGGAGCAGGAGTTCACCGATCCCGATGGGCTGAACGGGGAATACCTCGCGCATCCGTATCACTGGACGAGTGTGGACCGCTGGTTCGATCCGGAGATGCCGGGCGCGATCGTGGAACCGGACATCGCGCACCTGTACCGGTGGGCGTCGGGGCCGGTGCTCGGGGTCTGATCCGCCGCCGAACGCCGCGAAGACGTTCGGTCAGGCCGGATTTCGCAGTTCACCCTTGACGACCTTGCCGCCGGAATTGCGCGGCAGGCGTTCGGTGAAGACCACCTCGCGGGGGACCTTGTACCCCGCGAGGCGGGTGCGCGACCATTCGATGATGTCGGCCGGATCCGGATCGGCGTCATCGTTCGGTACGACCACCGCACGGCCCACCTCGCCGAGACGGGGGTCGGGGACGCCGATCACCGCGACGTCGTGAACGGCGGGGTGCTGCAACAGGACTCGTTCGATTTCGGCGGGGTAGGCGTTGAAGCCGCCGACGATGAACATGTCCTTGAGGCGATCGGTGATGCGCAGGTAGCCGTCCGGGGCGAGGGTGCCGACATCGCCGGTGTGCAGGTAGCCGCCGGGGTCGATGACGGCAGCGGTGGCTTGCGGATCGTCGAGGTAGCCGCGCATGACATTGGGGCCCTTGACGATGATCTCGCCTGGTTCGCCCGGTGCGGTATCCGCGCCGCTCTGGTCGACAATGCGGATCTCGGTGCCGGGCAGGGCTTTTCCGGCCGTATCGGAGAGCAGTTCGGCGGGGGCGTCGGGCGGGCAGATGGTGACGACGCCGATCGATTCGGTGAGGCCGTACGCGGTGAACACGTAGGGCACACCGAGATCGGTGCGGATTCGTTCCACCAGTTCGGCCGGTATGGGCGCACCGCCGGTGCCCGCCAGCCGCAGCGAACCCAGCAGGAAGTCGCTGTGGTCGGCGCGCAGCAGATCGGTGAAGAGCGTTGGCGGACCGGCCAATACGGTGATCCGCTCATGTTCGATGAGCCGCAGCACGGCTTCGGCGTCGAAGCGTTCGATCGGGATCATGGTGGCGGTGCGCAACAGACAGGCGATGATGCCCGCCTTGTATCCGAAGGTGTGCGAGAACGGATTGACCAGCAGATATTTATCGCGCGGCCGCAGTGTCACCGCATCGGCCCAGAGCGCGAAAACCTCCAAAGTCTGCCGGTGCGTGGCCAATACGCCCTTCGGCGCGCCCGTGGTGCCGGAGGTGAACAGGATGTCGGAGATGGATTCCGGATCGATCTCCGCCCGGCGCTCGGTGATCGCGTCCGGCGGCACCACCGTGCCCGGCGCGAGAAAACCCGCCCAGGAACTGATATCCCAGTGCTCGGCCGCCGCACCCAGGGCGTCGTCGAGCAGGATCAGATGTTCCAATGCCGGTAGCGGATAACCGGATTCGGCCAGCATCGCCGGATAGTCCCGGTCCAGGAATTCCTGCACCGTGCACACCGCCTTGGCCCCGCTGCGGGTGAGCACTTCGGCGGCCTCGGGTCCGCGCAACCGGGTGCTGATCGGCACCAGCGTCGCCCCCGCGCCCAGCATGCCCAGTGCGGTCACGATCCACCGCAGGCCATTGGGCGCCCACATGCCCACCCGGTCCCCGGTCTCGATGCCCGAGGCGATCGCCGCCCGGGTCACCGCATCGACCTCCGCGGCCAGTTCGCCGAAGGTGAGCCGCCCCACGGGCCCCGCCACCGCCACCGCATCGGGATAGCGCCGCGCACGATCCGCGACCAGGGCGGGGATGGTCGAGACCGGGGCGTTCGCGGAGCCGCCGCCGATGGAGTCCGCATACCGCCGATCCATCCGCCCATCCTGCCCCAACCCCCGGTCCCCGATGCCCGTTTTCACAGTGCCATCCCGCTGACCGGCCGTGCCATCGATTCGTGTCGCCGTAGGGGTTCCGGTGATCGGGATGCGGGTTGGGGGTGAGGGGGGTCACGCGGCACGCTCGATGGCAGAGAGATTGCCGCAGCTGTTGGCGTGCGGTGTGGCCCGGCAGGCCGCCGGTGAGCGGCGAGCGCGGAGTGCTGATGAATTCAGAACATCGAAGGAGTGACATGACCGCCGGAGCGGAGCTTGCGCAGCGACCCGATGTGGCGGCCGACGCCGTGACCGTCGTCGAACTCGACGGCGCGGTCGAGCTGTCGCGGCAGCGGATCGGCGGCAAGGCGTGGAGCATCAATCACATGCGGGCCCTCGGGCTGCCGGTGCCGCCCGCCTTCGTGATCACCACGGCGGGCTGGGCCGATTACACCGAGCGCGGTGCGATCGCGGCGGAGATCTGGGAGCAGGTGCGAGCGGGCATCGCCGGGATCGAGCGCGGCACCGGCCGGCGGTTCGGATCCGCCGAGCGGCCGCTGCTGGTGTCGGTGCGCTCGGGCGCGGCCATCTCCATGCCCGGCATGATGGATACGGTGCTGAACCTCGGTATGACCGATGCCGTGCAGCGCGCCCTCGCCGAGGAGACCGGCAACCCCGGCTATGCCGATGACACGCGTGCGCGCTTCGTGCACCAGTACCGCGAAACCGTGCTCGGCGATGCGAACGGCACCGTGCCGGTCGATCCGTGGGAGCAGTTGCGCGGTGCCATCGAGGCGGTGTTCCGATCGTGGGATTCCGCGCGCGCCAAGACCTATCGCCGTAATCGCGGCGTGCCGGACACCCTCGGCACCGCGGTCACCGTGCAGGCCATGGTGTTCGGCAATCTCGATGCCGAATCGGGCACCGGCGTGCTGTTCAGCCGCAACCCCAATACCGGCGACGGACCGGTCTACGGCGAATGGCTGGTCGGCGGCCAGGGCGAGGATGTGGTCTCCGGCCGCCTCACCCCGCGCCCGCTCGATGAGCTCGCCGCCACCCAGCCCGCCGTGCATGCGCGCCTGATCGCCGCCACCGAACTGCTCGAGCGCGACGGCCGCGATATGCAGGACATCGAATTCACCGTGGAATCCGGAAACCTCTGGATGTTGCAGTCCCGCGCCGCCAAGCGGTCCGCGCGGGCCGCGGTGCGCACCGCGGTCGCCATGGTGGCCGAGGGTCTGATCAGCGCCGATGAGGCCCTGGATCGCATCACCGCCGATCAGGTGCGCGAGGTGCTGCGCCCGGCCTCCGGTGACACCACCGGTCGCGAACCCCTCGCCCGCGGCGAATCCGCCTGTCCCGGACTGGCTTCCGGTGTGGTCGTGACCGATCCCGATGAGGCCGAGACCCGCGCCGAAGCCGGTGAGGACGTCATCCTGGTGCGCCCCACCACCAGTCCGGACGATCTGCACGGCATGATCGCCGCCCGCGCCATCGTCACCGAATTGGGCGGCACCACATCGCATGCCGCGCTGGTGAGCCGCGAACTCGGCCGCCCCTGCGTGGTCGGCTGCGGTCCGGGCGTGGTGGCGGCACTGGTCGGCCGCACGGTCACCGTCGACGGCGGGGCCGGGCTCGTACTGGACGGCGAGATCGTCGCCAAGCCGGTCGAACAGGTCATTCTCGCCGATGTCGCCCAGCTGGCACAGTGGGCGGGCGTGCCGGACGATCAGCTCGCCCAGCGCCTCGAAGCGCGTGCCACCGGATCGGAACCCACCGAGCAGGAACAGGTTTCGACCGCGCACGCCCCCATCACCGAACTGGCGCTGCTGCGCCTGGTCGGCATCAAGGGCCGGGTGAACGCCGACAACCTCGCGCTCAGCCTGTTCGCCGACGCGGCCGAAATCGCCACGCACTGCGCCGGTCTCGTGGACGCGGGCCTGTGCGCGAACACCCCCGCGGGTTTCCGCCTCACCCCCGAGGGCCGCCCCCGCCTGGAACAGCTCCTCACCGAGGAGCGCGGCACCGTCGACGCCGCCGCCCTCACCGTCGCCTACGACGAATTCTGCGTCTACAACGCCGATCTCAAGGTCATCATCACCGACTGGCAGATGAAGGATCCGGCCACGGTCAACGACCACGCCGATACCGATTACGACGCGGCGGTGCTCGCCCGCCTGGCCGACACCCACCGCGCCCTGCGCCCCCTGGTGCAGCGCCTGGGCACCCTCGCCCCGCGCCTGTCCCGCTACGCCGATCGCCTGGACCGCGCCGTCGAGCGCATCGCCGAAGGAGATCACACCTACGTGGCCCGCCCCATCATGGACAGCTACCACACCGTGTGGTTCGAACTGCACGAAGATCTGATCGGCCTGTGCGGTCTCACCCGCGCCGAGGAAGCGGCGGCCGGTCGTGCCCACTGATCCCGCGGCCGCCATGGCCGTCTCGCGCTGGATCGACTTCGCCGAGATCGACAATGTCCGCGATCTCGGCGGGCTTCCGGTAACCGGGGGCGGCACCACCCGTTACGGCGTCGTATTCCGTTCCAGCACCTTGCAGCAGGCCACCCCCGCGGACCTGGGTCAGCTCCTCGAACCCCTGGGCCTGCGCACCATCATCGATCTGCGCCTGCCCGACGAGGTGGAGCGGGAGGGTTACGGCCTGTTCGCCGACGCCGCGGTGCACATCGCCAACCTTCCCATTCGCAAGTCACCCCAGTCCTCGCTGGCCGCAAGGGATCTCGTCCCGGATAAGACCCGGGTCGACCTCACCGACCTCTACGGTCAGTTGCTGGCGGGCAGCGGTGAACACATCGTCGCCGCCGTCCGGCTGATCATCGATCCGGAGCGCCGCTCGCTGCTGTTCCATTGCGCCGCGGGCAAAGACCGCACCGGCGTCCTGGCGGCGATCCTGCTCGACGTGGCGGGCGTGCCCGCCGAGGTGATCGCCGCCGATTACGCTCTAACCAATGAGCGTATGCAGCGTGTCCGGGACCGCCTGGACGCCCTGCCCTCGTATGCGGGTCTGCCGCAGGCGAATACCGGCATCCTGGCCATCACCCCGCAGGTGATGCTCGGTTTCCTGGAGAACCTGTACGCCGATCACGGCGGTGCGGCGAAATGGCTGCTCGCGAACGGGCTTTCGGAGGATGAGCTGGAATCCTTCCGCGCGGCCATGGTCGAACCCGCCTGACGCGCCCTATGCGGGGGTGATGCGGATTTCACCGTTTCCGCCCGGGAGCACGACCGGCAACAGTTCTTCGGCGGCCGCGTACACGGCCGCTTCCTCGGCCGGGGTGAGGGGATGCCACGGCGTCACCCGCAGGGTGTCGCCGTCGAGATCCCAACGGCCGTGCACGAATCCGTCGACCAGGTACATCGGCACACCGCCCGAGGCGATCTTGGCGATGCGGGCGCGGTCGGCATCGCTGATCACCCGGCTGCGGTCCTTGTGACCGAGCAGGGCATTGTCGAACGCGGGCAGGAAGCGGACGGGAACGGGCAGGTCCGCATCGGCCAGCGGGGCATCGGGCAGGTCGAAGAGTTCGCGGCCGGACTCATCGCGGAGTACGCGCAGGCGAGGCCGTAGCCGCTCTATCACCTCCGTCAGCTTGGTTGTGCCGGACCAGGATTGGACGTCCGCGACGGTGGCCGGGCCGAAGGCGGCCAGATAGCGCAGGATCATGGTGTCGGGCGCCGGGGCGTCCAGGGGTGCGCCCAGCCATTCCTCGGCGAGACTGATCGAGACGCGGCGGTTGCGCCACGCACCCCACGCGCCCGCCTCCGGGTTGTGCACGACGGGGGTGAGCAGGCCGAGCGCCGCGGGCAGGCGTTCCGGGTACGGGGTGGGGAAGCGTTCGGCCAGGGTGCGGCTGATCTCGGTGCGGGTCAGGGTGCGGCCGGTCAGGAGATTCCTTCCGGCGGTGCGCAACTCGGTGTGGTCGAGGTGTTCGACCGCCTCGCGGTAGTAGGCGAGCCGCAATTGGGATTCCACCGCGGGGCGGACGGTGGGGTAGAGCCAGCGGTAGTCCGCCGCCGTGGCCAGGTGCACCGTGCGGCGAATCATGGTGGCGCGCACGATGGTCCGATCCCGGAGCAGTGCATCCAGTTCGGCGGTGCGGAAATCGGTGAGCCGGGTCCACAGGCCGATGAACGGCCAGTTCGCCTCCTGGCCCTGTACTGCCACCAGATGCCGGATGAGCTCGGCGGCGGGCATGGTGACCCGTTCGGTCAGCAGCTGGCGCGTCAGCAGGGTCCGGTTCAGGCGGCGCGGCGAGATCTCCGTCATGAATCCATTGTCGAACCTAATTAGGTCAGCTTGTGTCCTAGCTCGACGGAAGTTTGCGGCCCGCATGCCGGCTGTGCATCTGCGAGTTCGAATGTGCTGGCGCGCAACGAGAGTCGCAAAGAATCTTGATCCGGCGAGTTCGATGAGCTGTCATGCTGGGTCGGTGTCGACGATTGCGCTGTACTACCCCCGGATGCGTTTTCAAAGCGAGGACTGGCTCAAGCTGGCCATGCTGACCTGGGACCAGGTGGGGCGGATACGGCCTCGACTGGCCATGGACGCCGACTCCGACCTGGTGCGGGAGCTGGCGGCGGAATCGGATTTCCTGTTCGATCTGGAGCCGAGTGAGCGGGAACTGGACACGGTGGGCCGGGTGTTCGGTGAGATCGTCGAGCTGGGCGGTGCGAGCCTGCGCGAGCGCTTCTCGGTGGCGAGCGCCCCGCAAGCGCCCCCGCAACCGCACTCGGCGGGCCTGCGCGCCAGATATCCCGGGCTGACGTGGGTCTACGCGGGCGGCGCGGGCCGCAAGATGACGCATCACCTGCTGCTCTCGCTGGTCGACGCGGAATTGGCGATCGTCCAGGAGCAGGACGGTGCCACCCACGTCGGACTGCATCCGGCCTTCGCGCGCATCTATCTGACCGCCCTCGCGGACGCGGTGACCGAGAACGCCCTGCTCTCGCCGGTCACCGACGAACTGGATGTGCACAGCGCCGTCGGCACCCTGGACCGGCTCTATGAATTGCTGCTGGTGAAGGGCACGACCCGCCCCGCCATCGGCGATGTCGATCACGCCTACATCCACATCGCGGTCGAAGCGGTATTGCGGCCGGTGAATATCGCCGAGGTGCCCGTCCGCCGACTGATCGACTTCCGCGAACGCCATGCCGCCGAACTGGCGGCCTTCCGAAAACACGTGGGCTCGCTCGCGGAAGAACTGGCGCGCATCGGCGCGATCGAGAATCCGGTGGCCGCACACGCGCATCTGCACAGCGTCTACCGCACCACCACCAAACCGCAGCTCGATGAACTACGCCGCGCCCTACACGGATTCGGGCTCGAATCCGGTACCGGCATGCTCGGTCTCAAGGTAGATCTCACGGGCGCGTCCGGCACCGTGGTCGGCGGCTTCGCCGCAGCGGCCGGACAACCGGTGGTGGCCGCGGCCGGACTGACCCTCACCATCGCCCCGTACGTGGCGGGCCGCCTCAAGGCCAGGCGCACACTGCGCGAACAATCCTCGGTGGCCTACCTACTCGCCGTGGATCGCGATCTCGCGAGCAGATCCCTCTTCAAGCGCTGCTGAATCCCGCACACTGAAACCATGACCCGGGGGATTACGGCAGGACGGTTCCGGCGGATCTTCGAACCCGAGCGCGCGGGCGGGCACTGGTACATCAACGACCACACCGTGATCCGGGATACGGCCGGGCTGTGGCATCTGTTCGGAATCACCCATCGCGAACCCGCCAACCCTTTCGATGAAACGGTTTTCGCGCACGCCACCGCCAAGCGCCTGAGTGGCCCATGGGCACAGCGGATTCCGGCGCTGGCCGTCGATCGCGATCGCGGTGAGACCCATTTGTGGGCACCGTTCGTGGTACGCCACGACGATCGCTACTTCATGTTCTACGACGGCGGCGGCCCGGATCGCACCGCCACGGCTATGCGCCTGGCGACCTCGACCGATCTGTTCGCGTGGACGCGCCACCCCGAACCGCTGTTCCGTGACGGCTATGACGCCCGCGACCCCATGGTGCTGCGCATCGGCGGCGAATGGGTGATGTACTACTGCGCCACCGCTTCTCCCGAGGGCGGCAATCACGTGGTGGCCTACCGCACCAGCACCGATCTGCTGCACTGGGGTGAGCGCCGCATCGCCTACACCGATCCGGCCTCCGGCACCGAGGCGGGGAACACCGAATCACCCTTCGTACTGCGCGACGGCGATGACTGGTACCTGTTCATCGGCCCGCGCCCGGACTACACCGGCACCGAGATCTTTCACGGTGACAGTCCTTTTCACTTCCGGCCCGCCGACCGAGTCGCGCACGTTCCCGCCCATGCCGCCGAGGTGGTGCACGACGGCGGACAGTACTGGATCACCCATGCGGGCTGGGGTCAGCGCGGAGTCTGGCTCGCGCCCTTGCGGTTCCCGCGCACAGTCGATCTTCCGGATTCGGGCGTATGAGTCCCGGGGAACTGGGATTCTGAAGGGGAGTCGAGTGTCCACCCAGTGTGGGGAGGCAAGGCAATGGCCAGGATCGGCGTTATCAGCATTTCCGATGGTCGTGACTATGTGCACGGGGGCATCGTCGGATTCATTCGTACGACCGAAGATCGGCTGGTAGCCGAACTCACCGCGGCCGGTCACACGGTGGTGCGGGGGCGCGAACCGGTGGGCGGCAATCGGCAGGCGGTCGCGGTGGCCCGGCAGGTGCAGGCGGCCGGGGTCGATCTCACCGTGCTGCACTACGCGGTCTGGGCGTTCCCGCATTTCACCATGCTCGCGGCCGGACAGCTCACGAGTCCGCTGCTGCTGCTGTCGAATATCGATCCGGTGCAACCGGGCATGGTCGGCATGCTGGCCGCCGGCGGCGCACTGGATCAGATCGGGCGGGCGCACACTCGACTGTGGGGTGATCCGGGCGATGCCGAACTCATCGCCGCGATCGGTATGCGCGCCGCGGCCGCCGCCGCGGTGGAAAGCCTGCGCGGCACCACCTTCGGGCGCATCGGCGGGCGGCCCATGGGTATGAACACCGCCGTCGCCAATACCGATCAGTGGCAACGGATTTTCGGCGTCGACGTGGAGGAGATCGATCAGTGGGAGATCGTGCGCCGCGCCGATCTCGCCGACGCCGGTGAGGCCAAGGGTGCGCGAGAATGGTTGGAGCGCACTACCGCCGGGGTGCACTACGACGGGGTCAAACTCACCCCGGAACTGCTGGAGCGGCAGATTCGCTCGTACCTGGGCATGCGCGATCTGATCGCCGAGTGGAATCTGGACTTCTCCGGAATCAAGGGGCAGCCCGAGCTCACCCAGTACTTCGCCACCATGGATGTCACCGAGGCGTTCCTGAACGATCCGTACGACTGGAACGGGCCGAAACAGACCCATGTCTGCGCCACCGAGGCCGATATGGACGGTGCGCTCACCATGCAGCTGCTCAAGCAGATCAGCGGCACCCCGGTGCTTTTCGCCGATGTGCGGCACTATCACGCCGATCGCGATATCTGGGATCTGTGCAATTCCGGACAGCACGCCACCTGGTTCGCGGCCCGCAGCGCCGATCCGGCGGAGAACCTCGCGCGCGTGCACCTGTACCCGGAGGTGTTCTTCTTCCCGGCGGGCGGTGCGTCGGTGCATCATCTGGCCGCGCCCGGGCAGATGACCCTGGCCCGCCTCACCCGCAAGGACGGGCGGTACCGAATGCAGTTGATGCTCGGCGATTTCGAGACCTACGACGAGGCCACCAATGAGGAGCTGATGAAACAGTCCACCCGGGAATGGCCGCACGCCTTCGCCCGGTTGGACACGCCCGCCGGGGATTTCCTGTCCCGCTTCGGGGCCAATCACATTCACGCGGTGCCGGGCGATCATCGGGGGACGGTGCGGGCGGTGTGCGAGCTGCTCGACATCACCCTCGACGAATTCAGCAGGGCGGGCTGACCCATGCTGCTCGGCATCGATATCGGGACCTCGGGATCCAAGGGCGTGCTCGTCGACCATGACGGCATGGTGACGTTGCGAGCCGAACGGCCGCACGGTGTTTCGACGCCCCGGCCCGGCTGGGTGGAACATGACGCGGAGACGGTGTGGTGGGCGGATTTCCTGGCCATCGCGCGCGAGCTGGTGGCGGCGTCCGGCGGGGCGCGGATCGACGGTATCGCGGTGAGCGGTATCGGGCCCTGCCTGCTGCCCGCCGACCGCGACGGGCGGCCGTTGCGCCCGGCCATCCTCTACGGCGTCGACACCCGCGCGGGCATCGAAATCGAGGAACTGACAGCGGAATTGGGTGCGGATACGGTGCTGGAGCGCTGCGGTTCACCACTCACCAGTCAGGCCGTGGGACCGAAACTGCGCTGGCTGGCCCGGCATGAGCCGCAGGTGTGGAAGCAGACCCGAATGCTGTTGATGGCCAGTTCATTCCTGGTGCATCGACTAACCGGGCGCTATGTGCTCGACCATCAATCGGCCAGTCAATGCGTGCCCATGTACGACCTGATGGCCCGCACCTGGGCCATCGACTGGGCCGATTCGGTCGCCCCGGGCCTGCCGCTGCCCGAATTGGCCTGGCCCACCGAGATAGTCGGCCGCGTGACCCCGGAAGCCGCCGCGGTGACCGGACTTCCGGCCGGTCTGCCGGTCACCACCGGCACCATCGACGCCTGGGCCGAAGCCGCGGGCGTCGGCGTTCGCGCGCCCGGCGACGTCATGATCATGTACGGCACCACGCTGTTCCTCACCCAGGTGCTCACCGAGCCCAGCCCGCATCCGGGCCTGTGGACCACCTGCGGAACCTGGCCCGGTACATACACATCCGCCGCGGGCATGGCGACTTCGGGCGCGGTGACCGACTGGTTCCGCACCCTGTCCGGCGGCGAATTCACCGATCTGGTCGATGAGGCGGCGAACGTTCCGCCCGGCAGCCGGGGTCTGCTGGTGCTGCCCTACTTCGCGGGCGAGCGCACCCCGCTCTTCGATCCCGATGCCCGCGGCATCATCGCGGGCTTGACCCTGACCCATGAGCGCGCCGATATCTACCGCGCGATCCTGGAGGGCATCGGCTACGGCGTCCGGCACAATCTCGAAGCCATGACCGTCGCGGGCGGTACGCCGACCTGTTTGGTCGCGGTCGGCGGCGGCACCAAGGGCGGGCTGTGGACCCGGATCATCTCCGATATCACCGGTCTCGCACAGCAACTCCCCGCCGACACCATCGGCGCGTCCCTCGGTGATGCCCTATTGGCGGCGGAGGCGGTCGGTTTGGATACCTCCGGCTGGAACCCGATCACCACCACCATCGAGCCGGATCCGGGCAATACGGCTCGATACGCGCCCTATTACCGCCACTACCGCAGCCTCTACGAATCCACCCGGGCCACCACGCATTTCCTCGCGGCGGAACAGCACCGCGCCGCCGGATGAATCGCTCGCGTCCGGCGTTGTGCCACAGGGAGATCCGGCGGGTTCGACGGGAATCAGGCGGTGTGCGAGAGGATCTCGGGTACGACGGCATCCCACGTGTGCGAGGGGAGGGTTTCGTGGCCGGTCCGCTCCAGCGGTACGAAGCGCGCGCCGGGAATCTCGGCTGCCAGGGCACGGCCGTGCTCGATCGGGAAGAGCGGATCCTCATCGCCGTGTAGCACCAGGGTGGGGATCGCGATGTGGCCGAGGCGATCTCGCCAGGGCCGCCCGGCATCGATGAGATACGGATTGGTGAGCTGGGCGGCGATATTCGCCGCGCGGTCCACCACGAGCTCGGCCTGTGCGCGCTGTGCGGTGGTGTCGAACGGCCGGGAGTGCGCCGCGAACGGGCGCATACCCTCGACCAGATAGTCGACCACCGCATCGCGGTCGGCCCAGTCCGGAGCCGGTTCCTCGGCGGCGAAATACTTCTCCAGCTCCGGCGAGATACCGGGCAGATCCGATTGGGTATGGCCCGGACCGCCCGGTGTACCGGAGGCGATGGTGAGGCTCGCGACGAGTTCGGGATGATCCAGCGTGAGCAGTTGCGCGACGGCCGAGCCCTGTGACATGCCGACCAGATGCGCCCGGCCGATCCCGAGTTCCCGGATGAGCGCGGCGGTATCGGCCACCAGATCGTCGAGCCCGTAACCGGGTTCGCCCACCGGGAAGGTGGTCGAGCGCCCGGCATCGCGGCTGTCCACCCGTACGACGTAGCGTCCGCCCGTCACCAGTCGCTCGACGAATACCGGTTCCCACGCCAGTAGCGATTCCCCCGCACCGTGCAGCAGCACGACGGCCGGATCGCCCGGATCCCCGGCGCTCGCCACGCACAGGTCGACGTCGTTCACCCGGATGATCCGTTCGAGAGAACCCATGACCACTCCTCGATCTCGTTGCAGGTATGGGGGACAGTAGCTTTCACCACCGACAGGTTCGAGCCTTCCGGCGTGCCGGCCCCGCTGCGCCGCCGCCCCGGTTCCGATAGTTCAATCGCCGGTTACCCGCCGGTTGCGCCCGCGCTCGGATCGGCAGACAGGGCGCTCCGGAAGTGGTACAACTTGCGCCGTGGCATGGACGTTGCGGCTCAATGAGCAAGAAGAGGCTGCGCTACATGCGCAAGCGGCACTGGAGGGTAGATCCAAGCAGGAGATCACCCGGGACGCACTGCGCACCTATCTGGAGCGCCAGCGCACCTGGGAGGAATTCCTCTCCGACGATCCGGTGGTGTTCGGATAGGCATCGGTGTGGATCCCGGCCGAAAGCGTGCCGGGATGACGGATGGTCACACCCCGATGCGGTTGGTGGCTCAGTTGTAATAGGCGTCTCGAATAGTTGCGTAGCGTGCTCTGATCGCCGCGCCGGTCGCCGGTGTGGCGGTGTGGAATTCGGTGGCCTGCGGAATCGGCCAGCGCGGCGGGAGCGGTCCGCCGCGCAGCGCCCAGGCGGCCTGGCGGGCCGCGCCGATGGCCACGTATTCGCCCGGATGCGGCACCGCGACGGTGCGGCCGAAAATGGTGGCCGCCGCGTGCGCGATGAGGCGCGAGCGGGCGGCCCCGCCGATGAGCAGAATGCGCCGCGGGGTGGTGGGCAGCCGATCGAAGGCATCGGCGATATTGCAGAGCATGCCCTCGATGGCGGCCCGCGCCAGATGATGCGGGCGCATGGTCGCCGGGCGCAGGCCGTGCAGGCTGCCGGTGGCGTCCGGCAGATTCGGCGTGCGCTCACCGGTGAGATAGGGGAGCAGGGTCAGTCCGTCCGCACCCGCCGGGGATTGCGCGGCAAGCACTTCCAGCCCGGAGATATCGGTGCCCAGCAGGGTCGCGGTGGCATCCAGGACGCGTGCGGCATTGAGCGTGCACACCAGCGGCAGGAACGCTCCGGTGGCGTCGGCGAAACCGTTCACGGCTCCGGTGGCATCGGCACTCGGCCGCATGGACCGGGTGAAGATGGTGCCGCTGGTTCCCAGTGACACCACCACATCACCGTCGGCGATGCCCAATCCCAGTGCGGCGGCGGCATTGTCACCGGTTCCGGCCGCGACCAGCCGCCCGCCCGGCGTATGCCCGGCCACCTCGGCCGGATCGAGCACCCGGGGCAGTCCGGGCGTGCGACCGCGTAAAGCCATGGCCAGCAGGTCGGTCCGATAGTGCCCGGTGGCGGGGGACCAGTACCCGGTCCCGGACGCCTCACCGCGATCGGTGGTCGGCTCCTCTTCGGGATGCCCGCCGCGCAACTGCCAGGTCAGATAGTCGTGCGGCAGCAGCACCCGCACGGTGCGATCCGCGAGTTCGGGTTCGTGATCGGCGAACCAGCGCAGTTTGGCCACGGTGTGCGCGGCCAGCGGCACACTGCCGACCGCATCGGCCCACGCCTGCGGCCCGCCCAGCTCCGATACCAACTGCGATGCCGCCTCGGCCGAGCGAGTGTCGTTCCACAGCAGCGCGTCCCGCACCGGCACGCCCGCCACGTCCACCGCGACCAGTCCGTGCTGCTGCCCCGCGACCGCGATCGCCTCCACATCCCGCATCATTCGATCGCAGGCCGAACGCAGCGCGTCCCACCACAGCGCGGGCGCTACTTCCGTTCCCTCCGGGAACGGTATCTGCCGCTGTCGCAACACCGTTCCGGTGTCGGCGTCGCACACCACAAGTTTGCAGGATTGCGTCGAAGAGTCCACTCCGGCAACGACCGTCATTGGCCCCTACCCGTCCCTATCGTGCCGCCCGTCCGGGATGCAGCTGGATTTTGCGGCCGGTGCCCGCGCGGAAAGTCCGCAGGGCATCACCGAATTCGTCGAGCGCGAAATCGTGGGTGATCATGGTTTCGGCGTCGATGACGCCTTCGCCGAGCAGATCCACGGCTCGCCCGAAACTGTGCAGGACCGCCATCGAACCGACAATGGTGATCTCGTCGTTGTACACGCGGAACGGGGAGATGACCGCGCGCGCGTCGGCCGCCGCCACCCCGAATTGCTGATAGGTGCCGCCGCGCCGCACCCGCGATAGGCCGTCCTCGATCGCGGCAATCGTTCCGCTGCAATCGATGACGATCTCCCAGCCCTCCGGCCGATCCATATCGTCGGCGGAGACGGCGGCCGCGTCCGCGCCGAGCGTGCGCGCGACCGCGAGCCGATCGGCATTGGTATCGGCCATCGATACCGACGCCGCCCCGGCCGCGATCGCCAATTGCAGCATGAGCAGACCCATGGTGCCCGCACCGTAGATCAGATAGTGCGAGCCGAGTTGCCGTGGCAGCACATCGAATCCGTGCACCGCGCAGGAGAGCGGTTCCACCAGTGCGCCGTGCGCCGCGGACAGATGCCCGGGCAGCCGATAACAGTTGGCGGTGGGCACTTTCACGTACTCGGCCATCGCGCCGTCGACGGTATCGCCGATGGCGCCCCAGTTCTCGCAGAGATTGCCGCGCCCGATCGCGCAGTAATGACAGCGTCCGCAGAACAGGGAGGGATCGACGGCCACCCGATCACCCACGCGCACTCCGGCGGCGCCGGACCCGAGAGCCACGATCTCCCCGGCGAATTCGTGTCCCGGGATGATCGGATAGGGCGTCGGCGGGAATTCCCCCTCGACGATATGGATATCCGTACCACAAATCCCGACCGCATCGACTCGGACCACCGCTTCCCCCGCCCCCGGCGTGGGATCCGGCACAGTTTCGACCGAGAACTTCGCGGGCTTCTCGACCACTAACGCGCGCATACAAATACCATGCACCCGATCACCGCCCGGTCGGCGCGTTTTACCCAATAGCAATCACATCGTCGATCTCATTTCGTCCTGATTGCGGGCGGAATTAGGGGGATCGGGGGATCAACGAACCGATTGGTACCACAGTGCGGTGGTCGAAACATGGGCGTGTTCGAGCGGAAGATAGTGCCCGTCCTCGCGCCAGCCCAGCGCCTGCACGGTGGCGCGCAGACCGTGTTCGAAACAGATCGGATCGGGAATGTGCCAGCGGTACATGCCGAATCGCTGCTGCGGCTCGTAGATGCGATCGCGCGGCTGCACCTGCACCAGACCCAGATACGGTGTCGAGTACGGCAGTTGCGCGCCGTTGAGATCGAAATTCCAAGCGCCGCCGAAATAATCCTCGGTACCGGTGCCGCAGATGGTCGGGAATTCTTCGTCGTCATCGAGATAGAACTTGAGCTCGCCCTCACCCCACCAGCCGGGCACGCGCGGTTCGATCGCCAAATAGGTGCCCACATAGCGGCCCGCCGCGCCCGCGACTTCCACGAGCGGATGCACCGCGGGGGAACCGAGCGGATCACTACAGCGCCAGCGCGCGTGCAGATATCCGGCGCTATCGGGTACGTCTTCTTCCAGATAGGTGATCTGGTAGTACACCGGCACGGTGCGTTCCGCGCCATTGTGCAGTGTGATGAGCGCGTGCGCGCCGAACGGCATGGGCCAGTAGCTGTTCAGGCCGCCCGCCGGGGCCACCACGATCATCTGCGAATTGACCAGTGCCAGTTGCTCCCAGCCGTTGCAGAAGAAATCGCCCAGCGGCACCGCGATCGCGGCCTCGGGTGAGCCGTCCCAGTACACCTGAAGGGTGAAGTCCCGCAGCAGGGTGCGATCGGTGGTGAGCCAGATATGCCGGATCACACCGGGTCCGGTGATATCGGCGAGGGTGACGGTTTGTCCGGGTTCGATATCGACCGAGGGCGAGACCTTCCAGCCGCGGCCCAGTCCGGCGGCCGCGTACGCCCCGGTTCCGGAGATGGCACGCCCGCCCGCACCGGGCTCGCCGGTGGGGTTCTCCGCGCTGATCGAGCGGGTGCGCCGCCCGTCGAGCTGCCAGATCTCCTGCACCGTGCGAATTTTCGCACGTACCGGGGGCGCGTGTCCCGGACATGCGGTCTTCGGAGTGTCCCCGTCACACGCGAATGCCGGCGCCATCCCACACGTGGCGCCGGCATTCGGTGGTTCGGCGACTAGCTACCGAAGGACCCGGTGGAGATGCCACCCTTCTCGATCAGCTTGTCCTGCAGCAGCTTCACGGTCTGGGCATCGACGCCCAGGCCCTTGGCGATGAAATCGTTCATCGAACCGTAGGAGGCCACGGCCTGGGTCAGCGCCGCGTCCAGGTAGTCCTGCTGCACACCCAGCACGGGCTCGAACAGGGTGCGGTCCTTGACCAGGCCCTGGGCGACCAGTGCGTCCAGGGTGGCCTTGTTGCTGCCCGCCAGGCGATCGTTGGACAGCAGGAAATTGCTGTTGATCTGCGCCTGCGGGGTGCCCAGGATATTCATCAGGAACGCGGTCATCAGACCGGTGCGGTCCTTACCGGCGGTGCAGTGGTACAGCACGCCGCCGGAGGTGGTGGCGATCTCCTTCAGCGCCTGTCCGAACTGACCGCGCGAGGTGGCGTCGGTGATCATCCACTTGTAGTAGTCACGCATGTACTGCGCGCCCTTGCCATCGCCGAGCGCGGCCTGCTGCGCGTCCGGACCGCCCTGGACGAGCTTGCCGAAGAACACGTAGAAATCGTTGGCCGGATCGTAGACGGGCAGCTTCAGGCTGGTGATCCCGGCGGGCAGCGGCTTATCCGGGTTGGCGCCGCTCTCGGTCGGGCTGCGGAAGTCGATCACCTTGGTGATGCCCGCGGCGGTCAGGGTCGACAGATCGGCGTCGGTGAGCCGGTTCAGCGCGTCGGCGCGGAACACCAGGCCCGCCTTGATCTTGCCGTTCTGTGCGGTCACGCCGCCGATGTCACGGGCATTGGGTGCGGCCTGGAGTTTGAAGTCCACACCGATCGGGGCCTGATGCGCGATCGCGATCGGGGCCGCCGTCGCGGGGGTCATCGCGATCGGGAAGACGGTGATCAGCGCGGCGGCCACACCTGTCAGGGTGCCGCGTACTGCGCGCGAAATCGTCACTATCGATTTTTCCTTTCCATCACGAGCCGGATAGTGGGTATCCGGCCCGGGTTCATGGGCCCGCTCGTGGCTTGCCCGGAGCCTGCTCGCCCGGATGCCGGGCCAGAGCAGGTTCATAGGCATCGTCGACGGGATCGTGTACGGCCGATGAGATCCCGGCGAACTGCTCGGTGGCCGGGCATCGGGTCCCGGTGAGCGGGAATCGAATTGCGACGGCGCGGTTATTCGGCGTCGGTGAGCAGGGTGATGGTGCCCGCGGCACCGTCGACCCGCACCCGCTGTCCGTCCTTCAGGCTGGTGCTGGCGGTCTTGGTGTCGACCACGCAGGGCACGCCGAATTCGCGGGCCACGATCGCGGCATGCGATGCGGCGCCGCCGATATCGGTGACCACCGCGCCCGCGTAGCCGAACATGGCGGTGTGGCCGGTATCGGTGACGGCGGCGACCAGGATGTCGCCGGGCTCGATATCGTCGTCCAGCGACAGCACCTTCTTGACCACGCCCTCCACCACGCCGGGGCTCACACCGAGACCGGTGAGGGTCTCACCGACCGGCAGTGCGCCGGAGATCTCCTCGGGCTCCCAGACGCTATTGATCACATCGGGCATGCGCAGGCCCTGGAATTTGATCCGCTCCGCGCGGCGGCGAGCCACCCGCTCCTTCAGATCAGCGGGGGCCCAAAGGATTTCATCGAGGGTGAGGAAGGCCGAATCCTCGATCTCGGTGAGCTTGCCCGCCTTGATCAGGCGCGCCGCGCGCTCCTGGGTGACCAGGCGCAGGCAATTGGTAACGCGCACAACGGCATCGCGGGCGCGCTCGCGGTAGACGGTCGCGCCGACCGCCATCTTCGCGGTGCGGCTCGTCGGGTCGGCGACCGGTTCCCGGTGCGGCGCGGGCATTTCCGCGGCGCGACCGGCGGCGGTCACCAGCAGTTCGGGGCGATCACCGAAGGTGGCGTTGATGAGTTCGCACTCACCCGGGCCGCGATGGCCGATGCGGGCCAGCTCCTGATCCAGGGCCTTGGCGAATTCCGGCGACTTCTCCCGGGCCGCGCCGACATCACCGCTCTTGGCGATGTTCTGGAGTCCGGAATCCTTGCGGCACAGGGCCGCCAGGCGTTCCACGGCCAACATGGTCTTGGCCGACTCGAGGCGCTCCAGATTGATCTTCACCTCGCCCTTGTGCGCGGCGGTGGCGGCCCCGGTCATCATGACGCCGATGGAGGCGGCCTGCCACGCCTGGTTCAGGCGGTCCCGCCACAGCAGCGCGCGGGCGTGCAGCTGCTCATCGGTGAGCTCGGAAATACGGTCGCGGTCAAGGGCTTCCGCGTGCGAGGCGGCGTTGATCAGCTCCGCGGTCTTGCGGAAACTCAGCGCGGTCGCGCCGACGCGGCCCAGCGCCTTGAAGGTGCCCAGGCGAGCCGCGAATCCGCTCGCCATGGCCGGGCGGCCCTTGGGGTGCAGTTCCACATCGCCGATGGCGCCGTACACATCGCGGCGCACGCTCTCCTCATCCCAGCCCGGCATATTCTCCGCGGAGAACACGCCGATGGAGGCGTTGATGTACATATTGTGGCCCATGACGCCGGTCACCCGGGACACCCAATGTTCCAGTGCCACACCCTCGATGGCGATCATATGGCCCATCGCCTCATTGCCCAGGCGAATCGCGCCCGCCTGCAGATCGATGGTGAGCGGGGTGAGCGGCCCGGGCAGCGCCTCGGAGGTATTGGTGGCGGTGAAGACCGGGATGCGGTCGTCCATCAGATCATCGAACTCGCCCTGAAGTCCTTCGGGGGCAGAGGTTTTCAGCTGGTAGCCGTCCGAGGTGGGCGCGTTCTGCGGCACCACGTGCGCGGGCAGCGGAATCGCGCCGCGCCGGTTCCGGATACCGGAGCCGGAGGCTTTGCGCCCGTGCAGACCGCGCACCACATCGGCGACCGTCTCGCGGGCGGTCCAGCCGTACCGGAAACCCCACTCCTCACGGGCGGCGACGGTATCGACCGGGGTGCGGTTCGCGGCCGAACGGGGCAGCCACGCGGAGTATTTGACGGCTTCGTCGGCGAGCGCCTTGCGCACGTCGTCGCCGGAGACCTCGCCGGGAGCGGCCAGGCCGACGGTGCCGGTGCGCTGGGACAGCGCGGCCAGCACCAGGAAGCGCTCCAGATCGTCATAGTGCAGCACCTGCAGCGCGGCATTGCCGCGCGCACCGGCCAGGTTCTCCAGCGCGCGCCAGCTGCCGCCGTCGATGCGGCGACCGGTGACCAGGGCGGTACGCACGATCACCGCGTCCACGCCGCTACCGGCCACGATCCGCGCGACCGACGAATCCGAGCCCGCCGCAACGGGAATCACCAGACGCGCACCGGTGGCCTGCGCGGCCGCGACGATTCCGGCGACCGCGCGGCCCGCCAGATGCACCACGGCATCCGCACCGGCGGCGGCGCGGGCGCACACCTGCGCATCGGCCAGATCGCCGACGATCACCTCGACGCGCGGGTCCACGTAGCGGTTGCGCTGCCGGTCCAGGCCGACGACCTCGTGCCCGGCGGCCAGCAGCATGCGCGCCACAGACCGTCCGCTGGGCTCGGTGACTCCGGTGACCAGAATCCGCATTGACTCTCCTCCAACTCGTGCGGCGACCCCAACCACAGTGACGCCGTTCACACACCATCCCCAGTGCGCTGCCCCGGGACCGGTCACAGTCCCGGTCAACGGGATAGCCGAGTCGGTGAGCAAGATGGGGCGCTATGTCCGACCGGTCCGAGCGGGCACCGTGCAGGCATGACAGCGCGCAATTCGGTCACGCCCCGGGCGGCCGGCGAGGTGAGCAACTACGACATCGAGACCGATGTACTGGTCATCGGCTACGGCGCGGCCGGTGCGAGCGCCGCGTTCGAAGCGGCGCGCACCGGTGCGCGGGTGCTCATCCTGGACCGCTCCGGCGGTGCGGGCGGGGCCTCGGCCATGTCGGGCGGTGAGATCTACCTCGGCGGCGGCACCCCGATCCAGGTGGCCTGCGGTTTCGACGACACCCCGGAGGCGATGGCGGCCTTCCTGAAAGCCGCCATGGGCGCGGGCGCGGACACGGCGAAGATCGACGAGTACAGCGCGGGCAGCGTCGAGCATTTCCACTGGCTGGTGGATCGCGGCGTGCCCTTCAAGCCGACCATGTGGGACGCGCCCACCTGGGTGCCGCCGACCGATGACGGGCTCATGTGGCTGGGTGAGAACAGTTGGCCCTTCACCGAACTGGCCGCACCCGCCCCGCGCGGGCACCGGCCCACCGCCGCGAACTTCGGCGGAAAACTGCTGATGGAATGTCTGTCCGGCGCGGCCGAATCCGCCGGTGCCACGGCGCTTTTCGACACCCAGGCCACCGCGCTGATTGTCGGCGACGACGGCGTGGTCGCGGGTGTGGTCGCCCGGCAGTACGGGAAGGAGATCACCATCCGCGCCCATCGCGGTGTCGTCCTGACCACCGGTGGTTTCGTCGATAACGACGCCATGCTCACCGCGCACGCCCCGGAACTGCTGGGCCACACCAAGGTCAGCGCGGGCACCGATGACGGCAGCGGTATCCGCATGGCCCAGGCGCTCGGCGCGGCCGTGCGGCATATGTCCTCCGGCCAGGTCGGTATGTCCCTGATCCCGGGGCTCGCGGCGCGCGGCATGGTCGTCAACGCGCGCGGTCAGCGCTTCATCAATGAGGACACCTATCCGGGCCGCATCGGCCAGGCCGCGCTCTACCGCAACAATATGGGCGGCGCGTGGGCGGGCGGCGATTCGGCGGTCTGGGTGATCGTCGACGAACAGGGCTTCGAGGACGTCCCCGAACCCCAGCGCTGGGGCGTACAGCCCACCCATGTCGCCGAAACTCCCGCCGAGCTCGAACAACTCACCGGCCTGCCCACCGGATCGCTGACGGCCACCATTGCCCGCTACAACGAATCCGCTTCGGCTGGAACGGATCTCGATCTGCACAAGGCGTCACGCTGGCTGCGGCCGCTCACCCCGCCACTGGCCGCGATCGATGTGAAGGCAGGTATCCGCCCGCCCGCCGAAGCGGGTGACCGGCGCGGCACCGGGGCCTCGGTCTTCACCCTCGGCGGCCTGCACACCGACCTCGACGGCCACGTCCTGGACCTGAACGGCGACCGCATCCCCGGACTGTTCGCGGCGGGCCGGGCCGCCAACGGCCTGCACGGCTTCGGGTACATCTCCGGCACCTCCCTGGGCGACGGCACCTTCTTCGGCCGCCGCGCCGGAACCGCCGCCGCCCGCACCGAATAACTCGCGGGCAGGCTGCCGTGCGATCGCGGACCAGGGGTGTTGATCGCCCGCGCCCGGGTATCGCGGATGTGTGAGCTTCGATCTGACACCGACGGCCGCGCAGCACGATCTGGCCAAGCGGACACACGTATTCGCGGAGGATGTCGTGCGGCCGGTGGCGGCGCGGTACGACCGGGAGCAGGAATTCCCCTGGGAGGTCCTGCAGGAGGCGGCGGAGCGGGGGTTCTACAGTCCGCTGTTCTATCGCGATCTGATCGGCGATCCCACCGGACTGTCGCTGCCGATGTTCATGGAGGAGCTGTGCTGGGGCTGTGCGGGCATCGGATTGGCGATTGTGATGCCCGCGCTCGCTCTCTCCGCCATCGGCCGGGCCGCCACCCCCGAGCAGATGTTGCGGTGGGCACCCGAATGTTTCGGCACACCCGGGGATTTGAAGCTCGCGGCACTGGCGATCTCCGAACCGGAGGGCGGCAGTGATGTGCGCAATCTGCGCACCAGAGCCGTTCGCGACGGCGACGACTGGATCATCGACGACCCTCGGCGGATGGGGGTACATCACCGACCATCCGGTCGAGAAGTGGTATCGAGATGCCAAGCTGTACACCATCTTCGAGGGCACCAGCGAGATTCAGCGCATGGTGATCTCGCATGCGCTGGGTGCGGCCGAGGGCAGGCCGCCGCTACACGTCGACCTGGAACCGTCGGGCGGACCGCTGAACCGTGTGTTCGGCCGCGGTACCCCGGTGCGCACCAGGGCCGCCGCGGCCGCGCTGAATATGCGCGACCGCGTTCCGGAGCCGGTCAAGCAGGCCGCTCTGAGGATCTTGCGCCCGCCGCGCTGATCACCTGATGACGACCAGCGAGGTCGGTGACGGATCCGGGACGGCGGGCTCGGGCGTGACCTCCATGACGGCTTCGGCGACGGCGAGCCGCACATTCAGTCGCGGTGGATTACGCAGACCCGAATCACCTTGCAGCAGTAGGCGAACCGCCGCCCACGGCATATTCACATCGGCGAACGCGGTCTGGAACAGTCCCGCCGACGGTCGTGGATTGGCCTCCAGCAGAACGGGTTCGCCCTTGTGGAACCGCAATTGCACATTGGTCAGATAGGCCAGTTCGAAATGTTCGACCAGTCTGCGCGCGATGGCGACCGCCTCCGGATCCTCCAGCAGCATGCGGAACCGCCCCTGTTTGGAACGCGGAATGCCAACCAGCAGTTCACCTCCCGGCGCGGACAGGCAGTCGATGCTGATCTCCGGCCCGTCCAGGAACGGCATGACGAGCAATTCCGGGACGCGCTCGCCCGTATCGGCGGCGCGTCGCATGGCATCGGCGACCGCCGCGACCGAGGCCGTCGGCATGGGCGGGGCCAGCAGATCCGCCATGCTCAACGGCCGATCCTGCAGAATGCGGAAGCCGAAGGCCGAATACTCGCCGCTGGGCTTGACGCAGAGCGACTCATCGGTGAGCGAGAGCTCCTCGACGGCCGCGAGTAAGCCCTCCGCATCGTCCACCGCCCGCCACGGCGGCACGGGAATGCCTGCCGCACCGGCGGATTCGTAGGTGGAGACCTTATTGGTCAGCACCTGCACCGCCGCCAGCGGCGAACACATAAGGCTGGTGCCGATCGCGGCGAAGTCCGCACTGCGGCCCGCGAGCGCGGTGAGCCGGCGCGGCGGGATGAGCACATCGATTCCGTGTTCGCGGCAGAAATCCAGCGCGAACTCGGCGTACTCGTCATCCCCGACATGCCGCGGTTCGACGACCGGCACATCGCAGACCGAGAGCGCGACCGCTCCCGGATCCACGTTTCCGGCGTAAATGGTGACATCGACCCCATCGGGGTTTCCTCGTAGCAAACGCATTACCTGGGCGCTGACAGCCCCGGCACTGCTCAGCCAAATCCGAAGCGTTATAGCAACGCTCCTCTCTACTTCTACTGCGGCCGAGCGGTGCGAACCTTGGCGCGATCGGGTGGTGCGCGGATCGTAGCCCGGTTCGGTGACGATCGGATTTCGACGAGAAAGACCCCCGGTTTCCCTGCCGCTCAACATCTGCCAAATGCCTGCGGGCGAAAACCAACCTCTGCGCGAGCACGCTACTACGAACGGTGCTGGTCCGCCTTCCGATCCGGCCCGGGCGGCCGTATCGAAATCGATTCGGTATCAACACATTTGGATCGAGGTCCGATCGCCCTCACGGAGCCGGTCCGAGGACCCGGCGTGTCGCGTAGCCGGAGAATTGCCGGGGGCGGGAAGACTCGGGGTATGACTACCGAGCCACGGCAGGGCGAATCGGTGCCCACGCGGATCTGGGGCTGGCTGCGAGCGGCCGAACACGCGGTCCGGCCGAACTATGCCGGGGTGGTGGTGGCCGCCATCTTCTTCGCATGGTCGGTATCGCCCTCGCTGCTGCCGCGTGAGTGGATCTTCCAGGGGCTGGTGAGCGGGATCAGCGCGGTCATCGGCTACGGGGTGGGATGCGTACTGGATTGGGCGTTCCGCAAATGGGTGTGGCCGCGGCTGCCCGCCGCGTGGCGCGAGCGGGCGGGACGCTGGCAGCCCTCGGACCGGGCACGGCAGATCATCAAACTCGTCATCGTGGTGGGCGCGGCCGTCGGGGCGGCGGCGGTGCTGGCGCGCTCGGCCCGCTGGCAGCGCGACCTCGAGGTGCTGATGGGTATGGCTCCGACCAACACCTCGAGCTATCTGCGCACCGAACTCGTGGCGGCGGCGACGGTGGCGCTGGTGATCGGTGCGTATCGCGCGGTGCGATGGCTGTTCCGGCTGCTGATCCGGGTGCTCAATATCGATTGGCGGATTCCGCGCGGTATCGCGGTGCCGGGCGCGGTGGTGGTGATCGTGGTGCTCTCGGTGCTGCTGTTCCAGGGCGTGTTGGCGAAAGCCTTTTTCTCCGTGGCGAATTCGGCGTTCAGCGTGCGCAACAGCAATACCTCGCCGTCGGCGGTGCAACCGCAGTTGCCGGAGCGGTCGGGGAGTCCGCAATCACTCGCGCCGTGGAATACCCTCGGCTCGGAGGGCCGCTGGTTCGTGTCCTATGCTCCGACCGCGCAGCGCATCGCCGAGGTGACGGGAAAGCCTGCGCGCGAACCGATTCGGGTGTACGCCGGGCTGGAATCGGCGAAGACCGAAGAGGACATCGCGAACCTGGTGGTCAAGGAACTCGATCGCACCAATGCCTGGGATCGTCAGGCATTGGTGGTGGTGACGACCACCGGCACCGGCTGGGTGGATTCCACCACCGCCGCCTCCATCGAATACATGTACGGCGGGGACAGCGCGATCGCCGCGACGCAGTACTCGTATCTGCCGAGCGTGCTGTCATTCCTGTCGGATAAGGAGAAGGCCGCCAATGCCGGTCGGCTGGTTGTGCATGCGGTGCATGAGCGCTGGGCGCAACTGCCGCCGGACCATCGGCCCAAACTGCTGATCTACGGCGAGAGTCTGGGCTCGCAGGGTTCCGAGGCCGCGTTCACCGGACTAGATGACATTCGCACCCTGGTCGACGGCGTGCTCTGGGTCGGACCGCCGAATTCGAATCGGCTGTGGACGCAGATCACCGAACGCCGTGATCCCGGCACCCCCGAAATCCTGCCCATCTACGCGGATGGCCTGGTGGTCCGCTTCGGCGCGACCGCCGCTGACCTCGAACGCCCGGACCGGCAATGGCTCTCGCCCCGCGTGGTCTACCTCCAGCACGCCTCGGACCCCATCGTCTGGTGGTCACCGGATCTGCTCTTCACGCAGCCCGATTGGCTGAAGGAACCCCGCGGTTCGGACGTCTCCAAATCCATCCGCTGGTGGCCCGTCGTCACCTTCTGGCAGATCAGCGCCGACCTGGCCCACGCCCAGAAGGTCCCGTCGGGCCACGGCCACCGCTACGGCACCACCGTCCTGGACGGCTGGGCCGTGGTAACCCAACCCGCCGACTGGACCCCCGACCGCGTGGAGCGCATCCGCCAAGCCCTCGACGAAGACATCACCTGGGAGTACGCCCACAAATAATGCGAAGCGGTGTGGCATTTACCTGCCGCCGATTCCGTTGACCGGGACTTTTCGACTCGGCATAGTGTCGCGCGCCATAGCGTCGGGTGCAGGAACCACTGCACGAGGAGGAAACACCCGCATGACTAACAAGGTGCTCGATCGGGTTCGCGATCTGCTGCCCGCTATCCGGGAACGCGCGGTGCAGGCCGAAGAGCAGCGGCGGGTGCCCGACGCCAGCATTGCCGAACTCACCGAGGCCGGGGTGTTCCGCATGTTGCAGCCCAAGCGTTTCGGCGGCGACGAGTCCTCCCCGGTGGACTTCTATCAGGTGGTGCGCGCGGTCGCGACCGCCTGCCCGTCCACCGCGTGGGTGACCTCGGTGCTCGGCGCACACCCGTGGCAGCTGGCCCTGTTCGACGATCGCGCCCAGCAGGATGTCTGGGGCGTGGATCCCGATGTGCGGGTGTCGTCCTCCTACGCGCCGACCGGCAAGCTCACCGCCGTCGAGGGCGGGTTCGAGATGTCCGGCCGCTGGAGCTTCTCCTCGGGCTGCGATCACGCGCAGTGGGTGTTCCTGGGCGCGCTGCTGCCCACCGAGAAGGGCATGGACTACTTCACGGTGCTGGTGCCGCGCACCGACTATGTCATCGACGATGTGTGGCAGGTGTCCGGCCTGTCCGGCACCGGCTCCAATGACATCGTCATCGAGAAGGCGTTCGTCCCGGCCTACCGCCTGTACTCCGCCACTGATCAGGCGAACCTGATCGGGCCCGGCCAGGAGGTGAATACCGCTCCGCTGTACAAGATCTCGTTCGGCAGCGTGTTCTCCAACACCATCACCGCACCCATCATCGGCGCGGCCGAGGGCGCGTACGAGGCGCATATCGAGCGTCAGCGTGAGCGCGTGCGGCTGTCCTACGGCGGCCAGAAGGTCTCCGACGATCCGTTCGCGCATGTGCGAATCGCCCGCGCCGCCAGCGAGATCGACGCCGCCATTCTCCAGATGGAGCGCAACACCACCGAACAGCTGCGCTATGCCGAAGCGGGCGAGGAGATTCCGTTCGAGGTGCGCCTGCGCGCCCGCCGCGATCAGGTGCGCGGCACCGAACGCGCCCTGGAGGCAATCGATCTGCTGTTCAAGAACTCCGGCGGCCACTCCATCAAGAAGCCGAATCCGATCGAGCGGCACTGGCGCGACGCGCACGCGGGCAGCGTGCACGCCATCAATGACGTGGAGCGCGCGCTGGCCATGTTCGGTAAGGGAGCGATGGGCCTCGAGGTCACGGATCGGATGCTGTAAATGACTCTGACCGTTGAGAATACCGAGCGCTGGGTCACCGTCGACGGCCACGAACTGCGGTATCACGAGGCGGGCTCCGGCGCGCCCCTGGTACTGCTGCACGGCTCCGGCGCGGGCGTCTCGGGCTGGGCCAATTTCGGCGACAATCTGCCGATCCTGGCCGAACACTTCCGCTGCCTGATCCTGGATCAGCCCGGCTTCGGCGCGAGCGGCCGCCCGGAAGTGTACGAGCGCAACTACCTTCGCATCGCCGCCGACGCGGTGATCGGACTGCTCGATGAGCTCGGTATCGAAAAGGCGCATCTGCTCGGCAATTCCATGGGCGGCGGCGTCGCGGCCATGATCGCGCTGGATCATCCGGGCCGAGTGGATCGCGTGGTGCTCATGGCCCCCGGCGGCGTCGGGGTCAATGTGCTCGGACCCGAACCGTCCGAAGGCATTCGGCGGTTGATGGAGTTCAACGCCAACCCCACCGATGAGCGCGCCATGGGCTTCCTGCGCGCCATGGTCTTCAACGAGGCCACGCTCACCGAGGAACTGATCGCCACCCGGCTGCGGGCGGCGGCCGATCCGAAGGGCCAGGCCGCCCTGCGCGATGCCTACGCCACCTTCTACAACCCGAAAATGGCTGAGCCGCTGCCATTGTGGGCGCGACTGAAGTCCCTCCAGCACGAGGTGCTCATGCTGTGGGGCCGCGATGACCGCGTCACCCCCGTCGAGGGTTCGCTCTTCCCCGCCCGCCAGCTCCCCAATGCCGATCTGCGCATCTTCTCGCGCTGCGGTCACTGGGTGCAGGTGGAGCGCAAGGACGCCTTCGAACGCGCCGTGATCGATTTCCTGAACCACGGCCTGTAGTCACCCGCCATCGATTCTCGCGCCCGTCCCGATTCCGGGGCGGGCGCGAAGTCGTTCGCGAAAACCCGGTATCGCGCCGCCGGGACCGCCGGTAACGTCCCCTCATGACCTGGATCGCCCCGGATGTCGAACGCACCACCCAACTGCTCGTCGGTGATGAGCGCGCCGTACTGCAATCGCTGCTCGATCGCGGCCGCACCATTCTGCTGTGGAAATGCCAGGGCCTCAATGGAACCCAGCTCTCCGCGCGCAGCGTCGAACCCTCCACGCTATCCCTGCTCGGCCTGCTCCGGCACCTGACCGAATGCGAGCGCGGCTGGTTCCGCATTCGCGCCGCCGGTGAACAGCTCGACTACCTCTACAGCTCCGAGGCCAATCGGGACGGCGATTTCGACGATACCGATCCCGATGCCGCCGAAGCCGACTACAACCGCTTCCTGGAGGAGATCGACCTGTGCGACAAAGCGGTCGCCGCCCTGCCGCTCGATTACACCGTGCCGCATCCCCGCACCGGCCTGGACATGTCCCTGCGCTGGATCTACCTGCATCTCATCGAGGAATACGGCCGTCACGACGGTCACGCGGACTTTCTGCGCGAACGCATCGACGGCGTGACCGGGTACTGATCGCGATTTCACCGGCCGTGTCCGAAACTGGAGGACAGCTTCGACGTCCCCTGTGAATCGCGCCTTCCCGGTGCGATCAGCCGGAAAGGAACAGTCATGAAGTACATGATCTTGGCCTACGCCTCACAGCGGGACTACGACGGAATGGCGGGCGGAACCGCCGAGACGCCGGCGTGGACGTCCGAGGAATTGGCGGCGATGACCGAATTCATGTCGGCGGCCAATCAGGAGCTGGCCGACTCCGGCGAACTGATCGAGACTCGCGGTCTCGCCGCACCGGTGCACACCCGGCGGGTGAGCAACGGTGACGGAGCTCCCTTCGTCACCGACGGTCCCTACGCCGAAACGCAGGAGGTGCTGGCCGGATACTGGATCGTGGAGTGCGAAAGCTTGGACCGCGCAACGGAAATCGCGGTCCAGCTGGGTAAGTGCCCGGCTCCCGGACCTCTCGCCGGTCGCGGCTACGCCGATGTCCGCCCGATCGTGGACGGCGCGACCGAACTGGTCTTCTGAATGACCTTCGTCCCCGATTCGGACCTGCGGCGGCTCACGCCGCAGGTCCTGGGCGCACTGGTACGCCGTTACGGCCATTTCGACACCGCCGAGGACGCGGTCCAGGAGGCGCTGCTGGCGGCGGCGACCAGATGGCCGAGCGAGGGCGTACCCGATGATCCGCGCGGTTGGCTCATCGCGGTCGGCGCGCGCAAGCTCACCGATCTGCTGCGCGCGGAACAGGCGCGCCGCCGCCGCGAGGACCGGGTCGCCCGCTGGGAACCGCCGCCGCGGGTCACCGATGGCACCCCGGCCGATGACACCCTGATCCTGCTGTACCTGTGCTGCCACCCCGCACTACCGCCCGTTTCCCAGGTGGCGTTGACGCTCCGCGCGGTGGGCGGCTTGACCACCACCGAGATCGCCCGGGCGTTCCTGGTGCAGGAGTCGGCCATGACCCGCCGCATCACCCGCGCCAAGGCGACCATCAAACAGAGCGGACTGCCGTTCGCCGCCCCGGCCGCCGCCGAGCGCCCGGACCGGCTCACCTCGGTCCTGCACGTGCTGTACCTGATCTTCACCGAGGGGTATGCCGCGACCACCGGCCCGGCGCTGCATCGCGTGGAGCTGTCGGCCGAGGCGATTCGCCTGGCGCGCATGGTTTTCCAACTGCTCCCGGAGGATGGAGAAGTGGCCGGGCTGCTCGCCCTGATGCTGCTCACCGATGCCCGTCGCGACGCTCGCACCGCGTCCGACGGCACCCCGGTCCCGATGGCGGAGCAGGACCGAACCCGTTGGGACGCAGCCGCTATCGCCGAAGGCATCGCACTGATCACCGCGGCTCTCCCGCGCGGTCCGGTGGGTCCCTATCAACTCCAGGCCGCCATCGCGGCCCTGCACGATGAGGCTCCCACCTACGATGCCACGGATTGGCCGCAGATCACCCTGCTGTACGAACAACTGCTGGCTCGCACCGACAACCCGGTCATCGCCCTGAATCACGCTGTCGCCGTGGCGATGTCCCGTGGACCGCGACAGGGATTGGACCTGCTCGACAAGCTTCGCTCCGACCCGCGCTTGGCGCAGGACCATCGCCTGCACGCCGCCCGCGCTCACCTGTTGAACCTGCTCGGCGATCCCGAGGCAGCACGTGCGGCGTTCGGCAGGGCCGCGACGCTGACGACCAACCTGCCGCTACAGCGCTATCTGCGCGCACAGGCTACCGCGTGAACCATTGACCGAGGCATCGTGTCTCACTACTGTGAGTGGGACATCACGTCTCATGTGGAGCACATGCCGACTGGTAGGGAGCCCGGTTATGGCCGCCGATGTCGATTCCGCGATCCGTCCCTCGAGAATGCACCCACCGAAGTGGACCCCGGCCTTCATTCGATGGCACGGCACCCCGATCACCTGGCGGCAGTCCACCCGCCTGGCGCTGGGAATCCTGCCGCGGGTGCGCGATCACACCGTGCTCGACTACGTGGCGAGCCTGCCCGGTGCGGACGATGTCATGGTGGCGCGGGTGCCGTTCAAGAGATTCGTGGTGATCCGCAGTCCGGAACTGGCACGGCAGATTCTGGTGACCAATCAGAACAACTACGCCAAGAGTCCCGAGTACGACATGCTGGCCGTCGCCTTCGGTCGCGGCCTCGTCACCGATATGAACGATGAACTGTGGCAGCGCAATCGGCGACTGGTGGGTCCGATCTTCGGTAAGCGCAATGTGGACGGCTTCGCACCGGTGATGGTGGCGGCCGCCCGGGACGCCGTTGCGCGTATTCGCGGTCTCACCGAGCAGACCGAGACCGTGGATGTGAATGCCGAAATGAACCGGCTCACACTGGATGTCACCGCCCGCACCATGTTCGGCACCGATATCACCGGGCCCATGTCGGAGGTGGTGCTGGCGCGGCTGCTCCGATTCTTCGGCCGCGGCTTCATGACCAATGCCAGTCATCCACTGCACAATTTCGCGGTCTGGCTGCACCGGCGCACCGGCCGGGACGGCGATGCCGCCAACTCGCGCTGGTCGATTCAGGTCATGCGCGCCGCCGGTTGGATGATCGAACCGCGTGCCATGCGCGATCTGCGCCATGCCGAGAACGTGGTGGACGGCTTGATCGCCGCGCATCGCGAGGGTCGCATCGACCGCAAGGACAATCTGCTCGCGCTGCTCATGGACGCCGCCGATCCCGAAACCGGTTACCGCTACAGCGATCAGGAGATCCACGATGAGCTGATGACCTTCATCGGAGCCGGAATGGAAACCACCGCAACGGCTTTGACCTGGGTCTGGCAGCTGCTCGCGGAGAATCCGCGGGCGCGCGAACGGCTTTACGCCGAGGTCGACTCGGTGCTCGGCGATCGTCCCGCCACCGCCGCCGATCTGGAACGACTGCCGTGGACCCAGGCGGTCATCGCCGAGACCATGCGAATGCTGCCGCCGGTCATCGGCCTCGCCCGCACGGCGAAGGAGCGGGACACCCTCGCCGGATATTCGATCGAGCCCGGTACGACGGTCGCCATCGTCATTCACGGTGTGCACCACCACGAACGGGTGTGGGACCGGCCCGATGACTTCGATCCCGGCCGCTATCTGCCGGAAAACCTGGAGCGCGAACAAAAACGCGCCTCGATTCCCTTCGGCGCGGGTAAACGCATGTGCGTCGCATCGGGTTTCGCGAGTATGGAGGCGACCCTGGTGGTCGCGACCTTCGCCCAGCACCTGCGATTCGAGGCGGTCTCGCCCGAGCGGGTCCGCCGTCAGATCTCCTTCACCGGCGGTCCCGACGGTCCGCTGACCATGCGCCCGCGGTTCCGCGCGGAACCGGAATCCGCGAGCCGCGCCGTATAGTCGGGTCGTGGACCTGCCGATGGACCTGCGAAAACGCCGTAAGCAGTCGCATAAACGGCGCTGGAGCGAACACAATTCGACCCGGCAGACCCTGATCCTGCAGGCCGCCGTGGAGCTGATCGAGGAGCACGAGTCCGGCGCGGAAATCTCCATCCAGCAGATCGCTGAGCGCGCCGGACTGGCCCGCTCGGTGCTCTACCGCCAGTTCGACAATCGCGAGGATCTGGACGCCCGCATTCGCGAATTCATCCGGCAGCGCGCGATCGAACAGTTCGAATCCGCGATGGTCCTCGATCCCGCCAAGACCGTCGGGGAGACCCTGCTCGATCTCATGCGCACGGTGGTGGGCTGGGCCGCCGACCACCCCAAGCTCTATCGGTTCGAGCAGAGCGGACGGTTGCACGGTCACAGCGCACCGCAATCCGGCGCGATCGTCGGCAGGCAGCGGCTGGCCGAGCTGGTGTGGCAGCGGTTCTCCACCGTGACCGCGGTGCTCGGTATCGATGTACGGCCCTTCCATCCGCTCGCGCACGGCGTCATTGGCCTGGTCGAGGGCGTCGTCAACCAATACATCGTCGCCCCGGGCGATTCCGGCCGCGCCGATCCGGAGGCCATCGCCGAACTTCTCGCCACCTCGGTATGGCACCTGTTCTCCGGCCATGCCGCCGACAATGGCTACCACTTCGACCGCGATGCCAATGCCGCCGCACTGCTCGGCGGACTGCTCGACACCGCTGCCGACGGAAAGCGCCCTCCCGCCGCGGAATCCGGCCGGTAGCGCCTCCCGCCGTGGACCTGTCGGGAACGGTAGCTTGTGGCGATGACCGATGCGCCGCTCGACCGTCCCGGCCCGGACCGCATCGGGCGGGTGGGCGCGCTGGCCTGGGTGTCGATCATCCAGTACTTCGTATTCCTGTTCGTGGTGCAGGCGCATTGGACGACCCCGTACAGCTGGATTCGCAATGCCATCAGCGATCTCGGGGCCGAGACCTGTTTTCATTCCGAATCTGTCGAGGCGTGGGTGTGCTCGCCGTGGCATCGGGTCGCCAACGTGTCCTGGGTGATCGCCGGTGCCTGTATGACGATCGGAGCGCTGGCGCTCTACCGCCTATTTCCGCGAAACCGGCTGTCCCACATCGGGTCCGGTCTCTATGCCGTGGCCGGTATCGGATTGATCGTGGTGGGGTTGAATCCCGAGGACGCCAATTCGCACCTGCACGGAATCGGCGCGGTCATCGCCATCGCCGGTGGCATCGCCGCCATGCTGTGCCTGTCGATCACACTGCGCCGGGCCGGGCAATGGCCGCCGGTGGCCCGGACCGGGATTGTGCTCGGAGTGGCGGCCACCTGCGGATTCATCGTGATGGCCGCGCGGGTCGGCGGACCCGCCATGTTCGGCCTGTGGGAACGCATCGCCGCGTTCCCGGTGCTGATCTGGCTCATCCTGTGCGGCGGGTACATCCTGGTCGGCTCGCGCAGCGCGGTCGCCATTCCCGAATGACGGTGCGGCTCAACCCAGAATGAGCGCGGCCGCGTGCTCGCCGATCATCATGGTGGAGGCATTGGTATTGCCGCCGACGATGCTCGGCATGATCGAGGCGTCGGCGACTCGGAGCCCTTCCACCCCGCGCACCCGCAGCGTCGGGTCCACCACCGCGCGCTCGTCCACGCCCATGCGGCAGGTGCCGACGGGGTGGTAGACGGTGGTCGCCCGATTCGGGACCTCAGCGGCCAGTTCAGCGCGGCCGGGAAACTTTGTGCCGGGCTCGATTTCGGTGTCGACCAGGCCGTCGAGTGATTTCGCGGCCATGATTTCGCGGATCAACTCCATGCCGTGCACCAGCGTGTCGAGGTCGCGCTGTTCGGCGAGATAGTTGGGGTCGATGGCGGGCGCGGCGGCCGGGTCGGCCGAGGTCAGCCGTAGCGTGCCGCGACTCTGCGGGTAGATCAGCGTCGACATGATGGTCAGCGACCGGCGCGGGTCCGGGGTGTGCCGGATCGGGGCATCCTGATTCGGGCCGGGGTAACTCCAGGGGAGCACGTGCAATTGGAGATCGGGCACCTCGGCGGCATACGGGGTGCGCAGGAATGCGACCACCTCGAAGACGCTGCGTGCGAGCCAGGTGCTGTTGTTGCGCAATGACTCTCGCAGCAGTGCACTGGCGAAGTAGCCCGGTGACGATCGGCGCACCGCGGTGGGCATGGCGAAGGTCATCGGCACGAACAGGTGATCGTGCAGGTTATCGCCCACCGGCAGATCGGCGACGACATCGATATCGAAGGCGCGAAGGTGATCGGCGGGGCCGATGCCCGAGAGCATGAGCAGTTGAGCCGAGCCGAAAGTGCCCGCGCTGACGATCACTTCGCGCTCGGCCCGCAGTGTCTCGGTGCCGCGCTTGGTGCGGACCTGTACGCCGATGGCCCGCCCGTTCTCGATCAGAATGCGCTCGACCTGTGTATTCGGCAGCACCGTAAGGTTTTTCGGCCGATCGTCGAGATATCCGACCGCGGTGCTGGAACGCAGCCCGTTGCTATTGCTCTGCTGGAAGAGCGAAACGCCCTCCTGCTCCGCGCCGTTGTAGTCGGGATTGACCGCCGCACCGGTGGTTTCGGTCAGCGCGCCCATGAACGCCTCGGACGCGCCCGTCAGCTCGCGCGCCCGAATCACCTTGATGGGCCCGGATTCCCCGCGGAATTCGTTCGCACCGTCCTCGAACGATTCGAACTTCTTGAAGCTCGGCAGCACATCGTCATACGCCCAGCCGGTATTGCCCTCGGCGGCCCAGTCGTCGAAATTGCGCCGATTCCCGCGCACGAAGACCATGCCGTTGACCGAGCTGGAACCGCCGACCACCTTGCCGTGCGTCTGCGGTACGCGCCGCCCCAGCGCGTGCTTCTGCTCGACGGTGTAGTGCCCCCAGTCGATGATCTTCTTCAACTGCGGTACGGCGTGCATCGGCCCGATCATCCCGGGCTTGCGCACCAGCCTGGTGTTATCCCGCCGTCCCGCCTCGATCAGCGTGACACTCGCCCCGGTATCGGCCAGCCTGCGCGCGATAATCGCTCCCGCACTGCCGGAACCGATGATGATGTAGTCCGCCGTCGCCACGATCAGCCCTTCTGTCAACACACTCCACGCCGCGCCCCTGCGGCGAAACTGGAACGTGTTGCGAAGCTACTCCGAAAACGGCCGCGTGGTAACCCGTTTCAAGGTCAGAGATCGTGTTCGTGCGCCCAGGCCGCCACCTGGGTGCGGGAGGTGAAGCCCAGTTTGGTGAGGATGTGCTCGACGTGGGTTTCGGCGGTGCGGATGGAGATGACCAGGTCGGCGGCTATGCGCTTATTGCTGTGCCCGGCGGCCACCAGTCGCGCGACATCCTTTTCGCGGCGGGTCAGCACGTTCGTCTCCGACACCGCGGCGGGGGCTTTGCGGGGTGCGCGCTTGGGTGCGGCGGGTTCGGGTTGTGCGGAGACGACGGTGCGGCCGAGGGCGTAGTCGATGGCCTCGGGCAGCGGCATATTCGCGCCGGAGCCGAAGGCGGCGCGGAAGGCGTCCTCACCGAGAGCGTCTCGGACCTTGAGTCGTTCCTTATCGCCGACGGCGACCGTGATGGTGTGCGCCAGGCGAATGGTGCTGCGCTGCAAGGATTCCGCCGCACCGAGCAGCCGGGCGGCGCGGGCGAAGTCGCCATTGGCCGAGACGGTCCAGGCCAGCCCTTCGAAAGCGGAGGAGAGCCAGACGCAGCGGTCGAACAGGGCCAGCTGTTCGATCGCGCGGCCGTGGAATTCGGCCGAGGCCGTCAGATCGCCGAGCCGCCAGTGGTCGATGCCGACGGTCCACAGGGCCAGGCCGCCCAGCAGGTGCGAACCGCTGGCGGTGGTCAGCTCCAGGAAACGGTTCGCCAGTTCGGTGCGGCCGGGGGCGTCCAGCACCATGGCGCACATGAAAGCGAAGGCGTGACTGTCCATTTCGATGGCCTGCTGATTGGTCTCGACCGCCAATTCGATGGCGGTGCGGCCCAATTCCAGCGAGCGCTGGCGGTCGCCCTCGGCGAAGGCGAGCAGCGAGCGGTCCAGCGCCGCCTCCGCCATGATCTCCGAACCCTCCAGCGTGGCAGCCAATTCCAGGCATTCCTGCACCAGGCGCGCGGCGGAGACCTGATCGCCGAGCAGGGCGGCCAGCGATGCGGCCGAGGACAACGCCTTGGCGCGTTCGGCGGTGGGCTCCGGATTGCGTTCCAGGGCTTCGGTGAGCCAGCGGTAGCCCTCGGACAGGAAGCGATTGTGCTCCCAGAACGGCCGCAGCACGGTCACCGTGGCAATGGTCTCGAGCGGTTCGTCTTCGAGCCCGGAACGCAGCGCCGCACGGAGATTCGCGTGTTCGCGGGTGAGTTCGCGGAACCACTGCACATCGTCGGCGGTCCAGTACGCGGTCTGCCCGCGCAGGGCCAGATCCCGGTAGTGCGCGCGATGGCGGGCGCGCACGGCGTGGATATCGCCGCGCTCCAGCAGCCGGTCGGCCGCGAACTGGCGGATCGGCTCCAGCATGGAATAGCGCGCCACATCACCGTCATAGCGTTGCGCCACAACGGATTTGTCGACCAGACCGGTGAGCGCGTCGATCAGCGAACCCCGGCCGAGATCGCAGACCGCCTCCGCCGCCTCGATATCGAATCCGCCCGCGAAGACCGAAAGCTGTTCCCACAGCGACTGTTCGGCGGGCGTGCACAGGTTGTAGCTCCACCGGATCGCGCCCTCGATGGTCTGCTGCCGTTCGGGCGCGGTGCGCGGTCCGGCGCTGAGCAGTCCCATGGTGTCGTCCAGCCGGTGCAGGATCTGCTCCGGGGTGAACATGCGCAGGCGCAGCGCCGCCAATTCCAGGGCGAGCGGCATACCTTCGAGCCGGCGGCAGATCTCGGCCAGCACTTCCCGATTGCCCGGTGTCGCTTTGAATTCCGGGTTCGCGGCACTGGCGCGTTCGATGAACAGTTGCAGCGCGTCGCTCTCATCCCCGGTATCGGCTTCGGGAATGGTGAGCGGCGGCACCGGCATCACCTGTTCGCCGGGAATGCCCAGCACCTCGCGGCTGGTGGCCAGCACCCGCACATCCGGGGTGGTGGCGATGATCCGCCCGACCAGCGCCGCGCACGCCTCGATGAGATGCTCGCAATTGTCCAGAATCAGCAGCAGTCGCTTATCGGCGAGGAATTCGGTGAGCCGGGGCAGCGGCGCGGTGGACTCATCGCGCAGGTTCAGCGCCTCGGCCACGCTGAGGGTGACCAGGTTGGGATCGTGCAGGTCGGCGAGCTCGACCAGCCACACGCCATCGGGGAACGCGCGCGCGACCAACTGCCCGATCTGCCGGGACAACCGGGTCTTGCCCATACCGCCGGGACCGAGCAGGGTCAGCACCCGGGTGGTGGGCAGTAGCCGTTTGGCGGTAGCCAGCTCGTCGCGGCGGCCCACAAAGGAAGTCACCTCGGCAGGGAGGTTTCCATTGACACGCCGCGCCATGAGCTCCAACCTATGTGATCTGTCACGCTCCCTGCTACCACCGGGGCATAAACGCAGTTCGCGTCGTCTGGTAAGTGTTTGTCAAGCGCCGTTGCGGACCCGGCTAGACTGCGTTGGTGCCGCCGAAATCGCGTCGCGCCAAGCTCGCCGATGTGCACGCTCTCGCCGAGGGCATGCCGCACGTGACCACCGTGCGGGGGCCGGTCGCGGACAATCCGGTCTATCAGGTGGGCGGGAAGTCCTTCATCTTCTTCCGCACCCCGCGACCCGATGCCGTCGATCCGGAGACCGGTGAGCGCTATCCGGACGTCATCGTCTTCTGGGTGCCGTCCGAATCCGATAAACAGGCCATGGTCCAGGACCCGGAGTCGCCGTTCTTCACCACACCGCATTTCAACGGGCATCTCTCGGTGCTGGTGCGTTCCTCCCGGCTGGGTGAGTTGAGCCTGGCCGAGCTCACCGAGGTGATCCAGGACGCCTGGCTCTCCCGTGCCTCGCCCACTCGCGCGCGCAAGTGGCTCGCCGAGCACTCCTAGCATTTCGTTTACGGCGCAGTGGTTTTCACCGGCGTCAGGGCGGTGCGTAGCGCGTCCAAGATCTGGGCGCGGCCCACGCGTCCCTCCCGGGTGGGCGTGAGCGGGTAGACGTGCACCAGCCCCGCGCCCTCGTGATAGTCCACCTCGACGCCCGCCAGGCGCGCCTTGTCGACCAGCAGCCGGGTATCGGGCAGCACGATGTCGCGGGTGCCGCTGAACACCGTCAGCGGCCCCAGCCCGCGCATCTCACCGAGCAGGGGACTGACCCGCGGATTGGTCAGCGGCAGCTCACCGCGCCACAGGTCGATGAATACCCGGGTGCCCTCCTTGCCCAGCCACGGATCATCGGGCAGCACCACATCGATATCCGGATTGCTCAGCGACAGTTCCAGCGCGGGGGAGATCAATACCGTGCGCGGCAGCAGCACCTGATGCTCGTCCCGCAGCACCTGCGCCGCGGACAGTGCGATCTGCCCGCCCGCGGAATCACCGGCCAGGCAGACCTCGCCGTACCGGGACCTGTTGTCCAGCACCAGTTTCGCGACCGCCTCGATCACCTGTCCGGCGGTGCCGAACGGCACCAGCGGATAGATCGGCACGGTCACCGTGGTGCCCGCCTCGGCGGCGATATCGGCGGCCAGCTGCCAATGCTGCGGTGCGATCTCATTGACCCACGCGCCGCCGTGCATATAGACCACGTTTCCGCGCGGCCGCCCGGTGCGCGGAATGATCGTGTAGATCGGCCAGCCCCGGCTGTGATCCACCGACACCACCACATCCGAGCGCAGCCGCCGCGGCGGACCGTAGGTCTTGGGCCGCAGACTCCGCTCGCGCAGATGCTTGCGCGCGGGCTCGACGGTGAGGAATGGCCGATTCGCGCGAATAACGCGCAGGTAGGCGGGAACTACCCGGCGGCTCAGAAAGCTCGCCCGAGATGCGTGGAACGCCGTCATGCGGCGACCATACCGGGGCGGGGGCTATGCCGGAGGCACCTTCATTTCACTCACCAGCCAACGGCCGTCCGCCTGCTCGTCGAGCTGGGCCAGCGCGGACATGGAAGTCGAGTGCGTCTCATTGGCGATGCTGGCCACCGTCTGGTTCACGAACACCAGCACCTCGGCGTGGTGCGCCGCCAAGCTGGTGAGTCCGCAGCGCGTCTCACCCGGCTTGCTCCGCGTTTGCGCCTGGGTCAGGAACGATCGCAGCGACGGCCAGTTCTGGATGAACGTCTGCCGCCAGTCCCCGGTGGAAACGTCCAGCATGGCCGCGCGGTATTTGTCGAGATCGGTGAAGTCGTAGGTCGCCATCTGCACCGCGAACTCACACGCCGCCCGCCGCGCCTTCTCCCGCCGGTCCGCCGCCGCGTTCAGATCCGAGACGTCCTGCCGCAGTTGCTCTTCGGTGTCCGCGCCGCGCCGCGCCGACTGATGCTCCCCGGAATACAGCAGCAATAACCCGATGGCCGCCGCCACACAGATCAGCGCCAACCCGGCCGATATCCACGACACCGCCACCGGCGACCGCAATCCCCGATTCCGCCGCGGCCCCGGTGCCTGCGGGCCGTACCCCGGCATCGACATGGCAGTTCTCCTCGTCATGACCCTGCCGAGATGCTATCCCGCCCGCACCGGCGATAGCGGCCGCGGCGGGGAACAGCCTGTGCGCCTTACTTGGCGACCACGTTGACGTCGTCGGCCAGCCAGCGGCCGTCCGGTTGTGTCCGCAGCGAGACCAGCATCGAGACGATGTTCGTGACCGGTTGCGGGTTGGTGGTGTTCGTGATCGATTGCTTGTAGACGACCAGCACCTCGGCCGAATCGGCGGTCAGCGATGTTGTGCCGCAGTGCATATCGCTCGCCGTACTGCGGACCTGGGCTTGGGTCATGACCGCGCGCATGGTGTTGCCGGTGTCTTCGAACTTCTGGCGCCACGCGTCGGTCGAGTCGCGCTGGACCGATGTGAAGTAGCTGTCCAGATCGGTGTACGAATAGGTGCCCATCAGCGACATGAAATGGCATGCGGCCTGCTGGGCGGTATCGCGTCGATCGGGCACGGCGGTGAGCTCGGAGATCTTGGTGTCGCGATCGGAAACCTGGCCCTGGAGATCCGAAACCTTGTCGCGCTCACCGCTATACAGGACCGAGGCCGTGATCGCTCCGGCCAGGAACAGCACCGCGAACACCCCGGCGATGATCGCGACGACGAACGCGGTCCCCGAACGTTTCGGCGCGGTCGGAAACGGCTGCTGCGGAATTGGATACTGCGCCGGTGGTACCGGAGACTGCGACACGTGCTCCCCCTCGTGGTGACTGTGCCGAGATGCTAACCCGCCGCGTCGATTTGCTCGAGGTGGTGGCTCATGCGGTCGCGTTTGGTGCGCAGGTAGTGCACGTTGTGTTCGGTGGGCTGGGTCTGCAGGGGGATGCGGGCCGTCACCGGGATGCCGTGGGTTTCCAGGCCGGATTGTTTGGCGGGGTTATTGCTCATGAGCAGGACCGATCGCACGTTCAGGTCGGTGAGGATGCGGGCGGCCGCGCCGTATTCGCGGGCGTCGATGGGCAGGCCGAGTTGGACGTTGGCATCCACGGTGTCCGCGCCCTGATCCTGAAGTTCGTAGGCGCGCAACTTGTTCAGCAGTCCGATGCCCCGGCCCTCCTGGCCGCGCAGGTAGACGATGACGCCCCGGCCCGCAGCGGCCACCGCCTCCAGGGCCGCGTCGAGTTGTTCACCGCAATCGCAGCGGCGGGAGCCGAAGGCGTCGCCGGTGAGGCATTCCGAATGCACCCGGACCATGGTGTCGTCCCCGGCGGGATCGCCGTACACGAGCGCCAAATGCTCTGTGCCGGAATGCTCGTCGGCGTAGCCGACCACCTGGAAATCGCCGAAGCGGGTGGGCAGGCGGGTCTCGACCACGCGGGAGACGCCGTTCTCCAGGCTCTTGCGGTGGGCGATGAGGTCGGCGATGGAGATGATCGGGATGCCGTGCTCGCGCGACATGACCAGCAGCTCCGGCAGTCTCGCCATGGAGCCGTCGTCATTGACGACCTCGGCGATGACACCGGCGGGCCGCAACCCCGCCAGCCGCATCAGGTCGACAGCGGCTTCGGTATGACCCGGACGGCCCAGCACCCCAAGGGGATTCGCGCGCAGCGGGAACACGTGACCCGGCCGCGACAGCTCATCGGGGGAGGTGCGCGGATCGGCGAGGACCCGCATGGTGCGCGCGCGGTCGGCGGCCGAAATCCCGGTGCTCACACCGGAAATCGCGTCCACGGACACGGTGTACGCGGTCCCCTTGGGATCCTGATTGACCGCCGCCATGGGCGGCAACTGCAACCGATCGAGATCCTCGCCCGCCATCGGCACGCACACCACGCCGCTGGTGTGGCGCACCAGGAAGCCGATGTTCTCCGGCGTCGCGAATTCGGCCGCGAGGATGAGATCGCCCTCGTTCTCGCGATCCTCGTCATCCACCACGAGCACCATGCCCCCGGCGGCGATGGTGGCCACCGCGGTCACAATGGCATCGAGTTCACCGGTCATCGTCGACCACCTCTCTGTTATGCCTAATAGAAATATGCGGGGCGCGGAACAGCGAGGTGGGGTCCCGGTCACCGGATGGCAATACCGCCCGAAGACAAAAAATATGGCCCGGAGGCAATAAGCCTCCGGGCCATACAACCGGCCGCGAATCAGTGCGCGGTACCGCCCGTTGCGGGGGAGCGACCGGCCTTCATGATGATCGCGCCGACCAGCGCGAGCGCCGAGGTGGCCGCGATCACGTAGAAGCTGATCTCATATCCCTTGTCGGCGAACAACATCGGGATTTCCTTGGTGACCGTGGGCGCGCCCATCACCGTCACATCCGCCTTCACCGGATTGGCGTTGAGGAAGGCGGTGGCGACCGCCAGACCCAGGGCCGCGCCCATGGCCTGCATGACGCCGAGCATGCCCGCGCTGATGCCCTGCTGTTCCGCGGGCACCGCCTCGACCATGAGATTCGGTGTGGCCGCGTAGTAGAGGCCGAACGCGATACCGAACACCGCGCTGATCGCGGCCTGCATACCCCAGCCGTGCGAGGTCGCGCCGTAGGCCAGCGCCGCTCCGACGAAGATCACCAGTGCGAACACCAGCGGCTGCCGTCCACCCGAGCGCCGGATCCACAGACCGCCGAGGAAGCCGAACAGCATGGCGATCAGGGATTGCGCGAGGGTGATGTGGGTGGCGAACTTCAGCAGACTGAATCCGTCACCGTACGAATAGCCCGGCTGCAGTTGCACATCCACCATATTCGGCGGCAGCTGCGAGTAGACGGCCTCCGGCGGCACCTTCACCGCACCCGGCGGCAGTTCCACACCCGGCGGCAGCGCGGCCTTGGCCTGCGCTTCGGCCTGCGCCTGCGCCTGTGCCAGCGCACCGGCCTTGACCTGATCCCAGGTGGCGGTCTTGACCTGCTCGACGACCTCCGCGGACGGCGGGGACTGCGTCATATAACCGGTCGCGTAGGACTGATAGCCGATCATGAACGAGGCCAGCAGCGCGATGAACAGCAGCACGCTCACGCGCGGGGTGAACAGCAGCTTCATATCCATGATGGGCTGCGAGACACGCTTTTCCACGATCGGGAACAGCGCCAGCAGCGCGAGGCCGCCGATCAGCCAGGCCAGCGAGGTCGGCTTGCTCCAGCCCCACTGCTGCCCGTTGTCCAGGTAGATCAGGGTGAGCACCAGACCCGCGCCGAGCAGGGTCGCACCGGCCAGATCGAGCTTCTGCGGCACCCGCAGCTTGGACTCCGGCACGATCGCGATCACCAGCGGAATCATCACGACGGTGAAGGCGAACAGGAACCAGAAGATGGCGCGCCAGCTGTGGCTCTCCACGATCCAGCCGCCGATCAGCGGTCCGGCCAGCGCGGAAACGCCGAGGCCGGTGGAGGCGACACCGAGGCCGACCGGAACCAGCTTGCGCGGCATCAGGTCTCGAATGAGGCCGTACGAGATGACCGCCGTCGCAATGGCGGTGGCCTGCAGGCCGCGGCCGATCAGGAACAGGCCCCAGTTGCTGGTGACGGCGCAGATGGCGCAGCCGATCATGAACAGCACACCGCAGACCAGGAACATCCGCTTCTTGCCGACGATGTCGGAGAGCTTGCCGATGATCGGCGAGGTGGCGGCGCCGACGACGCCGAAGATGATGATGGCCCAGTTGATGTTCGCGCCATGGCTCGGGAACGTCGGTGCGATTTGGCGCAGCGCGGCCGAGACCATCACGTACTGCATGGGCGCGACCTCGGTGAACAGCACGATCACCGCGAGGACGGAGAAAATCCGAAGCTTTGACGCACCGTCGAGGCGACCGGTGTCGTCGATGGTGCCGGTGGGCACCTCAGGGGCGACGGAGGTGGACATATTGCGTCCTCCAGTGGGTAGGTAACACGATTGGTGAACCGTGTCACAGCCCGGGGCCGCCGCCTATGGACTAATCCGCTCAGTGGGAATTCTTCGAATTCTCTCTACCAGTGGCTTTCTTACGGCTACGCTGCTTCGCCAGCTTGTCCAGATCGGTCAGCAGGTCCTGCGCGAATTCGCGTTCGGCCTCGTAATGGCGTACGCACCACCGCAGGACCGCGCTCGGGTACGCCCACTCCGGATTGGCGTCCGCGCCGTCCGCGTCGATCTGCGCGCGCCGCTGCATCTTCTCCGCGTAATCGATGTGCTGGGTGAGGATTTCGCGCATGCGATCGGGTTCGGCGAGATGGCCCAGCCAAGCCCGCAGCATCACACTGTGTTTGAGCACCGGGGCTTCGACGGGGGAATGATTCACCCAGTGCGAGGCCGCTTCCCGGCCGCTGTCGGTAATGGCGTACATGCGTTTGCCGCGCATGCCGTCCTCGGAGACCACGGTGCGCGAGGTGGCGAAACCGTGTTTCTCCAATCGTTTGAGTTCGGCGTAGATCTGACTGAACGACGGACTCCAGTAGAAGAACTGCAGGGACCAGTCCGCCCACTTCTTCAGGTCGTAACCGGAGAGTTCATCGGCGTGCGAGAGCATGCCGAGTACCGCCCAGGCCGTGGTCGGCAGCTCCGGAATCGCCTGCGGCTCTTCGCCGTTGGTACCGTGCGCCGCGCCATCGGTCATGGCTGAAGGGAATCGCCCCCGCATAGGACTGCCTTTTCTGTGCAAGGAAAGGAAGAGGACCGATCGGATCAGCGCCAGTGCGCGCGACGCGGGAACAGCGTGCGCCCGGCCTCGTGCGCGACCTCGAGCACGACGCGGGCCAGCCGGTCATAGCTCATACCGTCGGCGCGACCCGAGAGCGACAGTGCGGCGGGCGCGGTGCCCCGGCCGCGCAGTGGCGCTGCGACACAGGCGATTCCGACCACGGCCTCTTCGCGATCGATGGCAACGCCCTGGCGCATGCGGATCTGCGCGAGTTCGCGCGAGAGCGCCTCGGGCTCGCAGATGGTGCGCGGGGTCAGGCGGGGCAGGCGGTTGCGCAGGGCGGCCTCGGCGATATTGGGCTCGAGACAGGCGAGCATGGCCTTGCCGACGCCGGTGGCGTGCGCGGGCATGCGGCCGCCGAGCCGGGTGGGCAGGCTGGCGGCGAAGCGGCCGCCGGCCTTGTCCAGGTAGACCACATCGCGGCCGTCGAGCACCGCGAGGTGGCCGACCATGCCGGTGCGCTGGCTCAACTCGTGCAGCAGCGGGCTGACGGCATCGCGAATCTCATTGTGGTCGGCGGTGAGTCCGCCGAGTTCGAGGGCGCGCATGCCCAGGCGGTAACCGCCGGAGGTGTGCGCGAGCCAGCGCAGCTTGATCATCTGATCGAGGATGCGGTGCACGGTCGAACGCGGCAGACCGGTGCGCTCGACCAGGCCGAGCAGGGTGAGCGTGGGGGTGGAGGCGTCGAATGCGTCCAGAATGAGCGTCATCCGCTCGATCATCGAGACCGGAACCTCGGCGCCGGAGTTACGAGACTCCTTGGCGCGCACGGGCGAGTGAGTGTTTCGCGCTTCCGCCGAGGGGAGCATGGCGACGGACATTTGAGCCTCCGTTGGTGCAGACATCCAGTCTAGGGATATGCCGATTAGGTATGTATCGAGTTCGGACCTTGTGCTACCCATCACAGTGCCTTGGGCCACACCGGAGGGAATCGGGAGAACTACGTAGCTTTTGTCCCGTTCTACGGATTCATGTCTCGGTGACCGAACCCCGATATTGACGCCTCCCCGCGCTGACCTGCTGTTATGACTGGCAGCCATATTTCGAACCGAAATAAGAGGGAGTCACCGTGGAACCGGTGCTGGAGGTGGATCGAGTGTCTACGGAGATCGATCCGGCCGCGTTCAAAGCAGTGCTCGGGCGCTTCGCCTCGGGGGTCACTGTGATTACCGCCATTGACGGAGGCGAGCCGGTTGGCTTCGCATGCCAGTCCTTCGCATCGCTGTCCATCGATCCGCCGCTGGTGAGTTTCTTCCCCGCGCGCACCTCGAGCACCTGGCCGCGCATTCGCCGCGCCGGGCGCTTCACCGTCAATATCCTGGCCGACCACCAGGATCAGATCTGCCGCCAGCTCGGTCGTCCCGGCGCGGACAAGTTCGACGGGGTCGAGTGGATTGCCTCGCGGAACGGTTCACCGCTGCTGACCGGTGCGCTGGCAACCATCGACTGCGAGCTGCACGATGAGGTCGACGGCGGTGACCACACCGTGGTCATCGCCCGCGTGACCGGTCTCAATGAGCATTCCGAGGCCACCCCGCTGCTCTTCTACCGCGCGGCCTTCGGTCGTCTCGCACACCAGTAGCAACCTCCCGGCCAGTGGGACAGCCATTGTCACCGGCGTCACATCGGCCGCAACCATCAATACAAGGCAAGGGAGAGGAATTCACATGACCACCACCGACGGTGCCACGGAAGTGCGAGTGATCGACGCGGGCGCACCGCCCACCCGATTCGCGCGCGGCTGGCACTGCCTGGGGCTGGCCGACTCCTTCCGGGACGGAAAGCCGCACGCCATCAAGGCATTCGGCACCGAGATCGTGGTGTTCGCGGCCGAGGACGGCAGCCTGAACGTGCTCAACGCCTACTGCCCGCATATGGGCGGCAATCTGGCCGACGGCACCGTCAAGGGTGATTCGCTGGCCTGCCCGTTCCACGATTGGCGCTGGAACGGCAAGGGCAAGTGCACCGGCATTCCGTACGCGCGCCGGGTTCCGCCGCTGGCCCGCACCAAGGCGTGGCCGACCATGGTCGAGAACAAGCAGCTCTTCGTATGGAACGACCCGGAGGGCAAGCAGCCCCCGGCCGAGGTCGCCATCCCGCGCATCGACGCCGCGTTCGACGAGCAGTGGACCGACTGGACCTGGAATTCGATGATCGTGGACGCCAACTGCCGCGAGGTCATCGACAACGTCGTGGATATGGCGCACTTCTTCTATGTGCACTACGGGTTCCCGACGTTCTTCAAGAATGTCTTCGAGGGTCATACCGCCAGCCAGTACATGACCTCGGTCTCGCGCGAGGACATGATGGGCGCGACCGCTAAGGCATTGGGCGGCAAGAACGTTCTGCAGTCCGAGGCCGCGTACTACGGCCCCTCCTACATGATCGATTACCTCAAGAGCGAGAGCGCCAACGGCCTCGTCGTCGAGGGCTACCTGATCAACTGCCACTACCCGATCAACGAGAACCAGTTCGTGCTCATGTACGGCGCGATCGCCAAGAAGCCCTCCGGCGTCTCGCCCGAGCAGGCCGATGAGATCGCCGAGAAGTTCGTCGGCGGGCTCGGCAAGGGCTTCGAACAGGACGCGAATATCTGGAAGCGCAAGTCGCGCATCAACAATCCGCTGCTGTGCGAGGAGGACGGGCCGGTCTACCAGTTGCGTCGCTGGTACGAGCAGTTCTACACCGATGCCGCGGCCGTCACCGAGGAGATGACCACCCGCTTCGAATTCGAGGTGGACACCACCCGCGCGGTCACCGCCTGGGAGGCCGAAGTCGCGGACAACCTGGCCAAGCGTGCCGCCGCCGAAGCAAACGCCTGAAAGGCCCTGCCATGGATAAGGTTTCGTGCCGGTCCTGCGGGACCTGCGTGCTGGTGGAGAAATTCAGCCCCCAGCACACCAGCGTGCAATGGAACAACGCCGCCGTGGCGGCCTGCACGGAGCTCTCCACCACCGGCCTGAGGTCGCACACCTGCCACGCCCTGCGCGACAGCATCGACGCGGCGGTGGCGGCGGGCGAGCTGGGTTCGAGCACCCGCGATGTGGATGTGCTGACCCGCGGCCGGACCTTGGCCTGATCGAAATACACAGCACAGGAATGGAACTGGCGATGACCGTGACCGACATCGAACCGGATACGACCGAGCTCGAGGCCGAGTTGGAGACAGCGCAACAGGCCGGTGGCATCGCGTCGGTGCGGATCGTGCGCGTGGTGCGGGAGACCGACGACGCGGTATCGCTGGAGCTCACGCCGGATGACGCCCATGCGGGGAGGTTCGGGTACAAGCCGGGGCAGTTCCTGACGCTGCGCATTCCGAGTGAGCTGACCGGGTCGGTGAGCCGGTGCTATTCGCTGTCCAGTGCGCCGCACGAGGATGGACCGCTCAAGGTCACCGTCAAGCGGACGATGGAGGGCTACGGCTCGAACTGGTTGTGTGACAACGCTGTCGAGGGCATGTCCCTCGATGTGCTGCCACCCGCCGGGCTGTTCACGCCCGGTTCGCTGGATACCGATCTGCTGCTGTTCGGCGGTGGCAGCGGTATCACCCCGGTGCTGTCCATCCTGAAATCCGCACTGGCGCAGGGCGCCGGACACATCACGCTGGTCTACGCCAACCAGCACGAGAACTCGGTGATCTTCGCCGCCGAACTGGCGGAACTGGCTGCCGCGCACCCGGATCGGCTGCTGGTGCTGCACTGGCTGCAATCGGTACAGGGCCTGCCCACGGTGGAACTGCTTGCCGCGCTGGTCAAGCCGTGGGCCGGGCGTGAGGCGTTCGTCTGCGGACCCGCGCCGTTCATGGACGCGGTGAGCGCCGCCATGGCCTCGCTCGGCGCGGATCGCAAGCGTGTGCATTCGGAGAAGTTCGTTTCGCTTTCCGGCAATCCCTTCGAAACCGACGGCACCGCCGTCGATATCGACGCCGCCGCGGCCGATGGTGACAATGCGACCGTCAAAGTCGAACTCGACGGCGAAAACCACGAATTCACCTGGCCGCGCAAGCAGACACTGTTGGATGTGCTGCTCGCCAAGGGCTTGGAAGCACCTTTCTCCTGTAAGGAAGGCGCGTGCAGCGCGTGCGTGTGCCGAGTGGTCTCCGGCGAAGTCACCATGCGGCGCAATGAAGTGCTCGAAGACGCCGATCTGGAAGACGGCTATGTGCTGGCCTGCCAGGCGGTTCCGGTGACCGACGACGTTTCCGTCACCTATTCCTGAGATATCGAGGAGTACAAACATGGCTGCTTTCAGCTCTCTCGGCTACGTGCGGGCCCGCATCGCGGATGTGCAGGCGTGGCGCGAATTCGCGTTCGACACCATCGGTTTCGCCGAAGGCACCGGACCCAATCCGGAGTCGATCTACTTGCGCACCGATGAGCACACCTACCGGCTGGAATTGGTGCCCGGTGAACGCGATGAGGTCATCGCGGTCGGCTGGCAGGTCGCGGACACCCGCTCACTCGCCCTGGTGCGCGAAACCCTGGAGAAGGCCGGAATCGCCGTCGCCACACTGAGTGTCGAGGATGCTGCGAACCGGCACGTCGAGGAAGCCATCAGCTTCGTCGATCCGTCCGGCTTCACCATCGAGGTCTTCCACGGCCCGCTGCTCGATCACACCCCGGTGCTGACCAAGCACGGCGCGCGTTTCATAAACGGTGATCTGGGCCTGGGGCATGTGGTGCTGCCGGTGCGCGATATCGAGGACGCGCGCAAGTTCTACACCGAGGTACTGGGTTTCGCCTCGCGCGGTTCGTTCCGCGTCGGCCCGCCCGGACATCCCATCTGGATTCGCTTCATGGGCGTGAACCCGCGCCACCACAGCCTCGCGCTGATTCCGGGCAGCCGTCCGGACGGGCCGGGCATCGTGCACATCATGGTCGAGGTCGATTCGCTCGACGATGTGGGCCGCGCGCTGGATCGCGTCACCAAGGCGGGCTACCACCTGTCCTCCACGCTGGGGCGGCACACCAACGACAAGATGATCTCCTTCTACGTCCGCACACCCGGCAACTGGGATCTCGAATTCGGTTGCGAGGGAATGCTGGTCGGTGACGACTACGTCGCCGAGGAGATGACCGCGGACAGCTACTGGGGCCACGAATGGGCTAGGGGCTGACCCGCCCGCACAGACCCGGCCGCGCCTCCGCCAGAGCCCCGGCGGGGGCGCGGCCGTTTCGGAGCACAACTGAATACATCGCAAAGGAGCGTCGAAAGTTGTCTCTGCCCACTGCATCCGGACCCACGCGGTTCGGATTCTTCATCGCGCCCTACCATCCGTTGAACGGCAATCCCACCTTGCAGATCCAGCGGGATCTGCAATTGGTCGAGCTCGCGGATGAGCTCGGCTATCAGGAAGCCTGGGTCGGCGAACATCATTCCGCCGGAATGGAAATCATCGCCGCGCCCGAGGTCTTCCTCGCGGCGGCCGCCGAGCGCACCAGCCGAATCCGGCTGGGCACCGGCGTGAATTCGCTGCCCTACCACCAGCCCATGATGCTGGCCGATCGGCTCTGCCTGCTCGATCACCTCACCAAGGGCCGCGTCATGATGGGCATCGGCCCGGGGCAGCTCGCCTCGGACGCCTCCATGATGGGGGTGCCGCAGCCGCGTCAGCGCGACATGATGCACGAATCCATGGACACCATCGTGCGATTGCTGCGCGGGGAGGCCGTCACCGCCAAGACGGACTGGTTCGAGCTCAATGAGGCTCGGCTGCAATTGCTGCCGTATCAGCAGGGCGGACTGGAAATGGCGGTGGCATCGACCATTTCGCCATCGGGTTCGGTGCTGGCCGGAAAGCACGGCGCGGGGCTGCTGTCCCTCGCGGCATCGGATCCCTCGGGATATGAAGCGCTGCTGCCGAATTGGAAGGTCTACGAACAGGCCATGGCGGCGAGCGGGCATACCGTGGATCGATCCAAGTGGCGGCTCGTCGCGCCCATGCATATCGCCGAGACCCGGGAACAGGCGCGCCGCGAAGCCGAATGGGGCGTAGGGCATTTGGTGGATTACATCAAACGGCTCAGTGGGATGGATGTGCCGTGGGGCGATACCGCCGCCGAGGCGATCGAACAGTGGACCGGTCCCGGCTTCCCCGCCTTCGGCCGCGCCACCATCGGCTCACCCGATGACGCCATCGAGGCCATCGAAGCGCTCGCCGAACAGTCCGGCGGATTCGGCACCTTCCTGGTGCTGGCGCTCAATGTCGCCGATCCGGAAGCCTCCCGGCGGTCGGTGAAACTGTTCGCCGAGCACGTGATCCCGCATTTCACAGGCGCGAATCGCAGTCGCGTCGCCTCGCTGGATTGGGCCAACGCGAACAGCGAACGCCTCATGTCCGGTATGCGCGCGGGTGTGGAAGCCGCGTTCGAACGGCACGGCCAGGCCCTGGCAGCTGCCCTGACACCCGTTGAAGGGAAGTGACATGCGCGCGGTAGTGATGCGCAATCGCAAGCTCATCGTCGACGAGGTGCCCGATCCGGTACCCGGTCCCGGTCAGGTGCTGGTCGAGACGATCGCCTGCGGTATCTGCGGCTCGGATAAAGCCGCCCTCGATTACACCGACGAATTTCTCCAGGCGTCCCGCGACAGCGGTGTGCCGACCTTCCTGTTCGATCCGTGCCGCGACATGGTGATGGGTCATGAGCTGTCGGCCCGGGTTATCGGCGCGGGACCGGACACCCCATTCGTGGAGGGCCAGAACGTCGTTGCCCTGCCCTGGGCGCTGGACTCCGCCGGTGGCATCCACGGTGTCGGCTACTCCAACGATTTCCCGGGCGGCTTCGGCGAGCGAATGGTGTTGCAGGCCATGGCCTTGGAACCCATTCCCGAACATGTGCCCCCGCACGTGGCGGCAATGACCGAACCCCTCGCCGTCGGCTTCGGCAATGTGGCGCGCACCGGTATCGGGCCCGAGGGCACCGGCATCGTCATCGGTTGCGGCCCAGTCGGTTTGGGCGCGGTGGCCGCCCTGGTCGAACGCGGCGTAGCCCCCATCGTCGCCTCCGACCCGTCCAAACTCCGCCGCGAAGCCGCACTGCGCCTGGGTGCACACCGCGTGGTGGATCCGGCCGTGGAAGACCCCGTCGAGGTATGGCAGGAATTGGCCTCCCCCGGCCAGCAACTGCACGTCTGGGTCTGCGCCGGCGTCCCCGGCCTCCTCAACGACCTCATGTACAAGGTCCCCAGGGAAACCAAGATCCTGCAAATCGGCTCGATCATGACCGACGACGTCATCCGCCCGATCGTAGGCATCTACAAAGACATCTCCCTGCAAATGTGCATGGTCTACCCCCACGAGGAATACGCCAAAACCCTGCACCGCATAGCCGACGGCACCATCGACGCCGAATCCCTCATCACCACCCAGGTCGGCTTCGACGACGTCTCCGACGCCATCGAATCCCTCCGCCACCCCGACGACCACATCCAAATCCTCGTCCGCCCCAACCTCTAACCCCCCCCGAACAGCGCAGACCCGATGCCAGACGGGTCGGCGTTGTCGGGAGCACCACTCAGTCCGCGACGACTACAGCCCGTACGAGTCGGCACAAATCCGCAGGATGCAGTGAGTCGGTGCGCCGCCAAAGTCCCGGATCGACCGCGTCGCGCTGCGAAACATGTTCCGCCACAGCGAATCCATGCTTACCCAGCAGTTCGGAGAGTGCCTCGGGGGAGTAGTAGCTCAACCATGGCTCGCCCTGTTCGGCAGCGGCTGGAAGTGCGAACTCGGCGTAGGCGGTTCCGGATTCGTCGCGCAGTTCGGCTGGCAGCGCGTACTCCATCACCAGTTCGGTGCCGGGCGCGAATCCCCTGAGGACCGCCAGCGTCGCCGCGATCGCCGATTCGGTCAAATACATGCTCACGCCGAGCCAGCTCACCAGGGCAGGCATTTCGGGATTGAATCCGTGCGCGGCCAATTCCGCTGCGAGGTCATCCCGCTCGAAATCCACGCCGACGAATTGTGCGGCAGCACCATCGATTCGCGCGGCCGCGAGCAATTCCCGCTTCCATTGTTGGGTGGCAGGATGATCCACCTCGAACACCGCGATCTCCCGGGCGAGCGGAGATCGGTAGGCGAAGGTATCGAGCCCCGCGCCGAGGATTACGTACTGCCGGAAGCCCGCACTCACCCGCGCCTCGGTGTAGCTGCTGCGTGCGTTGACCTGCGCACGCGTCCCACGCAGCACCACGTGATCACCCAACTGCCGGTGATACCCGAGCACCTCTTCAGCGTGCGCACCAAGCAATTCGGCCGCCAGGGTGTCGCGGAATAGGTAGGGCTCGCTATCCACCACAAGATGCGCCGCGCGCCCACCCGCCGCCATCATCGCGGTCCTACTGGGTCCGCCATCCATAGAATTCTCCTGCACCATCGTCGGGAAAACCGATGCTAGACAGGAAAATTGGATTTCGCATTTAGCATATCACACGAAAATAAATATCCGATAACACAATTCGCCCGTTTCAGTCGGTGAAGGTGATTCGGACGGTGATGGGGGTGGTTTGCAGGGCGGCGAAGGTGTTGGTGACGAGCGGGGCCAGGAGGGGGTGGGGGGCGAAGGTGCGGGCGCGGGCTACTACGTCGTCGTCGGGGAGTAGGGTGGCGGTGCCGGTGCGCCATTGGTTGCCCTGGCGGACGCGGATTTCGGGGTTGGCGGTGAGGTTGGCGCCCCAGCCGGAGCGGGTGCCGTGCTGGGAGATTACCCAGGCGCCCTTGTCGTCGAAGAGGACCGAGACGGGGACGCGGCGGGGTTGGCCGGATTTGCGGCCTACCGTTTCGATTTCGGTGGCCAGGGCGGTGCGGACGCCGACTCGGCTCAGGGCGCGGACGGTGGGGTTCAGGACGTAGCGGCCCATGGCGCGTTCGCGGCGGAACTTGGTGGCGTTCTTGTCCGGGGTGGAGCCGGGGGAGCGTTTGCTGCGCAGGGCGTCGAAGCCGTTGCGGCGCAGCATGGTTACCGCGGTGCGCCAGGGGGAGCGCTCGGGGTCGGGGTCGCTGCCCGCGCCCAGGAGGTGCAGTTGGTCGGTGTGCCATTGCAGGTCGAGTGCACCGTCGAATGCCTTGAGGCCGTTGTTCGCGGCGAACTGCGGGGGCAGTTTCAGGGAAATCGCGGGGGCGTGCAGGCGGTCCGCGCCATTGAGGAGATCGGCTGCGGCGGAGGGGATTACGGCGGCGGGGCGGCCCAGGCCGACCAGATCGCAGTTGCCCTCGGCGATGGCCTCGGACATGGCGGCGTGCGAGCGGAAGCCGCCGGTGACCGCGATCGGCACCGCACCCGCGGCCTGGCGGGCGGATTCGGCGTACTCCAGGAAGTACGCCTCGCGGGCCTTGGTGCTCGCCGCGACCGTGCGCGGGCGATTCAGCATGGCGGGGGATTCGTAACTGCCGCCGCTGATTTCGATCAGATCCAGGCCCTCGGCGGAAAGCTGCTCGATCACCAGGCGCGATTCGTCCTCGGTGAAACCGCCGCGCTGGAAGTCGGCGGAATTGAGTTTGATGCCGACGCCGAAACCGGGGCTGACCGCACCCCGAATGCTGCGCACCACCTCGAGAACAAAGCGGCGACGACGCTCGGCGTCGCCGCCCCAGCCGTCGGTGCGCTGATTGGACAGCGGAGACAGGAACTGCGACACCAGATATCCGTGCGCGCCGTGCACCTGCACGCCGTCGAATCCGGCGGCCTCCGCGACCCGCGCCGCGGTGCCGAAGCGGCGGATGATGTCGTGGATCTCATCCTCGGTGAGCGCGCGCGGGGTGGGCACGCCCGGAATGCTGATGCCGATGGCCGACGGCGCGACCGTGCGATTGCGGGTGACGAGTGGATTGGCCTGGCGGCCCGGATGATTCAACTGCATCCAGAGCTTCGCGCCGCCGTCTTTGCCCGCTTTGGCCCAGCGGGTCAGTGCTTCGAGGTGTCGTTCGTCCTCGATGGCCACATTGCCGGGTTCGCCCTGGTGGCGGCCGTCGACCATGACATTGCCGGTGACGATCAACCCGTACCCGCCGGTGCTCCAGCGCGCGTAGAGTCGTTGCAGCCGTTCGTCGGGGGCGAGGGCGGAATTGCCCAGTCCCTCGCTCAGCGCGGATTTCATCAAGCGGTTCGGGAGTACCTGGCCACTGGCCAGCGGCAGGGGATCGTGCAGGGTTTTAGTAGGCATGGGTGACCCCGATTCGTCGTCGAGTCAGTGGCGGCGGTCTACACTGGCAATGGTAGACCAATCGGTATATCTCGGACGGTAGTACACCGATCGGTATACAGCAAGGAAGGATGTAGTCCATGGGAGCCCGCGACCGCCTCATCGACAGCGCCATCGCCCTCATGCGCTGCAAAGGGATCGCCGGAACCGGAATCGCCCAATTACTCGAGCACAGCGGCATCTCCCGGCGCTCGGTCTACCTGAACTTCCCCGGCGGCAAATCCGAACTCATCGCCGAGGCCACCCGCACCGCCGGTCAGGCGTCGAGCGCGCTCATGCGCACCCTCACCGCGGGCACCGATCTGGCTACAGTCATCGCCGCCTTCCCCGCCATGTGGCGCGAAGTCGTGGTCGCCAGCGATTTCACCGCGGGCTGCCCCATCGTGGCCGCGGCCCTGGGCCGCTCGGAGTCTCCGGAGGCCGCCGATGTGGCGGGGGAGACCTTCATCGAATGGGAAGGCATCCTGGCCGAACGCCTCGAAGCCGAATCGGTCGCCCCGGAGACCGCGCGCTCCCTGGCCACCACCATCGTGGCGGCCGTCGAAGGCGCGGTCGTCATGTCCCTGGCCACCCGCTCCACCGATCCGCTGGAACGCGCCGGAAAACAACTCGCGGACCTGGTCAGCATGCATACCGGCAAGAAGATCTCGGCCGCCTGAAGCCCCCGCGTGAACCGGTGCGGACGCCGGGATCGCGCGAGCATCGGGATCAGCGGGAGAGTAGCCGCTCGATCTCCCGCTGTGTCGGAATCGATACGCTCGCACCGAGTTTCGTGGTGGCCAGCGCACCCGCCGTGCACGCCCACGCCAGCGCGATCTCCGGACCCTCGTGCCAATGCGCCGCGAGCGCACCGGTGAACGTGTCCCCGGCCCCGGTGGTATCGACCACCTCGACCCGAACTCCCGGCTGCGGCAGCGTGATTCCGTCCGGACCGCGATAGATCGCCCCGTCCGCACCCAGCGTGGTGATCACATGCGGAACACAATCCAGGACCGCGCCGAGCTGAGCCGCCTCACCCTCGTTCACCACCGCGATATCGATCTCGGCCCACAGCTCATCCGGAAGTTCGCGCACCGGTGAGGGATTCAGAATCACCACGGTGTCATTGGCCCGCGCATGCCGAGCCGCCCGCAGTACGGTCGGCAGCGGAATCTCCAACTGGCACAGCAGCACATCGGCCTGCGCGATGGCCTCGAGATCCCCGACGTCCAGCGCTGTCATCCGGGCATTGGCCCCGCCCACCACGATAATGCTGTTCTCGCCACCGGAATCAACGATGATCGCCGCCACCCCGCTGGCCCCGCTCAATCGCCGCAGTCGCGAAACCTCCACTCCCGCATCGGAAAGCACCCCGCGCAGCTCATCGGCGAAAACGTCGTCCCCGACCGCGCCGACGAACCCCACCGACCCGCCGGCCCGCCGCGCCGCGATGGCCTGATTCGAGCCTTTCCCGCCGGGCACCAGCGCGAAGCTCTCCCCGGACACCGTCTCGCCGGGTTCCGGCCGCCGCCCCACGGTCGTCACCAGATCCATATTGATGCTGCCCACCACCACAATCCGCGCCATGAGCGTCACGGTAGTCGCCGAAGTGTTGACAACCGTGCACCTTCTTCTTTATCTCTTCGCAAGAGAAGAAAAATCTTCTAGGAAGATAAATCTTCCCTGTTCGATCCGGCCACCGAGCCGCAGGCCGAGCGCTGAGCGCGCGATGCCGGTATCGACTATCGCGTCACTGGCCGGTGCCCGTGGATTCGGTTCGCCCGCCCAGGGATTGGACGCCGCGGCCGGGTTCCAGCGGGGGAGCGCCGATCGCGCAGTGCACCTTGCACTGCGGTTCGGCGGCGGGCGGCGCGGTGGCCAGCGCGTCATCGCGCACGGTGAAGAAGGTCAGCACGGCCGCTGCCACCACCAGCACCACGCAGGTCAGCAGGGCGATGCGGAAGCCGTGCTGGAACGTCGAGGGATTGCTGTAGGCGTCGCCGGTGAGCCCCGCCAGCGGCGGAATCGCCGCCACCGCAAGCAGACCCGCCGCACGCGCCACCGCGTTGTTGACCCCGCTGGCCACGCCCGCATGCCGTTCGTCGGCGGTGGCCAGCACGGTGGCGGTCAGCGGTGCGACCGCCAGCGTCAGGCCGATACCGAACACGATGGCGGCGGGCAGCACCACGGTCACATACGAGGAGTGCTCACCGATGCGGGTCATCAACAGCATGCCGAGCGCGGCCAGCAGCACACCGGCGGTGATCGGCTTACGCGGACCGATCTTCTGCGCGAGCGCACCCGCCCGCGCCGAGAACAGCAGCATGAGAATCGTGCCGGGCAGCAGCGCGGTGCCCGCGGCGATCGGGCTGAAGCCCGAAACCACCTGCAAGGTGAGCACCAGCAGGAAGAACACCACGCTCATCCCGCCGTACAGCACGAAGGTGACCGCGTTGATCGCCGTGAACTGCTTGGAGGCGAAGACATCCACCGGCACCATCGGCGAAGGGCCGTCATCGCGGGCCGAGCGACGGCGTTCGAGCAGTACGAAAGCGATACCGGCCGCGACGCCCAGCACCGCGCTGCCGATCACCAAGGCCAGGTTGGCATCTCGTTCCGGTGCGGTGGTGAGCGCGTACGTTATCCCGGCCAGGCACAGCGCGGCCAGCGCCGCGCCGAGCACATCGAATTTCCCGTGCGCGCGCGAATCGTAGGTCTCGGGCACATGTTTGGCGGCGACGGCGATAACCACCAGCGCCAGTGGGACATTCAGCAGGAACACCCAGCGCCAGCCCGCGTACTCGACCAGATAGCCGCCCAGGAACGGGCCGATCGCGCCCGCCACACCGCCGAGCCCCGACCACGCTCCGACCGCGCGGGCGCGATCCTGGGGTTCGAACGAGGCCTGAATGATCGCCAGCGATCCGGGCGTCAACAGCGCCCCGCCGACGCCCTGTAGCGCCCGCGCCGCGATCAGCATCAAAATATCCTGTGCCGCACCGCAGAGCGCCGAGGCCAGCGCGAACCAGATGACGCCGATGATGAATACGCGGCGGCGGCCGTACCGGTCGCCGAGCGCACCGCCCAGCAGAATCAAACCCGCGAGGGTGAGCGAATAGGCGTTGACGGTCCACTGCAATCCGGCCATCGACGCGCCGAATTCGTCGCCGATCCTGGGCAGCGCCACATTCACGACGGTGGCGTCGAGCATCGCCATTCCGGAACCGAGCACCGTTGCCAGGAGAACCCAGCGTCCGGCAGCGGACGAGAGACGAATGCTCGCGGTCATGTGGTCACGGTAGCCCGCGCCGCCGATACTCGCCGGTCGCGGGAAATAGTCCGGGTCGGCCGGTGTGTACGGCCCGGGACGAGCGGCGGGGAGTTCGGGTCGAGACCGCCGCGCCACGTGGCCCGCCGGGTCGCCGAAATAGCCGTTCGGGCCGGGTATATAGGCAGTACCCGGCGGTAAGTACGCTGTAGCCATGACTGTCTCGACCACCACTGAACTGGACGACGTCCGCGAGGTGGTGCATGCCGCGGCGCGCCGAGCCCGGGTGGCGTCGCGCACGCTCGCCCAGCTCACCACCGCGCAGAAGGATGCCGCACTGCACGCCGCGGCCGATGCGCTGCTCGCCGCCAAGGATCGTCTGCTCATCGCCAATGGCGAGGACATCGAGATCGCCCGGGCCGGAGGCACCGCGGAAGCCCAACTCGACCGGCTGCGCCTGACCGAGGCCCGCATCGACGGCATCGCGTCCGGACTGCGGCAGGTCGCCGGGCTGCCCGATCCGGTGGGCGATGTGGTGCGCGGTTCGACGCTGCCCAATGGCCTGGAGATCCGGCAGACGCGCGTCCCGCTCGGTGTGGTCGGCATGGTGTACGAGGCTCGCCCGAATGTCACCGTCGACGCCTTCGGGCTGACCTTGAAGTCCGGTAACGCGGCGCTGCTGCGCGGTTCCTCCTCGGCGGTGCGCTCGAATGTGGCGCTGGTGACCGTGCTGCGCGAAGCGCTTGCGGCGCAGGGCCTTCCGGAGGACGCGGTGCAGTTGCTGCCCGCCGACGACCGTTCCAGCGTCACCCATCTGATCCAGGCGCGCGGACTGGTCGACGTGGTCATTCCGCGCGGCGGCGCGGGCCTGATCAACGCCGTGGTGCGCGATGCCCTGGTGCCGACCATCGAGACCGGTACCGGCAACTGCCATATCTTCGTGCATCGCGACGCCGATCTGGATATGGCCGAATCGATTCTGATCAATGCCAAGACCCGGCGGCCGAGCGTCTGCAATACCGCCGAGACGGTGCTCATCGACGCGGCCATCGCCGATACGGCCGTACCGCGCCTGATCAAGGCGCTGGAGACCAGCGGCGTCACCATTCACGGTGATCTGCCCGGTTTGGTGCCCGCCACCGATACCGACTGGGCGGATGAGTACCTGTCCCTCGATATCGCGCTGAAGGTCGTCCCCGATCTCGATGCCGCCGTCGAGCACATCAACCACTGGGGCACCGGCCACACCGAGGCCATCGTCACCGGCGACCTCAAGGCCGCCCGTGAATTCACCGGCCGGGTGGACGCCGCCGCCGTCATGGTCAATGCTTCGACTGCGTTCACCGACGGTGAGCAGTTCGGCTTCGGCGCGGAGATCGGTATCTCCACGCAGAAATTGCACGCGCGCGGCCCCATGGGCCTGCCGGAACTGACCTCCACCAAATGGATCGTGTGGGGCGACGGCCAGATCCGGCCCGTCTAGCACTTCGAGGAAAGGCAGCACCCGTGGCTTCTACAGCACCGATCCAGGAGCCGATCTTCGCATCGGTCGACGATGTGATCGAACGCCTGGCCGGAACCGGCTACCTGGCCGATAAGGCCACCGCCACTTCGGTTTTCCTCGCGGACCGGCTCGGCAAACCACTGCTCATCGAAGGTCCGGCCGGTGTCGGCAAGACCGAGCTGTCCAAGGCGGTCGCCGAGGTCGCGGGCGCGGAACTGGTGCGCCTGCAATGCTACGAGGGCGTCGACGAATCGCGTGCGCTCTACGAGTGGAATCACGCCAAGCAGATCCTGCGCATCCAGGCGACCTCGGAAAACGATTGGGCCGAAACCAAAGCCGACGTCTTCACCGAGGAATTCCTGCTCTCGCGGCCGCTGCTCACCGCCATCCGGCGCACCGAGCCGACCGTGCTGCTCATCGACGAGACCGATAAGGCCGATGTCGAGATCGAGGGCCTGCTGCTCGAGATCCTGAGCGACTTCTCGGTCACCGTCCCGGAATTGGGCACCATCACCGCGACCCGCAAACCGTTCGTGGTGCTGACCTCCAATGCCACCCGCGAGCTGTCCGAGGCTCTGAAGCGGCGCTGCCTGTACCTGCACATCGACTTCCCGGATGAGGATCTCGAGCGCCGTATCCTGGCCAGCCGGGTGCCCGAGCTCAAGCCCGCCGTGGCCGCACAGCTGGTGCGGGTCGTGCACGTGCTGCGCGGTATGCAGCTCAAGAAGCTGCCCTCGGTCGCCGAGTCCATCGACTGGGCGCGCACGCTGATCGCCTTGGGCGCAAAGGATCTGGACGAGAAGACAGTGCGCGCGACGCTCGGCGTGGTGCTCAAACATCAGGCCGACCATCTGCGTGCGCAGTCCGAGCTGAAGCTGGCCTGAGATGGCCGGCTCGTCGAACAAATCCCGCGGGCTGGTCTCCGCGGCCATGCGCGCGGTGAGCGGTGCGCCCGCCGCAAAACCGCCGACGACGGCCGAGCCCACCGCCGAGTACGGATTCTCCGGACATCTGGTGGGGTTCGTGGAGGCGTTGCGCGCCAGGGGGATTCCGGTCGGGCCGTCCGAAACCGTCGACGCCGCACAGGTTGTCACCGTGCTGGATCTGATGGATCGGGAAGCGCTGCGGGAGGGGCTGGCGTGTGCGCTGCTGCGCCGCACCACCCAGCGCGCCACCTACGACGGCCTGTTCGATCTGTGGTTCCCGGCCGCACTCGGTGAGCGCGTCGGGGCCGAAGAGGTCGAGATCCCGTTGAAGCCCAATGGGGCCGTCGACATTATCGAGCTGCGAAAGATGCTGGCGGAGTTGCTGGTTCAGGACCCGTCCGGTGAGCAGGAGCGTCAGCTGCAGGCGCTGGCGGCGCAGATGGTCGAGCAGATGGGCCAGTATCAGGCGGCGGGCGGCCCGTCCTTCTCCGCGTATCAGACGTTGAAGGATCTGCAGCCCGAGATCCTGGTGGCCAAACTGCTCGCCGGGCTCACCGCGGGTATGGACAACTCCGATTTCGACACCGAGGTCGCCCGGCGCACCGCGCGCCAGCGCATCAAGGGGTTCCGCGGCACCGTCGAAGCCGAAACCCGCCGCCGCGTCGCCGAGCGCATCGGGCGCGAACGCGTCGCCACCTATGGTGTCGCGCGGCAGGCCGAAGACGCCGACTTCCTGCGCATCTCGCAGAACGAACTCGACGATCTGCGCCGCTCCAGTCAGCGCCTGGCTCGAATCCTGGCCTCCCGCTTGGCCGCTCGTCGTCGCCGCTCCCGTCGCGGTGAGATCGATCTGCGTAAGACGCTACGCAAATCCATGTCCACCGGCGGTGTTCCCATCGATCTGGTGACCCGCAAGCCCCGGCCCGGCCGCCCCGATCTCGTTCTGCTGTGCGATATCTCGGGGTCGGTGGCCGGTTTCTCCAGTTTCACCATGGTGCTGGTGAACGCGCTGCGCGAACAGTTCTCCCGCGTCCGCATTTTCGCGTTCGTTGACCGCTCCGATGAGGTGACCAAGCTCTTCGATTCGGTGACCCCGTTGGATCAGATCACCCGCCGCATCTTCACCGAAGCCGATGTCGTGGGCATCGAAGGCCATTCCGACTACGGCTCCGCCCTGGAAGGTTTCGCCGAGAACTTTCCCGACGCCGTCACCAGCCGCACCTCCCTGCTCATCCTCGGCGACGCCCGCAACAACTACCGCGATCCGGCCCTGGGCACCCTGGCCGACCTGGTGGCCGTCGCCAAACACGCCTACTGGCTCAACCCCGAAGCCGAAAAGATGTGGGGCACCGGCGATTCCGCCGCCAAGAAGTACGCGGAAGTGATCGAGATGCACGAATGCCGCTCCGCCCGCCAACTCACCGCCGTAGTCGGCCGCCTACTACCCGTCTGAGGAGCCACCCATGGATCTCCTGACCTACTGCCTCGCGAAACCCGGTGCCTGGCAGGACGAACCGTGGGAGGGCGATGTGGTCGCCAAGGTGGGGGACAAGATCTTCGCGTTCGTCGGGAGCGGGGCGGCCGTGACGCTCAAATGCGGTAGTAAGCCCGAGGCCGATGAGCTGATCGCCATCTATCCGGATGATGTCTCGCTCTCGGCGTATATCGGGCGGTACGGGTGGGTTTCGGTGAAGGTCGGGGGCAAGGTGCCCGAGGACGAGTTGCTCGAGCTCATCGACGCCTCCTACGACGCCATCGTCGCGAAGCTGCCGAAGTCCAAGCGGCCCTGATCTGCGTCGTTGGTGGGTCATTGGTGATTCATTGGCGGGGACCGGGAATGTACCGGGCAACGCCGGAATTGGTCCGGCCGCGCCGATCCGGAGCCTGATATGCGACGCCGTGCCCTCGCCCACCTGCTCACTGCCGCCGTGCTTGCGGGGCTGACCGCATCCGCCGCGACGGTGGTCGCGCACGCCGACACCGGTTTCCGCATGTCGGAGTACACCCTGACGGGGAGCAACTACAAGGTCTCCGTGCCGCGTACCGATATCGACGGTGTGGACGGGCCCTATCTCGCCGCGCGCGACGAGTTCAACAGCTCGCTGCGCGGGGCCGCCGACGGGTACATCACCAAGGTCACCCCGACCCTCAACCTGTCCACCTCGGTGAACTTCACGTACGTCGGGCCGCACCTCTTGAGCGCCAAACTCGGGGTCAACTACTTCGCCGAACACGCCGCACATCCCTACGAGGACTTCACCACCCACACCACCAGCCTCGACAGCGGTAAGGCCATTCAACTTCAGGATGTCTTCACGGACTTGAACGCGGGCTTGACCGTGCTGTCGAAGCAGGCCGCCATCCTCGTCCCCAAGACCAATGCGGGTGACACCTACTACAGGGACGGCATTCTGCCGACCGTCGACAACTACCGCAATTGGGCGGTCGATTCGGGTGGCATGCGGATCTACTTCGGTGAAATCGGTTCGCACGCGGCCGGAAACATCGTCATCACCGTCCCGTGGTCGGCGCTGTCGTCGGTGCTGTCCCCGCAGATGAAGGCACTGGTCGCCTGATCCCGAGACCTCGATGTCACACCCCGGCACGCTGCGTCGTCCTCTTGATGAACCGGCCCGAAACGAGGGCCCATCAACAGAAATCGAGAAGACGCCATGAACACCGCCTACATCATCGTCACCATCGTCGCCGCCGCCTGGGTCGGATTCTCGGCGTTCTCGCTGCTGCGCAAGGCGCCGTTCGTGGTCGACCCGCTGATCGAATACGGTGTGCCGCAGTCGTGGTGGGCTCCGCTGGGAGTGGCCAAGGCCCTCGGCGCGATCGGCCTGATCGTGGGCCTGTTCATTCCCGCCATCGGCATTGCCGCCGCCATCGGCCTGATCCTCTACTTCGCCGGTGCGGTCATCACCGTCCTGCGCGCCCGCTCATACAAGACCGTCGCCTTCCCGCTGCTGTACCTGATCCCCGTAGCGGTCGCGGTGGGCCTGGGCGCCGCCGCCTGAGAATGCGGGCGGTCTCCGATCCGAACCAACGCCGACCGGGTAATGGTGGCGCGGCCGTCACGCCGCCATCATTACCCGGTCGCCGTCATTTCACCTGTGGTGCACGCTATCCCGGGATCACAAAGCTCCCGTGCCCGGCGATATGCGGCTGATCGGTATCGATGGTGACCTCGATCCGCCCCGGCACCTTCCCGGTCCACACCGGAACCCAGAGCGCGGTATGACTACCGTCATCCCCCAGCGGCACAACCGGATTGACCGCACTCGCCCCGGTATCGAGATTCCGCCAACTCACCGTCGCATTAACCGCACATCCCCCGGAACCCGATGCGAGCGTAGTGAATTCCGCCCGAATCCACATCACCTGATCCCCATAGAAATCCCGCGCCGGATCATAAAACCCCCGCACCTGCCCGAAACAGGGCACCAATCCTCCGCCGAGAGTCATCGCGGGATTCACGGTGGTGACCGGATCAGCCCACGAAGTCCCCGTCGCACCCACCAAACCGACAACCAAACCGACAGCCCCAAGCAGAGATCGACGCCAAGCCACAAACACCTCCAGGATCGATTGTTGCGATACCCGACCCTACGAGACGACCGCACCTCCGCGATCAAGATCCGCTAGGCCGCCCGGGTGAGCGCATCGAACCGCCGCCCGAAATACTCTGCCTCGGAGCCCCGCGCACCAGCGGCAGCGCGCCGCACCGGCCGCAATTCCGCCACCAGCCGAGGCGAATCAACCTGCGATTCGAGCAAATCCAGTGCCCCGTGCCCCGCCCCGATCGCCGCCGCCGAATCACCCAGCCCGGCAAGCGAAGCCGCGAAATAGGCCCTATACGACGCCTCATCCCGAGGCAGATTCTCCGCCCGATCAATACTGTCGCGGAACAAATCCGCCGCCCGAGTGTGCTGCCCGAGTAACTTCCGCCCTCGCGCCTCATGCACCCGCAACTCGGCTTCGGTGACGAAGTGCAGCCAGATCGGATCGTCGGGATTATCGAAGCCGCACTCCAATTCGTGCCAGACCCGTGTCATCGTGTGCGTGAATTCGCGATGATCGCCTATTGCCGCGTGTGCCACCGCTTCTCGGGCCAGGCGTAACGCTTTGAGCCGGGGAGAGGGCACCGAGTTCGCGAGTTCGGTGACCCTGCGTGCGATCCGAATGGGCTCGCGGCCGTGCCGTGGATGATCAGTCGCGGTGATCGTCAAGCCGCCGAGCGCGGCCGCCAGCATTTCGCCATCCCCGGTCTGCTCGGCCAACAGCACCGACTCGGTGTAGCACCAGCGCGCGATTTCCGGGCGGCCACTGTCATGAGCCAACCATCCGGCACAGCTGCACAACCTCCCCGTGGCGGCGGCAAGCGCATCGCCGGTTCTCGGACCGTACTGACCGTGGTCCAGCATCCGGCGTGCCAGCCGAAGGTGCTGGAGCGCGAATTCGGTTATCGCCCCACCGCCTCGGCGATTGTCGTGGTCCCACAACTGCTCGGTGACATCGCGAAGCGCGGTGACATGGTCGGTGCCGATGAGCATCGCCCCGCTCGCGGTCGTCACTGGCGCGGCAGCTCCCATGAGCGTCATGGTCGCTGCGATGCCGAATTGCCTGCGGTCCACGTCGTCGACTCCTTCGCCACACCCCATTTCGATCGTCCACGGGTTGGCGGTTCCTAGCAAGACCGGCAGGAAGGCGGCGCGTGGAACTCCGAGCACGTCCGCCACACGCAGAAGTTCCCGAATATCGAACAGCGTGTCCACCTCGCCACGCTCCACCCGCCCGACATGCGACCGATCCCAGTGCAATAGCTCCCCGAGATCGGCCTGACTCAAACCCATTTCGCGGCGCACGGCCGACAATGCCAAACCGACCTGTCCGTCTGCCAGTAGCTGACGAAACCGTGCAGACCCCCATATCGCTGATTCAGCGCCACCACTGGCCATTCGAGCCCTCCGGGACACGACCGATGATGAAAGCGACTGTAAGACCAGCGAATACCCACCGTGTCGCGCTCACCACATTCCCATTTTGTCAACGGCAGATACTGCGCACACCGAGGCAAATTCAGCCGTCGCCCCTGCCTCCTCCGCGGCCCAAGCTGAGTTCATTCACATCGGCTCAGGGAGGTTCAGGATGACTCGTCCGTACATGGCCCCACGGCCTCTCAAATCCTCATTGCCCAAGGCGGTCGGCTACCTACGTCTCGACCTGAGCGGAACCGCTTGGGAGCGAGACGAATTGGAACTCTTGGAGCTCGCGAGTCAGCACGGCTACGACCTCGTCAAAACCCTCCGAATCACTCTCGAAATCCGGGAACCGGTGCAGCGCCTGCTGATCGTCGTACGCCACCTGGACGCCCACGCCGTCCTCACCCCAACCCTCGACCACATCGGCCCTCCCGAACCGATCCGCCGAGCATGCGATCTGATCGTCGGATCACCCGAACTGATTTTGCCTCGTTTGAACGCCTTCGACGGCGGGCGGCGATCCCATTGACGAACTGGATCGCCTTCGTGACCGCAGTGATTGCCCAACTGGCAATGTGCGCCCTTATCCTGACCCTCGGAATCTGGTGGCCACAACCCGAACCGCCCGCGAACCCACACCCGGTGCGCGGCCGCCATCGAGCAAGCCGCCACCGAAGGCAGCTGCCACGAGGGGCGTGATGAGCTACAGCGCTGAAATTATGGAAACCCAGGGCGACTACTCCCTGGTCAAGTGGGAAGGAAGGAAATTCCCCGGCCTTCTGATCCAAGGCGATACCCTGACCACCGTCCTGGACGACCTCTCGGAAGCGCGATCCGAACTCGATGTCGGCAACGTCGATGACGGTAGGTTCGCGCTCGGAGAAGCACTCCGGAAGGTAGAGCAGATGCTCAGCTCCTACGAGGAAATGATGCTCCTCGCAGGCGTCAAGCTGCCCTATTTCCGGTCCGATCATGCAGAATAGATCCGTTCTGACTGTAGAACAGGTCGTTGAATCGAATTCGCTTGCAGCGGTTCTGATTGTGCGGTGCTTGGAAGGCGTAGTGCGAGTTGGGGATCAGGTAATGATCGGGCAGTCTCATGACGGCTCGAATCTCGCTGTCGCCTTGGTGGTCGACGAGATACTTCGCTACGGCAGACCTTGCGAATCCCTCGACGCTCCGCACGTCGCCGAACTCAGCTGCTCCGGTGCCGGAGCTGAGCTGGTCGGCGATATGTCGAAAATCGTTGTGTGGAAGTGATTTACGGAGTTTCGACTCATGTTCATATCGACGTTCGATGAAGAGCCCCTCTGGTATCGCTTGGCCGAGATCGAATATATGAGTCAGCTGCCGATTGTCGAGCAGAATCGCTTGCTGATCGGACTTGCGATCGAGAAGCTGCTCGGGGAGGGCGATGGCGAAGCGGACGAGGGTGGTCGTTATCTGCGGATGGTCTCCGTAACTGGCTGGTGGGATGTGGATGAGCGCGGATGGACCCGCAACGACGGGACGAAATCCCTGCTGGCGCCCAACATTTGGATCGGCAATAAGTTGTCCGAGCCGATGAGGCATTTCCGGATGGCACCGGCGGAATCGGAGTGCGCCGCGTTCGTGAAGGCGGCTGTTCCGAATGTGGAGGAGTATCGACTGTACGAAAACTGGAAAATGTCGGGCGGTGAGCGGTTTTCGGTGAACCGCGTCTATGTCTGTCCGGTGCGGGCTGATGTTCCGGATGAGTGGATAGCCTGATCAGGATCGGCGCTGATCGCTAACGGATGAGTTCGCCGGTGGCTAGCTGGAATTGGGTGCCGTCGGGGGATTGGCCTGCGGCTATGGAGTATTGGGTGGTGCCGTTGGCGCTGATGGACCAGAAGGTCATGGTTAGTTGGCCTTTGGGGGTTTGGCAGGTTTGGGTGGGTGGGGAGAGTTCGGCGGTGTTGCCATCTGCTGACAGGGTCCAGGTGCAGCCGTTTTCGAGGGTTGTCAGGTGGATTTGGTTGGCAGGGGCCGGGGTGATGTGGATTGTGCCGGTTTGGGGTGTGGGGGCGGTGAACCAGTTCAGGGTGTTTACGCCGGTTAGGACGTTTGCGGGGGTGTAGGTCCAAGTGCCGGTTAGGGATTGGAGGGTTTCCTGGCGGGAGGTGGTGCCTGCGCGTTGGCGGTCGCCTCGGGGGAGGGTGAAGCCTATGTCGCCTATTGGTTGGTGGCTGATGGCGTGGATGGTTTCGGAGGCGTGGTCGCCTTGGAATCGGATGTTCCAGACGGTCATGGTGTAGGCGGAGCCGATTACCTTGTTGAAGCAGGATTGGGTGGTGTCTCGGAGGGCGAAACCGTCGGGGGCGGGGATGAAATGCCAGGTGCAGCCTTGGTCGCTGGTGCCGGTGACACCGCCGGGCTCGCGGGCGAAGGTGACCGTGCCGATTTGGGGGAATTGGACGGGGACGGGGATGTCCAGGCTTGCGATATTCGTTCCGGTGGCGCGGTCGGGGTGGGTGTAGTTCCAGACGCCGAGGTAGGAATCGATGGGGTCGGCGGCGGAGGCCGGGTCGGGGATGGCGTTGGTGGCCAGGACCCAGGCTGTGAGGGCTGCCGCTGTGAGGAAGACGCGTAGTCGGCGGCGAAGAGTGTTGTGGCCCATGATGGTTCCGTTCGAGCTACGGGAGTTCGCTGGTGAAATCCCACTACAGGCAAGGACGGGGCACGGGCCCGGGAAGTTACCGGCGGCATCGGTAACTATTCGAGGGGCTGTCTCGTCCTGGAGATGTGACCGTGTCTGACGCACTCATCAACACTTGGCGGGCCGATCGCGCCTATCTGGTCGATCTGGCGTATCGCATGCTGGGGACGGTGGATGAGGCCGAAGACGCTGTGCAGGAAGCGTTCATGCGGTTCGCGCTCGCCGCGCCGGGCAGCATCGAGGATCCACGGGCCTGGCTGACGGTGGTGACCAGCCGGCTCTGTCTCGATGTGCTGCGCAGTGCCCGGGTGCGCCATGAATTCCCGGGCGATCCGGCGGTGGCGCTGGCGGCGTTCGCCGATCCCGCCTCACCCGCGGACCGCGTAACCCTCGATGACGAAGTGCAATTGGCGCTACTGCTCCTGCTGCAACGGTTGAGCCCGGCCGAGCGGGTGGCCTTCGTACTGCACGATGTCTTCGGTATGCGGTTCGAGGACATCGCCGAAACCCTCGGCAAGCCGGCCGGTACCTGCCGGCAATTGGCGCGGCGGGCCCGGCTCAAGATCGCCGCCGAGGCGGGGCTGAATTTCATCGAGAAGAACGAGCATCGGCGTGTCACCGAACGCTTCATCGCCGCCTGCGCGGGCGGCGACCTCACCGAACTGCTCGACGTCCTGCACCCGCAGGCGTGGGGGCGGGTCGCCTTCACCGCCGAGTCCGGACTTGCGCCCGTCATCACGCAGGGTCCGAACAATGTGGCCGACAACCTGATCCGGTTCTACGGCGCGCACACCACCCTGGTCTCATACCCCGCCGCCAACCCGGTACTGCTCGCCTTCCGCGAGCAACGCCTGTTCGCGGCACTGAAGCTGACGCTGGCCGACGGCCTGATCCGGCGCATCGACACCACTGTCGACCCCGGGCGAGCCGCCGCTGCGCCCGGTTCCGGATAGCCCCCGGTAAGCTCGGGTTTTGTGCATACGAACGGGCGCCGCAAGCTAGGGGTGATGGGCGGCACCTTCGACCCCATCCACCACGGGCACTTGGTCGCGGCGAGTGAGGTGGCTAATCGGTTCGCGCTGGACGAAGTGGTTTTCGTCCCGACCGGGCAGCCCTGGCAGAAGGCCGACAAGTACGTCAGCTCGGCGGAAGACCGCTATCTGATGACCGTCATCGCCACCGCGAGCAATCCCAGCTTCTCGGTCAGCCGCACCGATATCGACCGCGGGAAGAAGACGTACACCGTCGACACCCTGCGTGAGCTGCGCGAACAGTATCCCGAAGCGGATCTCTACTTCATCACCGGTGCCGACGCGCTGGCCAGCATCCTCACCTGGCAGGATTGGGCCGAACTGTTCGAACTGGCGAAATTCGTCGGAGTGAGTCGTCCGGGGTACGAATTGAACATCGACCATCTGGCCGACCATCTCCGCAACTACCCCGCCGACGCCGTCACCATGATCGAGATCCCGGCGTTGGCGATCTCGTCCAGCGAATGCAGAAGGCGGGCCAGTGAAGGCCGGCCGGTGTGGTACCTCGTCCCCGACGGGGTCGTGCAATACATATCTAAGCGGCACCTGTATGTGCCGGACAGCAACGGGAAGGTAGCAACAGGGTGAGCGCATCCGTCGAAGCGGTGAAGATGGCAACGGTGGCCGCATTGGCGGCCGACGAGAAACTGGCATCGGACGTCGTGATTCTGGACGTGTCCGAGCAGCTGGTGATCACCGACTGCTTCGTGATCGCGTCCGCGCCCAATGAGCGCCAGGTCAACGCGATCGTCGACAATGTCGAGGACAAGCTGCGCGAGGCCGGATACAAGCCGGTGCGCCGCGAGGGCACCCGCGAGGGCCGCTGGGCGCTGCTCGACTACGTCGAGATCGTCATCCACATCCAGCACAATGACGAGCGCGACTTCTACGGCCTCGAACGGCTCTGGAAGGACTGCCCGCAGGTGCCGGTCGCAGGTCTGGAAGATCAGCGCGCGAAGGCCGCCGAGGCCGGAGACGACGAGGCCGGAGCCGAGTAGTGAGCAAGCTTGCCGGCGTCCGCCGTTTGATCCTGTTGCGGCACGGGCAAACCGAATGGAACGCCACCGATCGCATGCAGGGCCAGATCGACACCGAACTCAGTGATGTCGGCCGTCGCCAGGCCAAGGACTGCGCACCGGATATGGCGTCCAGCGATGTCCTGGCCATCATCTCCTCGGACTTGCGGCGCGCGCACGACACCGCGCTGTGCGTCGGTGAACACGCCGGACTGCCGGTGACCACCGATATCCGGCTGCGCGAAACCGATCTCGGACAGTGGGAGGGGTTGACCCATCACGAGGTCGACGCCCTCGCACCCGGAGCGCGCAAGGAATGGCGGATGGACGCCACCTTCACCCCGCCCGGTGGTGAATCCAAACTCCAAGTGGGCGCTCGCGCACTGCCCGTGGTGCACGAACTGTTCACCGAGCGCCCCGACTGGCCCGGCCGTACCATCATCCTGGTTGCGCACGGCGGATTGATCGCGGCGCTGACCGCGGCGATCCTCGACCTCCCGCCGGTGAACTGGCCGGCCCTGGGCGGGCTCGCCAACACCAGCTGGGTGCAGTTGACCAGCCACGGTCCGAGTCTCGACCGGCCCGGCTGGCGTCTCGATGTATGGAACGCGCTGGCGAAGGTAGCTCCCGATGTCCTCTGACACCCCCGAACAGCAAGCCTCCGGCGAACGGCCGGTGCTGCTGGTCATCGCCGACTCGCTGTCCTACTTCGGGCCCAAAGGCGGGCTGGCGGCGGACCATCCGCGCATCTGGCCGAATCTCGTTGCGGCCGAACTGGGCTGGGATGTGGAGTTGGTGGCGCGCATCGGGTGGACCTGCCGGGACGCCTACTGGGCGCTGATCGGCGATCCGCGGGTGTGGGCGACCGTGCCGCGCGCGGGAGCGGTGGTATTCGCGACCGGCGGCATGGATTCGCTGCCGTCGCCGTTGCCGACCGCGTTGCGCGAGCTGATCCGTTATGTGCGACCGTCTTTCGCGCGGCGGCAGGTGCGCACCGCGTACAACTGGGTGCAGCCCAAGCTTTCCCCGCTCGGCTGGCCGGTGGCGCTACCGCCGTCGGTGAGCGTCGACTATCTCGAGCAGTCGCGAAACGCGCTGGCGGGGTTGCGGCCCGAGCTTCCCATGGTGGCGGTGCTGCCCTCGGTGCATCAGTGCGATGCGTACGCCCGGCATCACAGTGGACGCGAACCCATGGTCAAGGCGGTCACGAAATGGGCTGACACCCATTCGATTCCGCTGGTGGACCTCGGAGAAGCCGTGCGCGAGAACGTCTTCCACGGTGAGGCCAATCCGGACGGTATCCACTGGGGCTGGGAAGGGCACGTCGCGGTGGCACAGGCCATGGTCAAGGCGCTCTCCGAGGCGACATCCCGCGAGGTTCGGACTGCATGACGGGCTCGTACGGCAGACCGAGCTCGCTCGGCTCGGATCGCGTGAAAGGCATTGCGCGCGAGGGGGATCGCTAGCCGATGCCCGTGGTGGTGGTCACCGATTCGTCGGCCAGCCTGCCCGCTGAACTCGCCAGGGAACTCGGCGTGCTCGCGGTGCCGCTGCACATCCTCGTCGACGATCGGGAAATCCGGGAAGGTGTGGACGAGTGCGATATCGACTACAGCTCGTCCACGGTGACCACCTCCGGGGCGTCACCGGGTGATCTGAAAGCGGTGTACGAACAGGCGCTGGAACTCAGTGGCGGGGATGGCGTTGTCGCCGTGCATATTTCGCGGCAGCTGTCCGGCACCTGGGAGGCCGGGCGGCAGGCCGTGCGCGATATGGACTCCGACAAGGTGCGACTGGTCGATTCGCTCAGCGCCGGGCTGGGCACGGGCCTGCCCGTGCTTGCCGCGGCTCGCCGGGCGCGCACCGGTGCGCCGCTCGATATCGTCTACGACGCGGCCGTCTCGGCCGCCAGTCGCGGACGGGCGTTCATCGTGGTCAACCGCACCGAGCAATTGCGCCGCGGCGGCCGATTGAGCACGGCGGCAGCGTTCTTCGGCACCGAGCTGGTTACCAAGCCGATCCTGCAGATCGTCGACGGACGGCTGGAATTGCGCGAGAAGGCCCGCACCCGGTCCAAAGCCTTCGCCAAACTCGTCGCGGCGGCGGTGGACGCGGCCGGAGACGACGGCGCCACCGTTGCGGTGCAGCACCTCGGCGCGGAGGAAGCGGCGAACACCGTCGCCGGTCAACTCCGCGATCTGATCCCCGGTATCCGCGAACTCATCGTCGCCGAGTTCGGGCCAACTCTCGGAGTACATCTCGGCATGGGCGCGGTCGGCGCGCTCGTCGTGCCGGGCGGCTGCGGCTGACCAGCGCTAACCCGAGCGGAATCCGGTTGTCCACAACCGGAAATCCATCCACAGGCCGACCGAAACCCCAGGTCGCTCCCACTGCCTGATCCGGCGCGACCCATACCGTCGCTCCCATGCCGAAAACCGACGAACGCAGCGAGGTCAGCCGCCGCCTCGGCGGCCTCACCCACCCCCAACCACCCACCCAGCACCCCGAACCACCTGCCGCCCCAGCACCATTCGCACCCACCCCGCCCCATCGACCGCGCTGGAACGACGATTCCCTGACTCCGGCCCGCACGGTCAGAAGCTGCGAGTCGGACGGCTGGGACACCGATCCCGCCGAGATCCCGCAGGACTCCGCAGGTCGGCGCGAAACCCGCGACGCTCGAGCCGCAGGGCGCGGAGACCCGCCGGACCTGTACATGTCCGCCATTGATGTCGCAGATCGCGACGAGCCGGACCCGACGGGCCGAATGCGTGGTGGCTCGGGCGGATCATCAACTCCCGCATGGCTGTCCGAACCCTGCGGTCCGGTCTCGCTCTGGCATGAACGCCTGGTCCCGGAGCGGTTCCGAGGCACCCGCTGGGACCCGGGCCCGCGAGGCGCGGTCGTTCTGACCGCCGTCGCGGTGGCGGTCGTAGTACTGGCGGCGCTTCTCACCTTCCGGGAAAGGCCGGTGGCGCAGGCGGTTCCACCGATCACCGTCGCGGGCGAGAGCGCCATCGCTGATTCGGATGCCGGTGGTGGCGCGTCCACGACGGGTCGGGCCGGCGCTCCCAAACCCGCCGTGCCCAGAACTACCGCGCCCGCACGAGTGAATCCGCCGGGCAGTGGTTCAGCCGCGCAGCTTCCGGCCGGATCGAATCCGCAGGGCGGTGCATTGGCCGCGCCAGCTCCTGTCGGCGGATCGAACCCACCGGGTGGCGGGCTCGCAGCGCAAGCGCCCGCCGCTGAACCGAATTCAGACCCCGAGGTGAACGGCCACCCTGCCAATACCGGCGAAGTGGTGGTGAGCATTATCGGCCTCGTCGAGCACGGCGGCCTGCGCCGCTTTCCGCCCGGAGCCCGCATCGCAGACGCTCTCAAAGCGGCCACCCCGCGGCCCGAAGCCGACCTGTCCGGACTCAACCTGGCCCAGCACCTCTGCGACGGCGATCAACTCATCGTCGGCCGCACAGGCCCCCGCCCGGGCACCCAACAGGTCGGCAGCAAAGTAGTCAACGGCACCGGAACCCCTTCGCCCGCATCCACATCCCCCGGCGCAACCCGCACCACCGGTCCACCGCAAAAGGTCAACCTCAACACCGCGACCGAAGCCCAACTCGACACCCTCCCCGGCGTAGGCCCCGTCACCGCCCGCGCCATCCTCACCTGGCGCACCCAGCACGGCCGCTTCACCTCGATAGACCAACTCGCCGAAATAGAGGGCATCGGCCCCGCCCGCCTCAACCGCCTCCGCCCGGTGGTGACCGTATGACCGTCGGTGAGGATCGTGACCGCGGTATCGAGGTCGGCGGCGATGCGGGGGAACTGCCCGACGAGCTGGATGCTCGATTGGTTCCGGCGGCGTTCTGTTGTTGGGGCGCAACGATTGTGGCTCTCGTCGGTGGGTGGCGGGTCGGAGTGTGCACTGCGGTGGGGTGTCTGTTGCTCGGGGTTGGGGTGTGGGGGTTGATGATTCGGTCGGGTGGGTGGCGACAGGGCGTGGGGTGGGTGATGTTGGCGGCGTTTTCGGTGGGGGCCGGGTTTGCGGGGGCGGGGGCTTGGCATGAGTGGCGGGTTGCCGGGCATCCGTTGCGGGCGGTGGGGAAGGGGGAGCGGGTTGAGATCACCTTGATTGTGGCTGATGATCCGAAGGCTTTGGTGGAGAAGAAGTTTGGGGGGAGGAAGGTGATGTTGCGGGGGGATTTGGTGGAGTTTCGGGCGGGTGGGGAGGTGGTGTACGCCGGGGGAGCGGTGGTGGTGTTGGCGCCGGAGGCGGGGTGGCGGGGTTTGTTGCCCGGGCAGCGGGTGGTGTTTCGGGCGCGGGTGGCCAACGCCTTGCGGTCGGATTTGACCGTGGCGATGTTGCGGGCCGAGGGTGCGCCGGTGGCGGTGGGGCGGCCGCCCTGGTGGCAGCGGGCGGCGGGACGGATGCGGGAGGATTTCGGGACCGCGGCGCAGCGGGCGTTGCCCGGGGATGCGGCGGGACTGTTGCCGGGGTTGGTGATCGGGGATACGTCGCGGCTTCCGGAGCGGGTGCGGGAGAGCTTCCGTGAGACGGATCTCGCCCATTTGACCGCTGTCAGCGGGGCGAATATCACGATCTTGCTTGCGGCCGTGCTGGTTTCGATGCGCGCGTTGACCGTCGATCCGCGGGTGGGGGCGGTGGCGGCGGGGATCGCACTGGTGATGTTCGTGATTCTGGCGCGGCCCTCGCCGAGTGTGCTGCGGGCCGCGGTCATGGGTGCGGTGGCCTTGCTCGCGCTGTGTACGGGTCGGAAGAAGCAGGCGCTGCCCGCGTTGTGCACGGCGATCATCGTCCTCCTGGCCTGGTCGCCGCGGTTGGCGATGGATGCCGGGTTCGCGTTATCGGTGCTGGCGACGGCGGGGCTCATCGTGCTCGCGCCCGGATGGTCGGATTGGCTTCGCGCACACCGGTGGTGGCGCATTCCGGCTGACGCGTTCGCGGTGGCGGCCGCGGCGTTCGTGGTCACCACCCCGGTGGTCGTCGCGCTGACCGGGCACCTCAGTTTGGTGGCGATCGTGGTGAATGTGCTGGTGGAGCCGGTGATCGCGCCGATCACCATCGTGGGCGCGATCGGGGCGATGCTGTCCTGCTGTTGGACACCGCTCGCGGAGCTCGTGCTGTACTGCACGGCCCCGCCGCTATGGTGGCTGCTCACCGTCGCCGAGCGGTTCGCGGCCCTGGGCGCTTCGGTCACGCTGCCCACCGGTATTCGTTCCGGTGTGGTCGCGGCCGTGGTGTGCGCACTGGTCGTCGCCGGGCTCCGGCCACGTGCACCCCGCCCGGACACACCCTCATAGCCGGGGTGCGGGGTTGTCGGGGTGGGCTCGTAGGATCGCGGGGTGAGCCAACGACCAGCGCCCCTGCATCTCGTGCTCGGTGATGAAGAATTGTTGATCGAGCGGGCGGTGTCGGGGATCACCGCGCAGGCGCGGGCTGCTACGTCGGAGCCGGATTCCATGCCGGTGGACCGGCTGCGGGCGGGGGATGCGAGTACCGCCGAGTTGGCCGAGCTGCTGAGCCCTTCGCTGTTCGCCGAGGATCGGGTGATCGTGCTGGAGGCGGCGGCCGAGGCGGGGAAGGATGCCGTCGCGGTCGTCACCGATGCCGCGTCCTCACCGCCCGACGGCGTGGTGCTGGTGATTCTGCATTCGGGCGGCGGGCGCGCCAAGGCGCTCGCACCGGCATTGCAGAAGATGGGCGCGGTGGTGCATCAGGCCGCCAAGGTCGCCAAGGCCGGTGAGCGGATCGAGTTCGTGCGCAATGAGTTTCGCGCCGCGAACGTGCGCGCCTCGGCGGATGTGGTGCAGGCCATTATCGAGGCGGTCGGCAACGATCTGCGCGAATTGGCCGCTGCCACTTCACAATTGGTCGCCGATACCGGCGGCAAGGTCGATGTCGCCGCCGTGCACCGCTATTACTCCGGCAGGGCCGAGGTCACCGGATTCGATGTGGCCGACCTCGCTGTGGCGGGTGATCGCGCCGCTGCCATGGAGGCATTGCGCTGGGCCACCGACCGCGGTGTTCCGGCGGTGCTGCTCGCGGACGCGCTCGCGGATTCGGTGCACACCATCGCCCGCGTCGGTTCGGCGGGCCGCGGTGACCCGTTCAAGCTCGCGGGCGATCTCGGCATGCCGCCCTGGAAGGTGAAGAAGGCGCAGGGCCAGGCGCGCGGCTGGACCGGAGTCACTATCGGCCAGGCCCTCAAGGTCGTCGCCGGGCTCAACGCCGACGTAAAAGGCGGTGCGGCCGATACCAATTACGCCCTGGAACACGCCCTCGCGCGGATCCTCGACCTCCGAGAATCCGCCTCCTGAACGAACGGCTCGGCGGGAAGCACTCTCGCCGAGCCGAATCCACCGGCGGATGCGAACGGCCCGGCGGGAATCACCTCCGCCGAGCCGAATTCATCGCTGCTGCCGCGAACGGCTCACGGCTCCCAGGTGATTTGGCCGCCCTCGAACTGCTGGGCCTTACCGTCCTTGTAGTTGTACTCATCGCTGGTCGGGTAGCCGTAGCGGCCGTTCTCCGAACCGTTGCGCACCCAGTCGTCGCGGATCGCGCCCCAGATGGTGCGGGTGCCGCCCTTCTGTGAGGTGTAGATCGCGCCACCCTCGAAGAGCTGATAGCGGCCGTCGCCCTTATTGGTCTTGGCCTCATCGGAGATGGGGAAGCCCAGCGGGCTGTTCTCCCATCCGGCCGCGGCGTACTTATCGCGGATCGCGCCGCTGATCACATGCGTGCCCGAACCGATCGACCAGTAGATCGACCCGCCCTGGAAATGCTGGAACCGCCCCGGCTTACCGGTCGCGCCCTCATCGGTGGTCGGGTACTTCAGCGCACCGGACTCCGCGCCCACCCCGCGCCACTTGTCCCGGATCGCGCCGCCGATGGCATGCGCGTCGGTCGCGGGCGTCCAGTAGATGGAGACGTTGTTCGCGAATTCCTGCTTCTTACCGCCGGCGGCGGCATCGGTTTCGGGTCCGGTCGGATCACCGAAGAATCCGGGCCCGCCCGCCCCGTCGTATTCGACCTCGATCGCCCCGCCCACATCGAACGGTCCGATCGGCCGGGCGGCAGCGGTGCCCACTCCGGTCGCCAGCACGGCCGCGACCGCACCCGCGGCCACCACCGCCCTGGTCCAGGACGAATTCTTCGGACTCAGCGATGTCAAGAGATCTCCCAATGCAGCTGGTATGTACGTCCCCCGACGTTCCGGCGGCCCCTGCGGCCAACCGCAGCCATCTTGCAGGGAACCGCGCGACTCGGCAAGTTCCCAGGTTCGTGAAACGACAAAACCACCGTGGTCATCGTGGCCACGGTGGTTGTTCGAAGCATGATGCCGGTACGTATACCGGGGTGATCAGCCGAGCTTGTTGAAAGCCAGCGACAGCGCCGACTTCTTGTTGGCGGCCTGGTTGGTGTGGATGACACCCTTCGAGGCGGCCTTGTCGAGGCTCTTGCTCGCGGACTGCAGCAGCTCGCTCGCCTTGTCCTTCTCGCCCGCCGCAGCGGCCTCGCGGAACTTGCGGATCGAGGTACGCAGCGCGGACTTCACCGACTGGTTGCGCTGACGCGCAAGCTCATTGGTACGGATCCGCTTCATCTGGGACTTGATGTTGGCCACGCTTGTTTCCTCGTGTTCCTTCGTTTGGTGGTTTATGCGGGAAGCAAAGTCTTCGGGCGCACTACGCAGCCTGTAGCGCAGCACCGACGGTCGAGGTTACCAGGCAACGTCCGGGGTATGAAATCGACCCTGCCCGAAATACCCCCGATACGAGAAATTTATCCCGGTCCAACTGCGTGTTGCTCCTGCGTGATGGACTATTTTTGCATGACCCCCGCCGCAGCCGCACGAGCGGCCGCGGCCGCTCCCATAACGAACGGCCGCGCCGAGTTCAACGGTGCGCACACAGGAGTCTTCGAGGGATACCGCCCCGGGCGTTATTCGAAGGCTTATGACGAGATGTTCGACCCCTCCGGCCGGCCCCGCGCGCCCTATCGGGGCATCTTCGCGGCGCTGGCCACCATCGACGCGTCCGACCTCGCGGCACGCGCCGAGGCGCTGGCCCGGGCCTTCGTGGATCAGGGCATCACCTTCTCGCTATCGGGCCAGGAGCGGCCGTTTCCACTGGACCTGGTTCCCCGGGTGATAGCCGCCACCGAGTGGACCAAACTCGAGCGCGGCATCAAACAGCGAGTGCGGGCCCTCGAGGCCTTCCTCGCCGATGTCTACGGCGAGCAGACCATCCTGCGTGATCGGGTCATCCCGATGCGGCTGGTCACCTCGTGCGCGCACTTCCATCGCGAGGCCGCCGGGCTCATCCCGCCCAATGGTGTGCGGATTCACGTCGCGGGCATCGATCTGATCCGTGATGAGCACGGCGATTTCCGGGTGCTCGAGGACAATCTGCGCTCACCGTCCGGTGTGTCGTATGTGATGGAGAACCGCCGCACCATGGCGCGCGTGTTCCCCGATCTGTTCGCCTCGCATCGGGTGCGCGCGGTCGGCGACTATCCGAGCAATCTGCTGCGCGCGCTGCGCTGTGCCGCCGCGGCCAATGAGGCCGATCCGACCGTGGTGGTGCTCACCCCCGGCGTCTTCAACTCCGCGTACTTCGAACATTCGCTGCTGGCACGGCAGATGGGTGTGGAATTGGTCGAGGGCCGTGACCTGTTCTGCCGCGACGGCGTCGTCTATATGCGCACCACGGCGGGGGAGCGGCAGGTGGACGTCATCTACCGCCGCATCGACGATATCTACCTGGACCCCATGCAGTTTCGCCCCGACTCCATGCTCGGCGTAGCCGGAATCCTGAACGCCGCCCGCGCGGGCACGGTGGTGCTGGCCAATGCGGTCGGCAACGGCGTCGGCGATGACAAGCTCATCTACACCTATGTGCCCGCGTTCATCGAGTACTACCTGGGCGAGAAACCGATTCTGCCCAATGTGGATTCGTACCGCTGCTGGGAACCCGAGGAGCGCGACGAGGTGCTCGATCGGGTCGCGGAATTGGTGGTGAAACCGGTGGAGGGCTCCGGCGGCTACGGCATCGTCATCGGACCGGACGCCACCCCTAAGGAATTGGAGGCGATACGCCGCAAGGTGCGTGCGGATCCGCGCGGCTGGATCGGCCAGCCCGTGGTGCAATTGTCCACGGTGCCAAGCAAAATCGGGCCGAAGCTGGCCCCGCGGCATGTGGATCTGCGGCCGTTCGCGGTCAATGACGGTGAGGACATCTGGGTGTTGCCGGGCGGATTGACCCGCGTGGCGCTGCCGGAGGACTCGCTGGTGGTGAACTCCAGTCAGGGCGGCGGGAGTAAGGACACCTGGGTGCTGGCCGCGAGAACCTCGGGGGCGGAACGGGAATTGTCCGGGGATCAATTGGTGAGCGAACAGCTCATTCCGGGGGATCGCGATCAGGCGCGAGAACCCTCGCCCGCACGGGCGAATCAACAACAGCAATAGCAAACAACAGCAATAGCAACGGCGCTGCTGATGGGTGGAATTACAGCGTTAGGCGGTTGAATTATGTTGGCGCGCAATGCCGAATCCCTCTTCTGGATCGGCCGGTACATCGAACGCGCCGAGTACACGGCGCGAATACTCGACGTCGCGGTGCATCAATTGCTCGAGGATGCCACGGTGGACCCGGATCGAACGTCGCGAGTTCTGTTGCGGGTCTTGAGCATCGAACCGCCCGAAGAGGAACTCGACGTCTGGTCGGTGACCGAACGCGTCGCCTTCGGCCGGGACCACGGCGGTTCCATTGTCGACTCGATCAGCAGGGCCCGCGAGAACGCCCGGGGGGCAAGGGAAGTCGCATCCACCGAAATGTGGGAATGCCTCAACTCCACCTACAACGGGCTGGCCGCGGCCGAGCGCGCCGCGCGGGCGCTCGGCCCGCACGAGTTCTGCCACTACATCACCGATCGCGCCGCCATGTTCGCCGGACTCTCCGATTCCACATTGAGCAGGGACGACGGCTATCGCTTCCTGCTCTTGGGCCGTTCCATCGAACGCGTGGATATGACTGTGCGGCTGTTGCTTTCACGTGCGGGTGATCGCACCTCCTCACCCGCGTGGGTGACGGTATTGCGCTCGGCCGGAGCCCACGACCCCTATCTGCGCACCCATCGCGGCGTGCTGGACGCCAATCAGATCGCCCAATTCATCCTGCTGGACCGGCTTTTCCCGCGTTCGGTCTTCCATACCCTGCGGGTGGCCGAAACCTGTCTGCAGGAACTGGATCAGCGGCCCAACAGTCGTTTCGCCGCGCGACAGGAAGCGCATCGACTATTGGGCCGGGCGCGCAGCGAATTGGAATTCCTCCCCGCGACCGTCCTGCTCGAAGACCTCCCCAGCCGCCTGATCTGGTTGCAGGAAACCTGCCACGAAGTGGGAGAAGCGGTGGCGCTGCAATATTTTCACGCCGAGTCCTGGGTGTCCTGGACCGGACTGCACGGCCGCAACGGCAGCCGGATCGAGGAAGCGGTATGAGCTGGCGCATGCGGGTGGTGCACACCACCGGATATGTCTACGACGCGCCGGTATCGCGTTCGTTCAACGAGGCGCGCCTGACCCCGCGCGCCGACAGCAGGCAGAACGTCATCCTCAACCGGGTCGAAACGGTGCCCTCCACCCGGTCCTTCCGCTACGTCGACTACTGGGGCACCGCGGTGACCGCGTTCGACCTGCACGCCCCGCACACCGAATTGGAGGTCACCAGCTCCTCGGTGGTCGAGACCGAACCCTTCGCCGGACCCGCCGAGGAACTCTCCTGGGAGGAACTGCGCGCCGGGGATATCGCCGACCGCTTCGACGAATTGCTCACCCCCACCGCCTATGTGCCGCGCGAACGCCGCCTCGCCCCGGTCGCCCGCCAGCTCGCACGCGGCGTGCCGCCCGCCAAAGCCGTTGTGCGCGGGGCGGAATGGGTGCACCGGGAAATGAACTACCTGGCCGGAACCACCTCGGTGCACACCTCTGCGGTCGAGGCGTTCGCGGAAAGACAAGGGGTTTGCCAGGATTACGCGCACCTGACCCTGCTGCTGTTGCGCGCCATGGGAATTCCCAGTCGCTACGTCTCGGGCTACCTGCATCCGGACCCCACCGCCGAAGTGGGGCGCACGGTAGCCGGGCAGATGCACGCCTGGGTGGAAGCCTGGACCGGGCAATGGTGGGGCTACGACCCCACCAACAACATTCCCGTCACCGAACAACACGTATCCGTCGGAGTAGGCCGTGATTACGCGGATGTGCCCCCACTCAAAGGTATCTTCAGCGGAAGTGGGTCGACTGATCTGGAAGTGGAAGTGGAGGTCACTCGACTCGCGTGAGGTCAGAACACAGGTGCTCTCCCATCAGGGCGGGTCGATCCGGGAAGGTGGCTGATGTCTCCCACAGCGCAGGAAGTCGTCGAAGAACTGGGCGAGATGGAACCGATCTCGCTGAGCCGGAAACTCTTCGCGGAGGGCTTCGGCACCTTCGTACTGGTGCTCGGCGGCGTGGGCACCGCGGTGCTGGCCGGGGAGCGCGTCGGTGCGCTCGGTATCGCCCTGGCCTTCGGATTCACGCTGCTGTTCCTGGTGTACGCCATCGGACCGGTCTCGGGCTGCCATGTGAATCCGGCCGTGACGGTGGGGCAGCTACTGCTGGGCCGGGTGTCGGCCGGGGTGGCGCTGGCGTACATGGTCGCGCAATTCGTGGGCGGATTGCTCTCGGGCGCGGTGATCTACGCGATCGCCAAGAACCTGCCGTCCTATGACCGGGCCAAGGATGGACTGGCCGCCAACGGCTGGGGCGCGCACAGCCCGTCCAAGGTCGAACTGGCCGGGATCACCACCAACGGCTACGGTCTGGCCGCTGCCATCACCGTCGAGGTGATTCTCACCGCGCTGCTGGTGTTCGTGGTGCTGGCCTCCACCGATCAGCTCTCGGATGTGCCGCTGGCCGGGTTGTCTATCGGCATCACGCTGGCCGTCATCCACCTGATCTCGATCCCCGTGGACAACACCTCGGTGAATCCGGCGCGCAGCCTCGCGGTCGCGTTCTTCCAGGACGGTGCACCTGCCCAGCTGTGGGTGTTCATCGTCTTCCCGCTCATCGGCGGCGTGCTCGGTTCCCTGGTCTACGGCCTCATGTTCGGCCGCTCGCGGAATATGGTGAGCTGACACCTCTTCGCGATTCCCGTGCCCCCGTTCCTGTGGAACGGGGGCACGGTGCGTAGAAGGGGCGGGTGCCTCGCGAGGAGATGCGTCAGCGGGTGTTCACGAGGAGGGCGTATTGGGCGGCGGCGCGCTGGCGGGCGGTTTTCTCGTCCTGGCCGCTGACGACGGCCCAGTAGCGCCCGTCCATCAGGAAGCAGCGGTAGCGGGTTTCGCGGGCGTTGTCGGGGACGTCCTTGCCTCGGAAGCAGGCTGCGTCGGGGACGCCCGCGGGGGTCGCGACCGGGGTGTCGCCGTTCGCGGTGGCGGCCGCGACGACGCGGTCGTGCATGCTGCGCGTGTGCGCCAGATCCGATAGGCGCATCAGCCACCAATCGCCGATGAAGGCCGCGCGCTCGATCGGATCGGGTTCGAATTTCTCGGCCGCGCCACCCTGGCCGAACAGGTGCGTGATACCGCGCGGACCGTAGACCACACCGGTGCCGTGGGCGAACCCGAACCAGTTCGTGTCCGCCGGGGTGCCCGCCTGATTCGCGGCCGGATACGGCCATGCGGTGGCGTCGGGATGCAGTAGGCGGCGCAACATATCGTCGCCGTCGAAAGGCATGGCGGACAGCTTGTCCGGTGCGGTCGGCACGAATCCGTCCAGCAGCGGGAGCTCCGCGGCCAGGGCCGCGCTCGCGCGTGCGCTCAATGCCGCCGCGTCCACCACCCGATCGGCCGCGTACACCACGACCACGAAGGATTTGTGCGCCAGCGCGGTCACCAGTACGGGCGATCGCTTGCGTGAAATGCCGTAGGCGTCATCGAATCCCGGGATGGCGATCCGGATGGTGTCCGGATTGCGGGCCATATCCGCCGCCGCGATCCGGCCCGCGACGAGCCGGGCGATCGGATCCGCGCGGAAGCTCAGCACGGTCATGCGCAGGATCTTGGAATCGCCGACCGCGGGCGGGGTCGCGGGGCTGTCGGTCCCGTTGACCGCGTAGCCGGCGATCATGCCGTACTGGGCGATCGGCTGTAGCGCTATCTCCGGCGCGAGCACCGCGGTGCGCCCGGGCGTTGGCAACAGCGCCGAGCCGCCGTAGCTCAGATCCTTGTCGAAATCAGCGGGCTTGACCACCACCTCCGCCAGTCGCGCGGATTCCATGACACGCCCGTACGTGTCATTGTCATTGGCGGGCACGGCAATCGGTTGTGCGGATAGTTCGCCCATATCGAGCGCGGCCAGGTTCGGGGTGCTCTGCCGGGCATTGCCGGGCACGACCTCGCCACCGCAACCGCCGAGCACTCCGGCCAGCACGGTCAGACTCGCCGCACAGGCCATCGCGCGCCGCCGCGCGCGCCGCCGGAATTCGTCGTTCGTCACACCTGGTCCTCGCTAGATCGGGGCGTCCGGCCACCATTGGTCGTAGAGTTCACGACCGGATTTCGCCCCGGTGAATCGCATTGTGCAGAAATTGCGTGCGGCGCCGTCGAAACGGATGTCCAGCTGTCCCTTCGGGCTTCCGTCACTGTCGAAGGTCTTCCACTGCGCCTGACCGGTGCCCGAGGCGCGCGACCAGGACTCGCCGTCCTGCGGATTGCCGGTCGGCTCCAGGCCGCGCATGGCCGAGCGATCGGCGGCGCAGGTCAGCCACAGCGATACGCTGCCGGTCGAACAGACCAGGACGGGTTGATCCAGTACATCGTCGAGCGGAACCGCCCTATCCCTGTCATCGGAGGCGGTGCACCGCAAGCCCTGATAGCCGCGCGCGGCGGGTGTGGCCGGAAGCAGCGCGGGGAAGGCGTCGACCATGAAACCGAAAGCGTGCCAGGGTGATCCGGCGCTCGTGGTGGGGCCGGGGGCCGGGCCGCCGGAACCGGTCATGCGGGTGATCGTCACGATCGTCGCGGCGGCGATCACAGCCACTGTCGCCGCGATCGCGATGAGCAGGCGCGGGCGGCGGCGCCGGGGCGGTGCGGACGCGTGCCCGTGCAGCGCCGCCACCGCCGCCTCGGCCAATTCACCGCAACTGCGGTAGCGGTCCTCCGGTTCGTACGACATGGCGCGCGCGACAACGGAATCCAGTGCCTTGGGAATACCCGGGACGACGGTGCTCGGCGCGGGACGCGGCGCCGTCAAATGCGCGTGCATGACCGCGGCGGCCGTCTCGCGCGGGAAAGGCACGGTCCCCGTGAGCAATTGGTGCAGCGTCCCGCCCAGCGCGTACACATCGGTGCGCTCGTCGAGTCGCCCGCCGCCGATCTGCTCGGGCGCGGCGAAGGCCAGCGTGGCCAGCACCCGGCCCACCGCCGTGAGCGCCACGGATTCCGTTATCGCGCGGGCGATTCCGAAATCGGTGACCAGCACCCGATCCGCGTCCGTGCCCGGCTCGATGAGGATATTGGCGGGTTTCACGTCCCGATGCAGCAGTCCGGCGCGATGCGCGGCGTCCAGGCCCCGGGCGGCTCCGGTGATGATGGCCACCGCGCGTTCGGCGGGCAGCCCGCCCTGCTGTCTCACCAACTGCGCGGCATCGCATCCGTTGACGAATTGCATGGCGATCCAGAGCATGTCGCCCGCATCGCCGCAATCGTAGATCGACACGATATTCGGATGATCCAGCCGCCCGGCCAGTTCTGCCTCGCGCAGGAATCTGGCCCGGAATTCGGCATCGGCCCCGTCCGACAGGATCTTCAGCGCGTCCTGGCGCGGCAGCCGCGGATGCCGGGCCAGGTACACGCTGCCCATACCGCCCGCGCCGATCCGCCGTTCGATTCGATACCCGGCCACCACCGCACCCGGCTCCAAGGCGCGCACCCGCGACCCCTACCGGTTCCGCACCAGTAGCGCGTACTGCGCGGCGGCCCGCTGGTGCACCGATTTCTCATCGGTCGCGTTCACGATCGCCACGTAGCGGCCGTCCTGGACGACGCAGTAGTAGACCGGCACGATCTGTTCGTGCCGAAGACATTTCGCGTCCGGCACGGGCGGATTCGCCAGGGGGGTCTGCATCTGCCCGTACCCGGACTCCTCTTTCGCCAGGCGGCGGGCGGCGGTCGCGTCGCGCAGCCGGAACAGCCAGCCGCGATCGATCAGGGCGATGCTCTCGATGGCGTCCTCGGCGATACCCGCCGCCGTGCTCGCCGCCGGCAGGGCCAGCCGGGAACCATTGGGGCCGTAAACGACTCCGCTCGGTTCGAGGTAGCTGCCCTTGCCCGCGATATTGGACCCCTGAATCTTGGTGATGTACGGGTATGACCATTCGCCACGCGTGGTCGGCACCATGCGCCGCAGCATGCCGTCCGCATCGAACCGCAGTTTGGGCAGGTCCGGCACCGGGGTGGGCTGGAATCGGTCCAGGCGCGGCAGTTCGACGGCGATCGCCTTGGACGCGAGCCTGGTCAGCTCACCCAGATCGGGGTTCGGATACCGCACGAAAATCGCCACCACGTAGGTCCCGTGCGCGAGCACGAATCCGATCGTCGGCACCGTGGGCCGCCAATGTCCGCGCGCCGCAGGGTATTCCGGCAGGGTGACCGGTGCGTTCTCGGGATTCACCGCGAAATCCGCCGCCTCGATCTCGGCGGCCGCGGACTGCGCCGCCGTGGCGTCGGGCAGCCGCAGCACGGTGATGCCCACCGACCAGGGCGGATCATTCGCCGGGCAATTCTTCGGTGGGCAGCCGTTCACCGAATACCCGGCCAGCATCCCGTATTTGGTCAGGATCGGCACCGCGACATCGGCCAGAATGCCCATCGTGTCGGCCGGGCGCGGCAGCGGCAGCGGGAAGGACGGGCTCAGCGACGGGTCCACCTCGCGCGGATCGGTCACCGCTTCGGCCATGCGCGCCGATTCGATGAGGCGACCGTATTTGTCCTTGGAATTGCTCGGTTCGGAGAGCGTCTCCGCACCGAATTCACCGAAATCCAGTGTGCTCAGGTCGATATCGGCGGTGGTCGCGGATCCGGGCACCGTGCGGGCGCCCCACAGCAGCACCGCGATCAGCATTGCGACCACGATGAAAGCGAGCGCGCCGAGCGCCGCGCGGTTAGAGCGGAGCATCGGGCCACCAGGTGTCGAGCAGAGTCTGACCGGTCACCGTGATGCTCCAGAGGTCGATGACGCAGAAATTGCGGGCCGGATCGTCGAACGCGATGCGCACATTGCCCTGTGGTACGCCGCCGCCATTGCTGTCGCCCCAGGCGATGCGCCCCGCGCCACTGTCGCGGGTCCACAGCTTGCTACCGGCGACGGCGATCGGCGATCCGATATCCGGCATGGACAGGCGGCTCGATAGACAGTGCACCCAGATCATGTCCACCGGATCGCCGTCACCGCTGCACACCAGCCAGATCTGCTGCCGCCGCACATCCAGCGCCGCCGCCGCGCCCTGCTCATCCTTGGTCTCGCACCACAGACCGCCGTAGCCGCTGGTCGTCGGAGTGCGCGGCAGCAGCTTCGGGAAGGCCGCGACGGCGAATCCGGCCACGCCCCACGGGCCGCTGTCATCGGTGATCGGGGCCGCGGAAATGGTTGCGGGGGAGGACTTCTCGGGATGGTTGGTGCCGAGCACGAATGCGGTGGCCGCGATGGCGAGTACCAGGGCGACGGCGGCGACCGCGCCCGACAGCAGGCGTTTGCGGTATCCCGCCGGGTGCGGGACGGGCGCGACCGCCTCACCCCGCAGCGCCGCGCCCGCGGCCTCGGCGAGCGCACCGCAGCTCCGATAGCGCTGATCCTGTTCCTTCGCCATCGCCCGCGCGATCACCCGATCGAACTGTTTGGGCAGACCGGGCACGACTTCGCTGGGGCGCGGCGGCGGCTCCATCAGATGCGCCTGCATCACCGCGACGGCCGTCTCGTGCGGGAAAGGCTTGGCGCCGGTGAGCAATTGATACAGTGTCGCGCCGAGGGCGTAGACATCGACGCGATGGTCGAGGGTTTCGCCGCGCAGCTGTTCGGGGGCCGCGTACGCGACGGTCGCGAGCACTTCACCGGCGGCGGTCAGCTCGGTGGATTCGCCTATGGCGCGGGCGATTCCGAAATCGGTGACCAGCACCCGATCCGGGCCGTCCGGATCGGGGGAGACGAGGATATTGGCGGGCTTGACATCGCGATGCAGCAGTCCCGCCGCATGCGCGGCGTCCAGACCGCTCGCCGCCTCGGTGACCACGTGCACCGCGCGTTCGGGCGGCAGTCCCGCCGGGAACTCGCGCAGCAGGTCGGCGGCGTCCGCGCCCTCGACGAACTGCATTGCGATCCAGAGGGATTCGTCCTCCACACCGCGATCGAGGATCGCCACCACATTCGGATGCGCCAGCCGGGCGGCGAGTTCGGCCTCGCGCAGGAAGCGCGCCCGGAACTCGTCATCCGAACTGCTGGTGTCGGAAAGCACTTTGAGCGCGATCTGGCGGGGTAGTCGCGGATGGCGCGCCAAGTACACCGAACCCATACCGCCCGCGCCGAGCTTGCGTTCGATCCGAAAGCCCGCGAACACTTCTCCCGCCCGCACGGACAGAGTGTCCGTTTACCGACCGGTCTCGTCAATACCCTGCGATAAATATCGGCTAATGCCAGTGGTATTCGGCGCACAGGCGATGCGCGACGCGGTCGAAGATCTTGCGCGGCACGATCGCACCCTCGCGCCGGATACCGTCCTCCGGCACATCGAGCACCCGATCCAAGCGCACCCAGCTGGAGCGTCCCGCGTGGTCCCACGCGCCCGGCCCGATACCGACCCAGTTGGGGTGATGCTCATGATCCTCATTGGAGGACAGCATCAATCCCAGCAGCGTGCCGCGCTCGCGCCCGACCACCAGCACCGGCCGGTCCTTCCCATTATTGGGGTCTTCCTCGTAAGGCACCCAGGTCCACACGATCTCGCCCGGATCGGCCCGCCCGTCCAACTGCGGGCTGTACACGATCTGCCGCGCCCGCTCCCGCGACGGCACACCCGCCGACGACGTCGGCCGCACCTTCACCGGCGCGGGCTTCGGCGAGATCGCACGCGCCGCCCGCCCCCACACCGAAGACCCGGCCACCCGCTCGATCAACTTCGGTCCCTGCTGCTTGACCAGATGAGAACCCTGCTCCTTAGCCACGATCCCCAACTGCTTCCCCAGCGCGTTCCACCTGCCAGCCATGCGGGGAGCATAGTGGCGTCGCGCCCGGTTCTCATCCGGGCCGGATTCGCCTGTGCGTACGGGGATTTCGCGGTACCGTCCGACGATTCGAAAACGACATGTTTCACATAAGGGGAATTGCGTGATGACCAAACGATTCGCGAGCCTGTGTGGGGTGGTGGCCGCAACCGTGTCAGTACTCGCGCTGGCCGCGCCGAACGCCTCGGCGACCGTGAACAACCTCACGATCAATCATGAGAGCTACCAGACTCCGGGCACTTTCGTGCTGGACGCGTTCACCGATGACCTGGGCCCGGTGTGGTTCCTCGACAACGGCACGGTCATCTCGGGGAGTCCGATGACGCCCAAGCGCATCATCGACGAGACCGCGCCGTGCCCTGGCTCGTGCTGGGTCGGAATCACTTGGTATCCGAAAACGCTGGGGACCCACCACATCGTGGCCCAACAGCGCGCCGCCGACGGTTCGGTGCTCACCTCCCGGGCGGCCGACGTCAATGTCACCACGCTGCCGAGCAGCGGCAGCTCCGATCTGCTCACCGGCAGCGCCGGGTAGGCAACGGTCGAGCCGGGGCGCGGTGCACCCCGGCACGCACCGTAGACTTCGGGGTTGACATGCCGCTGGTTTGCCATGCCGAGGAGTGACTCCGATTAGCAGTTTCGCCGATACGACGTTCACTGATCCGTCCAAGATCAGGAACTTTTGCATCATCGCCCACATCGACCACGGGAAATCGACCCTGGCCGATCGCATGCTGCAACTCACCGGTGTGGTCGAGGAGCGGGCCATGCGCGCGCAGTACCTGGACCGGATGGATATCGAGCGGGAACGCGGTATCACCATCAAGGCGCAGAACGTGCGGCTGCCGTGGCAGGTCGACGGTGAGGACTATGTCCTGCACCTGATCGATACGCCGGGGCACGTCGACTTCACCTACGAGGTGTCGCGTGCGCTGGAAGCCTGTGAAGGCGCGATCCTGCTGGTCGATGCCGCACAGGGGATCGAGGCGCAGACGCTCGCCAATCTGTATCTGGCGATGGACAAGGACCTCACGGTCATTCCGGTGCTGAACAAGATCGACCTGCCGGCCGCGGATCCCGATCGGTACGCCGCCGAGATCGCGCACATCGTGGGCTGTGAGCCCGAGGATGTGCTGCGGGTCTCCGGTAAGACCGGCGTCGGCGTGGCCGAACTGCTGAATGAGGCCGTGCGCGTGGTGCCGCCGCCCGTCGGGCAGGCCGACGCTCCGGCGCGCGCCATGATCTTCGACTCGGTGTACGACACCTACCGCGGTGTCGTCACCTATGTGCGTGTGGTGGACGGCAAGCTCACCCCGCGCCAGAAGATCAAGATGATGTCCACCGGGGCCACGCACGAACTGCTCGAAATCGGCATCGTGTCACCCGAACCCAAGCCCACCCAGGGGCTGGGCGTCGGCGAGGTGGGTTACCTCATCACCGGTGTGAAGGACGTCCGCCAGTCCAAGGTCGGTGACACCATCACCAGCGCCCGCGACGGCGCGACCGAGGCGCTGACCGGATACCGCGAACCGCGGCCCATGGTCTACTCCGGGCTCTACCCGGTCGACGGCTCGGACTACCCGAACCTGCGTGACGCGCTCGACAAGCTCCAGCTCAACGACGCCGCGCTCACCTATGTGCCGGAAACCTCGGTGGCCCTGGGCTTCGGCTTCCGCTGCGGCTTCCTCGGACTTTTGCACATGGAGATCACCCGCGAGCGCCTCGAACGCGAATTCGGGCTCGACCTGATCTCCACCGCGCCCAACGTGATCTACCGCGTGGTCATGGAGGACGGCACCGAACATGTCGTCACCAATCCCTCATACTGGCCCGAGGGCAAGGTGAAGGAGATCTACGAACCCATCACCAAATGCACCGTGATCGCGCCGAGCGAATTCATCGGCACCATCATGGAGCTGTGCCAGGCGCGGCGCGGTGAGCTGCTCGGCATGGACTATCTGTCCGAGACCCGCGTCGAGATGCGGTACACGCTGCCCATGGCGGAGATCATCTTCGACTTCTTCGACTCGCTGAAATCCCGCACCCGCGGCTACGCCTCGCTCGATTACGAGGAGGCGGGCGAGCAGGCCGCCGCGCTGGTCAAGGTCGACATCCTGTTGCAGGGTGAGGCCGTGGACGCGTTCTCGGCGATCGTGCACAAGGATGCCGCGCAGGCGTACGGGCACAAGATGACCACCAAACTGCGCGAGCTCATTCCGCGTCAGCAGTTCGAGGTGCCGATTCAGGCCGCCATCGGATCCAAGGTCATCGCGCGCGAGAACATCCGCGCCATCCGCAAGGACGTGCTGGCCAAGTGCTACGGCGGTGACATCAGCCGTAAGCGCAAACTGCTGGAGAAGCAGAAGGAAGGCAAGAAGCGGATGAAGACCATCGGCCGCGTCGAGGTCCCGCAGGAAGCCTTCGTGGCAGCGCTGTCCACCGATTCGGCCTCGGACGGCAAGGCCAAGAAGTAACTCTCGGAGTCGAGAGAAACAATCAGTGCCCCGCTGCCTGACGGCAGCGGGGCACTGTTGTAGATGGAGTGGGGGTGGGCCGCCTGACGGCCGCGAAGCCACCGTGGGGCGGCGGCTCGACTGGCGAAAGCTTCGCGGTGCAAGGCTTGCCATGCGAGGTTTGCGAAGTTCGGGTTGGGCTGTGGGCGTGCGATTTCCGAGGTGATTTGCCGGTCGGGCACACGGTTGGCTTTGCAGCCAGATTCTGGGGCTTCCGTACTGATATGCAGGGTGACAAGCTATGTGTCGCACGGCTGTACACACCGGCTCCTACCTGGTGGATGTGACAGACCGGGTATCCGGAAATAGGGTGTGAAACGAGTTTGAAGACGGCGGTCCGCCAGCGGCGGACCGCCGATCCTTGAGAGCGGGAGCCTGTATGACGCGTGAGCGGCCTATCGACGACGACGCATCCGGGACGGGCGACGATTACGCGGGCGATACCGCGTACCAGATCGCCAACGGTGTGGCGCGCACGGCGAGGGCTGGCGCGTATGTGACGGGTGGAGCGCTCATCGCCTCCGCGGGGACGCGCAGCGGCGACGGTCCGGCTCCGGCCATCGACCATGACAGCCGCAATGTGAGCTGGCAGCAGGCCAACGATCCGCAGCCGGACGTGCCGAGCCCGACCCTCACCTTCCCGGACCTGACCGCCGACCAGCTCCCGCCCGCGCAGCTGCCCACCGGCATGCTGCCGGTCGCCGCGCAGGACAATCAGCACTACGGCACCGATGCCGGACTGCTCCCGGCCGATTACGGCTCACAGCCTTCCGCCGATACGAGCATGTCCGGATTCAACGGCGTCGGCATTCCGGACACCGATCTGCCGCTGTCCTTCCGGCTGCCGGACTATCAGCAGCAGCCCGGATACGAACTGCCCAACGGCGGCGGACCGGTCGACTCGAATCAGCCGTGGGAGCCGCAGCAACCGGGCAACGGCGATTCGGAATGGCAGCTGCCCGATACCGGCGGCTCCGATGGCGGCTGGCATCTTCCCGATACCGATGGCTCCGGTGGTGGTTGGCAGATCCCCGGCGCCGATGGTTCGGGCTGGCAGTTGCCCGGCGCGGATGGTTCGGGCTGGCATATCCCGGGCGCGGACGGCGGCGGCGGTTTCGGCTGGCAGATGCCGGGCGGCGACGGTGGCCACGGCTGGCAGATTCCGGGCGGCTTCAAGCTACCCGGCGCGGACGGACACCTACCCGGGATGGGGAACCTGCCCGGAGCGAGCGATCCCATCGGAAGTGGTTCGCACGGCGGCATTTTCGACGGTATCGGCGACGGCCCCATCGGCATCGCGATCGATACCAACTGGGCCGTGAACATGCATGTCGGCCTGGACGGCGTGCATTTCGAATCGAACCTGCAGGTAAATATCGGCGTCGGCAATGTCGGCCATCAGCTCGATCAGTTCACCCAGGATATGGGTCAGGGCATCGGGCACATCCCGAACGGCATCGACCCGAACGGCAATCCGCTGCCCGCCGGTTCCGCGCCCTGGGGCAGCGATGCGGTGAACCCGAGCACGCAGACCACCGGCGCGAATCCGCCCGGCCAGCAACCCAATTCGCAGACCGCGTCGGCCACCGACCCGCACGGCGCGACCCCCGGACCGCACAGCGGTGTGCCGGGCGCGCAGGTGCCGGGCGTCGACCCGCACGGTCCCGGAGCCGGTGCGCCGGGTGCGGGTATCGGTGCGCCGGGTGCGCACGGTGCCGGAACCGGTTCGCACGGCACGGGTTACGGCTCACACGGCGCGGGAAGCGGTGCGCCGCTGGGTGGTTCGACCGGTGCACCCGGTACGGCTCCCGGCTCCTCCTTCGGCCTGCCCGCCGGCGGGACGGGTGCGCCCGCACCCGCCTATGTGGCCCCGGCCGCACCCGCGCCGATCGCGACCCCGGTCGCTCCGGCCGCGCCCATCGTGGTCGCCCCGGTGGTGCCCGCCGCCGTCGCCCCCGTCGTGGTGGCTCCGGTCGCGGTGGCGCAGCCGGTGGTCGCGACCCCGTTGCAGACCACCATTCAGCCCGATGCCGCACAGCATCCCATCGCGAATCTGCTCACCCCGCCCGGTCAGTCGCCGCTGTACGCCTCGGCGGCCCAGGCGCCCGCGCTCTTCGAACACCACGGCAATCATCCGGTGCTGCTGGCCAATGGCGGCCATCCGGACGTGAGCGCGATCGCCAAGCCCACACCGGTGACCACCGAACCGGGCACCACCGTGCCCAAGATCAGCGTGCCGCCCAAGACCGATCCCGCGCTCACCACGGTGCCCCCGGTACCGGTGACCACCAAGATCCCGGGCATCACCGATCCGACCACGACCAAGCTGCCCGGTATCACCCTGCCGACCACCACCGCGCCGCACACCACGGCACCGCACACCACGGTTCCGCCGGTCACCACGGATCCGGATACCGGCACCACGCGTCCGAACACCGGCGGTGACACCGACGGCCACAGCACCGCGCCGACCATCACCCCGCCGAGCGATACCGTTCCCACGCATCAGCCGCCGGTCACCAACCCGTCCCATCCGAGCTCGGACGGGACGGTGCCGACGGTAGCGCCGACCGTACCCCCGGTGACGCTGGATCCGCCGGCGGCCACCGTGCCCGCGGTGCCGACCGGACAGCCGCAGACCAATCCGCCCAAGCCGCAGGACGCGCCCAAACCGGCGAAACCCATTGCCGAGGTGAATGATTCGGGTCAGCACCTGATGCCGATCGCGGACGATTCCGCACTGCATCCGGTCTACCTGATGCATGACGGCGGCCTCGGCAGCCACCTCATCACGGACGGCAGTCTCACCGACAGCCACTTCCCGGTGCATGCCGCGTTCGACCATACGCTGCTGTGAGCGGTGTCGAACGCCTTGTCGCAGTGAAGAATCCGGACACGATGGGCCCGTTGCTCGGGCTGCTCGACGAGCTGCTGGAGCCGGTGCACGCCGCGGGCCGCGCGGATCTGGCCGGACGGCTGGGCATCGCGCGTGCCCGGCTGTCCGATCCCCGGGTGCGCCTGGTCGTGGTCGGTGAGTCCAAGAGCGGAATGAGCACGCTGGTCAACAGTCTGATCGGCGCGCCGGTGAGCGCGACCGACAGCCCGTCCAGCGTGCCGGTGATCGCCGAGTACGGACCGCATTCCAGCGCCACCCTGGTGCGCGCCGGTAGCAGCGGCGGTGTGGCCGAACGGCAGTCCGTCGATCCGCGGCAGGCGGTCGCCGAATCGGCCGCCGGTGGTGTGCTGCGGGCCGAATTCACCGAGCCCAGTGCGCTTTTGGCGGAGGGCTTCGTGCTGCTGGACGCACCGGGTTCGCCCGCGGACACCCCGGCCACCTGGTCGCTGCTGGCCGTCGCCGACGCCGTGCTCTACGTCGCCGATGCCGTGCGGCCGTTCACCGCCGGGCAGATCGGGCAGCTGCAACGCATTCAGCAGGTGTGCCCGACGGTCGTCTGCGTGCTCAACAAGATCGATCAGTATCCGCAGTGGCCCGAGGTACAGCAGCATGATCGGCGGCTGCTCGACGCCGCCGGACTGGCCTTCGCCGTCGCGCCCGCCTCGGCGCGGCTGCACGAGCACGCCCGCTCCACCGGCGATCAGCAGATGGATCTGGAATCCGGTGTGCCGCAACTGCTCGACCATCTGCGCGACTATGTGCTCGGCAATGCCGACGCCGTCGCCGCCGATGCCGCGGTGCGCGATATCGGGCTCATCAGCGATCATCTCGCGCTCGCGCTGCGCACCGAGGCCGAGACGCTGCGCGATCCGCGCCGCTACGGCGTCATCACCGAACAACTGCGCCGCACCCGCGAGGAGGCCGAACAGCTGCGTCAGCGCACCGCGAACTGGCAGGTCACCCTCGCCGACGGCGCGGGCGAATTGATGGCGGACACCGAACATGATCTGCGCCACCGGCTGCGGAGCCTGATCCGCGATGCCGAGGCCGACATCATGAAGCGCGATCCGGCCCGGCGCTGGGCCGAGTTCGGCGCGGACCTCGATGCCAAGATCTGCGAGGCGGTGGAGGAGAACTTCGTCATCGCGCACTACCGCTCGGTGGAGCTGGCCGAGCAGGTGGCGGCCAAGTTCCCGGACCGCGGTATCCCGACACCCGAACTGCGCCTGGACAATCCGGGCGAGGTCGGCGAGGTGCTGGAACCGGTCACCTCGCTGGATAAACTGGACAGTGCCAAACCCGCTGTGGCGCAACAGTTCCTGAATATGCTGCGCGGCTCCTACGGTGGCGTCCTGATGGTCGGCCTGGCCACCAGCCTGCTCGGCATGTCCCTGGTGAACTGGTACTCCGCCGGTGCGGGCGTACTGCTCGGCGTCAATGCCCTGTGGGACGACCGCAAATCGCGCAAACAGCGCCGCCAGGCCGAGGCCAAGGTCGCCGTCGCCCGCCTCATGGACGATGTGATCTTCCAGGTCAGCAAGGAATCGCGCTACCGCCTGCGCGCGGTGCAGCGCAATCTGCGCGACCACTTCACCGAAATCGCCAATGAGACACTGCGTTCGGTGGACGCCTCACTGCGCGCCGCCGAGGAGGCCGCCGCCGTGCATTCGGGCGCGCGCCGCGAACAGCGCCTCACCGAAATCGAGTCATCGCTGGTGCGCCTGCACGATCTGCGTGAGCGCGCCGACGCCCAGGGCGGCGGAAACCCTTCGTACTGAAGGGTTTCCGCGCCGGTCAGGACCGGCCGGGGTGGGCCGGGTTGAACTGGCCGGAGTGATGCGATTCCTCGGCGCGAATGACGTGCATGACCGCGTTGATCAGCGCCAGGTGCGTGAACGCCTGCGGGAAATTGCCGAGGTGGCGGCCGGTGCGGGTATCGATCTCCTCGGCGTAGAGCTTGAGCGGGCTGGCGTAGCCGAGCAGTCGTTCGCACAGCTGGCGGCCGCGCGCCAACTCGCCGATCTCCACCAGCGCGGACACCAGCCAGAACGAGCAGATGGTGAAAGAGCCCTCCTCGCCGGACAATCCGTCATCGGTGGTGTCGGTGCGGTAGCGCAGCACCAGCCCGTTCTCGGTGAGTTCATCGGCGATGGCGAGCACGGTGGCGCGCACCCGATGATCGGTGGGCGGCAGGAAGCGCAGCAGCCCCACCAGCAGCAGCGAGGCGTCCAGATTGTCGCTGCCGTAGGTCTGGGTGAAGACCCCGGCCTCGTTCACGCCATTGTCGAGCACGTCCTGCCGGATCTCGTCGGCGATGTCATGCCACTTCTTGGCGTAGTCGAATTCCCCGTGCCACTCCGCGAGTTTCGCGCCGCGATCCAGCGCCACCCAGCACATCACCTTGGAACAGGTGAAATGCTGCGGCTCCCCGCGCACCTCCCAGATGCCACGATCGGGATTGCGCCAGTTCTCGATCGCCGCCTGCACCTGCCGTTCCAGCATGGGCCACAACGTCTCCGGGACCTGCTGCCGCGATTTCACGTGCAGGTACACCGAATCCAGGATGGTGCCCCAGATATCGTGCTGTTCCTGGTTGTACGCGCCATTGCCGATGCGCACCGGCCGTGCGCCGTCATATCCGGACAGGTGCGACAGCTCGGATTCGGTGATCTCGCGCTCGCCGCCGATACCGTAAAGCACCTGTAGCGGAAGGGCTTTGCCGTTCCCCTCGGTGGTGACATCGTGCAGGAACGCGAAGAAATCATCCGCCTCGCGATCCAGGCCGAGCGTGTACAGACCCCACAGCGCGAACGTCGAATCGCGCACCCAGGTGTAGCGGTAGTCCCAATTGCGTTCCCCGCCGGGGGTTTCCGGCAGTGAGGTGGTGGCCGCCGCCATCAGCGCGCCCGTCGGCGCGTAGGTGAGCCCCTTGAGGGTCAACGCGCTGCGCTGCAGATACCCGCGCCACGGATGATCCGGGAAGCGCCCCAGCGTGATCCACTGCCGCCACGCCTCGGTGGTGGTCCACATCTTCTCGGCGGCTTCCTCGAAGGTCTTGGGCGGCTCCAGATCCGACCAGGACAGCGCCACGAAGACCTGATCGCCCTCCTTCATGCGGGTCCTGGCACGGGCCTCGCGTCCCTCCAGCCCGAGCCGCAGATCGGTGGTCAGGGTCAGCGACGGGCAGCCCTCGCGCTCGCTCGAGGCGGTGGCCTGCTCGTACACGTCACCGCTGTACTCCCAATTGGCCGCGCCCAGGTGATAGTCGAAGGCGGGTTCACAGCTCATCTCCAGCTCGACCACGCCGTTCACGCATTTCACCGTGCGCAGCAGCATGTGCTCGGCGTCCCAGTCCATCGGGGTGCGCTTATGCGAGCGGCTGCGCGAGCGATTGTTGTGCCACGGCCCGAGCACCAGGGCATCGCGCACGATGAGCCAGCCGGTCTCGGTCTGCCAGGTGGTCTCCACGATCAGCCCGCCGGGCAGATAGCGCCGTGCGGCGGGCACATTGCGCCCGTACGGCCCGATCCGGAAGTGTCCGGCGCTGCGGTCCAGCATGGACCCGAAAATGCTGGGGGAGTCCGGTCGCGGCACGCACATCCACTCCACCGAACCGTTGCGGGCGATGAGGCAGTTGGTCTCGCAATCGGACAGGAACGCGTAATCGTCGATGGGCGGGAACGGCGAATAATGGCCGGTCCCGGTCGCCGAGGGCAGGAATCCGTCATTGAGCGGGGCATCCGGCCTATCGGTCGAATCCCGCGGCGGGTCGAATGAATCGCCGCCGAGCGGGCCGGTCTCGCTGCCCAGTGGCCGGGTGTCGGACTCCGGTTCGTCGTAGGACTCCATGTACATATCTTCTGTCCAATCAGCCCGAATCGTCCACCATCACGTCTTCGGCCTAGGCTGATGTCGTGCATCGGATCGCAGGATGGTGGGACGGCGTCGAACTATGGGTGGCCGGCCTGCCGTTCGTCCCCCAGTTCGCCGTGGTGCTGGCCGCCATGGTGCCGGTTTGTTTCGCCATCGCCTACGTGCTCGATCGCGTGCTGCGGGTTGCGCTGCGCGCGCTGGGCCGGGATCGGGTGGCTGCACAGGAGGCCGCGGCGCCCGCCGCGCAGCCCCGTCGTATGCGTAAGGAAGCCGCCTGATGCCCCGCTCTCGTGTGCAGCTCGCTTTGATCGCGCTGCTCGTACTGGTCGTCGTCGCTTGGCTTTTCGCGCGCTGAGTTGGTCGGTTGTTCATCGGCTGAATCGCCACTAGTGGCCCACATTGTCGGATGCTGCGCGTACGCTCCTGCACCATGTCAACCGATGAAGGCTTGGAACTGGAGACGTTGCTGTCCGAGGAGGATTTCGAGGAGGAGCCGCGTCTGATCGCGACTCACCTCGCGGGCCCGGACGAGGTCATCGAAATGGTGAAGGCGGCGCAGCTGCTCGGCCTGGGCGTCCGCCTCGTCAATCGCATCCGCCCCGATGAGGAGGATGCCGAGAGTGCCACCGAAGAGTGGATTCTCGACATCCTGGAAGCCCCGCCCGTTGTCGAAGGCGACGAGTAACCCCGTCAGTTCCTCGTTTCCCCGTCCCGCCATTCGCTGAAACGCTTCCCGATCTTCGAAACCGTTTCGCCCACTTCCTGACCCACCGTGCCGACCGCGGATCCGACATCGCGTCCGAGGTTGCGCACGGTGCGGATCAGCGGATCCTCGGATTGATCGAAGTTCTGCCGGTACGCCCGCGCCGCCTCCTTGACCTGATCGCTGATCTTCACGTTCCGGTCATGCTCGCGCAGCGGGTACTGCCCGGACAGAATCCGGTCGTAGTCACCGCTGGTGATCCAGCGCCGCAGTTCGGCCGCGCGCAGCACCGAGAACGGGTGCGTCTGCAATTCCAGATTCAGCAGTTTCAGCACGCCGTCGCGCAGATCGCCGGTGCGGTCGTAGTCATCGGCCTGTGCCAGGAACGCCGCATGGCTCATCTGATCCACGCGCGAGCCGCCCGCCAGCTTCATATGCACCCGCACGGACGCGTCGACGTCCTGTCCGCACAGCAGTCCCGCGCGGTCCCCGGACAGTTCGGATTTGCGGCTCCACTCCATCAGCGCGGCCACGATCGCGCGTAAAGCCCAGCCGCCCACCGGAACCCAGCCGATGCCCGCGGCCAGATTCATCAGATGCATGAGCATGGTCCGGTACACCGCGTGTCCGGACAGTGCGTGCCCGAGCTCATGCCCGACCGCGAAGCGCAGCTCCTCGGGATCGAGCAGATCCAGCAGTCCGGTGGTGAGCACGATGAACGGCCGGTCCATACCGATGGTGAAGGCATTGGCCGTGGGGTCCTGGAGCACGAACAGCTCCGGGGTGGTCTTGGCGTCCAGGATGCGCACCGCGTCCGCGCGCAGATGGTGAATGTTCTTGAATTGCCGCTCGTCCACCCGCACCGCGGAGGCCAGGTACAGCAGCCGGTGCTGGCGTTCGGCGAGCAGTCCGGACAGCGTGCGCAGCAGTACATCGAAACCCGAGAGCGAGCGCAGCGTGACCAGCGCGGTGCGGTCGGCCGGATGCTCCCAGGCGCGGGTCGAAATGCCGGGGAACTCCCGGCGAACTCGATCAGGACTTGTCATAGGTAGATCCCCCGTGTGCATACTCACAGTGATTCGCGGCCTTACCGGCCGCTCTGCTACAGTCTGCCGCGTGTCGTCGAGTGTTGTGCCCCAGGTCCGCCATGAATTGGCGTTGATCGCTGTGGGCTGCCTCGTGGTCGCGGACATTCACTGTCGCTGATTGCCGACCGGGCACCGCTGCATGTCTGAAGTAGACTGGCGCGCGCACCTTTCGCAGTAGTTCCCGGATCCCAGACGGTCCCGATTCCTCATCTCGGACCGCAGCGCCACCGTCGCTTCGTAACGACGGGTCTACGGCATCACCTCATTACCCGCCTCCCCGGTATGCACCCGGCGGGTTTCTCGAAAGGTCCACCCCGATGTCTCGCAACTCCCGGCTTTCTCGCCGATCTATCGCCGTCGCCCTGACCGCGGTCGCAGCCACCGTGCTCACCGCGTGCGGTGGCGGCGCGAGCGATACCTCCGACAAGGGCGCAGCCGACGGTAGCGGCGGCACCCTGAACCTCTACGCCTACGCGGTCCCGAAGCCGGGCTTCGACAAGGTGATCCCGGAGTTCAACAAGACCGATGCCGGTAAGGGCGTGCAGTTCCAGGCCTCCTACGGCGCCTCGGGCGATCAGTCCCGCAAGGTGAAGGACGGCGCGGAAGCGGACGTCGTGAACTTCTCCGTCGAACCGGACATCACCCGCCTGGTGGATGCCGGTCTGGTCGACGCGAGCTGGAATGCGGACGCCAACAAGGGAATTCCCTTCGGCTCGGTCGTGGTCATCGCGGTCCGCAAGGGCAACCCCAAGGGCATCAAGGATTGGGACGACCTGCTCAAGCCGGGTGTCGAGGTCGTGACCCCCAACCCGTTCTCCTCGGGTTCGGCCAAGTGGAACCTGCTCGCGCCGTACGCGGCCAAGAGCGAGGGCGGTAAGAACCCGCAGGCCGGTCTGGACTACCTGTCGCAGCTGATCACCCGCGATCACGTGAAGGTGCAGCCGAAGTCGGGTCGTGAGGCCACCGAGACGTTCCTGCAGGGCACCGGTGACGTGCTGCTGAGCTATGAGAACGAGGCCATCTTCTCCGAGCGCAACGGCGATCCCATCGAGCATGTGATCCCGCCGACGACCTTCAAGATCGAGAACCCGGTCGCGGTCCTCAAGAACAGCAAGAACGCCGCCAAGGCCACCGCCTTCCGCGACTTCCTGTACACCCCGGCGGGCCAGAAGGCCTGGGCCTCGGCCGGTTTCCGTCCGGTCGACCCGAAGGTCGCGGCCGACTTCGCCAAGGACTTCCCGACCCCGCAGAAGCTGTGGACCATCGCCGACCTCGGCGGCTGGAAGGCCGTGGACAAGGATCTGTTCACCGCGAACACCGGAACCGTGGCGCAGATCTACGACAAGGCCACCAAGTAGTCGAGTGACCTGGCACACAAGCGATACTCGATACCGTGAGTGACAGCAGCACGAGCGCCGGGACCGATCAGGGTCCCGGCGTTTCGGTAGACAAGAAACCCAAGCCGGGCCGGTCCTGGCTGCGGGTGACCGGGTCGGTCGGCCCGATCGGCATCGCCACGTCGGTGCTGTGGCTCAGCATCATCGTGTTGCTGCCGCTGGCGGCGCTGACCTACACCTCCTTCGATGACGGCTGGTCCGGCTTCTGGGATGCGGTCACCGCGCCGTCGGCGATCGATTCGCTGAAGGTGACGATCTTCGTTTCGGTGATCGTCGCGGTCGTGAACGTCATCATGGGCACCCTGATCGCCTGGGTGCTGGTGCGCGACGAATTCCCGGGCAAGGGGATTGTGAACGCGCTGATCGATCTGCCCTTCGCACTGCCCACCATCGTGGCCAGCATCGTGCTGCTGGCGCTGTACGGGCCGCGCAGCCCGATCAACGTGCATCTCAATGCCACCCAGCCGGGCATCATCGTGGCGCTGGCGTTCGTGACGCTGCCGTTCGTGGTGCGCTCGGTGCAGCCGGTGCTGATCGAGGTCGACAGGGAAGTGGAACAGGCCGCCGCGTCGCTGGGCGCGGACAACTGGACCACCTTCCGGCGCATTCTGCTGCCGACCCTGGCCCCGGCCATCATCAGCGGCGGCGGGCTCGCGTTCGCCCGCGCCATCGGTGAATACGGGTCGGTGGTGCTCATCGGCGGCAATATTCCGCGCGAGACGCAGATGGCCTCGCAGTACATCCAGCAGCAGATCGAGATCGACCGGCCGGTCAACGCCGCCGCGGTATCGGTCGCGCTGCTGGTGATCTCGTTCGTATCCCTGCTGGTGCTGCGCTTGTTCGCCGACCGGACCGCCCGCAAGGAACAGGAATCGCGATGAAACTCGCTCCGTGGACGCGGATTTCGCTGCGCACCATCGCGCTCACCTATCTGGGTGTGCTGCTGATCCTGCCGCTCATCATTATTTTCTGGCGGACGTTCGAGCGCGGTGTGGGTGCGTTCTTCGATTCCATCACCACCCCGGCCGCGCAGTCGGCGCTGCAACTGTCGCTGTTGATCGTGGCGATCGTGGTGCCGATCAATGTGGTCTTCGGTGTGCTCACCGCGCTGGCGCTGGTGCGCGGAAAGTTCCCGGGCCGCAACCTGGTTCAGGGTCTGGTCGATCTGCCGTTCGCGGTTTCCCCTGTCGTGGTGGGTGTTTCGCTCATCCTGCTGTGGGGTGCGCACGGCTGGTTCGGCGGACTGGAGAATCACGGCATCAAGGTGATCTTCAATCTGCCGGGCATGGTGCTGGCCACCATTTTCGTGACGCTGCCGTTCGTGGTGCGCGAGGTGGAGCCGGTGCTGCACGAGATCGGCGACGATCAGGAGCAGGCCGCTGCGACACTGGGCGCCTCGCGCTGGCAGACGTTCTGGCGCATCACGCTGCCCGCCATCCGCTGGGGCCTGACCTACGGCATCGTGCTCACCGTGGCGCGTGCGCTCGGCGAATTCGGTGCGGTGATCATGGTGTCCACGGCGCTGCCGGGTAAATCGCAGACGCTGACGCTGCTGGTGCACGGGCGATACACCAACGATCACAACACTTTCGGCGCGTACTGCGCGGCGACCCTGCTCATGGGAATCGCCCTCATTGTCCTTCTTCTGATGACTCTCCTCGAACGCAAGCGGGGCACTGCCAAATGATCACCGTGACCAATGCCAACAAGCACTACGGGACCTTCGCCGCGCTCGACGATGTCAGCCTGGACATCCCGTCCGGTGAGCTGACCGCGCTGCTCGGGCCGTCCGGATCGGGCAAGTCGACGCTGCTGCGGTCGATCGCGGGACTGGAGACGCTGGATTCGGGCATCGTCACCATCGCCGAACGCGATGTGACCAATGTGTCGCCGCAGAAGCGCGATATCGGATTCGTCTTCCAGCATTACGCGGCGTTCAAGCACATGACCGTGCGCGACAATGTGGCGTTCGGGCTCAAGATCCGCAAGCGGCCCAAGCCGGAGATCAAGAAGAAGGTCGACGATCTGCTGGAGATCGTCGGGCTCGACGGGTTCCAGCATCGGTATCCCGCACAGCTTTCCGGCGGTCAGCGGCAGCGCATGGCGCTGGCTCGCGCGCTCGCGGTGGATCCGCAGGTGCTGCTGCTCGATGAGCCGTTCGGCGCGCTGGACGCGAAAGTCCGTGCGGACCTGCGCACTTGGCTGCGGCGGCTGCACGAAGAGGTGCACGTGACCACCGTGCTGGTCACGCACGATCAGGAGGAAGCCCTCGATGTGGCCGACCGCATCGCGGTCATGAACAAGGGCCGCATCGAACAGGTCGGCACCCCGGAGGACGTGTACGACCGTCCGGCAAACGATTTCGTCATGTCGTTCCTGGGCGCGGTGGCCAAGCTGAACGGGCATCTGGTGCGCCCGCACGATATTCGCGTCGGCCGCGATCCCTCCATGGCCTTGGCCGCGCACGAGGGCACCGCGCAGTCGGCGGGCGTCACCCGTGCCACCGTGGAACGTGTCGTGCACCTGGGCTTCGAGGTGCGCGTGGAACTGCGCAACGCCGCCACCGGCGATATCTTCACCGCGCAGGTCACCCGCGGCGATGCCGAGGCGCTGCACCTGGCCGAAGGTGAGACCGTCTACGCCCGCGCCACCCGCATTCCCGAGCTGCCGGTGGCCGAGCCCGTCAAGGCGCTCTGAGCACACACGCCCACCCGTCATCCCGGCGTGCCGGCACCACCCGTCATCCCGGCGTGTTTTTGGCCGGGATCCACCGGTATCGGTGCGACACGCCGGGCGTGAGGGTGCGAACCTTTCCTGGAGCTTTACCAATCGGTGATCGATGCGAGACGCTGTTGGCAGCAGTGGATACCGACCACTCGTTCCGCGATCGACCGATGGAAGGCCCGCACATGGCCTTGACCGAATCCGAAGCCCGGGTGCTCGCCGCCCTGTCGCGGCCGGAATTCCCGGCCGCGCTCACCGTCCGGCAACTCTGTGCCGCAACGGGTCTCACCGCCGGCGCGACCCGCCGCGCACTGCACGGCCTGTCCCATACCGGCCTGGCCCTGTCCACCCTGCACAGTCCGGCCACCTGGCAGGCGACCCAGCGCGGTCGGCTTACCATCCATACGCCGATCTATCGCGACTACCTCACCCGCAGGAGGCCACCGCCATGCTCGCCGCATTCTCGATCACCCCTATCGGCGCAGGTGAAGACGTAGGCGAACCGGTGGCCGCGGCCATTCGCGTGATTCGCGAAAGCGGGCTGCCCAACCGGACATCGGCCAGTTTCACCGAGATCGAAGGCGAGTGGGACGAGGTCTTCGCCGTCATCAAGAAGGCCACCGACGCCGTGCTGGCGGTATCGAACCGGTGCAGCATCATGGTCAAAGCCGATGTCCGGCCCGGATATGACGACATGCTGACCGCCAAGGTCGCGACCGTCGAGCGCTACTTGAACGACTGAATGAGCCGAGGCCGCGAATTCCGTGGAATTCGCGGCCTCGCTCCCCGATGAGGAGGCGGGGTTCAGGCGGGAATCGGGTCCTGGGGCTCCGGTTCCGCGGATACGGGTTCGGTTGCGCCACGGGCGATGTCACCGAGCTTGGTGTGGTTCAGCAGCAGGTTCAGCGTGAAGGCGGTGGCGGCTGCCAGCGAGATACCGCTGTTCAGCAGGATCTGCGCCGAGGTCGGGAACTTGTCGAACATGCCCTTGGTGAGTACCGGAACCAGGCCGACGCCGATGGACACCGCGACGATGCTGAGGTTCACCCGGTCCGAGAGATCCGCGCGGCGCAGGGTGTCGACGCCGATTACCGCGATGGTCGCGAACAGCACCAGACCCACGCCGCCGACCACCGGCTGCGGGACCGCCGCGACCACCGCGCCGAAACGCGGTACCAGGCCCAGGATTATCAGCAGCGCACCGCTGACCGCCGTCACATAGCGGCTGTACACCCGGGTCGCGGAGACCGCGCCGACATTCTGATTGAAGACCGTATCGATGAATGAGCTGAAGACACCGGCCAGCACCGCCGAGAGCCCGTCGCCGATCAGGCCGCGCGCCACATCCCCGCGCTCCAGCTTCTTGCCGGTGATCTCGCCGATCGCCAGCATGCTGGCGGTGGACTCGGCGAAGACGACGGCCATCACGATGCTCATGGCCACCACCGCGGCGATGGGGAATTGCGGTGCGCCGAAATAGAAGACGTGCGGCGCGCCCAGCCAGGCCGCGTCCGAGACGCCGTCCAATTTGATCAATCCCATCGGGATGGAGATCAGCACACCGACGATCAACGCGATGAGAATGCCCAGCTGCGACCAGATGCCGCGGCCGAACACGGTCCCGATCAAGGCGATGAGCAGCACAGCAGCGGCCAGCACGATATTGGAGATCGCGCCGAAGGACGGCGCTTTCGGATTGCTGCCCACAATGAGCCCGCCCGCCACGCCGATGAGCGATACACCCACCACCGTCAGCACGGTTCCGCTGACCAAGGGTGGGAAGAACCGCACCACCATGGCGAACGGCCACGCCAATGCGATGCCGACCAGACCGCCGATGAGCATGGAACCGTAGACGGCGGGCAGGCCGTACTGCTTGGCGATCAAGATCATCGGGCTCATCGCCACGAAGGTCGCGCCGGTGATGATCGGCAGCCGAGCGCCTGCGATCCGGCCCAGCCCGAGGCTCTGGATGAGCGTGATGATGCCCGCCACCAACAGGTCCGCGCTGATCAGCAATCCGACGGTGGCCTTGTCCAGCCCGGCGGCCGCACCGAACACCAGCGGCACGGTCACACAGCCGGTGTACATGATCAGCACGTGTTGAATACCGAAGGCCAGCAGTCGATGCCAGGGCAATCGGGTGTCGACGGGATGGGGCGTGGTCATGAAGGCTCCTTGCGGCGCGTGCGGTTGATTCAGGCTAGGCAGTCGTCGCGGTGCGGCGGTTTGTTCGAAATGCCAAGCGGAGCGCGGATCGCGTGCGGTGTTTTGTCTTCCGAACCAGCGTGTGCGGCGGCGTCGATCCGCCACAGTGGGGCAAGGTGTTCATCGACCACGGGAGGCGACCATGACCGAGTTGACCGGCAAGATCGTGCTCGGCCCGCATCAGTATGGCAAGGCCGAGAACCGGGTGGTGCGCATCTATCGCGACACCGCGCGGCATGAGATTCGCGATCTGAACGTATCGTCCTGTCTGCGTGGGGCTTTCGACGAGGCGCATACCGCCGGGGATCAGGGCGGGGTGCTGCCCACCGATTCGCAGAAGCAGACCATCTTCACCTACGCCAAGACACACGGCGACGGCAGTATCGAACAGTACGGGCGGGCACTGGCCCGGCATTTCGCCGATGACATCGCGACGGTCGAGTCGGCGCGCATCGAGATCGAGGAATTCGCGTGGCAGCGGGTGCCGGTGGACGGCACCGGCCACGACCACACCTGGACCCGGGTCGGCCCCGAGGTCCGCATCGCCGCCGTCACCGTCACGGGAACCGGTGCCGCACAACGGGAATGGGTGATCGGCGGCGTCAAGGATCTGGTCATCCTCAAATCCACCGGTTCGGAATTCGCGGGCTTCCTCACCGACGAATTCACCGTCCTGGAACCTTCTTACGACCGCATCCTGGCCACCAGCCTCACCGCCCGCTGGCGCTTCGCCACCGATCCGGACGATTGGAACGCCACCTACGACGGCATTCGCGCGGTCATGATCGCGAAATTCGCCACCCTGCACTCGAAGGCGTTGCAGCAGACCCTCTACGAAATGGGCCGGGCCGCCCTCCAGGCCTATCCCTGTCTCGCCGAAATCCGCATGTCCGCCCCCAATAAACACCACTGGTCCTTCGACCTGTCCCGCTTCGACGTCCCCAACAACGGCGAAGTCTTCTACGCCGACGACCGCCCCTACGGCCTCATCCAAGCCGCCGTCCTGCGTGAAGACGCCCCGGACGCGGGCACCGCCTGGGAGCCCTACACCGGCGCGGTCTGATCGCACCGCCACCCCGGCCGACCCCTGCTACGCCGGGGTGGCGTGCGCGGTGAGGGTGCGCATGGCGAGGTAGAGGTCGAGGCGGTCGTCGAGGTGGCCGAGGTCGCGGCCGGTGAGTTCCTCGATGCGGCCGATGCGATAGCGAACCGTGTTGAGGTGCAGGTGCATTCGGTCGGCGGCCTGCCGCCACGAGCCTTCGCAGCCGAGGAAGACTTCCAGGGTTTGCAGTAGGTCCGCGCCGGTTCTGCGGTCGTAGTCCAGGACCGGGCCGAGGACGCGTTCGGCGAAGCGGCGTTGCAGTCCACCCGGGACGGCGGTGAAAAGCCCTACGGCCGTATCGATATCGGCGATGCGGATGCTCACCGGTGCGTCGTCATCCCGTGCGGCGGTGGCGGCCGCCGCGGCGGCGGCGATTGCGCCGGAAAGGGATTCGTCCCGCTGCTGTGCACTGACACCGAAGGCGATGCGGACGCCCCTCGCGCCCGGTTCGGCACCGCCGTCGGAATCGATCGGCCGCAGGTTGCTGAGAGCGGGAGCCAATCGGCCGAGACGGCGGCGCAGTACCTCCGCCGTATCGTCCTGGGTGCCTTCGGCGATCGCGACGAGTCTGCCCTCGCGATCCACCGAGGTGGTGACGCCGGGCAGGGCATCGTGCAGTGCGGCACGCACTTCGGGAAGCCCTATGACGGTACGGGTTTCGGCCGGATGGAGTTCGCACACCACGGCGACCGCGCGCGTATCGGGGCGGTCGGCGGGTGCGGTGGGGAAGCGGTCGATGAGTTCCCAGTCCAGGTGCAGGCGATCCATACTGCGCTGGCGGTAGAGCTCGGCGATGGCGGCGAGGTCGGCGGCGAAGACCTCGGGTTCGGGGGCGGCGGGACGAATCACCAGGTACCAGGCGGTGATTCGATCTCCCGCGCCGACCTGGAGCACGCGCATCGCGCCGGTGGTGACGGCGGGCAGGCGGGGCGCGGTCAGCGCGGTGGCGACGATGCGGTCGAGGTCGTCCTCGGAAATGGGTGCGGTTCCGGCGATTACGCGGCCCGTGGCGGTCACCACCCAGGCGGCGACCTCCTGTTCCAGGGCGATATCGGCGATCAGGTCGCCGATATCGCTGCCGCCTGCGACGGCGGCGAGCAGTCGGCGCTGGCGGTCCACCCGGGATTGCACGCGCCGCCAGCGCAATTCGGCGGCCTGTTCGGCGAGGTATTCGATGATGCGGCTGAAGGGCACGCTCTGCGGTGCGGACAGCAGGGGCAGGCCGTGCCGTTCGCACGCGGCGATCACATCGTCGGGGACGTGACCGTGCAGCGCCTGGCCCGCGATCAGTCCGGCGATTCCGGCTTCGGCGAGCATGCCGATATAGCGGTCCGAATCCGCCGCGGCCTGCCGCCACACCAATCCGGTGCACACCAGCGCGCCCTCGGTCACGAAGGGCCGAGGGTCGGGCATATCGGTCGCGCATACCCGTGCGACCGGTCGGTCCAGTTCTGTCGTATCGCCGTGCAGCAGTCGCATTCGCAATTGCGGCGCAGCGAGTATGTCCCGCACCAGCACGGCGCACCTCCCGTGTTCGGTCCGAATGTCCGCCACGCTAGAACGCGGGTATTTCCGCGCCGTTTCATCCATGCTGCGTCCGCCGCACCGGCCCTCGGTAGGGTGGACCGAATGAGTCGGCGCATCCCCGTTCTGATCGTGGCCGGATTCCTGGGCGCCGGTAAGACGACCCTGCTCAACCGCCTGCTGCGCAATCGTGAGCTGCGGATCGGCGTGGTGGTCAATGACTTCGGCGCGGTGAATATCGACGCCATGCTGGTGGCCGGTCAGGTCGACGCCATGGTGTCGCTCGGCAACGGCTGCGTCTGCTGTGCGGTGGACGTCACCGAACTCGACGACCTCTTCGATCGGCTGGCGCATCCGAAACAGCGCATCGATGTGATCGTGGTCGAGGCCAGCGGTCTGGCCGAACCCCGCAATCTGATTCGCATGGTCACCGGCAGCGATAACCCGCGCATCCGTTACGGCGGCCTCATCGAACTGGTGGATGCCGAGCACTTCGCCGAAAGCCGCGCCCGGCATCCCGAACTCGACACGCATCTGCGCATGGCCGATCTGGTCGTACTCAACAAGGCGGACCGGGTGGCCCCCGAGGCGCTGGCCGCGCTGCGCACCGAGATCACCGACCTCGTCGGGCAGGTGCCGGTCTACGCCACCTCGCACGGCCGGATCGAACCCGCGCTACTGTTCGATATCCCGGAGCGTCCCGCCACCGAACTTCGCGCGGGCCAACAGCTCAGCTTCGACGAATTGCTGCTCGAGCATTCGGACGATGAGCACGACGACCACCAGTGCGACGGCGACCATGACCATGCGGGGCATCGTCACCTGCACGACGCCTACGAGAGCGTCTCCTTCACCAGCACGGCCGATCTGAACCCGCGCGAACTGATCGCCGTACTGGAGGACCCGCCCCCGGGTCTGTTCCGAGCCAAAGGCATCCTCGCCTTCGCGGTGCCCGAGGATTCCCGGAAGTTCCTGCTGCACATGGTCGGCCGCCACATCACCATCGAGCCGACCACCTGGTCCCGCAACGAACCCCGCACCAGCAGTCTGGTTTTGATCGGCCCGGGGTTGGACGCCGACCTGATCACCAAGCGCCTGGAATCCACCGTCCACACGGCCCCGGAGCCGCTGGACGCCCACGCGCTGCTGCCCATCTGGCGTTATGTGGCCGCCACCGAGGATTAACCGCAGGCGTTCACCCATTCGGAGAGGCCGTCGGTGAAGAGCTGGCGCTTCCAAATGGGGACTTCGTGTTTGATGCGATCCACCAGGGTGGCGCAGGTGGCGAAGGCTTCGGCGCGATGCGGAGAGGCCACCGCGACCGCGATGGCCAGATCGCCGATGGCCAGGGGGCCGATGCGGTGGATGGCGGCGACCGGGAGCCCGGAGGATTCGGCGACCTCGGCGCAGACGCGGCGCAGGAATTTCGCGGCGTCGGGGTGGGCGGAGTATTCGAGGGCCGAAACCGCCTGGCCGCCATCGTGATTGCGGACGGTGCCGGTGAAGACCACCACCGCGCCGTGCTCCGGACCGATCACGGCCTTCTCGACCTCGGCCGGATTCAACGGCTGATCGCTGATGTAGGCGAGCAATTCGGTGCCGTCACTCATGGCTGCCTCCTCCGGCCACCTGGGCCAGCAGATGTTCGAGAAGCGGTGTCAGGACCGCGATTCCATCCTTCACGCCGCCGGGGGAGCCGGGCAGGTTCACGATCACGGTGCGGCCCGCGAGGCCCGCGACGCCCCGGCTCAGGGCTGCCAGGGGGAATTTCGCGGTGCCGCGCCGGCGAATCGATTCGGCCACACCGGGGAGTTCGCGATCCAGCACGGCCAGGGTGGCTTCGGGGGTGCCGTCGGTGGGGGAGGCCCCGGTGCCGCCGGTGCTGATCACCAGCGCCGGTTCCGCCGCGAGCGCCTCGGACAGTCCGTACGAGATATCGGCGTCCGCGTACACGAGCGGCCCGCGCACCGAGAAACCCTGTTCTCCAAGCCATTTCGCGAGTACCGGCCCGGTGGTGTCCTCGCGCGATCCGGCCGCCGCGCCGGTGGAGGCCACCAGCACCACGGCGCTCTTCCCGGTGCCGTACGCGGGAGTCGGAGTGAGGTGCGGAGCCCCCGCCGTGCCGGAATCGACGGCGTGCGAATGCTGTCCGTGCGCACCATGATCCGTAGCGTGGCGCACCGCGCTGTCGCGTGAAGTCTCAGCGAGTTCGCGCTCACGCACCCAATGTCCGTGCTTGCCACCGTCTTTGGTGAGCAGGCGGACCGCGTGCAGCGAAGCGGCGGGATCGACGGCCTTGATCATGTCGTGCAGGGTGAGGCCCGCGACGGCGACGGCGGTGAGCGCTTCCATCTCGACGCCGGTGGGGCCCTTGGTCTTGGCGACGGCCTCGATGGTGATGGTCGTTTCGGTGAAATCGAAGCTCACGTTCACCGAGGACAGCGCCAGCTGATGGCACAGCGGAATGAGCTCGGAGGTCTTCTTCGCGCCGTTGATCCCGGCCAGCCGGGCGGTGGTCAGCACATCGGCCTTGGGCATACCGTCGGCGCGCACCAGCCGGACCACCTCGGCGGTGGTGTGCAGCTCACCGGCCGCGACCGCGATCCGGGCGGTGTCGGCTTTGGCGCTCACATCGACCATGCGCGCGCGGCCTTCGTGATCGACATGCGACAGCTCACTCATCCCACCAGCCTTCCACAGCCGTGCGCGCCGTGACATCAGAGGGCAGCACAGATCGCGCCCCGGCAATCAGGGTTCGTTCGGGTGGATCTACAGGGGCCAGGTGCGCACGATCGTCCCGGCGGGGATGTCGGTATCGGCGGCGGGGATATCGATCAGCACATCGGCCCGGGCCATGGTCGCGATCAGATGTGACCCCTGACCGGCCAATGGCTCGACGCCCTCGGGGGTGAGCAGTCCGCGCAGCAGCTGGCGTTTACCGGCGGGGGAGTGCAGCGCCGCCAGCACCGGAAGCTCCGAACTGACGATCGGCGGCAGCCCGCCGAGCTCGCGCAGGATGGGGCGGGCGAACATGTCGAACGACACCACGGTGCTGACCGGGTTGCCCGGGAAATTCAGGATCGGGGTGCCGTCGACCACGGTGATGCCCTGCGGCCCGCCGGGTTGCATTGCGACATGGCCGAATTCGCCGCCGAGCGTGCTCAGCACCTCCTTCACCACCTCGAAATCACCCATCGACACGCCGCCGGAGGTGAAGACCAGATCGGCCGCGGCGACCGCCTCGTCGAGGCGGCGGCGGAATTCGGCGTGATCGTCGGTGGAGTGCGCGATCGACACCACCTCCGCGCCGTTCTCGGTGAGCGCGGCGGCCAGCGCCAGCCCGTTCGAGTTGTAGATCTGTCCCGGCAGCAGCCGCAATCCGGCCTGTACCAGCTCATCGCCGGTGGTGATGACCGCGGCCCGCACCCGCCGGTACACGGGCAGTTCCGGCAGTCCGACTGCCGCCAGCGCGGCGATATGGCGCGGCTTCAACAGCGTCCCCGCCGCCGCAAGCAACTGCCCGGTGCGCACGTCGGTCCCGGCCTCGCGCACGAAATCACCTGCGGCGCGGCTTCTTTCGATGATCACCGCATCGCCCTCGACGCGCGTGTGCTCGACCGGCACCACGCAGTCCGCGCCCGCCGGAATCGGCGCTCCCGTCATGACTTTCAGCGCACCGCCCGCGGGCAGCGTTGCCGCGCCGGTGTTCCCGGCGGCGACCACACCCGCCAGCGGCAGCGTCACCGGGACGATCGCCACCGATTCCGCGCGCACCGCGTAGCCGTCCATGGACGAATTCCGGAACACCGGCAGATCCAGGGGGGAGTACACATCGGCGCTCAGCCGCCGCCCGAGCGCATCGGCCATCGGCACCGCTTCGGTCTCGCGCGCGGCCAGTGGTCGCAGCAGATCCTCGATGCGTTGCCGGTGGTCGTCGACGGAACGAACCGGGGCCAGAGCATGCCGGGAACTCATGTCGGTGAGCCTATACGCGCCCTCGATCCGGACAAGCCGGGTCGTCGATCCGGCGGGGGGCTTGCGCGGGCGGACATAATGGTCGAATGACCGTGGTCGCTATGGGGATGCCCGCCGTACGTACCGGGCAGCCTTCCCTCGATGGCCGCCCGGACACTCCACTGCTGTTGGATCGATACGGTCGCATCGGGCGTGACCTGCGGGTATCCATTACCGAGAAGTGTTCGCTGCGCTGTACGTACTGCATGCCGGAAGAGGGTTTACCGCCCATTCCGGCCGACGAGTTGCTCACCGCCGCCGAGATCGTCCGGCTGGTCACCCTCGCCGTGCGGGAGCTCGGCGTACACGAGGTGCGCTTCACCGGCGGAGAACCGCTCATGCGCCGTGACCTGGAGAAAATCATCGCGGGCTGCCGGGCCGAACTGCCGGGCACACCGCTGGCCATGACCACCAACGGCGTCGGGCTCGAACACCGCGCGAGCAAACTCGCGGCAGCCGGGCTGAATCGCATCAACGTCTCGCTGGACACCGTCGATCGCGAAGGCTTCGCCGCCCTCACCCGCCGGGATCGACTGGACTCGGTCTTCGCGGGCATCCGCGCCGCGCGCCGGGCCGGACTGACCCCGATCAAAGTCAATGCCGTGCTGATGCGGGAAACCCTCGCGGGCGCGGGCGATCTGCTGCGCTGGTGCCTCGACGAAGGGTGCGATCTGCGCTTCATCGAGGAGATGCCGCTCGATGCCGATCACGAGTGGGCGCGCGCGAATATGATCACCGCCGCCGAACTGCTCGAGGTGCTCGGCGCGCGTTTCACCCTGACCGAGACCGATCGCGATGATCCCTCGGCCCCCGCCGAACGCTGGCTGGTGGACGGTGGTCCGGCCACCGTCGGCATCATCGCCTCGGTGACGCGCAGCTTCTGCTCGGACTGCGACCGCACCCGCCTGACCGCGGACGGTCGATTGCGGTCCTGCCTGTTCAGCGATCAGGAATATGACATTCGAGCCGCATTGCGCTCGCACGCCTCGGATGCCGATATCGCCACGCTGTGGCGCGGCGCCATGTGGAACAAATCCGCGGGACACGGTATCGACGCCGTGGGTTTCGTCCCGCCCACTCGAACGATGGGAGCCATCGGTGGTTGAGGTTCGCTATTTCGCCGCGATCGCGGATGCGGTCGGCAAACCGGGCGAACTGCTCGAATTGCCGTCCGGTGCGACCGTCGGCGATCTGCGCAGCACGCTCGCGCACACCTACGGACCGAAACTCGAGCCGATGCTCAAGGTCTGCGCGTACCTCATCGGCGATGAGCTCACCCGGGACGCGACAACCGTGCTGTCTCCCCGGGTGGACGTGCTGCCACCGTTTGCCGGAGGCTGAGCGCCGCACCCGATGACCATGAATGGGTCATCTGACCAGCAAAAAGGTTGGTAACGAATCATTCGCCATCCCGATATCCGGACTGTCCAGTCCCTCTGATCGGGAGGTGTCGCGATGGCGCGACTGTTGCCCGCTCTACTCCTCGGCGCATTCATCATCGCCGCCGTCTCCCTGGCCACCGGCAGTTCGGTCACCTCACTGCATTGCGAACAAGCGAGAGTGGCGGTCGCACCCGCCGCACAGCACTGAAATCCCCGAAAACGAAAGCGCCCGCCGCATTCTCGAATGCGGCGGGCGATGTTCGATAGAGCCTATTTCCACCAGGTGTCGAGCGGAGTCACCGGGACCGCGCGCTTATGGCGGGTGTTCCGGAAGATCGACTCCACCCGCTCGGCGACCTCGGGCTCGACATCCTTGCCCTCGAGGTAGTCGTCGATCTGGGAGTACTTCAGGCCCAGGGCTTCCTCGTCAGGCAGGGCCGGGCGATCGTCCTCCAGATCGGCGGTCGGCACCTTCTGCCAGACGCTCGGCGGTGCGCCGAGTTCCTGCAGCAGGGCCGCGCCCTGGCGTTTGGTGAGTCCGGTCAGCGGGGTGATGTCCACACCGCCGTCACCGTATTTGGTGAAGAACCCGGTGACCGCCTCCGCCGCGTGGTCGGTGCCCGCCACCAGCAGATTCAACTGTCCGGCGATGGCGTACTGCAGCACCATGCGCTCACGCGCCTTGATATTGCCGCGCACGAAATCGCGCAGCCGGGTGGCGCCGCCGAGCAATTCGTCGATGCCGTACGCGGCCTCTTCGGCGGCGGCGTCGGCACTGGGCTTGACGTTCACGGTGACCGAGCGATCCGGCTTGATGAAGCGCAGCGCGATTTGCGCGTCCTGCTCATCGGCCTGCTTGCCGTACGGCAGTCGCACGGCGACGAAGGTGGCGTCACGGCCTTCGGAACGCAGTTCCTCGGCGGCGAGCTGACACAGGCGACCGGTCAGCGTGGAGTCCTGGCCGCCGCTGATACCTAGCACGAAACCCTTTGCGGGCGTAGAGCGCAGATAGTCCTTGAGGAAGTCGATGCGCCGCCGCACTTCGGTTTTCGGTTCGATGGCGGGCAGCACGCCGAGTTCGGCGATGATCGATTCGCGCAGGTCTCCCATACGTTCACTCTACTGCGCGGTGATCTTCCCCGGCGGGCGGAACGACTCGGCGCACCAGGGCTTCCCAATTATCGCCGACCTGGGCGAGGGTGAAACCGAGCTGCCGAGTCTGATGCAGCACCAGGCCCGCGTCCAAGGGTGCGAGCAGGGCGTCGGCCAGTAGCGAGATCTCGCCCGGAATTCCGGCCTGGCGCAACAGGATCGACACGTGCGTCTTGGTCAGGTTGTAGGGCGGTCCGGCGTAGCGGTCCGGACTGCTGATGGTGGCGGCGCGCAGCACATCGCCCTCGATCTCGGTCAGGGTGAGGCGGGCGCGGCCGTAGGCCACCAGTCGTTCCAGCGGCGGTGCGCCCGGTCCCAGCGGTGGCGGTCCGAACATGTACGCGGCCTGCAGATTTCGATCGGATTCGTCGAGCAGCGCGTACATCAGTCCGGCGCGATTGCCGAAGCGGCGGAAGACCGTGCCCTTGCCGACCCCGGCCTGTTTGGCGACCGCGTCCATGGTGAGGGCGTCCGCGCCGTCGCGGCGCACCAGTTCGACGGCCGCGTCCAGCAACAACTTTCGGTTGCGGGCGGCGTCCGCGCGTTCGGCGGGTTCGCTGTCGACGATCGACAGCGCGGGCCCGATGCCGAGCGGTTGGGCCAGGGGTACGGGCGTACCCGCGCCGGGGGGTTTGGCCGAGCTCACAGTGAACCTCAAATCGCCGGGATGAAAGTGGACCGTGGTCCGGTTAGATGCTACCGTAAGCGCCGCCCAGCGCCAGAGAGCATCAGGAGTTAATGCCATGACGATCAAGATTCTCGCCATTTCCGGTGGACTGCGCGCCGCCTCCACCAATACCGCGCTGCTGCGCGCGGCGCAGCAACTCGCCCCGGAGGGCGTCGAGATCGAGATCTACGACGGCATTCGGGACCTGCCCTACTTCGATGAGGATCTCGAGGGCGATGTGCCCGCCGCGGTGGTCGAGCTGCGCGAGCGGATTCGCGACGCGGACGGTGTGCTCATCGCCAGCCCCGAGTACAACTACAGCATTCCGGGTGCGCTGAAGAACCTGCTGGACTGGGCTTCTCGCCCGTACGGCCAGTCCTTCCTGACCGATAAGCCGGTCGCCATCATGGGCGCGTCGGGTTCGCAGTTCGGCACCGTGCGCGCGCAGAACCATCTGCGCGATGTCTTCCACTGGCTGGATTCGCAGGTTGTGACCAAGCCGGAGGTGCACGTGGGTGCGAACTACACCCGCTTCGACGAGCAGGGCAACCTCACCGATGAGACCAGCCGCGGCCTGATCGCCGGACTGATCGCGGCCCTGGTCGTGCAGATCCAGAAGTCCCGGACGGTCGGCGCTGCCGCCTGATCCGCTTTTAATTCCAGTGAGGCCAAGGCTTTTCAGCCTTGGCCTCCGCTCGTTACCGTCCGAATCAAGGTGCGCAGGAGTTTTGCCTCGAAGGGTGTCGCAGGTCATAGCTTTGCCACCGCCACCCCGGAATGAAAACGGACCGCAGTCCGGTTATCTCGGAGTACGAATACCGCCACTGGATACAGACCCGCAGGAGTGATCACCATGTCGCAGACCCGCATCATCGCCCTCGTCGGCAGCCTCCGCGCCGCCTCGATCAACCGCCGCCTCGCCGAGGCCGCCGCGCAGACCGCGGCCGGCGATGTCGAGATCACCATCTACGAGGGTCTGGGCGATATCCCCTTCTACAACGAGGATCTCGATGTGGCGGGCCAGGTTCCGGCCACCGCCGCCGCGCTGCGCGAGGCCGTCGGCGCGGCCGACGCGGTACTGCTCGTGACCCCCGAATACAACGGCACGCTGCCCGCGGTGCTCAAGAACGCCATCGACTGGGCGTCCCGGCCGTACGGCGCGGGTGCGCTCAAGGCCAAGCCGTCGGCCGTGATCAGCGCGTCGATCAGCTCGAACGCGGCCAAGTGGTCGCATGACGACGCGGTCAAGTCGCTCGGCGTCGCGGGTTCGAAGGTGGTCGAGGAGGCGTCGCTGAACTTCGGCACCATCGGCCAGCGCTTCGGCGAGACGCATCCGGCCGACGATGCCGAGGCGCTCACCCAGCTGGCCGCCACCGTGCGCCTGCTCGCGGAGACCGCGCAGGCCACAGTCAACGTCTGAGCAACTATCGGGTGACTCCAGCGGTAACCGCTGAATCCAGTGTGAGGCCACGGCTTTTCAGCCGTGGCCTGCCGCATTTCCGGGTGCTCCACGCTACCTTCAGCTGATGAAGCTACCGAGTGGCAACTCATCGTGGAGTCGCTGCCTGCTGACCGCCGCGCTGGCAGTTTCCGCCACCGCCGCCGTGGTCACCGCGAGCGATGCGACCGCCGAGGCCAATGTCCGCCTGTACCTCGGCAATTGGGCCGGATACGTGGTGAAGGGCGATTTCCGGGAGGTCAGCGCCACCTGGACGCAGCCCGAGATCTCCTGCACCAATGAGGGCACGCTGCAACGGATCGTGCCCTGGGTCGGACTGAACGGCGCGAACGATCTGAACGGTCAGGTGGCATTACCACTCATGCAGACCGGGGTGGAATCGCTGTGCGCCAGCGATGCCGCCTTCTACGCGGCGCTGCCCGGATTGCAGTTCGAGAATCTGGCCGCGGACCTGTCCTATACCGATCCCCGGCTCTCGGGCGCGATCATGCGCGCCGGTGACACGGTCTCCAACGCGCTCAGCGGTGCGATGGACGGGGTGTGCGCGACGGGCATGCTGAGCGGAATGTGCACTCCCGAAAAGGATGTCGACGGGTGGTGGGAGGCGTATCCGGCCGCGCCGGTGAGCTATGACGATGTCGCGGTGCGGCCCGGTGATGTCATGCGCTCGACCGTCGGCTGGGATGGCCACAACTATGTGATGACGCTGGAGAACCGCACCGGCAATTGGACGCGCACCACGACGCGGCCGTCCGACGCGCCCGCGCGCACCGCCGAGATCGTGATCGAGGGGCACCTCGACGCGGCGCTGCCCGGATTCGAGCCGATCACCTTCACCGACATCCAGATCGACGGCAAACCGCTCTCGGCCTATGACGCCCAGACCTACGGCATCGCCGCGACGAATCGTTTGCTCGCGCCCGGTCCGGTGGACGGCTCCAGCTTCACCATCGGCTGACGCGGTGTGCGTCATCCCGGCGTGTTGTGGACCGGGATCCGCGACACGCCGGGGCGGTACCGGATTTCGCTCCCCGGGAGCCGGATCCCGCGCCGCGCGCGAGATCGGATAACCCCACCTCGCGCGTGGCGGGTGGGACACGCGGGAAACGTGTTGATCAGGGTGAATGGTGTGTTTGCCGGAAGTGTGCTGGATGCCGAAATTGTGATCTGCGCCTCAGTCGTGTCGGGTTGCGAATCGAGCGTCCTGGCACTTCGTTCACTCGAATTTCACCTTTGTGGTTCGCAACATGTCGTGTTGGATGAATCTGTCGGCCACTAGGTGTAGTGTCTTGGGAGCTGGAAGGGCACGCGGCGAGACCCTCGAAGGGAGCCGCGCGACCAGGGACTTCGGTCTCGCGTCCAGGGGTTTGCGCACTTACTACATGGTTCTTGTTTTCAGCCGTGCACTGCATCGGATCTAAGGCAAGGAGAAGGGGAGATACCAATGACCATCACCGTTTACACCAAGCCCGCTTGTGTGCAGTGCAACGCAACGTACCGTGCCCTCGACAAGGCCGGTGTCGCGTACGACGTCATCGACATCTCCGAGAATCCCGAAGCCCGCGATTACGTGATGGCGCTCGGGTACCTCCAGGCTCCCGTCGTGGTCGCCGGTGACGCCCACTGGTCCGGCTTCCGCCCGGATCGCATCAAGGCGCTCGCCGAGTCCGTCGCCGTCGCCTAGCGGACCGAAGCGGCCGGTCAACGGTCGGCCGCTATGCGAGTTCGCCCGAGCCGAGAGGAGTCGAGATGGCTGAGTTGTCCACGGGGACAGCGAATCTGGTCTACTTCTCCAGCGCATCGGAGAACACGCACCGCTTCGTGGAACGGCTGGGCATTCCCGCCGTCCGCATACCGCTTCATACCGCCGACTCACTGCGAGTCGACGAACCCTACGTGCTGATCGTCCCCACCTACGGTGGCGGTCGGCACGTTCTGGGTGGTGCGCGGCCCGATAAGGAGTTCGTCCCCCGTCAGGTGGCCAAATTCCTCAACGATCCGCACAATCGCGCACTGCTGCGCGGCGTCATCGCGGCCGGCAATACGAACTTCGGTGATACGTACTGCTTTGCGGGCGAAGTGATTTCGCGCAAAACCGGAGTGCCGTACCTGTATCGCTTCGAACTCATGGGAACTGCCGAGGACGTCGAGCGCGTCCGAGAGGGATTGGAATCGTTTTGGCAACGACAACCGCACCGGTCGGAAAGAATGCCCGCGTAGAACGCCCCGTCAGCGGTGAATCCACCGCGGGGCTGGACTACCACGCGCTCAACGCGATGCTGAACCTGTACGGCCCCAATGGCGAGATCCAGTTCGACAAGGACCGCGAGGCCGCGCACCAGTACTTCCTGCAGCACGTCAATCAGAACACGGTCTTCTTCCACAACCTGCGCGAGAAGCTCGACTACCTGGTCAAAGAGAACTACTACGAGACCGAGGTGCTCGACCAGTACAGCTTCGACTTCACCAAGAAGCTGTTCAAGCAGGCGTACGGCAAGAAGTTCCGCTTCCCGACCTTCCTCGGCGCGTTCAAGTACTACACCAGCTACACGCTCAAGACCTTCGACGGTAAGCGCTACCTGGAGCGTTTCGAGGATCGCGTCTGCCTGGTCGCCATGACCCTGGCCGCCGGTGACGAAACCCTGGCGCAGGAGCTGGTCGAGGAGATCATGGACGGGCGTTTCCAGCCCGCCACCCCGACCTTCCTGAATTCGGGCAAGAAGCAGCGCGGTGAGCCGGTGTCCTGCTTCCTGCTGCGCATCGAGGACAATATGGAGTCCATCGGGCGCTCCATCAACTCCGCGCTGCAGCTGTCCAAGCGCGGCGGCGGTGTCGCCCTGCTGCTGAGCAATATTCGTGAGACCGGCGCGCCGATCAAGAAGATCGAGAACCAGTCCTCGGGCGTCATTCCGATCATGAAGCTGCTGGAGGACTCGTTCTCCTACGCGAATCAGCTGGGTGCGCGCCAGGGCGCGGGCGCGGTGTACCTGCAGGCGCATCACCCCGATATCTACCGCTTCCTGGACACCAAGCGCGAGAACGCGGATGAGAAGATCCGCATCAAGACGCTGTCCCTCGGTGTGGTCATCCCGGACATCACGTTCGAGCTGGCGAAGAAGAACGAGGACATGTACCTGTTCTCGCCGTACGACGTGGAGCGCATCTACGGCGTGCCGTTCGCCGATATCAATATCACCGAGAAGTACTACGAGATGGTCGACGACAAGCGAATTCGCAAGTCCAAGATCAAGGCTCGCGAGTTCTTCCAGACCATCGCCGAGCTGCAGTTCGAGTCGGGCTACCCGTACATCATGTACGAGGACACCGTGAACCGGGCGAACCCCATCAAGGGCAAGATCACCCACTCCAACCTGTGCTCGGAGATCCTGCAGGTCTCCACCCCGTCGCTGTACAACGACGATCTGTCCTACTCCAAAGTGGGCAAGGACATTTCGTGCAACCTGGGTTCGCTGAACATCGCCAAGACGATGGATTCGCCGGATCTGGCCAAGACGGTGGAGACCTCGATCCGCGCGCTCACCGCGGTGTCGGATCAGACGCATATCAACTCGGTGCCCTCGATCGAGCAGGGCAACAACGAATCTCACGCCATCGGCCTCGGGCAGATGAACCTGCACGGCTACCTCGCTCGTGAGCGCGTGCACTACGGCTCCGAAGAGGGCATCGACTTCACGAACATCTACTTCTACACGATCGCCTACCACGCGGTCCGCGCCTCGAACCTGATCGCCAAGGAGCGCGGCCGGGCGTTCGGCGGCTTCCCGGAGTCCAAGTACGCCAGCGGCGAATACTTCGACAAGTACACCGATCAGCTGTGGGAGCCCAAGACCGATCGCGTCCGCGAGATCTTCGCCGAGGCGGGCGTGCACATCCCCACCCAGGAGGATTGGCGCGAGCTCAAGGCCTCGGTCATGGAGTACGGCATCTACAACCAGAACCTGCAGGCCGTCCCGCCGACCGGTTCCATCTCGTACATCAACCACTCCACCAGCTCGATTCACCCGATCGCCTCGAAGATCGAGATCCGCAAGGAAGGCAAGATCGGCCGCGTCTACTACCCGGCCCCTTACCTGACCAACGAGAACCTCGATTACTTCCAGGACGCATACGACATCGGCTACGAAAAGGTCATCGACACCTACGCCGCCGCCACCCAGCACGTGGATCAGGGCCTGTCGCTGACCCTGTTCTTTAAGGACAGCGCCACCACCCGCGATGTGAACCGCGCGCAGATCTACGCCTGGCGCAAGGGCATCAAAACCCTCTACTACATCCGCATCCGCCAAATGGCTTTGGAGGGAACCGAAGTAGAGGGCTGCGTGAGCTGCATGCTCTGAGGTCACAACCGCACTTACGAAACACCGCATAGTCGAAACGAAGAGGACGCCCCCGGTGAAAACCGGGGGCGTCCTTTTTCGTCGTGGATCGTCCCGGCCTTCGAACGAAGTCATTGTGAGGTCTCCAGAACCTGACGCGGGCGCTGTCGGGGGAGTGTGGCGATGATTACGCTCGCCTGTGTCACGGCATCGGAATCAGATGCGCGGCCGATCCCGTGATCGGAAATCGCACCGGGACAAGTGTTTTGGAGGTGAGGACGGGTCCTTCTCCTGCCCCCGTGAAAGAGGGACCGCTGAATAGATCTAAATCGGAAGTCCGGTGCGGCGTAGCCGCGGAGATACCGGGTACCCACCCGCCGAGCAGCACACCTCGCAGCCGCTCGGCGGGTTTCCGCAAATCAACTCCAGATCCGGTTCGGTATGCGAGGGCCGCTGTGAGGAGAGCCCCCGTGGTGCGGGAATCGAACGGAACGACCGAGAAGCGGATGCCGACGGGTGCGCTGCTGCGCCGAGCGGGTGTGGGGGTGGCGGTAGCGCTGGCCTTGGCCGCGGGGCTGCCCGCGGGCGGTGTCGACGGCTCATCGGCGCCGATCGCGCTGCGGTCGAACGTTATTCGGGTGGAGCCCATCGGACCGCATTGGGAGCGGGTGTTCGTCGCTTCCGCGGCCATGGACCGGGCGGTGGCGGTGGATGTGTTGCGCGGCACCGGAACCGGTCCGCGAGCCACCCTCTATCTGCTCGATGGTGTTGACGCCGAACAGGTTTCGGATTGGCTCACCAAGGGCGGCGCGGCCGAGTTCTTCGCCGACAAACCGGTCGATGTGGTGCTGCCGTCCGGCGGCACCGGCAGTATGTACAGCGATTGGCAGCGGCCGGACGCGGTACTGGGCTGGAACCGCTGGGAAACCTTTCTGACCGGGGAATTGCCCGGTGTCATCGAGCCCTATCTGAATTCGAACGGCCGTCGCGCCATCGCGGGCGTATCGATGGGCGCGCAGGGTGCGATGATGCTCGCGCACCGGCATCCCGGTTTCTATCGGGCCGTCGCGGGAATGAGTGGTTGCTATTCCACGATGGACAGCGCGGGTTCGGCGGCCACCACGCTGACGGTGGCCTCGCGCGGTGGGAATGTGGTCAATCTGTGGGGTCCGCCGGGAAGTAAGGAATGGCGTACGCATGACAGCACCCTGGGTGCGGAAGCCTTGCGCGGCATGGTTATTCACCTATCGGCCAATACCGGAATACCGACGGTCCCGGATATGACGGACCTGGTGCGCGCACCGGATCCGGTGAAGGCGCTGCAGGAAGCCGGCGGCGGTGTGGTGCTGGAGGCGGGCGCCCGGTTGTGCACCGAACTGTTCGCGAAACATCTGAGCGATCTGGGAATTCCGGCCACCGTGCATTACGAGGACACCGGAATTCACGGCTGGGCCGATTTCTCGGCCGAACTCGGCCCGGCCTGGCAGACGCTGGCGACCGCGCTAGTGCCGCAGGCCGTTCCGGGGTAGCCGGCGCAGGCCGGGCCGAATGCGGCCGTCGACGGTGACGATGAGTCCGGCCCGCACCGCGGCCGCGGCGAAGGCGGCGGCCTCGGGCCAGGTGGCCGCGTATTCCATGGCCAGCTCCGCACCGTCGTCGGGTCCGCCGAGGTAGACGGTGACCCGGTGGGTGAGGGCTTCGCCGGAGCTGTCGTATACGGGCCTGCCTGCGGTGATGCTCGTGCTCTCGGTGGTGCTGGTCATCTCGGCTCCCCATCGGATTGTTCCTGTAACCGACCGTAACTGGAACCTGTTGCATGGGAGGCGATTCCGCGGGGTGCTTGGAAGGTTCACAAGCCCGTCGCGACTCTTCTTGTCATTTGTCGGAACTGGAATGGCCGGTGCTCACAACAACTTTCGAGAGCCGTTGTGATCTTTCGGAAGGTTTTCCGCAGCTCTCCCGGACCCATGCGTTTTCGCTCTAGGCTGCGCGGGGAGATCCTGCGTTCAGCCGGAGAGAGGAAAAGACCCGGATGAGGATTCGAACTCACCACCGACATCGACTACGACTAGCGGCGCTCATCGCGGTGGGATGTGCTTTCGCCCCGGCGGTGGCGGCCGCCGGACCGGTCTACCCGATCGCGGACCCGGACCCGTTCTACGCCGCGCCCGCCGATATCGGCAACCACCAGCCGGGCGATGTGCTCGCCGTGCGCGCCATGCCCGCACTGCCGCAATTCCCCAATACCGATATCAGCCTGGTGGAGTTCCGATCCACCAGCTCCGAGGGCCAGCCCATCGCGGCCACCACCACCGTGCTGTCCCCGCGAAATCGCGCCGCGGACGCGCCCATGCTGTCCCTGCAGCAGATCATCAACGGCCTGGGTTCGCAGTGCGCGGTCTCGCGCGTGCTCTACACCAGCGATCCGAATCTGATGATGCGCGAGGCTCCCGCCTGGAATGTGGTGCTGCAGCGCGGCTGGAGCATCGCGCTGCCGGACCACCTCGGACCCCACTTCGCCTATGGCGCGGCCAAACTCGGCGGTCAGATCACCCTGGACGGCATCCGCGCGGCGCAGCGCGTCCCGGAGTTGAAGGTGCAGCACAGCCCCGTCGCCATGGCGGGTTATTCGGGCGGCGGGATGGCGACCGCGTGGGCGGCGGCGCTGGCCCAGTCCTACGCCCCCGAATTGCATATCGCCGGTGCGGCCATGGGCGGCGTGCCGATGAATCTGGTGACCATGCTGGAGGCCATGGGCCTGAACCGGCATCCGGTGTTCGGCCTGGCGATGGCGGCGGGTCTGGGCCTGGAGCGCGAGTATCCGGATCGATTCCCGCTCAGCGCCCAGCTCAATGATCGCGGTCTGGCCATTCGGGACAAGCTCGCGAACAGCTGCACCAACGATATTCTCACCGCGGGGGCGGGGGTGGGCGCCATGGATGTCGCCAAGACCACCATCATGACCGAGGACCCGACCGCGCGCGGCGTGGTGGAGGAGAACAGCCTCCAGCTGTACCCGGGTGTGCCGAATATGCCGGTGTTCGAATGGCATTCACCGATCGACGGGTTGATCCCGATCGATGCCGTGGTGGACACCGTGCACCGGTATTGCGCCTCGGGGGTGAAGGTCTGGTCCGAACAGGTGCCGGTGCCCGATCATCTGACCGCGGCCGTGCTCGGCCTGCCCGCCGCGGTGTCCTGGCTCGAGGCCAGGCTCACCGATAAGCCGGTGGTCAGCAATTGCGCGTGACTCACCCCGCCTGATACGTCCGGGCGACCAACGCGGACCGCAGGTACCACAGCCCTGCGGCCTGCGTCGGGTCGAAGCCCGTCAACTGCCCGATCCGTTTGAGCCGGTAATCCACGGTATTGGTGTGCACGTGCAGGATTCGCGCCGTGCGCTGGCGATTGAGGTTGTTGCTGATATGCGTGCGCAGCGTCTCCAGCAGTTCCGGATGCAGATCCAGCGGATCGAGCAGTGAGCCCAGATGATCGCGGCCCGGACCGGGCCGGGTGAGCTGATATTCCAGCGCGAGTTCGTCGAAGCGGAAGAGCCCGCGGGTGAGCCGCAGCCGGTGCACGATGTCGAGCAGTTCGTGCGCCTGATCGGCGGCGTCCGGAATCCCCTGCGGCGTAGCGGAAATCATGGTCGCCGCGATCGGTACCCGGGCCGCCCGCGATAGTCGTTCGATGAGTTCGTCGAGTTGATCGTCGGCGAGCGCGTCACCGGGCACCAGGATGGTGCCGCCGTCCACGCTCAGCAGCGACAGCACCTTGGCGGCGTATCCGTGCGCCAGTTCGGCCTGTAGCCGTCGCAGTTTGCGCCGGGCCACCACCGCGCCCTCCACGGTCGGTGAGTGCTCCTCCGGATGCTCCGGGATCGACACCGCCAGTACGTAATACGATTCCGCGATCTCGATACCGCATTCGCGTGCCATGGTCGAGGTGCTGTGCCCGCCGAGCAGCGCCGAGGTGAGGGTGTGCACCGCGGTGTGGTGTTCGCTGACCACCGAGCGCAGCTCCCGCACGTAGGCGAGGGAGACCGCGCAGGTCATCCGGTCCAGCAGTTCCACCACCATGGCGGCGCCGCCGATGATGCTCTCCATATCCCCGGCCGCGACCACCAGTTCGACATCCCCGTCCGGACTGTCCTGTCGCATATGCCGGGACATGGCATTGGCGATCACCAGATCCGAGCCGATCTTGAAACCCTCGTGGATGGCGTGATGGATGGTGTCGATGGGGATGCCCTCGCGCGCCCACTGCGCGGCGGCCTCCTCGAGCCGCTTGGTCTTCTCCGGCAGGTCTTTCCCGTCCAGCATGCCCACCGCCAGTTCCAGGCACATGCGGGTGATGGCGGTGACGTCACCGTGAATGGCATCGCCGGGCAGGGTGCCGCAGGGTGCGACGGTCTCCACGAAATGCCCGACCATATGCCGTGCCAGCGGACCGACGTCCTGCAGTGGCGAGGACATGGGGGTTCCGGAGATGATCAGCCCGGCGCGGGCCGGAATCTCGACGGCCATAGCGCTCCTTCCACTACCGGGGGCTAACCCTCCGGTAACGAAACGCTAACGTATGACGGCCCGCAGAGGGGGAAGTTGGCCGCGAGCTGTGATCCGCCGCAATGTCGGCCCGGCGATTCGGTGACATCTCACAAAACCCGACCGTCCAGCCGATCCAGATGCGCCGTCGCGTTGTAATCGACGCGGGTGAGCCCCGCGCCGGTGCGCGCCCAGCGGCTGATGGACCCGTTGCGGATCTGATTCCGTTCGATCGCGAGGATGGCCTGCTCATCGAGCCCCTCGATGATGTACCGGGTCATGACCACCACGATGTCATGGGCGAAGATGAGTACGTGCCCATCCAATTCGGGCAGTAGTGTGCGCAGCCGCAATGCCACGTCGGTCCAGGATTCCCCGCCCGGCGGGCGATAGTAGAAGCGCCCCAGTCGTTCCCGCCGCGCCTGTTCGCCGGGATAGCGCCGCCGCCAGCCCAGATCGGTGAGCCCCTGTAGCGTCCCGATATCCCGGTCCCGCAATCGCTCATCGCTTCGCACCGTCGCGGGTCCGATGAATTCCAGTGCGAGGGAGGCGGTTTCGCGCGCCCGCCGATACGGCGAGCACAGCACCGTCCATTCGCGATCGGACTGCCCGGCCAGCCAGGCCCCGACCGCCGTCGCCTGCCGGCGGCCGAGATCGGTCAGCGGCACATCGGGATCCCTTGTGCCGTCCCCGAATTCCTCGGCGTCGGTGCCCGCGAGCAGTGCGGCGGCGGCATTGCTCGCGCTCTCGCCGTGCCGGATCATCGTGAGCGATTGCAGAGTCATGGGAGCCCCAGATTACGCCGCCGGGGCCGCCGCATCGCGGTAAGCGCGCTATCGGGCCGGAACCCCGACGGTGATATCGGCCGGGGGCAGCCACAGTGTGGCGATGGTGCCGCCGCCCACCGCGGGCTCGATGGCGGCATTGCCGCCGTGCGCCTGCGCCACCCACGCGACCAGGGCCAATCCAATGCCATTGCGGCCGGTGCGGCCCGCCGACCCGCGATTGAACGGGCTGGCGGACATGACCGGATCGACGCCGGGGCCGTGATCGCGCACGCTCACCCGGCCCTCGGCGATATGGATCTCCACCGGGGCGGAACGGTTGACCGCGCCGTGGGTGAGCCCGTTCTCCAGCATGTTCCGGATGGCCAGGCTCAGCAGCTGCGGATCGCCGACCACCACCGACGGATGCGCGGTGACCACGATGCGGTCATCGGCCGCCTCCTCGGCGACGGCCTCGGCGAGCTGGTCCAGGCGCAGCATGGTGCGCTCGGGTTCGGCTATGCCGGTTTGCATTCGGGCGCGCGCGAGCAGACCGGTGACCAGGCGGGCCATCCGGTCGGCGAGTTTGCGGGCCTCGGCCAGGGTCTGCTGCACCTCATCGGGTTTCGGGCGGGATTCGGTGAGCAGTTTCAAAGTCGTGAGGGGCGTGCGCAATTCGTGCGCGGCGTCGCCGAGGAACTGTTCGTGCTCATCGAGCATGTGCAGGGCCTGGCGCTGACTGCGGCCCGAGAGCAGATAGGCGACGGCGGTGGCGGCCAGCACCAGCAGGGTGCCGCCGATCAGCAAGGCCCACACCAGCATCAGATGGTCGTCCGGGTTGTCCATGGCATCGTCCGCGGCCAGGATGACGACGATATTGTCCCAATCCGTCCAGTAGACAGGGGTTCCCGAGACGGTGACCGGGCGGCCGGTGATGGCGGTCGAATTCCGCAGCAGCGATCTGTACAGCGTGCCTTCGGAATTGTCCTCGACCTGCGTTGCCAGCGTGGACAGTTCGCTGTCTGCGGGCATCAGCGAGCGCTGATAGGTGTGCGTCTGTTTCCACGGCTGGCCCTGCTCGCGCACCAGTACGACGACCCCGGTGCCGCCCTGCGCCAGTTCGTCGTCGATCACCGTGGACAGATCCAGGGTGTTCTTCTCATCGTGCTGGATGGCGCGGGCCAGACCGCCCGCCACCTTCTCGACCTGCCGATCGGCTTCGATGGTGCGTGCGTGCGAATCGATGGTCGCGGCAACGCATCCGAGCACCAGCACGGTGGTGGCGGTGATGATGGTGACCAGTCCGGTCATCAGCCAGCGCGCCCGCCGCAGTCGCGCCACGGCGGGGGAGCGATGCGAATTCACGCCACCCCGCCCAGCAGAAAGCCGGTGCCGCGCACGGTTTCGATGACGCACGGTTCGCCGAGCTTGCGGCGCAGCTTGGCCACCACCGCGTCCACCACATTCGATGCGGGCTCGGCCATTTCGTCCCAGCAGCATTCGATGAGATCGGTGCGGGTCACCACGCTGCCGAGCCGGGTCGCCATGAGTTCGAGCACGGCGAATTCCTTGGGCGTCAACGCGAGCATGATGCCCGCGCGGGTGACCCGGCGGCGCATGAGGTCGATATCGATGTCCGCCACCGTGATTCGGGCGGCGGTGGGCTGATCGCGGCGGCGGCACAGCGCGCGCACCCGCATCACCAGTTCGGGCAGGGCGAAGGGTTTGGTCAGATAGTCGTCCGCGCCCTGTTCGAATCCGGCGAGCCGGTCGTCCAGCCCGTCCCGGCCGGTGAGCATGAGCGCGGGCATGGTGTGCCCGGCGTGGCGCGCCCCGGCGACCAGATCCAGGCCGTCGCCGTCGGGCAGGCCGCGATCCACGACCAGGCAGTCGTAGGTGTTGATGGTTATCTTGAAATCGGCGTCGGCGATATCGAAGGCGTGGTCCACCGCGAACCCCGCCGACCGCAACCCATCGGTCACCTCACGACCGAGTTGCTGGTCGTCCTCCAATACCAAAACGCGCACAGGGCCAGACATTAAGCCATTTCGGACACCCACCCAACGCATCGGGTGCGGTCGTGACCGCGAAATGATCGGAAAATTATGCGCCGTTCATTCACCGTCATCGAGCCTCTCACGGAACCGCCGGTGCGGACGCGGTTGTGATCCTCGACTCCCGCCGCGCCAGGTGTCGCTACACCGTGCGGCGGGTCGTCGCCACGGGCTGTATCCTGCACAGGGATGCTTATGCACACCCGCGGTTCGGCGGGTGATTCTTATCGGTGCACGACGGCTTCGAGGAGGTGGGTCGCATGCGTAGCGAGCCCCCTAGTCGAAGGCCGCGCGGCGCCGCCTCCTCGTACTGCCGGTAGTTCTCTGCTGCGACGGGTCGGTGCCCCGCGGTGTGACCACTTGTGTCCATCCGTTCACCCTTGACTCGCCTTCCGGCTGAGGTTCCGCCATGACGCAGACCGATCTGCCCGTCGTCTCGACGCTGCCCCCTGTTCTCCCGACGCTGCCCGAAAACAGCCCCGTCGCCGTGGAAACGCTACGCGCACAGGGTGTTTCGCTCCGCGATATCGTCGACTGCCATCATGTGGCGGCGACCATGGAATGGCTGGACAATCATCCGCCGCATGTCATCGCCGATGAACTCGCGCGCATGGACGCGGTATCGGCGGTGATGGCCTTCCGGCTGCTGGACAAGGATCGCGCCCTCGATGTGTTCGAGGAACTGGAACCGATCGATCAGCAGCAGATCCTGCACGGCCTGCGCGATCAGAGCTTCCGCGATCTGGTCGAGGAGATGGATCCCGACGATCGCGCCCGCATGTTGCGCGAGGCTCCGGCCAAGGTCGCCAAAAAGGTGCTGGCGGGCCTGAGTTCGGAAGAGCGCCGCATGACCGCCACCCTGCTCGGCTATCCCGAAGGTTCGGTCGGGCTGTACATGACGCCGGAAGTCGTTGCGCTGCCGCGTAATCTGCCGGTGTCCGCCGCCCTGCAAACCGTGCGCGCCAAGGGCGCCAACGCCGAAACCGTGTACACCCTGCCGGTGGTGGACGCGGGCCGCCGCCTCATCGGCATTGTGGAACTGCGTGAGCTGGTGCTCTCCTCGCCCGATGCCATGATTGCGGATCTCGTTGTCTCCGAACCTGTTTACGCGCGCGCCACCGATTCGGCGGAGAAGGCGGCCCGGCTCATGCAGGGCGCCAACCTGATCAACCTGCCGGTGGTCGACAGTGAGGACCGGCTGGTGGGCCTGCTCACCATCGACGATGCCATCGAGGTCATCGAGGCCGCCGATTCCGAGGATGTGGCGCGGCAGGCGGGCACCACGCCGTGGGCCGGTCATTACATGGCGGCGGGCGTCTTCCAGTTGGCGCGCTACCGGGCGCTGTGGCTGATGCTGCTGCTGGTCGCGGCGACCCTCACGGTCACGGTGACCGATTTCTTCGAGGGCACCCTGGAACAGGCCGCGCATCTGGCCCTGTTCATTCCGCTGCTCATCGGCGCGGGCGGCAATGCGGGGGCGCAGGCCGCCACCACCTGCGTGCGCGCGCTCGCGGTCGGCGAGGTGCGGGTGTCGGACCTGTTCAAGGTGATCTGGCGCGAATGCCGGGTGGGCCTGCTGCTGGGCTGCATGCTGGCCGTGGTCGGCATGCTCATCGCCGGGATGTTCGTGGGCGCGAAAATCGGTGTGGTGGTGGGCATCACGCTCATCGTCATCTGCGGCTGGGCGGCCACCATCGGCGGCACCATGCCGCTGCTGGCCAAGAAACTGCGCATCGATCCGGCTGTGATCTCCGCCCCGATGGTCACCACACTGGTCGACGCGACCGGGCTCGTGATCTATTTCATGACAGCGAAATTGGTTCTCGGCATCTGATCGGCGGACGGTTGAAGACACAAGGGCTTGTGCTGCGCACTGAGGCTCTCCCCCAGTAGTAGTGTTCAAGCCACGAGGATGGGTGAGCTGAGAGGATGACGGTGGACCACACGACCATGCGTGTAACCAAGGTGATTGATCGGGTATCGGCGATCAACTGGAACCGCGTAATCGATGACAAGGACGCGGAGGTCTGGGACCGGCTCACCGGAAACTTCTGGTTGCCGGAGAAAGTGCCGGTCTCCAATGACATTCCGTCATGGGCCACGCTGACCCCCAGCGAGAAGCAGCTCACCATGCGGGTCTTCACCGGCCTCACGCTGCTGGACACCATCCAGGGCACGGTCGGCGCGGTCAGCCTGATCCCGGATGCGCTGACCCCGCACGAAGAAGCCGTCATGACGAACATCGCCTTCATGGAGTCGGTGCACGCCAAGAGCTACAGCCAGATCTTCTCCACGCTGTGCTCCAGCCGCGAGATCGACGAGGCTTTCCGCTGGTCCGAGGAGAACCGGAACCTGCAGCGCAAGGCCGAGATCGTGCTCGAGTACTACAACGGCGAGGATCCGCTCAAGCGCAAGGTGGCCTCCACCCTGCTCGAGTCCTTCCTGTTCTACTCCGGCTTCTACCTGCCCATGCACTGGTCCTCGCGGGCCAAGCTCACCAACACCGCCGATATGATCCGCCTGATCATTCGCGATGAGGCCGTGCACGGCTACTACATCGGCTACAAGTTCCAGAAGGGCCTGGAACTGGTCTCGCAGGCTGAGCGCGACGAACTCAAGGCGTACACCTTCGAGCTGCTGTTCGAGCTGTACGAGAACGAGGTCGAGTACACCCAGGATCTGTACGACGAGGTCGGGCTCACCGAGGACGTCAAGAAGTTCCTGCGCTACAACGCCAACAAGGCGCTGATGAACCTCGGCTACGAGGGCCTGTTCCCCAAGGACGAGTGCGACGTCAATCCGGCCATCCTGTCGGCGCTTTCGCCCAACGCCGACGAGAACCACGACTTCTTCTCCGGCTCGGGTTCGAGCTACGTCATCGGCAAGGCGGTCAACACCGAAGACGAGGACTGGGAGTTCTAGTCCACTGAAAAGCGAAGCCCGGCAATCCGATCAGCGGATGCCGGGCTTTCGTCTGTGTGACGACGCGGTGTGACGAACGCGAAATTCAGTCGCTCACATAGGCGTTGAGCATCTTCAGATCCTCCAGGATGGCGCGGGCCGCGGTAATGCCCGAACCGTGCCAAATGCTGTCCTCGACAACGAATTCCCGGCGATCCGAGACCGCGCTCAGCGATTTCCAGTCATCGCCGTGCATGATCGATTCGGCGTTCTTCTGACCGTCCTTGCCGTCGAACATCAGGAAGATGATGTCGCCCTCGACCTTGTTGCGATCGGTCTCGCTGCCCAGGCTCGCCACATCGTAGGAATTACCGCGCTGGGACTGCGGGCGCTGCACCCCGGCATCGCCCAGCACGAGCCCGGCGAAGCTGTTGCCGCCCTGCACCTGGATGACCTTCGGATCGAAGCGCAGCACCGACGCCTGGGTCAGGCTGGCGGACTGCGCGTTTCCGGCATCGCGCGCGGCGGTGCGGTAATCCTCCAGGGCCTTGGTGGCGGCGGTCTTGCGATCCAGGGCCGCGCCGTAGGTGCTGAACTCGGCCTGCCAGCCGTTCTCCGAACCCGCGAGCACGGTGGGGGCGATGGCCTTCAACGCGTCGTACTGCGCGCTGTCCGCACTCGAGCCGAGGATCAGATCCGGTTTCAGCTCCGCCACTTTCGCCGGGTCCGGCGCGGTGACGGTGCCGACCTGGGGGATCAACAGCACGCCCGTGCCCAGGTAGGAGGGTTGCGGGGTGGGACCGGAAACCGTTGCGGCCCCGACGACTCGCTCCCACAGGCCCAGGGCGCAGACCGCGTCCAGGGCGGCGGTGGACAGCACCACAACGCGTTTGGCGTCGGCGGGCACCTCGGTGATTCCGGCGGTGTGGTTGACCGGGACGGTGCCCGCGGTCGCGTCGGGGGAACTCGGCAGCGCGCACGCGGCCCGGGTATCGCGCTCCAGACCCACCACGCCGGCCCCGGCGATATTGGTCGTGGTGCGCACGATCGAGCTCATGGCATCGTCCGTACCCTTGCCACACCCCGCGAGTAGACCCGCCGGTAGCACCGCGGCAGCGGCCAGAACAGCGCCCCAGGTGCGCAAACGGCGCACGGGGGCGGCAGTGGAGGCGAACGTGATTCGGGTGGAAGCGGACTCGCGCACCGGCATGGCTGGCAGCGTACATCCGGCGACCCCGACACCCAATTACGACACAGAGTAGGACCAGCCCGCGACCGCTGTGGGAGCACGGTTTACGATCCTTGAAGCGCTAGGCCCCCCGTCGTTCGTCATGCAGCGAACTGGACGCCGGAAGACCCGCGTACGAACGACCAGTAGGCACCTGTTCAGGAGGATTTGTGACTGCCGTAGAGCCACAGCCAGTCCGTCAAGTGGAGGCGGCTCGGCCCTACCCACAGCGGGTGGGTCCCAAGGGTTCGTTTATCTACAAGATGGTCACCACGACGGACCCGAAGGTCCTGGGCGTCATGTACCTCGTGACCGCCATGTCCTTCTTCCTCGTCGGCGGACTCATGGCGCTGCTGATGCGCGCCGAGCTGGCTCGCCCGGGCATGCAGTTCCTGTCGCCCGAGCAGTTCAATCAGCTGTTCACCATGCACGGCACGATCATGCTGCTGTTCTACGCGACCGCGATCGTGTTCGGCTTCGCCAACATCATCCTGCCGCTGCAGATCGGCGCGCCCGATGTGGCGTTCCCGCGCCTGAACGCGTTCAGCTACTGGCTGTACCTGTTCGGCGGCACCATGGCCACCGCCGGTTTCATCACCCCCGGTGGTGCGGCCGACTTCGGCTGGACCGCGTACACCCCGCTGTCCGACATCGTGCACTCGCCGGGCGTCGGCGCCGACCTGTGGATCCTGGGCCTGGCCGTCTCCGGTCTGGGCACCATCCTCGGTGGCGTCAACATGCTCACCACCGTGGTCTGCCTGCGCTGCCCGGGTATGACCATGTTCCGGATGCCGATCTTCACCTGGAATATCGCCGTCACCAGTGTGCTTGTGCTGCTTGCCTTCCCGCTGCTGACCGCGGCGCTGTTCGGCCTGGCGTACGACCGCCACCTGGGTGGTCATATCTATGACCCGGCGAACGGCGGTGCGCTGCTCTACCAGCATCTGTTCTGGTACTTCGGTCACCCGGAGGTCTACATCATCGCGCTGCCGTTCTTCGGCATCGTGTCGGAGATCTTCCCGGTCTTCAGCCGTAAGCCGATCTTCGGTTACACCACACTGGTTTACGCGACGCTCGGTATCGCCGCGCTGTCCATCGCGGTGTGGGCGCACCACATGTACGCCACCGGCGCGGTGCTGCTGCCGTACTTCTCGTTCATGACGTTCCTCATCGCGGTTCCGACCGGTGTGAAGTTCTTCAACTGGATCGGCACCATGTGGCGGGGTCAGCTGACCTTCGAAACACCCATGCTGTGGTCCATCGGCTTCCTGGTGACATTCCTCTTCGGTGGTCTGTCGGGTGTCATCCTGGCCGCCCCGCCGATCGACTTCCACGTCTCTGACACGTACTTCGTTGTGGCGCACTTCCATTACGTGCTCTTCGGCACCATCGTGTTCGCCACCTTCGCGGGCATCTACTTCTGGTTCCCGAAGATGACCGGCCGCATGATGGACGAGCGCCTGGGCAAGTGGCACTTCTGGGCCACCTTCGTCGGCTTCCACACCACCTTCCTCGTCCAGCACTGGCTGGGTAACGAAGGTATGCCGCGCCGCTACGCCGACTACCTGCCGACCGACGGCTTCACGACCCTGAACACCATCTCCACCATCGGTGCCTTCATCCTGGGTTCGTCGATGCTGCCGTTCATCTGGAACGTCTTCAAGTCCTACCGCTACGGCGAGGTCGTCACGGTCGACGATCCGTGGGGCTACGGCAACTCCCTGGAGTGGGCGACCTCCTGCCCGCCGCCGCGGCACAACTTCTACGAGCTGCCGCGCATCCGCTCCGAGCGCCCCGCGTTCGAGCTGCACTACCCGCACATGGTCGAGCGCATGCGCGCCGAAGCCCACGTCGGCTGGGGCACCAAGCCCCACACCGTGCACGAGCTGGAGAAGGCTGACAAGTAGCAGCCCGACCCGAATCACCGCGATGGCGGCCGTCTTTCGACGGCCGCCATCGGCGTATCCGGGGTAGGGACGACTGACCGCGGCAGCCGATTCCGGTATAGAAATGTGGAGTGACCGAACGCGATCCGATGCCGGAGCCCGAACTGTCCACCGCCTGGTCGCGGGCGATCGGACTGCGGTTACCCGTGGTGAACGCACCCATGGGCGGGGTCGCGGGCGGGCGATTCGCGGCGGCGGTCACCCGCGCGGGCGGACTCGGCATGATCGGTATGGGCGGTGCGGGATCGCCCGCCGCGCTCGCGGCCGAGCTGACTCATCTCGACGGACTGGCGGGGTCGTTCGGAATCGGCCTGGTGGACTGGGTGATTCGCAAGGAGCCCGAACTGCTTCCCGCCGCCATCGCCGCAGGTCCAACCCTGATCTCGGTGAGCTTCGGTACCGATCTGTCCTGGGTGGGGCGGCTGCACGAGGCCGGAATCCTCGCGGCCACACAGGTTTTCAGCCTCGACGACGCGCACCGAGCTGCTGACGCCGGGGTCGATGTGCTGGTCGCGCGGGGTTTGGAGGGCGGCGGCCACGGCGCGGTGGAAGTCGCGACGCTGCCCCTGCTCGAATCGATCGTGGCCGAGGTGCCGGTGCCGGTGCTCGCCGCGGGCGGTATCGCCACCCCGCGTGATCTCGCGGTCGCCCTGGCCGCCGGGGCGAGCGGGGCGTGGCTGGGCACCTGCCTGGCCGCCTGCACCGAATCCCTGCTCGCCGAGCCGGAGCGCCAGGCCATGGTGGCGGCGCAGGGCCGGGACGCGGTCGTCACCCGGCTGTTCGATGTGGCCAAGGGCTTGCCGTGGCCCGCGCACTTTCCCGCGCGCCTGCTGCGCAACGCCTTCACCGACCGCTGGTCCGAGCGCACCGGTGATCTGCCCGATCAGGCCCGCGCCGAATTGCGCGCCGGGCTCGAATCCGGCGACCACGACATCGTTCCGGTGTACGCGGGCACCGGTGTCGGCGCGATCACCGAGGTCCGTCCGGTGGCGCAGGTCCTCGACGAGCTCTGCTCCGGTGCCGCGAAGCTGTTGTGACATCCGCGGCCGTCCCGCCGATATGCTCGCCGACCCGTGCGCGGGGTCGCTCGTGCCGCTGTGATGTCGGTGACGGTGGGTGGCGCGAGCCGGGGACGACTTACCTGACAGAATGGACGCGCCTCACCGCATGTCATGCGGGGGGAGTCGCGAGAACGGGAGTTTCGATTGAGCACGACGTCTGACACGACGGTTCTGGTCACGGTCACCGGACCCGACAAGCCGGGCGTGACGTCGGTATTGCTCGCGGCGCTGTCCAATAATGCCGTCAGCCTGCTCGATGTCGAGCAGGTCGTGATCCGGGGGCGGCTGACGCTGGGTGTGCTGGTGTCCTGTCCGTGCGATCCGGAGGGTTTGCAGGATCAGCTCGAGGACGCGATGGCCAGCGTCGGCATGAACGTGGATGTGGAGATCGGGGCGGATTCGGTCGCGGGTGCACGACTGTCGACCCACGCCGTGGTGGTGCTGGGCAGCCCGGTCACCGCGCGCGCGTTCAGCGCGATCTCGCGCAAGCTCGCCGAACAGGGCGCGAATATCGATTCCATTCGCGGTATCGCCGACTATCCGGTGACGGGCCTCGAGCTCATGGTCACCGTGCCGCCCGCGGCGGGGGCCGAGACCACGCTGCGCACCATGCTGGCCGTGGTGGCCGCCAAGGAGAGCGTCGATATCGCGGTCGAGCGGGCCGGACTGGCGCGCCGGTCCAAGCGGCTAATCGTGTTCGACGTGGACTCGACGCTGATCCAGGGCGAAGTCATCGAAATGCTGGCCGCGCACGCCGGTGTCGAGGACGAGGTGCGCGCCGTCACCGAGGCCGCCATGCGCGGTGAGATCGATTTCGCGGAATCGCTGCGCCAGCGCGTGGCCACCCTCGCGGGGCTGGACGCGTCGGTCATCGACGAGGTCGCCGATCAGATCGAGCTGACCCCGGGCGCGCGCACCACCATTCGCACGTTGCGCCGCATCGGTTTCCGCTGCGGTGTGGTGTCCGGCGGTTTCCGCCAGGTCATCGAACCGCTCGCACACGAGCTGGAATTGGATTTCGTCCAGGCCAACACCCTGGAGATCGTGGACGGCAAGCTCACCGGACGCGTGGTCGGCGAGATCGTGGACCGGGCCGCGAAGGCGGTCATGCTGCGCCGCTTCGCCGCCGAATCGGGCGTGGCGATGGAGCAGACCGTCGCGGTCGGCGACGGCGCGAACGATATCGACATGCTCAATGCCGCGGGTCTGGGCATCGCCTTCAATGCCAAGCCCGCGCTGCGCGAGGTCGCCGATACCGCGCTCTCGCATCCGTTCCTGGACGCGGTGCTGTTCATCCTCGGCGTCACCCGTGCCGAACTCGAGGCCGCCGACGCGCAGGACGGCGGTATCCGCCGGGTGCCGCTGCCCCGCTAGACACCAAAACGTGTTGGGCCGCCTGCACGATCGGCGGCCCTCCCGTCGGTAGCGTGATCGCAATGCTTCGATCACGACGATGGGAGGCTGTCCGTGCGGATGCGCATACCACTGGCGGTAGTGATGCTCGGGCTGGCTCTGGCCGGATGCGGTGGTAACGACAACCCGAACGAAGTGCGGCCCACCACAACCACTTCCGCCGCCCATCACGTGCCAGATCCGGTCGTCGCCGCCAAGGATCAGGACGGTAAGGACATCCCGCTGACGGTGGGTCAGGGCCTGACCGTGAAGCTGGCCGCCAACCCCACCACCGGATACCTGTGGCAGCTGGCCGAACTGGACCAGAACATCGTCAAGCAGGACGGTGGTATGGAGTACGAACAGGATCCGAGCCCCAACGGCATGGTCGGCGTGGGCGGCACCGCGATCTTCCGGTTCACCGCGCAAGCTCCCGGCGCGACCCGGCTGGTGCTCGAATACCGGCGGCCGTGGGAACAGGGCATCGATCCGGCCGAACGTTTCACCCTGAATCTGAAGGTTACGTAATCGGGGCTGGGTCAGGGCTTTTCGAAAAGTGATTACCCTGGCTCAGAGTTGTCGTGTGATGAGGAGTGTGATGCCGGTGTCCAGTGTCGAATCCACCATCGATGCCGGGTTCGTGGCCCGGCACGCCGAACTGGCACAGGGCTACGGCGGTGGCGGCGATCCCGAGGACCCGGCGCTGGTGCAGGCCATGCAGATGGTGCTGCACATTCCGAAGATCGATCCGCCCCGGCGCAGCGCACTGCTCGCGGCGGCCGCCACGGCGGTGGTGGCGCTGTGCCTGGACGAGCGGGTCGGCGACGGCGGTGAATGGGAGGAGCGCTATCTCACCTGGAAGCGCTCCCGAATTCGCAAGGTGGCCAGGCGGGCTCGCGGCGCGCAGTGGCTGGCCGCGCAGGAGGTGCCGGGGGTGACCGTCGAATTCGAGGGCGCGCAGGCGCGGGCGCTGGTTCCCGGCGCGGTCGGAGAAATCGACCCGCGGATCAAACGCCTTCAGATCGGCGGCACCGAATTGGAAGTGGATGAACCGATCTCGATCGATCCCGGGTATCCCACGCTATGGGTCGACGCGAAATTGGGTATGACAGTGGGTAAGGCCGCCGCGCAGGTAGGGCACGCGAGCATGCTGCTGGCCGGGTTCATGCCGGTAGGGCAGGCGCATGCCTGGGCCACACGCGGTTTCCGATGCACTGTGACCGACGCAGACCCCGAGCACTGGGCACGGTTGCTGCGGCGAGTGGCCGAGGGTACCGCGATCGCGGTGCGCGACGCCGGATTCACCGAGGTGGCCCCCGGCTCGATCACCGTGATCGCGGTACCGCCTAACTGAATAAGGCGAATGCCCGAAAGTGTCCACGCCGCGAACCGTTCGGTCCGCACACTGGCCTATGTGCGCTGGGGTATCGACTTCACCGAGCTGCAGGAGAAGGATCGGTGCACGAGTTTCCGCAGGAGGAAACACGATATGACGACACTGCTGATTGTTCTCATTGTCTGGGTTGTGCTCTCGATCCCGGTGGCACTGCTCCTGGCCCGCATGTTCCGCTCCACGGGCGAGGACGCGCGCGGTCGTGGCCAGACCCATAACCGGCACCGCCAGGGTCATGCGCGCAGCCCCGAGGAACCGGAGCTATCCCGCGGATCGAGCTCCGGATACGGTGCGGGAGAAGGTGACACGCATCGAGTTTTCCCACCACGTTGACGAGCGTCCAGGGCGGTGGGCCAAGATGGACCCCGTGCCGCAACCGGATCCCGATCTGCTCATCGACTTCAACGATGTCACCGTCCGACGTTCGGGCCATACGCTCGTCGGACCGGTCACCTGGCAGGTGGAACTCGACGAACGCTGGGTAGTGCTGGGCCCCAACGGCGCCGGCAAGACATCACTGCTGCGCATGGCCGCCGCCGAGATGTTCCCCACGTCGGGCGCCGCCAATCTGCTGGGGGAGACCCTCGGCAAAGTGGATATGAACGAACTACGACCGCGCATCGGCTTGTCCTCGGCCGCGATCGCCGGGCGCATTCCGGTCGATGAGAAGGTGTCCGATCTGGTGGTGTCCGCCGGATACGCGGTCCTGGGCCGCTGGCGGGAGCGCTATGACGACATCGATACCGATCGCGCCGTCGACATTCTGGAAAGCCTGGGCGCGGAACATCTTTCCGATCGCGCCTACGGGACGCTGTCCGAGGGTGAGCGCAAACGGGTGCTGATCGCCCGCGCGCTCATGACCGATCCGGAACTGCTGCTGCTCGATGAGCCCGCCGCCGGGCTGGATCTGGGCGGGCGTGAGGAATTGGTGGAGCGGCTCGGCGATCTGGCGGCCGATCCGGATGCGCCCGCGACGGTGCTGGTCACCCATCACGTGGAGGAGATTCCGCCCGGGTTCACGCACGGCCTGCTGCTCAATGAGGGCAGTGTGGTGGCGCAGGGTCTGCTCACCGATGTGCTCACCGCCGAGAATCTGAGCGAGGCGTTCCGGCAGTCGATCGCGCTGGACAAGATCGACGGCCGCTATTTCGCGCGCCGCGCACAGCGTTTCGGGCGGCACCGCAACCGCTGAATCCGGTTCGCGCTTGCCCGGCGCGCTGCCATTGCATCGGTTGCCGACAGCGGGCAAACTGTCGGCAATATCTCCAGTTTCAGCGTTGAACTGGTCTGTCGATGCAATCGCCGACGCATCGCCACTCTGTGGCGAATGTTCGGCGCGGGCGGAGGGAGCAGGGGTGGGTCGCACACTCGGGATCGTGGCGCTCATGGCGGTAGCGCTGGCGGCGGCGGCCTGTGCCGCGGATCCCGCACCGCCGCACAAACTCTCACCCTCGGAATCGGCGGAGGGCCTGGCGCCCGCCGCGATTCCCGCCGAATTGGTCGGCAAGACCGTACAACTCACCTATGACAGCGGGTCCGGCGGCACCGCGACCTTCGGCGGCGACGGGCGCACGCTCACCTATGTGGCCGCCGATACCGGGCGCAAAACCACCTCGCCGGTGGCGGTGGCCACCGTGGAACCGGGCATCTTCCTGGTCACCTGGACCGATGACACCAGCGCCGCGGTGATCAGCCAGGTGCAGGACTTCCGCACCGGCAAGGTGCGCGGCACCTGGTCCCGCCAGGACGGCGCGACCGCACCGGTCGCCATCGAAACCCGCAGCGGCTCGGTGCACCTGATCGATTGAATCACTCCCGATCGCAACGGCACAGCGCCCGGATGACGATGCGCGCGGCATTGGACGGGGTGCGATTGGCATCGTGCGCGACCGCGAGATGCCAGGGAATGGGTGTGCCCGCGCGTTCGGACCAGACGATGGAATCGGTGGTCGCGGCGGTCGAGCGCGGTATCAGCAGGACGCCGAAATCCTTGGCGGCCAATTCCATCGCGAATACCTGATCGGCCACTTCGATCACGCTGTCGCGTTCGGGGAACAATGCGTCGGCCACACCGCGAATACCCCAGCCGGGCGCGAAATCGATGAATCGGGTACCCGCCAGATCCGCCGCGTCGAAGGGGCGGCCCGCCAGCGGATGACCGGGCGCGGTGCCCAGCACAATGGTCTCCGAGCTGATCGGATACATCGTCAGCCCCTCGATCTCCTCGGTCATTCCGGCGACCAGCGCGATCTCCAGACTGCCGTCGCGCAATCCGGCGATATTGCCGCGTACTCCCGAAATGTTCTGCCGCATTTGCAAAGTCACCTCCGGATAGCGCACGCGGAGTTCCGAGATGATGTTCGCGTAATCGAGGGTGTGGATATTCATGAAATTGCCGATCACCACCTCGCCCCGCACGTGGCCCCGGGCCCGGTCGATGCCGTCGGCGATATCGTGCCTGGCCCGCAACATGATTCGGGCCGGTGCCACGGCCTCGCGCCCGGCGTCGGTGAGTCGCAACCCGTGCGGGGTGCGATCGAACAGCCGCGCCCCGAGTTCGCGCTCGAGTTTGGCGACGCTGGTCGACACGGCCGACTGCACCAGATTCAGGGTGCGCGCGGCGGCGGTGAACGACCCTTCCTGCTCGCAGGCGAGGAAACATTCGATCTGCCGGATCTCCACCGCGTCAGTCTATCGATTCCGTAGATGGCTCCATCAAAACTCATCGCTTCCATTGATGCACCTCAGGTCGGACCATGAATACGTGACCATTTCGCCCGCTCGTCCTGACGCCCCGGACGCCGTGTCCTCGCCGCTGACTCGCCTGACCGTGCTGGTGTTCGCGGTCACGGCGGGTTCGTCCGCCGCCTGCCTCTACTACCTGCAACCGCTGCTGCATCAGGTGGCGAGCGATCTGCGCGTCTCGTCGGTGGCGGCGGCCCTGCTCGTCAGCGCGGCGCAGGTGGGCTACCTGAGCGGTGTCGCACTGCTGGTGCCGCTCGGGGATTTCCTGGAGCGGCGGCGCATGGTGCCGGGACTGCTGGCTGTTTCGGTTGTGGCGCTGGGTCTTTCCGCCGCCGCGCCGAATCTGCCGTTGCTGCTGCTCGGCGTGTTCGCCACCGGCGTCACGGCGTCGGCGGCGCAGGTGGTGGTGCCGTGGTCCTCGGCGCTGGCCGATCCGCATAAGCGCGGCGAGATCGTCGGCACCGTGATGAGCGGGTTGCTGCTGGGAATCCTGTTGTCGCGGGTCATCTCCGGGGCCATCGCCGAATTCGCGGGCTGGCGCGGGGTGCTGCTGGTGGCCGCCGCGATCCAGTTGATCATGTCGATCAGCGTGTATCTGCTGGTGCCCGCGACCGGGCGGGCGGCGACCGAGGAGAGCTATCCCGAGGTGCTCGCCTCGGTGCTGGGCCTGATTCGCGAACACGCGGTGCTGCGCCAGCGGATGGCGCTGGGATTCCTTGCCATGGCCTGCTTTTCGGGCATGTGGACCGGTTTGGCGTTCCTGCTCGCGGGTTCCGGGTCCAGTTCGTACCACTATTCGGAATTCGTCATCGGCCTGTTCGGGCTGGCCGGTGTCGCCGGTGCGCTGGGCGCGCCGATCGTGGGACGGCTGGCCGATCAGGGCCGGTTGCGCATGGTGACCACGCTGGTGTGGGTGACCGTGCTGATCGGCTGGGGGCTGCTGGCCTGGGGCGGGATCAATGTGTGGGTGCTGATCATCGCGCTGCTGGTGTTCGATTTCGGCGTGCAGGGCATCCAATTGTCCAATCAGAGCGCCATTTACGCGCTCGATCCGGCGGCGCGCAGTCGGCTCACGACCGCGTACATGGTCACCTACTTCCTGGGCGGCGTGGCCGGTTCGGTGACGGCGGGTTCCGCGTACCAGGCCGGGGGATGGGGTCTGATCTGCGGAATCGGCATCGGTGCGACGGTGCTGGCGCTCGCGCTCTGGGGGATGTTCGCCAGGCGCCCTAGCAACCGTTAGGGTGCGAAAGGTGAGTGAGACTGTTCCCGCCGTCGCGCCCGTCAAGGACGCCTCCACGGTGATGCTGGTGCGCGATGGCGCGCGCGGACCCGAGGTTTTCCTGCAGCGGCGCGTCGTCGGCATGGCCTTCGCCGCCGGTATGACGGTGTTCCCGGGTGGCGGCGTGGACCGCTCCGACGCCGCGGTGACCCTGGAATGGGCCGGGCCGGACGCGGATTGGTGGGCCGAGCGCTTCGGCACCGATGCCGGGCGCGCGCAGACCCTGGTGTGCGCGGCGGTGCGCGAGACCTTCGAGGAATGCGGTGTGCTGCTCGCGGGGCCGACCGCCGATACGGTCGTCACCGACACCTCGGTCTACGCCGAGGCGCGCGGGCAGCTGGAGCGCCGCGAACTCTCCTTCGCCGAATTCCTGACCCGCGAGAACCTGGTGCTGCGCGCGGATCTGCTGCGGCCGTGGGACAACTGGATCACCCCCGTGGTGGAACCGCGCCGCTATGACACCCGCTTCTTCGTGGCCGTGCTGCCCGAGGGACAGCTCGCCGACGGTGCCACCACCGAGGCCGATGTGGTCACCTGGTGCACCCCCGACGAGGGCATCGACCGCTGGAAGCAGGGCCTGGACGTGCTGCTGCCGCCGACCTGGACCCAGCTGGTGGCGTTGCGCGAATTCGATTCCACCGCCGCTATTCTGGCGGCGGTCCGGACCATCGATCCGATCATGCCGATCTATGACCCCGAGGCGAAGCTCGCATTGGCGTTCCCGCACGCGGATCGCTACTTCGCCGATCTCCCGGAGAACGCCCGCCTGCGCGGTTCGCAGCGCCCGGAGTGAGAGCGCGTCCGGTTTCACCCGTGGCGCGCGCGGCGACCGGTGTCGGACCGGGCGGTTGGACGGAAGTAGGGTGACCGCTGTGGCCGAATTCGTGACCGTGGACCGGGGTGTGGCGGAGGGCATTGCCGTGCTCCGCATCGCGCGCCCGCCGATGAATCTGATCGATCTGCAAGTGGCCCTCGAGGTCGCGGCCGCCGCCGACGAGATCGCGGCGGACGCGAGCGTCTCCGCGGTCGTCGTGTACGGCGATGAGCGGGTGTTCTCCGCGGGCGATGAGATGGCCGAACTGGCCGGATTCACACCCGAGCAGGCCGAGGCCGTGGTCAAGGATTTCCAGGCGGCGCTGAGCTGCCTGGCCCGGCTGCCGCAGCCGACGGTCGCGGCCATCAGCGGTTATGCGCTCGGCGCTGGACTGGAACTGGCGCTGGGCGCGGATCGCCGCATTATCGGTGACAACGTGAAACTGGGCCTGCCGCAGATCAAGGCGGGCCTGATCCCGGTCGCGGGCATTCGCCGCCTGAGCCTGCTCATCGGCCCGTCGCAGGCCAAGGATCTGGTCTACAGCGGCCGCTTCGTCGACGCGAAGGAAGCCGCGAAGATCGGCCTGGTCGACGAGGTCGTGGCACCCGATGACGTCTTCACCGCGGCCCTGCGCTGGGCACGGCAATTCACCGGCGGTCCGGCCCTCGCCTTGGCTGCCGCGAAGCGGGTCTTCGAGGCGGGTACGCACGGGCACGATCGCGCGCGCACCGAGTGGACCGCGCTGTTCGGCACCGAAGATCAGCAGGTTGGAACGCGTTCTTATTTGGCCGATGGTCCAGGTGCGGCCTCGTTCACAGGCCGTTAGCCGGGCCGATAACCGGCCCCACCGGGGTATTCATTAGGCTGCCCTGTTATGACCGTTCGTCCTGAAGACCCCGCGCCGAACCCGCACGCCACCGAGGCGGAGGTCCAGGCCGCGTATTCCGACAACAAGCTCGCGCAGGTGCTCTACCACGATTGGGAAGCGGAGACCTACGACGACAAATGGTCCATCTCCTATGACGAGCGCTGTATCGAATACGCGCGCGGCCGCTTCGACGCGGTCGTGCCGGATGCCCCGCTGCCGTACGAGCGGGCTCTCGAACTCGGTTGCGGCACCGGCTTCTTCCTGCTGAACCTGATGCAGGGCGGTGTCGCCAAGCGCGGTTCGGTCACCGACCTGTCCCCGGGCATGGTCAAGGTCGCCACCCGCAATGGCCAGAACCTGGGCCTGGACGTGGACGGCCGGGTCGCCGACGCCGAAACCATCCCGTACGAGGACGACACCTTCGATCTGGTGTGCGGACACGCTGTGCTGCACCACATTCCGGATGTGGAGCTGGCGCTCAAGGAGTGCCTGCGCGTACTCAAGCCGGGTGGGCGTTTCGTCTTCGCCGGTGAGCCGACCACAATCGGCAATATCTACGCGCGCCGCCTGGGCCAGGCCACCTGGAAGGTGACCACCGAGATCACCAAGCTGCCGTTCCTCAAGGACTGGCGTCGCCCGCAGGAGGAGCTCGACGAGTCCTCGCGCGCGGCCGCCCTCGAGGCCGTCGTCGATCTGCACACCTTCGATCCGTCGGATCTCGAGGCCATGGCGCGCAGCGCCGGCGCCGTCGAGGTGCAGGCCAAGACCGAAGAGTTCGCCGCCGCCCTGTGGGGCTGGCCGGTGCGCACCTTCGAGGCAGCGGTGCCCGCCGAGAAGCTCACCATCGGCTACCGCATGGCGCAGTACCGCGCCTGGCTCGGCTTCAGCTGGCTGGACGAGAAGGTCATGCGCCATATCGTGCCCCGCCAGTTCTTCTACAACGCCATGATCACCGGCGTGAAGCCCGGCGTCTCGGCCAAGTAGGACCGAAACCCGGTGGGCTACGCCTTCTCTCGTGATGACGTCGCCCACCTGGGCAGCGCGGCCGGTACGGCCGCGCTGGCCGAGGTCGGCGCGTTCGCGCTGACCCCGGCCTCGCTGCTGCGGGATCTGGAACAGATCCGCCGCGCGCACGGTGACCGCGCGGCCGCCCTGGTGGAGACCGTCCGCCTGCGCCGCCGCGCCACCGCCAAACTCTCCGATGCGGGGGAATGGCTGTTCACCGATGACGCTCTCCAGCAGGCCACGCCGACGGCCGTGGCCCGGCATCGCGCCGAACGCCTGAAGGGCCGCAGCGTCCACGACGTAACCTGTTCCATCGGAGCCGAACTCGCCGAATTGGCGCGGGTCTGCCCGGCGGTCATCGGCAGCGATCTCGATGACGTCCGGCTGTCCATTGCCGCGCACAATCTCTCGAATGCCCGGAATGTATTGCTGGCCAAGGCCGATGCGCTGCGGCCGTGCAGTACCGCCGAGGTGGTGATCGCGGATCCGGCCCGCCGCGCGGATGGCCGCCGCACCCACGATCCGGCGAAACTGCAACCGCCGCTGCCGGATCTCCTGGCGGCGTACGCGGGCCGGGATCTGGCCGTGAAGTGCGCTCCCGGACTGGATTTCGACCAACTGGCCTGGGCGGGGGAGATCGAGGTCGCGTCCCTGGACGGTGCGGTGCGCGAAGCCTGCCTGTGGTCACCGGGACTGGCGGAGGCGGGCGTAACCCGCCGCGCCACAGTGCTTACCAGCTCGCGCCCGCCGGAGATCCTGACCGATGCCGAACCGGACGATATCCCCGAGCGCGAGCCCGGCGCATGGATCATCGATCCGGACGGTGCGGTCATCCGGGCCGGACTGGTGCGGCACTACGCCGCCAAACACGGTCTGTGGCAACTCGATCCGCGTATCGCCTACCTCACCGGCGATACCGTTCCCGAAGGGATGCGCGGCTTCCGCATCCTCGACCGCATGGAGTTCCGGGAGAAGCCCTTGCGGGCCGAACTCCACCGGCGGGACTGCGGCCCGCTGGAAATCCTCACCCGCGGTGTCGATCTCGATCCGGACGCGCTGCGAGCCAAGCTCAAACCCCGTGGGAAACAACCGCATTCACTGGTTATTACCCGGATAGGCAAGACCGCCACCGTCTTTCTCTGCGACACTCCGTAGCCGGTACAGCAGGTAGATCACGCCACCGCAGCCGATCGCGATGCCCAGGGCGGCATAGGCGGGCACCGGATCGTGCGGGGCCGGGGCGACCCGATACCACCCGGGGGAGTAGCTGACCCGGCCGAACAGGCGACCGCGCAGGGCCACCGCGGCGGACGGCACGAACAGCGCCCCGATGGCCACCACCATGCTGGTCGCCAGGGCCGGGAGCGCGGCCGCCACGCTGTAACCGCCGACCAGGCCGATACACACCACCCCGAGCACCGAACTCACCTGTCCCGGCGTGGTGACCAGCGCGAGAATCATGGCGACCAGCGCCATCGCGAACGACAGCGAGATCGCCACCGGCGGCATCGGCCAGCGCCGCGCCGCGGCCAGCCCCAGCCCCACCGCCAGGATGACCAGCGCGTCGGCCCACCACGGGCGCGGTACGGTCACCGTCGCACTCGCGGCGGCGGCGAACGCCACCAGCAACAGCACCGGGATACCGTCGCGCCCGGGCAGCATGAACGCCGAGATCGCGCTGCCCGTGATGACCACCAGCACCGCGATGACCACGACCGCCGGATGCGCACCGCTGTGCGAGAGCCATTTCGAGGTCATCGCCACGCTGAAGATCACGATCGCGCCGGAGACCACGGTCGCGAGCGATACCCGCTCATCGGGCGGGGCCACCGGAAATCCGATCGCGCGAATGAGCAGTCCGAGCCCGATCAACACCAGCGCCAGCACGATCAGCCAGACCGGTGGCGCGTCACCGAGTACGCGCTCGATCGGATTGAGGTCGCCGCCCGCCGCGGGCCGCTGCACGATATTGCCGAGCGCGGCCGAGCTGATGACGCCGAAAAGGTAGACGCTCGTGGCCTTTCGGCTTGTCCAAACCACCGGTGCGAGACTGCCGACGATCACTCCCGCCCACAGCGAATCGATGAAATTGAACGTGGTCAGCGAATCGATGTCGACCCACGGCAATCCGGCGTGATTGGCCAGAATGCCGAGCAGACCCAGGGTGGTGGCGAACCAGGCCGCGCGGGCGCTGCCGATGCCGACCACCAGCGCCGCCGCGAGCACCGCGACCATGGCGCCGGATTCCATCGCGCGCGGCACGCTGCGAATCATGAGATCGACCTTGTAGGGCGGTAATCCGTACCAGCCGTAGCTGACCGGCATCATGATCGCCAGACCCGCCGTGGCCGTCGCCGTGTACACCGCCGAGACGCGAACCAGCATGTTCCAGCGGATCTCTATGCCCCAGAGGGTGCTCCGGCGATTCATCCGCATCCCTTCGATCCGCGAGCCATCAGCTGATCCACGCGCCGAGCATCAGGAAGGCCGAGGAGGTACCGGTGACCGCGGAAGCCATAGCGATCACCCTCCCAGTCCCCGTGGTGATCAGAGTGGAGCGACGCGCAGCTATTTTATAGCTGATCTCTATTGGGGAGTGGTTCTGCGGATTTGCCCGGTCAGAAGCCGTCGATGGCCGCGACGGTGAAGGGCGAGGGCGTGCCCGCTCCCATGGGGCCACCGCGATCGAATTGGGAGATCACCACCAGGGCGCGGTCTCCGGCGTGCGCGATCGTGGTTGGAACGGCAAGTGCCGCATCGGTGAATCGCTGCTGCTGAGTGGCGTTTTTGCCGTCGTCGGTCAGGGTCCAGCGACTCACGGTGTTGTCCTTGTTCTGCACGACCCAGAGGGTGCTGTCGCGCAGTTCCAGGCCGTCGCCGTTGATCATTCCGTCGCCGTGCTGGGTCACCTTGACAATGCCGCGCTGGGTGTCCAGGCCGACGCGGTAGAGGTCGCCGGTGCCCATATCAATCACCAGGAGGTAGCGGCCCTCGGGATCGGAGACGATACCGTTGAGGAGTAGGGGCGATTGGGCCGCAGGATCTTTCGCGGAACCGAGGTCGGCGAACGGGCGCAGTTCGCCCGTGCCGCCGTGCGCCATCGCGTCGGTGAGTTCGGCGGCGGTGATGCGGTAGACGACCGGGGCGACGCTGTCGGTGAGGTAGACGCCGCCGTCCGGGGTGATGGTCAGATCGTTCACGAAGGGCTGGCCTTCGGGGAGTGCGAAACTCGCCAGGCGGGCGCGAGTTCCGGTGTCGTACACCGTGACCCCGCGGGTGTGGTCGATGACCCAGAGTCGTCCGGCGGTGTCGACGCGCAGGCCGTTCGCGGTCAGACGGCCGTCCGTGCCCGAGGGCAGGAAGACCTCGGCCTTCGAATTGTCCTTGGCGGCGAGGTAGATCGCGCCATTGGTGAACGATCCCACGTACACATCGCCATTGCGTGCGTCCACCGCGATGCCCTCGGGGTATGCCTTGGCATCGGGCAGATCGAACGCGGTGCGGATCTGCGGGGCGGCCGTGGGTGCTGCCGCCTCCTGACTGCTGGTGCAGGCGGCCAGTGCGAGCAGTAGTGCGGCGGCGGGCACGGCGAAGCGAAGTCGGGTGACGCGGGGCATGGTCGAACCTTCCGATACGGATCGATAGAGATAACACCGTAGTGCGGACACGAACATAGATTAGAGTTCTAATGATAGTCAAGATTCGAACAATGAATAGGGTCGACTACTATACGAGGGTGACGTCGATGTCTGCCTCCGAGCGCCTGGGTTCCTATATCAAGCGCGCCGAACAGGCGCTACAGGGTGCGAAGTTGCCCGCGCTCAAACCGGCGGGCGTCACCGTCCCGCAGTACGCGGCCCTGTTCGTGCTGAGTGAGAACCCGGGCATCTCCGCCGCCGCCCTGGCTCGGCAATGCGGCGTCACGCCACCGACCATGAATACGGTTCTGGCCAATCTCCGCGATCGCGGCCTCATCGAGCGCACCCCGCACGAGTGGCATCGCAATGTGCTCGAAACCCGTCTCACCGAAGCGGGCGCGAAAGTGCTTCGCGATGCGGACAAGCGCGCGGTACACGTCGAGCGCGCCCTGGCGGATGAGTTCACGCCCGCCGAACGCAAGACCCTGTCCGACCTGCTCGAGCGCGCCGCCGTCCGCCTGGATTCCATTCGCCCGTAGGCGCTTTCGATCAGGGCAGCAGTTCCCGGACCAATTCGACGGCCGCGTTCAACTCACGCCGGTTCTGTAGACGGCTGAAGTGGATGCCGTCGGGGGTGATCACCGACTTCGCGCCGAGGTGGGTGGCGAAGAGCCGCACGTGCTCGAGCGGCTCCGGCGTCAGCACCGGATCGTCGATGGCGACCAGAACGCGGAAACCCTTGGCGGCATTACGGATTCGATCCCAGTCGAAACCGCCGTCGAAGAACGGCGCGAGATTGTCGTAGCCGACCTCGTGTGCCATGGCGGCGACCAGGACGACACCCGCGAAGGGTGCGCCCTCGTGCCGCTGGAGCAGTCGGAGCAGGTTGACCCCGCCCAGGCTGTGCCCGACCAGGATGGTGTCGGCCGGATCGGTGATCTCGGCGGCGACGGCCCGCAGCCACGGTTCCGGTTCCGGCGCTTCGGGATTCGGCATCTGCGGCACTCGCACATCGTCTGCGTCCAGGGTGGCGGCGAGGTGGGCGTACCAGGCCTGATCCGGGCTGCTGGCGTATTCGTGCGAGACGACGACGGTGCTCATTGCTGCTCCAAACGATTCGATACGTTGCGTTTCGATTGAAACGTAGGCTACCGTCGTCGGCATGTCAACAGAGCGACGCGGCGGACGCACCCGCAGTCCCGAGGCGCATGACGCGGTGCTCACCGCGGCGGCGGAACTGCTGGAGGAGTACGGCTATCGCGATCTCACCATCGAGAAGATCGCCGCCCGCTCCGGCGTCGCCAAGAGCACCATCTACCGCTGGTGGCGCTCGCGTCCGGAACTGGTCATGGAGGCGTACGCGCGCGCGGTGGCCCAGCGCATGCCCGAACCCGATACCGGCGGCGTCGCAGCCGATCTCACCGAATTCGTGGCCCGGCTCTACGGTGTGACGGCACATCCGGTGCGGGTGCGCTCACTGCGCGGCATGATGGCCGACGCGCAACTCGACGCGGATTTCCGGGCGGCCTTTCAGGGGTGGATCGCGAGCCGTCGCGCGGTGGTCGCCGAGCTGCTCCGACGCGGCATCGCGTGCGGCGAACTCGATCCCGGACTGGATGTGGAGTACGCGACGGACCTGGTCTTCGGTCCGTTCTGGTATCGCCTGCTCACCGAGCACGCGCCCTTGGATCCCGCCGAGGCGCGGGGGCACGTGAACCGGCTGCTGACCGGGTTCCGCGCCCGAGAGTAGTTCGCGCGGTCGGTATCCCGGTCCGAGCCGCCGGGATGCGGTGGCTACTTCCCGGGCTTGAACACGAACAGTTCGCCGATGCGGGTGGCGACCACGATTTCACCGTTGGCCCCGATGGTGGTGCCGACGGTGGTGCCTTCCGCGCCGGGGAGTTCGTGCGAGTCGACCGTCGCGCCCGAATGGGTGTCGAAGGTGACCAGGGTGAGGTTGTCGCCGATCGGGGCGACGGTGTAGCCGGTGCCGCCCGCGGTTTGCACGGGACGGCCGCGCAGGGCGAGATCCTTGCGCTCCCAGACGATTTCGGGGGCGTCACCCTTGTCTCGCAGTGCCATGAGATGGCCGTCGTCCCCGGCGGGGATGAGCAGGCCGTCGGCGACCGAGACCGAGCCGCGGATCGGGAAGCCGAGTTCCTGAACCCATTTGGTCTTGCCGTTGGAGGCGTCCACGGCCATCAGGTGACTGTCGTTGTCACCGACGTAGAGGGTGGAACCGTCACCGGACAGGGTGGGGCTGGTGGCGCTGCCGCCCGCGAGCATGGTGGCGGTCCAATCCTTGCGGATCTCCTTGCCGTCATAGGTCAGCGCCACCAGATCGGCGCTGCCCTGACCCGGCCGCCACACCGTGGCGTAGAACCGGCCCGACTTCTCGTCCACCGCCGACACATTCGCGACCGGGCACTGCGGTCCACCGGTCGAGCAATCGTCCAAACCGGTAAAATCCGGCGGGCGCGGCAGATCCGGGAACTTCAGGTAGTCCGGATCGCCGAGCAGCTGGAAGGTGGAGACCTCGCGATTGCCGGTCTGGCGGCTGAGCACATCCACCTGACCCAGCTGGGTCACGGTCAGCACCTTGCTGTCCCCGGTGAACTGCACCGAGATCGGCACGCCCGCCTGCGGTGTGCGCCAGCGCGGCTGGCCCAGCGCGTTCAGCGAGGTCACCCCGCCGTCATCGCCGACGTAGATATTGGTGGTGCCGTCCACGGCCATACCGCCCGCAATGGCGCTGATGCCCATGGGATTACAGAACCGCTTGCGCCCGGTCGGCATGAGGAACGAGAAGATGGCGCAGGACGGCGTGCGCGTGGTGACCACGATCTGACCCTCCGGCCCGACCAGCGCGGGCGCGGCCAGCGGCCCGCCCACCGGACGTGACCAGCTCAAAGTCAGCGCGCGCGATCCGGTGACCGGACTGGTCGCGCTATTGCGGGCATCGTGGAAGGCCAGCGGCCAGCCCTTACCCGCACCGACCTTGATGTCGTCGACAGTGGTACTGCCGCAGGCGCTCAGCGCCAGCACACCGACGGCCGCCAGCGCGAGCGCCCGCGTGCCGGATCGTAGCCAGGCCGGCGCGAGACGATCCGATGTGCGCGAGCCCTGTTCGTCACGTCCGGTCTGCCGCCTGCCGCTTCGCACCTGCTGGTGTCCCTTCTGCCAGTACGGAGTCACTGAAATGCCGTGGGGGCTGACGCAGCACGGTGGTCGGGCTGATGCAGCCGCAGCACAGCCTACTTCGCCGTTTTCCGCCCGGGCCGATACCCCGTGCGGAGCGTCCGAACGGGCGGCACCCGGCGGGTCCCATACCGCGCTAGCGCGGTTCGGTCCCGGTGATCCGGGAGGCGTACACCGCGAGCCGCACCCGATTGTCGCGACCGGTCTTCTCCATCAGATTGGCGATATGGGTTTTCACGGTGGTGACGCCCAGGTGCAGGCGATCCGCGATCTCCTGATTTCCGAAGCCCTCGCCGACCAGCGCCAGCACCTCGCGTTCGCGCGGTGTCAGATCCGGTGCGGCGGTATCGGATTCGGTGGCCTCATCGCGGGTGGTGACGACGCGATCGACCAGGCGGCGCAGCAGGGGAGGGGAGAACAGCATGTCGCCCTCGGCGGTGCGGCGGATGGCCGCGAGCAGATCCGCGGGCTCGGTGTCCTTGACCAGATAACCCGTCGCGCCCGCCGCGAGCGCGGGGAAGAGATGATCATCGTCATCGAAGGTGGTGAGCACCAGGATCTTCGCGCGCGCACCACCGCGCACGATCGATTCGGTGGCGGCGACACCGTCCAGACCGGGCATGCGCAGATCCATGAGAATCAGATCCGGGGTGAGTTCGGCCGCGAGCCGAATGGCCTCCACACCATTGGCGGCCTCACCGACCACCCGGAGATCCTCGGTGGATTCGATGAGCATGCGCAGCCCGGCCCGAACCAGGCGCTGATCATCCACCAGCAGTACCGAGATCACGCGACACCCTCCCCGGTCATGGTCGGCAACCACGCCTGAACAATCCATTCCGAGCCGCTCGACCCGGCGGTCACCTGCCCGCCCGCGAGTTCGACCCGCTCCCGCATTCCGATAATGCCGTGCGCGCCCGGCGGATTCGCGGCGTCACCGCGCCGGGCCGCGACCGTACCGCTGCGCACCCGCACCGAGATGCCCGCATCCGCCGCGTCGATGGTGAGCCGCACCGGCACCGCCCGGTCGGCGTGCTTCATCACATTGGTGAGCGATTCCTGCACCAGGCGCAGCAGGGTGAGGCGGCCGATGGCGTCCAATCCGTCGGTGCCCGTGCGGATTTCGGCGTCGACGGGGAAACCGGCGGCGCGCACGCGATCGGCGGCCGCCTCGATCTCGGTGCGCAGCGCGGCCGAATCCACCAGTGCCACTTCACCGAGCGCGGGATCGCGCAGCGCCGTGAGCAGGCGGCGGATATCGGTGAGGGCATCGGAGGCGGTGCCGTGCACATCGTCCAGCACCGCGTGCACGCGCGGATCGGCATCGGCGACCACATGCCGGGCGACGCCGATGCGCAGCACGATCGAGGCCATGTGATGGGCGACCAGATCGTGCAGTTCGCGGGCCAGCGCACCGCGTTCCATGAGCCGGGTGCGTTGTTCGGCTTCGGCACGGCGGTTTTCGGCATCGGCGGCGCGCAGGCGCAGGCTCACCGCGAGTTCGCGCTGCCCGCGCAGATACAGCCCGAGCAGCACCGCGAGTCCGACATACGCGCACACCTCGAGTACCGGGGTCGCCCGCGACACCGTCTGATCGTGATAGCCGCTGCGGCCCAGCAGGACCGCGATCGCCCAGGCCGCCGTCGCCAGCACCACGATCGAATTGCGGTGCGAGCGCCGGATCACATCGACCAGGGCGACCGCGCCGAGGAACGGGACCAGCCCGGACAGACCCCACGCCGGAATCCGGAACATCGGAATCGCGAGCGCCGAGATGAGCAGCGACGCCGTCAGCGGCCAGCGCGCACCGAGCACGAACAGCACGCTGGCGGCCATGGCGAGCAGCCAGTAAATACCTGGCACTCGGTACTGGCCGGGGAAGGTGCTCGCCGCCAGCAACAGTGGGACCAGCAGCACCGGCAGGCCGCGCACGATGGCCGCGACGCGCTGCCGATCCGGGGTCTCTATCACGCTCCCACCGTAGGCGACGGGTCCGGCGAACTGTGCGCCGACCAGCCCGGACACTGCGGTATCGATGCTGGTTAGCACGATTCCCGCATCCCCACAAGGTCCGCCGGGAGGAGTGCGGGCGGTCGATCTCGGACCCCGCGCAGGATCGAAGGCAATCGCCTGGCAATCGAAGCTGGAGGAGTCGTCGATATAAGGAGCAGTCGTGGTCTCGAGGCGAGGCTTTCTCACCGGATTCGCCGTGTCATCGCTGGCGCTCACCGCCGGATGCGCGAGCGGCCGATCCGGTGTGCCGTCATCCGGAACCGGGGCCGAGGGAACCCGCCCGCTGCCGATCCCGCCGCTCGCGCCCGCCACCGTCGGCGCGGACGGGGTGCGCCGCTTCACCCTCGAAGCCAAGGCGGGCAGCACCGAGATGCGCGCCGGACAGTCCACCGCCACCTGGGGATACAACGGTGCCATCCTCGGCCCGACACTGCGGGCCAAGCGCGGGGAACAGGTCGCGTTCACCATTCACAACGCGCTGGCCGAACCGACCACCGTGCACTGGCACGGAATGCACGTCCCCGCCGCCTGCGACGGCGGCCCGCATCAGACCATCGAACCCGACGGCGTATGGCAGCCGAGCTGGACCGTGGAACAGCCCGCCGCCACCCTCTGGTACCACCCGCATCCGCACGGCAGTACCGAAAAGCATGTCTACCGTGGGCTTTCCGGCTTCTTCCTGCTCGACGACGCGGACTCCGACCGCCTGGAGCTGCCGAAAGACTATGGCGTGGACGATATTCCGCTGGTCATCCAGGACCGCCGCCTCACCGCCGACGGTGCGCTGGACGAATCCGATCCCAGCGATATCGGCCTGCTCGGTGATCTCATCATCACCAATGGCATTGCGGGAGCACATCTGGACGTCACCACCGAGCGGGTCCGCCTGCGCGTTCTGAACGGGTCGTCCGGTCGCCTCTACAACCTGGCCTTCTCCGATAACCGCGAATTCCAGCTCATCGCCACCGACGGCGGCCTGCTCACCGCGCCGGTTCCGCTGCGGCACATCCAGATCAGCCCCGGCGAACGCGTCGAACTCGTGGTGCAGGTGCGCGCCGGTGAACCGATCACCCTGCGCACCCTGCCGATCGAACAGCGCGCGGGCATCAAGAAACCCGCCGCGTTCGGCTTCGACGACACCTTCGACATCCTGCGCCTGCGGCCCGCCGGGAAGCTGAAAGCATCGGCCCCCGTACCGAATTCACTGGTCGCCATCCCCGCCCTGATCGCCGCGGGCACCCCGGCCACCCGCACCTTCGACCTGCGCTGGCACATGATCAACAACCAGCGCATGGATATGAACCGCATCGATATGACCATCCCGGTCGACACCACCGAAGTCTGGACCGTCCGCAACAGCGACGACTGGCCGCACAACTTCCACGTCCACGATGTCCAATTCCAGATCACCGCCATCGACGGCCAGACCCCGCCCCCGGAACTCGCCGGCTGGAAGGACACCGTCTACACCACCCCCGGCCCCGCCTACACCCTCGCCATGCGCTTCGCCGGTCACACCGACCCCACCTACCCGTACATGTACCACTGCCACCTCCTCATGCACGAGGACGCGGGCATGATGGGCCAATTCCTCATCCTCGCCCCCGGCCAGCAGCCCACCCCGATGAAAATGGATATGCCCGGCATGGCAGGCCACGACATGCCCGGAATGACCATGCCCGGCATGGGAACTCACGGCGGGCACGGCTGACCCACCCCGTTATCCCGGCATGCTTTTGGCCGGGATCCACACCCTCGTGTCACGACAACACTGGTGGATTCCGGCCAAAAACATGCCGGAATTCGGGAGGCGAGATCAGACGCGCGAGGCGAGCATCGCGGTGCCGAGCAGTGAGGCGCTGATCGCGTCACCGGCGTACAGCCGCATCTCCGCCTCGTATTCGGCGATCGCGCGCACCGGATCATCCTGTCCCGCAGCCAGTGCGGTCGCCAGGACCGCGGCGTCGCGCAGCGCGGTATTCGCGCCGAGTCCACCGGCCGGGCTCATGACGTGGATCGCGTCGCCCAACAGGGCCACGCGGCTGCTGGATCGAGCCTCCAGGGGAGCCGCGCTGCGAACGGTCGTGGCCGCGAACGCGTTTCGATCCGCGGCGGCGAAGACCTCGCGCAGCGCGGGATGCCAGTCCGCCGTGGCGTGCTCGATCGCCGCCAGCACCTCGGCGGTATCCGCGACGTCATCGATTCCGAAGCGGTCGCGCGGTCCGAAGATCGCCCAGTACAGATAGTCCGGGACCGGCGTCAGCCCGGGCGTGAAGTTCGACTGCCGGAAGGTCATCGAATCCAGCACCGCGACGAACCCGTCCGCGAACACCACCGAGGTTCCGGTGAGCAGTGCGACGGGCACGGTTTCGCCGAGCGCACCCGTGAGCACCGTCTTGCCGTACCCGCAGAACGCACCGGTATCGGCGGGTTCGGCATGCGGCAGCAGTTGCCGCCTGACCACCGAATGCACCCCGTCGGCCGCGACGACGACATCCGCGTCCACGCTCGTCCCGTCCTCGAAATGCGCGGTCACACCGTCAACGGACTCGGTGACGCGGTGTAGCGCCTTACCGAAGCGCACCCGATCGGCGATGCCGTGCAGCAGCACCTCACGCAGTGTCAGCCGGTGCACGCTCAAATCCCCGGGCGCGTCCTCGGAGTCGATCTCATCGACTTCCGAAGGCCGCCAGGTCTCGACCGCGCGCCCGGCGGTATCGCGCAGCCGGGGATCGAGGAATCGCCCGCCGGTGGTGGTGACCGCGCAGGTCGCCCGGAACAGCTCGTATTGGTCGGCGCTCAGACAGTCGGCCAGTCCGCGCTGTCCGGTCTCGTCGATTCGAATGCGATATCCCTGGGTCCGGCTGTCCACGCCCGGATCCCGTTCGTAGACCTCGCACTCGATCCCTCGCGCGCGCAATCCCTGGGCCAGGCAGAGTCCGCCGAGCCCCGCACCGATGATCGCGATCCGCCCCATACCGATACCTCAATCTCCATTAGCGCTCCGTCACCGCACGAACCGTGCGAATTCACCCTGCGCGCCCCCGCTTGCGCCCGCCTTGCGCCGCGCTGGCATCGAAAAGCGGCCGGAATTGGCGTCCCCGCGTCGTCGCGCGCGAGACACAGGTCATATGGTGTGAGGCGAGATTGCCCGATCGGGCGGCAGTATCGGCCCAGCGGAAAACAGGGAGCAGTTCGTGACGAGCATGTGGGGCGCACCGTTGCGCACGCGGTGGCGTGGGTCGCGTCGAAACGATCCGGAACAGGCGCGTTTCCTGACCGTGGCCTCGGCCAAGTGGATGCTCGCCAATCGCGCCTACACGCCCTGGTACCTGGTGCGGTACTACCGCCTGTGGAAGTTCAAGATGGCCAACCCGCATATCGTGCTGCGCGGCATGGTCTTCCTGGGCAAGAACGTGGAAGTGCACGCCACCCCCGATCTGGCCCGCCTGGAAATCGGCAAATGGGTGCATATCGGTGACGGCAATGCCATTCGCTGTCACGAGGGCTCGCTGCGCATCGGCGACAAGGTGGTGTTCGGCAAGGACAATGTCGTCAACACCTACCTCGATATCGAGATCGGCGAATCCACCCTGGTGGCCGACTGGTGCTACATCTGCGATTTCGACCATGTCACCGATGACATCAACATGCCCATCAAGGATCAGGGCATCGTGAAATCCCCGGTGCGTATCGGCCCGGACACCTGGATCGCCGCCAAGGTCACCGTGCTGCGCAGCACCCGCGTCGGCCGCGGTTGCGTGCTCGGCGCGCATGCCGTGGTCAAGGGCGATGTGCCCGATTACGGTATTGCCGTCGGCGCTCCCGCGCGCGTGGTCAAGAACCGCAAGGACGCCTGGGACGCGGCCGCGGAGGCCCGCGAAGCCCATATGGCCGCCCTCGCCGATATCGAACGCAAGAAGAACGGCGTCGCCGCGTCATGACCAGCTATGCCGCCTTCCTGCGCGGGATCATGCCCGCGAATCCGAATATGAAGAACGAGAAGTTGCGTGCGGTCTTCGAGGGTCTCGGGTTCACGAAGGTGGCATCACTGCTCAGCAGCGGCAATATCGTGTTCGAAAGCCCCGAAACCGATGTGCCGGAACTGGAATCGCGTATTCAGGCGGCATTGCAGGCCGAACTCGGCATCGGCGGCGGCACCATCATCCGCAGCCGGGAACAGTTGCGGGAGTTGGTCGACTCCGACCCGTTCACCGGGCTGACCCATTGCCGCGAAACGTATTTGACGGTCACCTTCGTCAAGGACACCGCCGCGGGCCCGCCCGGGGCACTCGATGACACCACCGCGAAGGCGGTGCGCGTGCTCGCCTTCGACAAGCCCGCCGCCGCGGTGCTGTCGGTCATCGACAACACCGATCCCAGCACCACCAATTTCATGGCCTGGATCGAGAAGAGCTACGGCAAGGAAATCACCACCCGCACCTTCCTCACCGTGCAGAAGACGCTGAAGAAGCTGGGCTGATCAGTCCCGGACGATCAGATCGGCGGTGAAAACCGCTGAGGGCTGGTTGATTCCGGTTCGAATTCGATCGATGAGCAGGCGGGTCGCGGCGACCGCCTGCTCTTCGCGTTTGGTGTCTATCGCGGTCAGCGGCGGCTGGCTCAGGCGTGCGATCATGCCGTCGGCGGTGACCAGGGCGATATCGGAACGCCCGGCCTCGGCCAGGGCCGAGGCCACCCCGCGCGCGATGGAATCCAGCGGGGCGTAGACGCAGTCGGTGTCCGGGAACCGTTGCAGCAGTTCGGCGGTCGCGATACGCCCCGCCGCCACCCGCGCCTCGCCCGCATCGGTGATCTGCACCCGGGGCGTAATGCCTTCGCGCGCACACCAATCCAGGAAGGCGTGGTGGGTTCCGGCGGCGGTCTGACGTTTGCTCGCATCGACGATGAGGGCGGGGCGGGTGTGCCCGCGCGTCCGGAAATGCGTCATGGCGCAGGCGACGGCGCTGGCGCGGTCCAGGGAAACCGTTGCGACACCGTCATTCTCGGTGTCACCGCTGATGACCACCACCGGCATACCGCGTTCGGTGAGCGCGGCGACCAGGCCCTCGGCCGGATCGGGATCCACCAGCAGCACCCCGTCCACCGCGAGCTGCTGTACCCAATTCCGTTGATCGGCGGGCGGAACCAGCGTGAGGGCGTATCCCTGGGCGAGGCTTTCGGTGGCCGCCGCGGCCGCGGTGCGCATGTACCAGTCCAGGCGGCTGTCCCGATCCGCGCTCTCATCGGTCATGAGCGAGGCGACGATGGCGAGGGTATTGCCCGCCCCGGTGCGCAGCGCGCGGGCGCGCGGATCGGCCTGATAGCCGAGGGCCGCGGCGACCTCCCGAATGCGCTCGCGGGTGCGGGCGTCGATACGGCCCTTGCCGTTGAGCGCGTGTGACACGGTGGCGACCGAGACTCCGGCGGCGCTCGCGACATCGCGGATGGTGGGTCGCGATCGGGCCACCGGTATTCCTCCTGGTCGAGCGTGAACGGTACGGCGTCCGATGCTACACGCTGTGCTTAAACGTTTTGGCAACAGACTTGTAAAACGGATTCACGCCACCGAAACGTGTGGCGCGCAAGCTGATCCGCAACGGTGCGAAAACGTTTTGGCACCGGGATCGGAGACAGCTGATGGCACCCCGCACCGTCTTCACCGACGCCGTGCTGTTCCCCGTGAACGATGACCGCCGCCAGCCGTATCGCGGCTGGTTCGCCGTCGACGGCGCGGGTCTGATCACCGATATCGGCGCGGGGGAGTATGTGCCGGGCGCGCAGGCCGACAGCGTGGTGGAACTGCGCGGTGCGCTGGTGCTGCCGGGTTTCGTGTCCGCACACAGTCACCTGTGGCAGAGCGTATTTCGCGGTGTCGCCGACGGGTGCACCACCATGGGCTGGATCGACAAGTTGCACAGGCGATTCGGCGCGGCCCTGGAACCCGGCGATATGTACGTCTTCACCGTGCACGGTCAGCGGGATCTGCTGCGTCAGGGCATCACCACCGTCTGCAATCACACGCACGAATTCGGCGACGGCCCGGCCGAACAGTGGCAGGCCGCGCTCGACGGCGCACAGCGCACCGTCTACTCGTTCTCGCCGCCGCTGTGGCGCACGGCCGACGAAAGACTCAGCGAGCTGGACAAATTCCTGCACCTGAGCGCCGACGACCGGCACCGGGTGCTCGCGCTGTCGATGAACACCACCGCGCTGCACAGCGTCGAGCACATGCGGCGGGAGAGTGAAATACTGCGCGAACTCGGTGTCGGCCAGCACGCGCACTATCTGGAGGATCCGACAGTCGCTGTCGCGCAGCAGGATTCGTTCGACGATCTGCTGGCGGGCGGCAGGGTGGGCGCGGACACCGTATTCGCGCACTTCATCCACACCACCCCGCGCATTCGCGATACCGCCGCCCGCGCCGGTGCCGCCATGGTCTGGAATCCGCTGTCCAATGGCCGCCTGGGCTCCGGAATCGCCGATATCCCGGGCTATCTCGCCGCCGGACTGCGGGTCGGCATGGGTGTGGACGGTCAGGCCAGCGCCGATGTCGGCGACCCCTTCCAGAACATGCGCACCGGCCTGTACCTGCTGCGCGCCGCCGCCCGCGATCCGAAAGCCCTTGACGCACGCCGCATTCTGCGGATGCACACCCTGGACAGCGCCGAGGTCCTCGGCGTCGGCGATCGCGTCGGCAGTCTCGAAATCGGCAAGGCCGCCGATTTCGTGGTCTGCGATCCACCCGCCCCCTACGCCCACCTGCCCGCCGATCAGCTGTGGTCGTTCGCGGTCCTGGCGCTGTCCGCCGCCGATATCACCGAGGTCCGCATCGGCGGGGTGCGCGTCAGCACCGGACCCGCCGATCGCGACCGCGCCCTGGAAAGCGACTGCGCCCGGCGCATTTCCCGTCTCTATCAATCGGTCTGAACCGTTCACCGAAGGAGCCATCCCCATGTCCGCACCCGTGGATTCCCTGCCCATCGAACGATTGGCCGCCGATCTCGGCGATATCGAATATTCGGTGGATGAGCGCGTACTGCGCGCCAAGAGCCGTGACCGCTTCGCACAGAGCCCGCTGCTGCGCGAGGTCATGCGCGGTCTGACCGCCGATATCTATATCGCCCCCGTCTCGAAGGAGGAGTTGCGCATCGCGGTGGGTTCCTGTGCGCGCCATCGCATTCCGATCACCGTGCGCGGCGGCGGCACCGGCCAATTCGGCCAGGGCGTCCCGCTGACCGGCGGCGCGGTCATCGATGTCACCGGCATCGTCGGCGTCCTCGGGCAGCGACTCGGTACCGTGCGCGCATTGTGCGGCACGCTGATCGCCGATATCGACGCCGAAATCCGGCCCACCGGATGGGAATTGCGCATGCATCCCTCCACCACCCGCAAGGCCACCATCGGCGGCTATGTGGCGGGCGGGCATGCCGGAATCGGCAGCTGCCAGTGGGGGATTCTGCGCGATCGCGGCAATATCACCGCCATCGAGGTGATGACCGTGGAGGAGGAGCCGCGCCTGATCGAGCTCACCGGCGACGCGGTGAATATCGCGCATCACGCGTACGGGGCGACCGGCATCATCACCGAGATCGAACTGCCCACCGCGCCCGCCTGGAACTGGCAGGAGCTGGTCATCGCCTTCCCGGAGTTCGCGCAGGCCGTCCGCTTCGCCATCGATGTCTGCGAGAGCGAGGGCGTTCTCAAGAAAGTCGTGTCACCGCAACAGCATCCGCTGCCGACGCTGTATCCCGATCTGTCGCGGCTGATTCCCGAGGGCCACTCCATGGTGCTCATGATGGCGGCGGAACAGAGCATGCCCAATGTGGCCGATCTGGTCGCCGATAATTCCGGCGCGATCGTGAGTCGCTGCGATGAGGGCGCGGGCTCGTATCGCCTGCCGCTGTACGAATACACCTGGGGGCATTCGATGATGCACTTCCAGCGCAAGAACCGCGGCCTCATCGGCCTGCTCGCGCTGTATCCGCAGGACGGGCTGTACGAATCGCTCCTGCGGGTGTGCGAGGAGTTCGCGGATCTCGGACCCACCCACGTGGAGATGAAACGCTTCGACGGCGGTCTGTCCGCACAGGGATCGCCGGTGTGGGAGTTCGAATCCCAGGAACATCTGGCCGAGGTCACCCGGCGGCTACAGGCGGCCGGGCTCTCCATCGCCAATACCCACACCCCCACCCTGCTCGCCAGCGGTATGAAACCGTGGGCCGCCGCCGAGGCCGAGTTCAAACGCCGCGTCGACCCGTATCGCCTGCTGGCACAGGGCAAGTCGGACGATGAGGTGGAGGACGACCTCACCCGCTCCACCCAGCTCCCCAACAGCGGCTGGTCCTACCGCCTCACCGATTCCATCGGCGAATCCGGCACCGCCGCACTCGATCCGGCTCCCACCGCCGCGAACGGCGTGACTCCGGAGTCGGTCCGATGAGGGCGCGTCGAACCCCGGGCACATCTGCCCGGCTGACCGGAATCGTCGCGGCACTGGGTATCGCGGTGGCCGCCTCGCTCACCGCCTGCTCGTCCGACACTCCCGCCCCCACGGCCTTCGACGGTCCCATCGGCGCGGTGAACCTGCGCGAGGTCTGCCCCGCCACCGTCGTGGTGCAGAGCGGCTGGAATCCCGAGGCCGAGTTCGGTTTCCTCTACAACCTGATCAGCGCGCACCCGAGTATCGACGCCGGGCGCAAGGCCACCACCGGACCGCTGTTCGCGCACGGTGAATACACCGGGGTGAACCTGGAGATCCGCGCGGGCGGTCCGGCCATCGGATTCCAGCCTGTCATGTCCCGCATGTACCAGGATCACGACATCACCCTCGGTTTCGTCGATACCGAACAGGCCGTGTTCGCCTCCGCGACCGCACCGGTCACCAGTGTTTTCGCGCCGATGACCAAGAGTCCGCAGATGATCATGTGGGATCCGCAGACCTATCCGGGGGTCAAGACCATCGCCGATCTCAAGGCCGCCAAGGCCAAAGTGCTCTACTTCCAGGGCGAGGCGTATATGAACTATCTCGTCGGCGCGGGCGTCCTGGACAAGAGCCAGACCGATTCCAGCTACGACGGCACCCCGTCGTATTTCGTTGCGGCGAACGGTAAATCGGCCCAGCAGGGCTTCGCCAGCACCGAACCGTACGTGTACGAACATCAGGTGCAGGCGTGGAACAAGCCGGTGGCCTATCAGCTCATCGCGGATGCGGGCTTCCCCACCTACAAGTCCACCATGGCCGTGCGCAGCGGTGAGCTCGCCCAGAGTTCGGCCTGCCTGAAGAAACTCGTTCCGGTGCTGCAGCGCAGCGTGATCGACTATCTCGCCGCCCCGGACGCGGCGAACAAGGTGATCGTCGATTCGGTCGCGGCCTACAACACCGGCTGGACCTACGATGCGGACAATGCCCGCTACGCGGTGCGCACCATGCTCGCCGACGGCATCGTCGGCAATGGAACCACCGGCGCGCTGGGCGGTTTCGACCTCGCGCGGGTCGGCAGGATCCTCGAGGTCACCAAGCCGATCTTCACCGCCGACGGCGTGGCCCTGGCTCCGGACCTCACCCCCGATCGGCTCGCCACCAATGAATTCATCGATCCCGCAATCGGATTGAGCGGCTCATGACGCGCCCCTCCCGGATACTGGCCCCGATCGCGGTGCTCGCCGCCCTGATCGGGGTCTGGTACCTCATCACCTACGTCGTACTGTCCCCGTCCCGCCGCTTCCTGATGCCGCCCCCGCAGCAGGTGATCACCCAGGGCATGTTCGGCCCGCATTCGGACCAGATGTGGAATGCGCTGGGCCGCACCGGCATTGTCGCGCTCACCGGATTGAGCATCGCCGCCGTGTTCGGCATCGCCTGGGCGGTGCTGATGGCGCAGTTCCGCTGGGCCGAGACCGCGCTGTTCCCCTATGCGGTGATGCTGCAATGCATTCCGATCCTGGCGCTGGTTCCGCTCATCGGCTTCTGGTTCGGTTTCGGCTTCCAGGCCCGGGTGCTGGTCTGCGTGCTGATCGCGCTGTTCCCGATCGTCTCCAATACCGTCTTCGGACTGAAATCCGTCGATGCCGCGCATCGGGACCTGTTCGCGCTGCATCACGTCGGCAGGCTCACCAGGCTGCGGAAACTGGATTTCCCGGCCGCCCTGCCCGCACTGTTCGCGGGGCTGCGGATCTCGGCGGGTCTGGCGGTGGTCGGCGCGATCGTCGGCGATATCTTCTTCAAACAGGGCGATCCGGGCATCGGAATTCTCATCGACACCTACCGCGCCCGCCTGCAATCACCGCAATTGTTCGCCGCGATTATCGTCGCGTCCCTGCTCGGGGTCGGCGTCTTCACCGCTTTCGGCAGCCTCACCAGGCTCGCGGTCGGCAGTTGGTATCAGCCTGCTCGCGAATGACCCGCGCCATGATCGCTCCCGCTACGCTGATGCGGTGACTTCCGGTCTCCGCACAGTGCTGGCCGCCGCGGCCGCGCTGACCCTCACCGGCGCGCTCGCCGGAACCGCGCACGCGACGCCGCCGGACGGTGTCAGCGCGGTGATCCTGTCCCGCACCACCATCGGCGATATGGATTACGTCCTGCGCGAAATCACCATCGCGCCAGGGGGTTCCACCGGCTGGCACTACCACGACGGCACGCTCTACGCGATTTTCCGGCAGGGGCAGCTGTTCCACTACGACGCGAACTGTGAACAGGACGGCGCGGGCGGTCCGGGCACCCCGATCGTCGAGCGCGCCGGTAGCGGCAATGTGCACGTCGAACGCAATCTGGGCACCGAACCGCAGATCCTGGATGTGCTCTATGTGCTGCCCGCCGGGAGTCCGCTGTCCGAGGACGCGCCGAACCCCGGCTGCCCCTTCGAATAACGCCTACAGCGCGGCGTACACGGCCTCGATCAGCTGATACGCGCGCCGATCCCCGGCCAGCCAATCCCGGCGCAGATTCGGGATGAAGGCCATGGCGATACCGTTGTCGATATCGCCGATGCCGATCGCGCCACCCGCGCCCGGATGGCCGAATACGGTGCGGCGCGCGGATTCCGGGACGATGAAGTTCTCACACGGGCGCATGAAGCCGAGGCCGAACGCGCTCTCCAGCCCGAGCGCGGCGTCGATGCCGCGCACCTGTTCGCGCACCGCCACCTGAAGCAGTTCGGGACGAAGCAGGCTGCCGCGCACCAGATCTCGATAGAACTCGGCCAGTGCCCGGGCCGTGGTGAACATGCCGACCGCGGGCCAGCCGCCCGCCTGCACCTCCGGACCGTTGTAGGAGCCCCTCGGTGCGGTGGTGCCGCGCAGCAGCATCGACTCCGGATCGCGGAAGATCTCGGCCAGCCTGGCCACCGTCGCGGCGTCCAGGGGGGCGGTATCGGACCAAACCTGTTGTGCGGCAGGGGGGAATTCGCTGCGCGCGGTGCGTTCGCGCACCGCGGCATCCGCGCCGATATGCAGTTCCGCGCCCAGGCGTGCGCGGGTGTACGCGCCCACGGTCGAATCGGTATGGCGGCGCACGAGTTCGCCGACCAGCCAGCCGAATGTCAGTGCGTGATAACCGTGCCGGGTGCCCGGCTCCCATTCGGGTGTCTGCGCCGCGAGCCGCGCGGCCATCGCCCCGGCATCGGCGGCCTCGGCCACCGATACCGGTCCGTCGAAGGCGGGCAGTCCGGCCTGATGGCTGAACAGTTCGACCGTGGTTGTCGATTCCTTTCCGGCGCAGGCGAATTCGGGCCACCAGCGGGCGACCGGTTCATCCAGGCGCACGCCGTGTTCATCGGCGACCTGGAGCGCGGCGGTCGCGGTGACCGCTTTCGTGCAGGAGAACGCCACGCACGGCGTATCGCGCTCCCAGGCCCGCCCGGTCCTGGAGTCGGCGAGCCCGCCCCAGAGATCGACCAGCAGCCGATCGCCGGCGTAGACCGCGACGCCCGCACCCAGGTTCGATCCGTCCGCGAAGCTCGCCTCGAAGACCTCGCGCACGCCCCGGAACGCCGGATCGGCATAGCCGTCGACTCGCACATCCATGCGGAGAATTAGAACACGTTACAGTTCTGCGCCGCCAGTGATCCCATGGGAAAGTCCGGCGCGCGGCGCGCCGGACTCAGTACGGCTGGTTCGGATCCCGTTCCGGCAGTGGGCGTTCCACGATAACCGGGCGGCCGATCGGATTGCGCACCCCGCGCTTGGCGGACTGGTAGACCAGCGCGGTCTCCTGCGCCACCACATCCCAGGCGAAATCGGCGGTCAGGCGTTCGCGCGCGGCCCAGGCCCGATCCTGCGCGGCGGCCGGATCGTCGAGCACGGTGCAGACCGCCTCGACAATGCCGTTCACATCGGCGGGCTCGAAGGACGCGCCGGTGACGCCGTCGGTCACCAGATCACCGAGACCGCCGGCGGTCGAGGTGACCAGCGGAGTGCCCGCGGCGGCGGCCTCGAGGGCCACGATGCCGAACGGCTCGTACCGGCTGGGCAGCACGATCGCGTCGGCGCTGTGCAGCCAGCCGAGCAGATCGGTGTGATCCAGGCGGCCCACGAAATTCACCGCGCGTGCCACCCGATGGGCACGAGCGCGCTCGCGCAGCCAATCGATCTGGGTGCCGATACCGGCGACGGTCAGCGTCGCGCCCGGATGCGCCTTGCGAATGCGCGGCAGCGCGGCGATCGCGTCCTGCACGCCCTTCTCGTATTCGAGCCGCCCGACGTACAGCAGCCGCGGCGGACCGGACAGCGGTGCGCGCTCGCGGAAGGTCCACGAACTCACGTCGATACCGTTGCGGATCACCGTGACCGGTGTGCGCTCCGGGTTGTAGAGCCGCTCGACCTCGTCCTTCATCGACTCCGAACAGGTGATGAGCGCATCGGAATCGTGCGCCAGCCACCATTCGACCGAATGCACCTGCTTGTTGACCCGGCCCGACACCCAGCCGCTGTGCCGTCCGGCCTCGGTGGCGTGAATGGTCGACACCAGCGGCACGTCGTAGTGCTCGGCCAGCGTGATCGCCGGATGCGCGACCAGCCAGTCGTGCGCGTGCACCACATCGGGGGTCCAGCCCTCGCCGATGCCGGGCTTGTTCAGGGCGATGCCCGCGCGCACCATGGCGTGGCCCATGGCCAGGGTCCAGGCGAGCATGTCGGTGCCGAAATCGAAGACCGGCGGGTCCTCGGCCACCGCGACCACCAGCACGCCGTCCTCGATGAACGAGTGCGTGGGGTGCGTGGTGGCGTCACTGCCCATGGGGCGGCGCGCCAGCACGACGACCTCGTGCCCGGCGGCGGCCAGCTCGGTGGCCAGGTGATGGACGTGGCGGCCCAGCCCACCGACTACGACGGGTGGGTACTCCCACGACACCATCAAAATCTTCATTGGGGTCCTTCTGAAGCGGGGCCGAGCCTGCGCGCGTCGAGCGCCGGGAAGAATCCGTCGGCCGCGTACCATCCTGCCGCCAACTGCTCCGCTTTGGCGAGTTGTCCGGCCGCCACCGCGGCCGCGATCTCGCGCACGGCGTGCGCGTGTTCATGGGCTCGGTCACGCGCGTAACCCGCCGCGGAATCCTTGGAGACCATGAACGCCCAGTCGCTGGAGACGGTCAGAATCGCCTCGCGCAACAGCTGATCCGCGACCCGGTCGCGCAGCCCGCCGAAGCTGGATTGCCCATCGCCGGAAGGGATTTCGACGCGCATCTTGTCCAGGGTGTCGAGCGCGAGCCGCACGATTTCGGCATTCAGATCGACCAGATCCTGGACCTGATCCCCGGCCCACACCCGCCAATCCTTGCCCGAACCCCATGACGAGTCGCTGAGCTGCACCGATTCCCCGACATAGCCGTTGGCGCGGGCATCGGCGAGGGTGCCTACATTGATGCCCGCCTCGGGCAGCGCACGCAGCACCTGCTCCAGCCACTGCGGACCCTCATGCCACCAGTGGCCGAAGAGTTCGGTATCGAATGCGGCCACGACCAGGGCCGGACGGCCGATGCGCGCGGATTCGGAAATCAGGCGCTCGCGCACGGTCGCCACGAAATCGGCGACATCGTGCTCGATGGCCGCCGCGGCGAGCGCGGGATCGTAAGGGGCCTTATCCGGACCGGACACCGTCTTGCCCGTCACCCGGGACGGTTTGAGACCGGTGGCGTGATCATAGTGATGGAAATCACGGTACGCGGCATGCCCCGGATACCCGGATTTCGGCGACCAGACGCGATAGCTGACGTGCAGATCGCGTCCGAACGCCACCACATCCGAATCCCACACCGGGCGGCCCAGGGTGGTGTCACCGCGCAGCGCGGGACCGTCGACCATGAAGTGCGTCACACCGGCGGCGTCGTATCCGCGTTCCATTCCGGGCGTGAATCCGCATTCGGGGGCCCAGATTCCGGTGGGGGTGTGACCCCAGCGCTGCCTTGCGTCGGCCAGGCCCTCGCTCAGCTGATAGGCGCGCAGGCGCTCATCGAGCAGCGGCTGGAACGGATGCGCCAGCGGACCGCCGAGCAGTTCGATCGCCTCGGCATCGATGAGTTCGCGCCACACCGGCGACGCGCCGTGCCGCCACCGGGTTTCGAAGTCCTCGAGGGATTCGCTCGCGAGCCGATGCTCATGACTGCCCAGTGCGACATTCCCGGACATGGACGCCTCATCGGCGCGCAGTCGCCAATTGCCGAGCCAGTGATGCATACCGGACAGGCTGTGCGGGTCATCCAGCTGCGCCGCCAGCACCGGCGTGATGCCCAGGCTCAGCAGATGCGAACGCCCTTCCGCCGCAAGGGTTCTCAGCACCTTCGCGACGGGAAGATAGGACGCCGCCCAGGATTGGTACAGCCATTCCTCGCCGACCGGCCAGCGCCCGTGATGCGCCAGCCACGGCAGATGCGAGTGCAGGACCAGCGTGAACTGGCCCGGCACGGGAGTCGCCTTACCGCTCACGGTTTCACCGCGATGGCCACCAGATCGAGGCTGGCGTCGATATCGGAGTCGGAATCGGCGAGCAGTTCGAAGTCCTCGGTCCGCACCGCGGCGACGTCGGCGGCCAGTTCGGCGGGCCAGGGCTCGCCCGCGATGGCGCGCTCGATCTGCGCGTCGATGATCGACCCGCCCCACTTCTCATCGAGCGCGGTGATGGCCGCGCCGTGGAATACCCCCGCCATCAGCTCGACCTGGAAACCGGCCTCGACGCAGAGTTCGGTCAGTTCGGCGGCATTGAGTTCGCGGGTGTGGAACGGATTCAGCGGGGTGTCGCGGCCGGGCGAGAAGGTGATCCGGTTCGGCGTGCTGATCAGCAATTTTCCACCGGGCTTGAGGACCCGCAGGCATTCGCGAATGAACTGCGACTGATCCCAAAGGTGTTCGATGACTTGGAAATTCACCACGACATCGACCGATTCGTCGGCCAGCGGCAGATCGGCGAGATTGCCCTGCACCATTTCCACGGCCGGGTACTTGGCGCGCACATGCGCGACGGCGCTGTCGTCGTAATCGAGTCCGGTCACCTTTTCGGCAACCCCGGCGATCATATTGGCGCCGTAGCCTTCTCCCGATCCGGCCTCGAGCACGGTCTTACCGGCGCAGTGCTCCAGCAAACGCGCATAAGCGATTTCGTGCCGGCGGAACCAGTAGTTCTCCTCGGCAATACCGGGCACCGTCCGTTCACCGGTCAAAGGCAGCGGATCGGTGTGGTTTTCGGTGGGTATCACGGCCTCGCTCATTGGATCGACGTTAGCGGTTGCCCATATCACAGCGACGACCGGATCGGCCGATGGAGAACATCACAGCCTAAGTTACCCACGAGTAACTTAACGTAGGGTAATCTCCAGCGCGAGCTACTTGTGGACGTACGGCCAGCAGATCGTGCGACCGCCACACCCGTGCCATCAGAACAGGAGGTCGACGAAGACCCATGCCGAACATCGTCGTACTGATCAAGCAGGTTCCTGACACCTGGTCCGAGCGCAAGCTGACCGATGGTGACTACACCCTCGACCGCGAGGCCGCCGACGCCATCCTCGATGAGATCAACGAGCGCGCCGTCGAAGAAGCGCTGCTGATCAAGGAGGCCCAGGGCGGCGAGGTGACCGTGCTGGCCATGGGCCCGGCCCGTGCCACCGAGGCCATTCGCAAGGCGCTGTCGATGGGTGCCGACAAGGCCATCCACATCAATGACGACGCGATCCACGGCTCGGACGCCGTGCAGACCGCCTACGTGCTGGCCGCCGCTCTCGGCCAGATCGAGGGCATCGAGCTCGTCATCGCCGGTAACGAGGCCACCGACGGTCGCGCGGGCGCGGTTCCGGCGATCATCGCCGAGTACCTGGGCCTGCCGCAGCTGACGCACCTGCGCAAGCTGACCGTCGACGGCGACCGCATCTCCGGTGAGCGTGAGACCGATGAGGGCGTCTTCAAGCTCGAGGCCTCCCTCCCGGCCATCGTCTCGGTCACCGAGAAGATCAACGAGCCGCGCTTCCCGTCCTTCAAGGGCATCATGGCCGCGAAGAAGAAGGAAGTTCAGACCTTCACGCTGGCCGATCTGGGCGTCGACCCGGAGACCGTCGGCGTTGCGAACGCCGGCACCCAGGTGACCGGTGTGACCCCGAAGCCGGCGCGCACGGCGGGCGAGAAGATCGTCGACGAGGGTGAGGGCGGCCAGCAGATCGCCACCTACCTGGTCGGTCAGAAGATCATCTAAAGCCCCCGAGCCCAACGAACTTCAGGAGAGAAAGACAATGGCAGAAGTACTTGTGCTCGTGGAGCACGCCGATGGTGCGCCCAAGAAGGTGACCACCGAACTCATCACCGCCGCCCGTGCGCTGGGTACCCCGGCCGCCGTCGTGGTCGCCGCCCCCGGCACCGCCGACAAGCTGGCCGACGCGCTGGCCGCCGCCGGCGCCGAGAAGATCTACGTCGCGGAATCCGATGAGGCCGAAGGCTTCCTGGTGACCCCGAAGGTCGACGTGCTCGCCGGTCTGTCCGAGTCCGCCGCCCCGGCCGCGATCCTGGTCGCCGCCACCGCCGACGGCAAGGAGGTGTCGGGCCGCCTCGCCGCGCGCATCGGCTCCGGCCTGCTCGTCGACGTCATCGCGGTCGACGCCGACGGCACCGCGCAGCACTCCATCTTCGGTGGCGCGTTCACCGTGGCCGCCAAGGCCACCGGCGATGTGCCGGTCATCTCGGTGCGCCCCGGCGCCGTCGAGGCGGCCCCGCAGGCCGGCGCCGGCGAGAAGGTCGTCGTCGAGGTTCCGGCTCAGGAAGAGGGCGTCACCAAGGTCGTCTCGAAGGAGCCGGTCGCCGGTGGCGATCGTCCCGAGCTGACCGAGGCCGCGATCGTGGTCTCCGGTGGCCGTGGCGTCGGTTCGGCCGATAACTTCGGCAAGGTCGTCGAGCCGCTGGCCGACGCCCTGGGTGCCGCCGTCGGCGCTTCCCGCGCCGCCGTCGACTCGGGTTACTACCCGGGCCAGTTCCAGGTCGGTCAGACCGGTAAGACGGTCTCCCCGCAGCTGTACATCGCCCTGGGCATCTCCGGCGCGATCCAGCACCGCGCGGGCATGCAGACCTCGAAGACCATCGTCGCTGTCAACAAGGACGAGGAAGCCCCCATCTTCGAGATCAGCGACTACGGCATCGTCGGCGACCTGTTCAACGTCGCCCCGCAGCTGACCGAGGCAGTCAAGGCCCACAAGGGCTGAAACGCTTCGCGCTGAGCGCACTTCGATCGGCCCCCGGCTTTCGAGCCGGGGGCCGATTGGCATTTCCGGCCTACCCGCCGGGACCGGGCCGAGCCGGACATGTGAAGATCGTCAGGCTTGTCGAGGTTCGCGAGGTGTTGCGCCGTGGGGCGACGTGGAAGAGAAGAACCGTCGGACGGGCGTGCCGATGCCGGGACGGCCGATGCCCCCGGACTGCCCGGATTGCCGGATATCGTCGCCGCGTTCCATTGGGACCTGGCCGAATGGCTCGGCACCGATGCGCTCCCCAAGGTGTTCGACCGCATTTCCGGTGCACTGGACGAGGCGTTCACCTCGGTGGTGACCACCGGGCACGCGGTGGATCGCGAGACCCTGCTGGGCGGGCTGTGGTCGGCGCGAAACCTGCAGCCCGGGTTGGCGATCGAGATCTCCGAGGTCCAGGAGATCGCCCGTAGCGGCAATCTCATCGTGCTGCGCTTCGTGGCCGAGAACATCGTCGGCGAGGCGAAGACGCGCCGGACGGTGACCGCGGTCCTGGTCACCGACGGCCGCACCTATCTCTGGCGGACCGTGCACGAGACCGCGGTTCCGGACTGATTCCGACGATGTCCGCGCCCGCGCTGCCACAGCTTTTGGGGGCAGTGCGGTTTCGTCGAGTCCCATCCTGTGAAATGACAATGCTTTAGATTCTGGGCACCGCGAGATTCGCGGACCTGTATCGAAAGTTGTTGTGCTATGCGCTCTCTCGTTATTTCCGGATTCGCCGCCGCGACGCTCCTGATCGGCGCCGGGGCCGCCACCGCCGCCCCTGTCCCGCTCCAGCCCGCAGACGCCCCCGCCGCCCAGGTCGCCGATCTGACCACCGGGAGCACCGGCATCGACTTCCTCACCGGCTCGGCTCGTTCCAGCCTCATGAACGGCGACTGGTTGTCGGGTTCGGCCGCGCCCATGGTGCTCGGCTCGCTCGCGCTGGGCTGCATTCTGCGCAATGTCTGCATGGGAAACGGCTAGGCCCATGACCGCCGGAGCGCGGTGCTCCGGAAATCTGGCAGGCTGGATTGATGTCGATCATGCTGCCGCCCGAGGTCGCGGAGAATATCGCCGAGGTGTTCGAGGAACGCGGGCACCAATGGCTGGCGGATTTGCCGAAGGTGATCGCCGAGCGGTGTGCCGCTTGGGAATTGGAGATCATCGGGGAGGCGTTCGGGGGTGGAACGCATTCCTATGTCGCGCCGGTGCGGCGGGCGGACGGATCGGTCGCGGTGCTGAAGATTCCGGTGATCGATCCGGAGAACCTGGGCGAGGCGGCGGGGCTGTACTGCTATCGCGGGGATGGCGCGGTGCGACTCCTCGAATTCGACCCCGGCACGAATTCGCTGCTGCTGGAATGGGCGAAGCCCGGTAGTCCGCTGCTCGTGCAGCCGGGCTTTCCCAGTTTGGAAGGGCGGCCGGAGAATATCGGCCTGATCGAGCAGGCGTGCGCGCTGTATCGCCGATTGCGGCGCGAGCCCGCGGATGTGCCCGCCGAATTCCCGTCGCTGCCCGAGGCGGCGGGAATGGTGGCCGAATGGGTGGGGATGTTCACCGCGCCGGAAGCCGATATCGCACAGGTGATTCCGGATCGGCTGCTGGTTCGCGCGCGGGAATGGTGTGAGCGGCTGGCGGTGCCGGACGGTCCGCTGCTGGTGGTCAATCGCGATACCCATCTGGGCAATATCGTTGCCGCCGAACGGGAGCCGTGGCTGCTCATCGATCCCAAGGCGTATCTGGGCGAGGCGGCGTTCGACGCCGGATTCCTGATCATGATCCAGGTGCAGAGCGATCCGGTGCCCGAACATGCTGCGGCGGTGGTGGATCGGACCGCGGCTGCGCTCGGGGTGTCCGCCGAACGCGCACGGGGGTGGGCATTCATGCGGTCCATGGAGGAGATCGTCTGGGCCGTCGAGGACGACGAACCCGACGATCTGCGACTGCATCTGGCGGTCGCCCACGCGCTGGTGTGACCGTCAGCCGTTCTTCTGGTCCTTGTTGACCAGATAGCCGATGGTGGTGGGGATGAAATACGCCAGCCCCCACGGCACGATCACCCAGAACGGCCAGAAATAGCCCATACCGGTGGCCAGCCAGATCAGTGTGACCAGGATGCTCACGAAGACCCAGGGCGTCCACATGATCTTGACCCAGGTGGGGAACGCGCCGGTCTGCTTGGGTATCGCCGGACCGGAACGGGAATTGCGCTGTGCGGGAAGGTCGGACAGCACCGGCGTCAGTTCGCCGTAGGTCTTGGCCGCGTAGACCTGCTGCACACGCTCGTCGAATTCGTGCAGATTGATCCGGCCGTCATCCATGGCCGACCGCAGTTTGGTGACGATCTGTTCGCGGTCGGCATCGGAGGCCCGCATGTTCTCCTGGCTCACGATCCTCAGCGTAGGGCGGCGCGCGGCCGTTCGCTGCCCCGATTGTGCAGGGGAGTAGGAAAATTCACGCGCAGTGCAGAGCGGCCAGCAGCGTGGTCAGGATGGGGGAGGGGCGAATATCGCTGCGCACCACCGCCGATACCGGAATTCGCAGTGGATGTCCGGTGAGCCGCAGCGTCGCGATGCCCTCGGTGTGCGAGTCCGCGTACAGGATGGTCCAGGCGTCCGGGCGGTTGATGAGTTCCATGGTGGCGGTGTGGTCCGGCGGAATGGGCGGGCCGTACGCGGGACCGGTGGGTAGATCGGCGAAGGCCGAGCGCACCACATTGTGCAGCAGCACCTGATCGTGTTCCCCGGGTAGTAATAGCGGATAGGCACCGAGCATGGCGAGCGTCACATCCGTGCGCCCGGCCAGGGGGTGCGCGGTGGAGGTGGCGATGACGAGGTCTTCCACCCAGAGCTTCTCGACGGTCAGTCCGGGCTGATCCACGCTGCCGCGGATGAGAGCAAGATCACAGTCGCCGTCCGCGACCGCCTGAATGCGCTGGCGGAACGGTTTGATGACGAATTCGATTTCCGCACCCGGATGCGCTTCCCGCGCTCCGGCGATGGCGGAGAGCGATCTTGTTGCGAAGCTCATATTGGCGGCGAGGCGAATTCGTGGGCCGGAGGCCCGTACAGCTGCGCGAATGGCGGATTCCAGGCTCAACATTTGCTTCGCAAGGGGAAGTAGCCGAGTGGTCGCGTCGGTGGGGACGACCGATCTTGTCGACCTTTCGAAGAGGGGTACGCCAAGATCGCGTTCCAGTCGCGCGATCTGATGGCTGATCGCTGATTGCGAAATGAAACAGCGGGTGGCCGCGCGGCTGAAGCTGAGCTCCTCGCAAACGGCCACGAAGTAGGCCAGCTGTCGCAGCTCCACGGCACTTCTCCAATTCATGATCAATCTAGATAAGAGTCATATTGATTATGCGCCCTGACCCCTGGAACATTCACGTTCCGAATCGCGGTTAGTCATGAGAGAAGGAGGCTGTCATGTCGTTCGCGGGTGCGGGTGTAGAGACCGTAGAGGTCGTCATTGTTGGTTCGGGCTTCGGTGGGCTTGCCGCCGCCAAACAGCTCAATAAGTCGAAGGTTCCCTACGTCCTTATTTCGAGTACCCCCGAACACCTCTTCCAGCCGCTGCTCTACCAGGTCGCTACGGGTGTGCTGGGCTCCGATGAGATCGCCCCGCCCATCAAGAACATCCTCGATCATCACCGCAACGGTCAGACCCGCGTCGGCAAGGTGACCGCCATCGACGCCGAGAACGCGATCCTGACCTACGAGACCGCCGAGGGCCCCAAGCAGATCCGCTACGGTTCGCTCATCGCGGCCACCGGCGCCAGCCAGTCCTATTTCGGCCGTGACGATTTCGCGGACAAGACCTATTCGCTCAAGACCATCGATGATGCGAAGGCGCTGCGCGCGCAGATCGATCGCGTCTTCACCGAGGCCAAGACCGCTGATCCCGAGACGCGCCGTCGCCTGCTCAGCTTCGTGGTGGTGGGCGCGGGCGCGACCGGTGTCGAGGTCGCGGGCCAGCTCAAGGAACTCGCGAAGCGGTACTACGACACCGATGATTCGGTGGTCCTGGTCGAAGGCGCGGGCGTGGTGCTGCCCCCGTTCGGCGGCGGACTCTCGGAGTACGCGAAGGGCTCGCTCACCAAGAGCGGTGTCGAGGTGCTGACCGATACCTTCGTCACCGATATCGACGAGGGCAAGGTGACCGTCAAGAGCAAGGACGGGGTGGAGCGCGGTATCGCCGCGGAGACCGTGGTGTGGTCGGCGGGCGTGCAGGTCGGCGGTTTCGCCGAACTGCTGGCCGAGGCCACCGGCTGCGAAACCGACCGTGCCGGAAGGCTGCTCATCAATCCGGACTGCACCGTCGGCGGTCACGCCGATATCTACGCCATCGGCGATATGACCTCGCTCAAGGGCTATCCGGGCCAGTCGCCGGTGGCGATGCAGGAGGGCCGCCACGTCGCGGACATCATTCGCGGCAAGAAGCAGGCGGCCACCGAATTCAACTACTGGGACAAGGGCAGCATGGCGGTCATCAGCCGCTTCAGCGCCGTCACCAAACTGAACGACAAGATCAAGTTCACCGGCACCCTGGCCTGGTTCACCTGGCTCGCCGTCCACCTGTTCTACCTGGTCGGCTTCCGCAACCGCTTCGCCGCGGTGTTCTCCTGGCTGGTCGCCTTCATCGGCACCGGCCGCCCCGGTTTCGCCGAGGTCGAAAAGACCACGGAGGCAAAGGCTCTGGAACCGCCTCGCGCGGCCTGACCCAGCCCCCGTCCCGAGCCGCCCGGTAGTCCCCACCGGGCGGCTCCTTCGTGCCCGAAACCTGTCGGTGGCCCTCGGTAAGCTGCGGTTATTCGACGGGGAGGGAGAATTCGATGGGGAGCGGAATCTTCGAGGATCGTGCCCGCGCCGAGCAGGCGGCGGCCGAATCGCTGGTGTGGGAATGGTTTTCGGCCGCCGTGGCGTGGACGCTGTTCACCCTGCCCGCGGAGAGCTTTCTGGTGCTGTCGGCCCGCGATGAAGTGTCGGCCGGATTCTTCCGGGGCAGCGGTCATCTCCACGGTGAACTGGCCGACGGGCAGGAGGCGGTACTGCCCTGGCCCGCAAGGTTTTCCGATTACGAGCGGATCGCCGCGCAAGCGGTGGCCGCCATGCGCGATGTCCACGAGCTATGGCTGCCGATGGAATTGACGGCGCGGGCCTGGACCGACGGACTCGGAGCGGATCCGGACCTGAATTTGCTGGGACTGGGCAGGCATTCGGTGGAGAATCTGCGCGCATTGGCCACGGTATCCCTCGCCGATTTCGCCGCGCGCAACCGGCGAACGCTGGAATCCGCCATGCGAGTGGTCCAGCGCGATCACCGAATTCGAGTCCAGCTCGCCCGGGACTTCGTAGCGAGCCGAAATATCGAGATCATCGGCGGCGGAGACGCGGCGCTACCGGGCCGCGACCGCACGGCGGATTGCATCGGACTGGTCGGCCCCGATCATCTGCTGATGGTGGATGTGCTGCTCGGCGTGCGGAATACCGATGATCTCCGGCTCGATTCCCGCGTGATCGGCGAATCCAGGGCCGAGCGCGGCACCGATTCCTTCGCCCGCGCCATGGTGCGCGCGGACCCGAATCTGCGTGCCACGCTGGAGACCCGGCCGGACCTGGCGGCTGTCCTGGAGCGGGATGAGGTGTGGATCGAATACCAGTTCATCGTGCCGGACGCCGCGCAACGCCATACCCGGATCGGATGCAAGACCGTGGACCGGCGGCGACCCGGGGCCGTGCCCGGATTGTTTTCGCGGCATCATCGGGCGCGCTAACCTGCGGATATGGCTGTTCCTACAACGCGTTTGCTGGTGTTGGCGGTGGTTCGACTCCTGGGACCGGTGCACGGGTATGACGTGCGCCGGGAATTGTTGTCCTGGCATGCGGATGACTGGGCGAATGTGAAGCCCGGGTCGGTGTACGGGGCGTTGAATACGCTGGCTCGGGATGGGCTCATCTCGGTGGGGGAGGTGGGCCAGGAGGGGGCGCGGCCGGAGCGGACCACCTATCGGCTGACGCCGGAGGGGGAGAAGCAGTTCGCGGAGATGCTGCGCGATGCGCTGTTCGAGGCCGATCAGGTCAAGCATCCGTATTTCGCGACGGTGGCGCTGTTCCCGCACGCGCCGAAGGATGACGTCATCGCGGCGCTGCGCAGCCGGATCCTGAAATTCGAAGCGGCACTGGTGTTCCTGGAGCGGGAGGAGGAGCGGATTCTGGCGGGCAGCGGTAAGCCCGAGGAGGCCGAGCCGTATCACGTGGCCGATGCCATCCGGCTGTCCGCCGATCACACCCGGGCGGATCTGGAGTGGTCGCGGCGCACGCTGGGGCGTATCGAGCGCGGTGAGCTGGATGTGTGGACCGACGGCAAGGGCGGTTCCTGGTCGGTGCCGACGATCAGTTAGTCAAGATTTAATAGTCAAGCTTGACTATTCAAAATATCGTTTCTACCGTTGGGGTGTGGAAACGACACTCGAGCGACGCCGCGGCACCGAACCGGCCATCCGGGTTCGCGGTCTGGCTCGCACCTTCAAAACCAAAACCGGTGCCGTGCAAGCGGTTTCCGGTATCGACTTCGATGTGTACGACGGCGAGATCATCGGGCTGCTCGGGCCCAATGGCGCGGGCAAGACCACCACGCTGCGCATGATCTCGACCCTGCTGGCGGCCACGGCGGGGGAGGCGACCGTCGCCGGGGCGGATCTGCGAACCGCCGCGCGCACTGTGCGCTCCCGCATCGGCTACGTCCCGCAGGGCGGTTCGACCTCGGATTACGAACTGGTCGACGATGAATTGATCCTTCAGGCAAGGCTTTTCGGACTATCCAGGGCCGAGGCGATGACCAATACGGCGGAATTGGCCAAAGCCCTGGAGTTCGACGGGCTCGGCCGCCGCAAATGCGGTCAGCTCTCCGGCGGTCAGCGGCGGCGGGTGGATATCGCCCTGGGCATGGTGCACCGCCCGTTCCTGATCTACCTGGACGAGCCGACCACCGGCCTGGATCCGCAATCGCGCGCGAATCTGTGGGACCACATTCGGCGACTGCGCGATGAGGGCACCACCGTCGTGCTGACCACGCACTACCTCGAGGAGGCCGACGCCCTGTGCGATCGGGTGCTGGTCATGGATCACGGTGAGATCGTCGCGCAGGGCACGCCCGAGGAGCTCAAGCGGCGCATCTCCGGCGATGTGATCAGCCTCGAAATCGACAGTGACAGTGCCGATCTCGCCATGGAGATCGCCGAAGCCGCGGTTGCCGTGCGCAGCCGGTTGCGCACCGACGGGCATGAGAACGGCCACGCCGGAACGGTGCTGGTGCATCTCACGGTGGATCAGGGCGATGCCGCGGTGGTGCCGCTGCTGCGCGCGCTGGGCGATCGGGGCATCACGCCCGGTGCGCTCACCGTCAAACGCCCCAGCCTCGACGACGTCTTCCTCACCCTCACCGGCCGTTCGCTCCGGGAAGGAAACCACTCATGACATTTCTGCGCGATACCGGTCTGGTGTTCTGGTCCCAGCTCCGGTCGAATCTGCGAAATCCGGTGTGGGTCATCATCGGATTGACCCAGCCGATCCTGTACCTGGTGCTGTTCGGCCCGCTGTTGAAGGGTGTGGCCGGATCGTTCGGCGCGGACCCCTGGAAACTGCTCACGCCCGCCCTGGTCATTCAGATTGGCCTGTTCGGGGCCATGTTCGCCGGTTTCGGCATCGTCGGTGAATTGCGCGCCGGTGTGGTCGAACGCCAGCGGGTCACCCCCGCCCCGCGCGGTGCGCTGCTGGTGGGCCGGGTGCTCAAGGATATGGCGGTGCTCATCGTGCAGGCGCTGGTGCTGGTCGGTGTGGCAATGACAGCCTTCGGTCTGCGCCCGGATCCGCTCGGCCTGGTGCTGTCGGTGCTGCTGATCTCGGTCATGGCGGCCGGGCTCGCATCAGCGTCGTACGCCCTCGGCCTGTGGGCCAGGGAGGAATCGACCCTGGCCTCGGTGCTGAATTCGGTCTCGGTGCCGATCATGCTGCTGTCCGGGATTCTGCTGCCGATGAATGTCGGCCCGACCTGGTTGCAGAACATCGCGAAGGCGAACCCGTTCTCGCACACCGTCGATGCCGCCCGCGCCCTGTTCCGCGGCGACTTCGGTTCCACCGACGTCTACGTCGGCACCATTGTCACGGTGGCCGTTGCCCTGCTGCTTATGGTGATCGGAGCGCGCAGCTTCGCCCGCGAGAACGCGTGAAAGACCTTGACCTGAACTTAGGTTCAGGTTTCACGATGGGATCATGAGCAAGCAGAGAAGAGCCCTGATCACCGGGGCGTCGGCGGGATTCGGGCGCGCGGTCGCGCTCGCACTCGCCGAACAAGGGTGGCAATTGATCATTACCGCGCGCGGGGCGGCGGAGCTGGAGAAGGTGGCCGCCGCGACCGGAGCGCGGGCGGTGGCCGGGGATATCGCGGATCCCGGTCACCGCGAACAGCTGGCCGCGGCTTTGGGGTCCGATCCCTTGGATCTGGTGCTCAATAACGCGAGCGCTCTCGGCCCGAGCCCGCTGCCGACCCTGGACCGGATCGAGCTCACCGAGCTGAGTGCGATCCTGGAGACCAATGTCGTTGCGCCCCTGGCGGTGCTGCAACTGACCCTGCCGCTACTGCGCGCCGCCGACGGCGTTGCGGTGAACATCAGTTCGGACGCCGCCGTCGGCGCGTATCCGGGCTGGGGTGGTTACGGGTCGTCCAAGGCGGCGTTGGATCAGCTCACGGCGGTGCTGGGCGCGGAGCAGCCCGAACTGCGGATCTACAGCTTCGATCCGGGCGATATGCGCACGGCCATGCATCAGGCGGCCTTCCCCGGCGAGGACATCTCCGATCGCCCGGAGCCGGAAACCGTGGTGCCCGCCCTGCTGCACCTGCTGGATATCCGCCCGGCGAGCGGCCGCTATGTGGCCTCCGAACTCCCGGTGTCGTCATGACGGTCGAGCTGGAAGCGGTGGAATTCACCCTCCCGGACGAGCTGTCCGCGACCAGTCCGCCCGAGGCGCGCGGTCTCGCGCGCGATGAGGTGCGCCTGCTGGTCAGCGATGGCGGCGCGGTGACGCACGCCCGCTTCCGGGAGCTGCCGGATTTCCTGCGCCCGGGAGATCTTGTGGTGGTGAACAATTCGGCCATGGTCAACGCCGCCGTCGCGGCTCGATACGGCGAAGACGCGGTCGTGCTGCACTTCTCGACCCGGCTGGACGACGGCGGCTGGGTGGTGGAACTGCGTGACCCGCGCGGTACGCCGTGGGCCGGAGCATCGCCGGAAGCCGGTGCGCGCGTGGGTATTCCGGGTGGTCACCGGGCGGTGCTGCGCCGCCCGTGGTTCCCGGGCGCGGACCGCCTGTGGATCGCCGATATCGACACTGATGTGCCCGCCCTGCTGATCCGGTACGGCAGGCCGATCACGTATTCCTATGTCACCGAACGCTGGTCGGCCGACTACTACCGCACCGTCTTCGGCCGTGAACCCGGCAGCGCCGAAATGCCGAGTGCGGGCAGGCCGTTCACCGATGCGCTGATCACCGAATTGGTGGCGCGCGGAATCGGGCTGGCGGCGATCACCCTGCACACCGGTGTCTCCTCGCCCGAGACCGGTGAACCGCCGAATCCGGAGCGTTTCGCGGTACCCGAGCTGACCGCCGAATTGGTGAACCTCACGCACGTCATGGGCGGTCGGGTGGTTGCGGTAGGCACCACGGTCACCCGCGCCCTCGAATCCGCCGTCGGGGCAGACGGTCTGGTGCACGCGGCATCGGGCTGGACCGAGCTGGTGCTGGGCTGTCACCATCCCGCGCGCGTCGTGGACGGCCTGATCACCGGCTGGCACGCACCCGGGGCGTCACATCTGCATCTGCTGGACGCCGTCGCCGGACCGGAGGTGGTGCGGCACGCCTATCGCATCGCGCTGGACACCGGATATCTGTGGCACGAATTCGGCGATACCGCGCTGCTGTTCGCGGACCGACCCGGCGCGGACGGCCCCGCGGACGAGGCGTAGAGTCGCCATCTCCGGCGCTTGCGGGGCACTCGATTCGAGGGCTCGGACGGGGGTCGTACCCACTCGGGATACGAGCATTAGTCCTGGTAGGGAACGTTTCGTGGCGGTCGGATGAACGCGCGGTGTGGTCTGCGTCGCGTTCACCGGACTGGCATCGAGACGCCATCCGGCGGTCGCTCCGGCGCAGTCTGGGACTGGCTTGATCAACCGTATGACCACCAAGGCAGCGTCGACTTCCAGCCTGCTCCCACGCGAGTCATATGTTGCTCCGGAGCCGCCCCGCACCACCGGCCGCTCCCAGTACTCCCTGGTTGTCGCCTCCGATGCCGAGCATCGGGAAGCGGCGCAGCGCCTGCGGTATCAGGTGTTCGCCGCCGAACCGGGCTTCAGCATTCCCGACAATGGCACCGGCATGGACGCCGACCGTTTCGATGAGCATTGCGATCACCTGCTGGTGCGCGATGAGCTCACCGAACAGTTCGTCGGCTGCTACCGCATGCTGCCCCCGGACAAGGTGACCGCCGCCGGCGGCTACTACACCGCGACCGAATTCGATTTGGCCGCACTGGATCCCACCGGTAACCGGATCGTGGAGATGGGCCGCGCCTGCGTGGTGCCCGATCACCGCAACGGTTCGGTACTGACCCTGATGTGGGCGGGCATCCTGCACTACATCCAGCTCACCGGTTACGACTGGATCATGGGCTGTGTTTCGGTGCCGATGCAGGCCACCCCGGCCGACGCGCCCGGTGTGAATGTGCGCGGCGTGCGTGATCTGCTGCTGAAAAAGCATGCGCTGCAAGCGGATCGGCATGTGCGCCCGTACAACCCGGTCGTGGTGGACGGTCGCACCCTGGACGAGCTGGAAGCCCCGGCCCGCCCGAAGATGCCGCCGCTGCTGAGCGGTTACCTGCGCCTGGGCGCGGAGATCTGCGGTGAGCCCGCACATGATCCCGAGTTCGCCGTCGCCGATTTCGTCGCCCTGTTGGGCCTGGACACCATCAACACCCGCTACCTCGAGCGCCTGCAGGGCGCGGTGGCCACTCTCGAGCGGTGATGACCCATGATGCCCGAATGCCCGCCCGCCGCCCCGACCGCGCACGCCTGGATGCCGTCCAGCCCGTGCGGACCCGAATGCGTCGAAACCGCCCCTGAGGCAGGCCGATTCCGTTTCGCGGCCCGTATCGCGGGCATCGGCGCGGTCGCCGTCTCCTTCCCGATCGCCTATCTGGCGACGCCGCGCCGCTACCGGGCCCGGCTGCAAACGCGCTACGCCCGGACCCTGTTGTCCTGCTGCGGGATTCAGGTCCGCGTCGTGGACAAGCGCGGCGGTGTGCCCGCACCGCGGGGCACGCTGGTGGTGGCCGGTCATATCGGCTGGACCGATATCATCGCGCTGTCGGCGGTGCAGCCCACCGCCTTCGTTGCCCGCGCCGACATGATCGAATGGCCGGTGCTGGGCGATATCGCCCGCAAGGTGCGCGTCATCCCCATCGAGCGCGAACGCCTGCGCGAACTGCCCGGGGTGGTGCGGCGCATCGGCGATCGGCTCGCCGCGGGTGAGCGCATCGGCATCTTCCCCGAGGGCACCACCTGGTGCGGTCGCGCGCACGGCCGCCTGCGGCCCGCGCTCTTCCAGGCCGCCATCGACACCGATACCCCGGTGCAGCCGATTCGACTGCGCTATCTGGATCGGCACGGCGAGGTCTGCACCGTCCCGGGTTTCGTGGGCGTCGACACCATGGCCGATTCGTTCCGCCGCGTACTGCGCTCGCGCGGTGTGGTGGCTGAGTTGGTGCTGCAACCCCTGGAACAGCCCGGAACCGATCGCCGTGAACTGGCGAATCGGTGCGAGCAGGCCATTCGCGGTGACGCGGTGGATCGTGCCTTCGCCGATATCGTCGGCCGCGACGAACCCGGTTCGGACCGTACCGAATTGACCGTGCAGGCCCCCGAACACCGGCATCCGAAACTCCCGGTCCGGGTCTGACGGGCGGTTCGGACAGACCGCACGGCACGCGAACTCTGTCACCGCGTGCCGTGCGCGCAGATTTCGGGTAGCTGCGAGCCGGATGTTTGCGAAGATGGCGACATGTCTGAAGCGCCCGGGCGTCTTCGCGCCATCCACAATGCCGCTCTGCTGGTCGAATTCGCTGCCCAGCGCGGGCTGGCGCTGCGGAATGTGCTGTCCGGAACGGGTATTACGCCGGATGATATCGCCGATCCGGACGTCATGATCACCTGTGAGCAGGAGTTCGCGCTCATGCGAAATATCGTGGCGGGCACCGACGACGAACCCGGTCTGGGTTTGCTGGCGGGCATGCTGTGTCATCCGACCAGTTTGGGGATCTGGGGTTTCGCACTCAGCACCAGTGCGACGCTGCGGCAGGCGCTCGAACTCGGCCTGCGCTATCTGGACCTGTCCTTCGCGGCGGGTGAGATCCGGCTGGAAGCCAAAGGCGCACAGGTGGAGATCATTCGCGACGACAGTGCGGTGCCGTCCGAATTGCGGCGCTTCACCCTGGAGCGGGATATGGTCGCCATCGGCATCACCCAGCAGGATCTGCTGCCGCTGCGGCTGCCCGCCGTGCGCCTGGAACTGGCCCTGCCCATGCATCCGATGTACGAGGCGGTCTCCACCCTGCTCGGCGTCTCGGAGATGGTGTTCGACGCCGCCCGCTCGGCGCTCACGGTGCCCGCCGCGGCGCTGGAACTGCCGCTGCCGCAGGCGAATCCGGCCAGTATGAAACTCTACGAGGAGCAGTGCGCCGAGATCGTGCAGCGCCGCCGCAATCGTTTCGGGGTCAGCGAACAGGTCCGGGAGTTGCTCATCCACCGGCACGGCCTGGCCGAACAATCCGATATCGCGGCCGATCTCAATATCAGCGTGCGCACGCTGCGCCGCCGACTCGCCGCCGAGGGCACCACTTTTCGTGAACTCAGCTCCGAGACCATCGGCCTGCTCGCCGAGGAATTGCTCAGCACCGGCCTCACCGTGGAGAGCGTCGCCGACCGCCTCGGCTACGCCAGCGTCTCCGCCTTCGGCACCGCCTTCCGCAGCTGGCGCGGTCAAACCCCGGGCCAGTACGCCCGCGAGAATCGCCTGCTGACACCGCTGCGCATGCACCGCTGACCGCGCCGCCGCGGGTGCCCGAGTCGTTTCGTCCGGGTCGGACCGGGAATAGCCGGGTGGACGAAAGGTGATACCCGGTGGCAATTCTTCTTCAGCACCCGGACGGTTCCGCGCTCGAATGCGTTGCGGTGGCGTTGGGTTGGGACGCCGAGCGCACCGTCGCGAACAGGATCGACCTGAATATCGCGGCGCTGCTGTTCGGTGGTGACGCGTTATTGGATGTGGTTTATCACGAGCAATTGCTCTCACGCGATGGTTCGGTCCGGCATACCGGGGACAACCAGACCGGCGAAGGCCGGGGCGACAACGAGATCATCTCGTTCAATCTGGCTCAGCTCGCACCGGAGGTGACGTCCATCATCGTGGTCGTGACCTCCTACACCGGTCAGAGTTTCGAGGATATCGACAACGCGTACTGCCGCCTGCTCGACGCCGACAATTCGAACGAGATCACCCGGTGCGTACTCACCGGCGGCTCCTATACCGCCCTGGTGATGGGCAATCTCTTTCGCACACCGGAATTCTGGGCCTTCGACGCCATCGGGGCCGGAATTCCCGCGGTCCATGTGGCCGAAGCCGTTCCGCACGCGGCCGCGTATCTCGCGCCCATGCCGTGAATGCGACGACACCAGTCACCGAGCGACGCGCGAACACCGTGCACCAACTTCCGGCGCGGCCCCGGGTGTGACATGGTGAGCGTCCGAAGGAGGATGCGATCGATGTCCAGCGGGCACACGCGGCACCGGGAACTCACGGTGCTGCTGGTCGAAGACGATAAAGCCGACGCGATGCTGGTCGAGGAACTGGTCGCCGAGGTCGCGCTGGAGGTGCGACTGGACTGGGTACGCAGCCTCGCCGTCGCCTGTGAGCGATTGGCCGTGGCGGCGCCGGACTGCGTCCTGCTCGACCTGCACCTGCCCGATTCCGATGGGCTCGAATCGCTCGCGCGCATCAGGGCGGTCAACGACGACGTTCCGGTGGTGGTGCTGACCGGGCTCGACCAGGAGAGCAACGGTTCGGCCGCGGTGGCCGCCGGTGCGCAGGACTATCTGGTCAAGGGCCGGGTCGAGGCCGAATTGTTCGGTCGCGCAGTGCGATACGCGATTCAGCGTAAACAGGCCGAGCGTTCGGCGGTGGCGCTGCGGGCCGGGCAGATGCGGGCGCTGGAGAACGCCCGCCTGGAACGCGGCCTGCTGCCCACCCCGCTGTTCCGCGGCGATCCGATCGTCGATGTGGTGTCCAGGTATCGGCCCGGCCGCGCGCATTCGCTGCTCGGCGGTGACTTCTATGACGTGGTGCAGCAGTCCGACGGCGCGGTGCACGTGCTCATCGGTGATGTCTCCGGGCACGGGCCCGATGAGGCCGCCACCGGGGTGGCGCTGCGATTGGCCTGGCGCACATTGGTTTTCAGCGGTATCACCGGGGCCAGGCAGTTCCAGCTGCTCGATGAGCTGTTACGCGCCGAACGCACCGGACCGCATACCTTCGCCACCCTGACCACCCTGACCCTGCTGCCCGGCAGCCATACCATCCGGGTGATGCGGGCCGGTCATCCCGGCATGCTGGTGCGCACCGGCGCGAGCGTGTCCTGGCTGGAGGTGCCGGGCGGACCGGCGCTCGGATTCTTTCCGGGACAAGCGGATTGGCCGATCCACGAGCATTCGGTGCCGCCCGGCGCCGGCCTGGTGCTGTTCACCGACGGACTGTTCGAAGGGCATACCGGCCCGGGGGACGAGCGCCTGGGCGAACAGGGGCTGCTCGCGCTGGCGCGCACGGTGACCGCCGAACGCCCGGACGATTTCCTGGACGAGCTCATCGCTCGCGCCGAGGCGCTGGCCGAACAGCGCGGCGGTCTGGCCGACGATGTGGCGGCGATGTACCTGCGCTGGACCGCGGACAGCCGATGAACAAAACCGATCGGGTGCTGAACCGCACCGCGCATATGACCGTGCAGTCCTGGTTCCAGCTGGTGCTGGCGCTGATGGTGATCGTCGCGGTGGCCGGTTCCGGGGTGGCCGGGATCGCCATCGGACGCACCACGGCCGTCTCGGACCGCCTGCTCACCCAGATCCAGCCCGCCGCCACCGAGGCGTACCGCCTGCAGGCCGCACTCGCCAACCAGGAGACCGGGATTCGCGGCTACACCATCGCCGCCGATCCGCAATTCCTGGCGCCCTACACCGATGGCAGGCAGGACGAGGCGCGGTCGGTGGCACGGCTGCGCGAACTCCTGTACGACCGGCCCGAGCAGCTGGACGATCTCGACGCGGTGGAACGAGCCGCGGACATCTGGCGCCGGGATTTCGCCGAGCCGACGCGCGCGGCCGTGGTCCCGGGCCTGCCGCGCCCGCTGGACAGCGTCGCCGCCGCACGCGGCAAAACCGCGTTCGATGACGTGCGAGCGCGTTTCGCGACCCAGAGCACGCACCTGGCCGCGGCCGCCACACAGGGCAACCAGGATCTGATGCGGCAGCGCACGGTGCGCAATGCCGCGCTGGTCGGTATGGTCACGGCCTTCCTGCTGACCGGCCTCGCGCTCATGATGCTGGTGCGCCGTCTGATCGCCCGTCCGCTGCACGCCCTGCGAGTGGCGACCGAACGAGTCGCGGACGGCGATTTCGGCCACCGCATAGCCATTTCCGGTCCCGCCGATCTCGCGGCGGTGGGCGAGGCGGTCGAGGGTATGCGCCGCCGGATCGTCGCCGAACTCGAATCCAGCCGGGTCCAGGAGGCCACACTGGCCGAACTGGCCGCCGATCTGGACGCGCAGGCAATGGAATTGCGCCGCTCCAATGCCGAACTGGAGCAGTTCGCCTACGTCGCCTCGCACGATCTGCAGGAGCCGCTGCGCAAGGTGGCCTCGTTCTGTCAGCTGCTGGAGAAGCGGTACGGCGATCAACTCGACGATCGTGCGAAGCAGTACATCGAGTTCGCGGTGGACGGCGCCAAGCGCATGCAGGTGCTGATCCAGGATCTGCTGACCTTCTCCCGGGTGGGCCGGGTGGACGGCGATTCGGTTAGAACCGGACTGGATCGGGCACTCGATCGAGCAGTGGCCAACCTGGCCTCGGCAGAGGACACCGGCATGCACCTGGATCGCCCGGATAAGCTGCCCGAGATCACGGGCGATCCGACGCTGCTGATCATGCTGTGGCAGAACCTGATCGGGAACGCGATCAAGTTCCAGCGCCCCGGTGTGCCGCCGATCGTGCGGGTCGGCTGCGAACCCGAGCGGGGTGAGCAGCCGGGATGGCGATTCTCGGTGGCGGACAACGGTATCGGCATCGCACCCGAATTCGCCGATAAGGTTTTCGTGATCTTCCAACGGTTACACAGCAGGGACGAATACAGCGGAACCGGAATAGGATTGGCGCTGTGTAAGAAGATCGTGGAGTTCCATGGCGGCCGGATCTGGATCGATCCGGACTACACCGGCGGAACGCGTTTCTACTTCACGCTCTTCGACGCTTCGCCGCGATCCGAGGAATCCGCAGCCCCCGAGAAGGAGTTTCGCGCGTGACGCAGCTGGCCCGGCCCATCGACATCCTGCTCGTCGAGGATGATCCGGGTGATGAACTCATCACCCGGGAAGCGTTCGAGCACAATAAGATCGGCAATACCCTGCACGTGGCGCGGGACGGCGCGGAGGCGCTGGACTTCCTCTATCAGCGCGGCGCGTTCGAGGGCGCCCCGCGCCCCGATCTGATTCTGCTCGATCTCAACCTGCCGAAATACGACGGCCGCGAGGTGCTCGGGCGGATCAAGGAGGATCCCGAGCTTTCGCACATCCCGGTTGTCGTGCTCACCACCTCCGCCGCCGAAGAGGACATTCTGGGCAGCTATCAGCTGCACGCCAACGCGTATGTCACCAAACCGGTGGATCTGGATCAATTCGTGCTGGCTATCAAACAAATCGACGACTTCTTCGTCCAGGTTGTTCGATTGCCCGGACGGTCGTGAATTCCGATCCAGGCGATCGCGTAGCATTCCAGAACGGAGGGTGACATGAATAGTGGTTCCCCGCAATCGTGTTCGGCCCCGACTACGGTCGGACTCCGGGTGTCCGCCACACCGGATCAGCTGGTCATGCTGCGCGCGCTCGCCGAAACCGTCACCTATATCGCCGATTTCGGCATCGACGAGGTCAGTGATATCCGGCTCGCCCTGGACGAGATCGCGACCGTGGTGATCGGCGCCGCGGTGCCCGGTTCCGCCCTCGACTGCGACCTGACCTATGACGAGCACGGACTGTCCGCCCGGATCGCGGCGGTCACCGCCGCGATGATCGACGCGGACGGCCGCGGGCTCGGCTGGCATATCGTGCGCACCCTGACCGATTCGCTCGATATCGATCAGGGGCCGTATGCCATCCCGCAGCGCGGGTACCCCCTCGTCATCGAATTCCGGCGACTTCGCCAGCACGCGCGAGGGCCCGGCCGACCGCACACCTAGGCGGATTCATGAGTAGTGACACCGGCGACGCCCCGTCGGACCCCTTCCTACATCCCGCGTTCTTCTATCGCGACAGCCATGAGTACCTGTCGGGCACAATGGAATTCATCCGTGCCGGGCTGGCGAACGCCGAACCCGTCGCGGTCGCGGTGCCCGCGGAGAATCTGGACCTGCTGCGCGATGCGCTCGGCGCGGACGCCGGGGCGGTGCGACTGCTCGATATGTCGGTGGCGGGCCGCAATCCCGGCCGCATCATTCCCGGGGTATTGCGCGCCTTCACCGATCGCCATCCGGACTCGCGGGTGCGGATCATCGGCGAACCGATCTGGGCGGGGCGCTCGGCCCTGGAATATCCGGCCTGCGCCCAGCACGAGGCCCTGATCAATACCGCGTTCGCCGGGCGCGCGGCGACGATGCTGTGCCCGTACGATATCGCGCGACTCGATCCGGGGGTGCTGGACGACGCGCTCATGAGCCATCCCACCAGCATCGACACCGGCGTCGAGAGCATCAGCCCGAGTTACGATCCCGATCGCGTCGTGGCGGTCTACAACCAGGCGCTGCCCGAACCGCCCGCCGCCGCCGGCGTACTCGACTTCGACGAGGCGTCCCTGGCGGATATTCGATACGCCGCCACCGAATTCGCCCGCGACGCCGGAATGAGCAGTGAGCGCGGCACCGATCTGGAACTGGCCGTGGCGGAGGCGACGACGAACTCGGTGGTGCACGGCGGCGGGCGCGGCATCTTCGCGCTGTGGTCGGCGGGGCGGCAGATCATCTGCCAGGTCCGCGATCGGGGATATATCGCCGATCCGCTGGCCGGGCGACTACCCGTTCCCGGTTTTCACCGCGGCGGCCGTGGCCTGCTCCTGGTGAATCAGCTGTGCGATCTGGTCCGCATGCATACGACCCCGCTCGGCACCACGCTGCAAATGCATTTCGCCCAGTGAGGGATGCGGGGCCGCGTTCTCGGCTATTCGCGCGATGAATCCTCGACCGCCAGAGCCGCTTCCAACGTCTCGTAGACATCGAGCAACTCGTCCATCCCGGTCAGTTCGATGGGGCGTCGCACCGGGAACGAACCGACCACGCGCACGGTGCGATCACCGGCGGATTCCAGCGCCTGCACCAGCACACTGAGCCCGGCCGAACCGAAGAAACCGACCTCGGACAGATCCAGCACGATCAACTCGGCACCGGTGGCCAGCGCCTCGCTCACCCCGGCCGACAACTTCGGCGCCGACACCATATCGACCTCACCGGCGGCGGCCAGTACCACGGCTGCTCCGGCGGATCTGGTCTGCACCGTCAGTTCACGGGTTTCACTGCTCACCGATCGTTCCCCTGTCGCACCGTCACGTCGCCACCTCCGAAACACATTGGGCGTCGCACGACCGGGCTGGTCCCGCCGACGCGGTAACAGTACCCGTGCGACGGGATCTCCAGCAAAGGTACGCAACCGATTTCGCGCACACCATGATATCGGGGCGAACGGTCACCCGGACGCGGGCCGCGCGGGGGCGTGGGAACGCGGTATCCGGGCTGATCAGAAGTAGTGACTGCGCCCGCCGATCGGCCGTCCGACGGCACCGAGCAGCATCAGCACCGCGCCGACGACGAGCAGCACCACGCCGATGGTGGTCAGAATCGGAATGCCGAGCAGAATTCCGGCGAGCAGGACGATGATTCCCAGCACTATCATGAGAAAACCTTTGAACGGGTGAATATGACACCCACGCTTTTCCCGGCCCACCGCGCGTCAAACACGTGATCATCGCCCGGGACAAGCCATTCGGCGGTCCGCCCTCATCGCACCAGCCGTCCCAGCAGCGCCGCGGCGGTCGCGACACTGAGCGCGGCGGCGCCGATCAATACGCCGAAGTCCAGCCACAGATTCGCCGGGGTGCCGATGAGCAGACCGCGCAGCGCCTCCACCTCATAGCTGAGCGGATTCACCTTGCTCACCGCCTGCAGCCAGCCCGGCATCAGATCGGTCGGATACAGCGCGTTGGAGGCGAAGAACAGCGGCATGGTGATCGCCTGGCCGATACCCATCAGCCGATCCCGCGCCTGCACCAGCCCGGCGATGGTCATGGACAGGCAGGCGAAGAACGCGGTGCCCAGGAATACCGCGGGCACCGTCGCCAGAATGCGCAGCGGATTATCGGTCAGCCCGACGCCCATGAGCAGTGCGACGATGACGATCACCACGATCTGCGCGACCGCGCGAATGCCCGCGGCGAAACACTTTCCGGTGATCAGCGCCGCGCGCGGGGTGGGGGTCACCAGCAGTTTGGTGAGAATGCCCGCATCGCGATCCCAGATGATCTGGATGCCGTAGAAGATCGCGATGAACAGCGCCGACTGCGCGATGATGCCGGGCGCCAGGAAATCCAGATAGGGCACCGAACCGGTGGGCAGGGTGTGCAGCCGCGCGAAGGTGGTGCCGAAGATGACCATCCACAGCACGGGCTGGATTGCGCGGGTGAGGATTTCGGTCTGGTCATGGCGCAGCTTGCGCACCTCCACCAGGGCGAAGGTGCCGATCCGGGACGCCAGCCGGGGGACGCGCCGCCAGCCGCGCGGCGCCAGGATCGGGGTGAACGGGGGCTGATCAGCCCATACGGGCGGCCGAGCGGCGAGTGCTTCGGACATTGCGCATGGCTCCTTCGGTGGTGTCTTCGAGCTGTTCGCCCGCGTAATGCCGGAACACGTCTTCCAGGGTGGCCTCGGGTGCGACGGCCGCCTTCAGCTCCGCCGGTGATCCGGTGGCGCGCAGAATTCCCTTGTGCAGCAGGGCGACTCGATCGCACAGTGCGTCGGCCTCGGCCATGTAGTGGGTGGTGAGCAGCACGGTGGTGCCGTATTCGGCGCGCAGTTCGGCGACGCGTTCCCAGACACTGTCGCGCGCAATGGGATCCAGGCCGACGGTGGGTTCGTCCAGCACCAGCAGCGCGGGCCGGTTCACCAGTGCCTGCGCCAATTCCAGGCGGCGGATCATGCCGCCGGAGTAACCGCCCGCCAGCCGATCGGCCACCTCGGTCAGATCCATCGCCTCGAGCGCTTCGCCCACCCGGCGGGCGCGATCCTTGCGCGGCAGATCGTAGAGGCGGGCGAACCAGTCCACGTTCTGCCGTCCGGTCAGCCCGGCTTCGATCGAAAGCTGCTGCGGCACATAGCCGAGGTTGTAGCGGACGTCGGCGGCCCGGGTGCGCACATCTAGTCCGAAGATCCGCACCGTGCCGGATTGGATGGGGGTCAGCGTGGTGAGCAGTTTGATGGTGGTCGATTTGCCCGCCCCATTGGGGCCGAGCAGGCCGAACACCTCACCGCGCGTGATGCTGATGGTCAGGTCGTCGACGACGGTATGGCTGCCGTAGCGGTGGGTCAGGCCCGCGCATTCGACGGCGGGCGGGGAGTCTGTCATCTGCTTTCGCCTCGGTTCTGCTCGTAGTCGTGCAGCACATCGGTCAGCCGGGTCATGGCCCGGAGTCCGGCGTGCAATTCATCCCGCTCCGTCGCGGTGAGTTGTTCGAAGGCGCGCGCCACCACCGTGATTCGCTGCTGCCGCGTCGCATCGGCGATGCGCTGGGATTCGGGGGTGAGCGACAGGCGCATGGTGCGCCGGTCCTGCGGATCGGGTTCGCGCACCAGCAGACCGGTTTTCACCAATTCGGTGACCAGGGTGGAGACGCTGTTGGCGGCCGAACCGAGTTCGGCCGCAGCCTCTTTCACCGAGATGCCGGGTCTGCGGCCGACCAGGCGCAGGAACTCCGATTGGGTACCGGAGAGCGCGGGCTCGTCGAAGGTGCGCCCGGCCAGGCGGCCGACCTGACGGCGCAACCGCCCCATGGAGCTGAACAGCAGGGTGAACAGCTCGGCATCGGCGTCATCGGGGAGTGTCGCCTCGGGGCGCGGGTCGGCCATGCCCGCAATAATACCTCTGTTTCAGAGGTATTTCAGTTCGTACGTGAGTCGTACCCCAGCGGGAGCTTGTTCGGCGGCCGGTCGATAACGGTGTCGTCATCGGGCGCGCGCCGCTCCAGGAAGGTGACCTGCCCGGTGGAGGACACCAGGGTCAGGGGGTAGGTGGGTCCGCGCTCGCGATCGGCGACGATCGCGTCCGCGTTGTCCTGGTAGAGCCCGAGCGTGCTCTCGGGGTAGTCGAGCATCCACTGCGGATAGGTGATCGTGGTGTGCACGCGCCGCTCGTCGAGCCACAGGATGACGATGGTGGTGGTGCCGGTCGGCTCCACCCAGGCGAGTTTGTACAGATCCGCGCCCAGCCGCACCATCTTGGCCGGTTGGTCCTTCGACCAGCGGCCGAACATGGGCCCGATCAGGCAGCGGAATTCCACCGTCTCCGCATTGCGCACGTACAGCTCGTATTTCCAGCCGTTGTCGTAGGCGTAGATGAGATGACTGCCGATGAGACCGGAGAGATCCCCGGTGGCGGGCGAGCTCGACGGGATGGACGTACCTGCGCTCATCGGTAGCTCCTTGCTCGGAAGGCTTCCCTGCGAGTATCGAGTTCCGCTGGCCAGCGTAACCGCGAAAGTCCCGCGGCCTGGGGTTTTCCCGGTCTAGCCCGGGTCGGCGCACCGCCCGGCGATTAGAACGTGTTCCTGTTATCGTCGAGCGGGCGTCGCACGCGTGTGCTCGACGCGCCCGAAAGTCCTTGGGAGGGAAGCGCTATGCCGTTCGTGACCACCGGTGACGGAGCCGATGTGCACTACCTGGACACCGGCGGCGATGGTCCGGCGGTCATCCTGGTGCACGACATCCTGCTCGACGCCACCCAGTGGCGACCGCAAATGGCATCCCTCGCACCCGATTACCGGGTGATAGCCATCGACACCCGCGGGCACGGCGAAACCCGCGATCCGGGAACACCCTTCGACTACACGCGGCTGGCGCAGGACTGCTGGGCCGTCGCCGACGCACTCGGACTCGATGCGGTCGTGCTCGGCGGCCTGTTCCACGGCGGCATCGTCGCGCTCCAGGCTGCCCGGCTCGCACCCGCCCGCGTGCGCGGCCTGCTGCTGATCGGCACCCGCGCCGACGCCTACAACCCCGAGGAATACGCCGGATACAAATCGATCCTGCTCAAGCAGTGGGTGCTTGGCACCGAACCGCTGGAGCCGATCGCCCGCCTCATCGCGGCGCAGATGATCGGCGGCGACGCCGAACAGCAGCGTTACTGGCTGGATATATGGGAGCGCTCGGACCGTAAACGGCTCGAACAGGCCATCATCGCGCTGCTCGAACGCGAGGGCATCGAGAACGATATCGCCGACATCACCGCCCCGGCTCTGCTCCTGCACGGAGCGGGCGATGTCGTCCCCACCGAGGCTCGGATGCGGAAACTGGCCGGGCAGTTGGGCGGATCGACCCGCGTCGAAACCATCGACGCCGAGCACATCACGCACACCATCACCTGGACCCATCCGCACCTCACCGACCCGCTGATTCGCGAATTCCTCGACGCGCTCTAACTCGCCTGCTTCTTCATCCCGCTTGACCTCGCGTGTCGTTCGCCGTGCGCTGGCATATTCGCAGCAATCCTTAATGGTCGTCAGCTCCGACTACTGCGCGAGCGAAACTTCGAGCGAAGGAGAAGGGTTACGTGGAGGTCGTCGCAGTCCCGGATGAGGAAATTCTCATCACCGCGGTTCCGGATCCGGTTGCCCACGCGCTGTCGGTCGTCGGCCGCCGCTATCGCGTCGCCGACCATTACGAGGTGGGGCGCGAGAAGGTGCGCGAATACGCGCGCGCCGTACAGGATGCGCATCCGGTGCACCGCGTGGACAGCGTGGCGGCCGAGTTCGGCCACCCCGGACTGGTGGCCTCGCCGACCTTCGGCGCGCTGCTGGTCGGCGCGGTGCAGGACGCGCTCGGCGAGATTCTCACCGGTTACGACCTCAGTTCGACGATGCAGACCGATCAGACCTTCGAGTATCTGCGGCCGATCGTCGTCGGGGACCGTCTCACCAGCAATGTCTCCCTGCACTCGTTCCGTCAGGCGTTCGGCGGTGATCTGCTCGTGGTCGAGAACATCGTCACGAACCAGCACGAACAGATCGTGCTCAACGCGCGCACCGGTCTGGTCGCCCGCTCCGCGCCGTCGGAGGCGAATGCCGGAATCGTGGAATCGCTGTCGAAGATCATGCGCCAGCCGACCACTCGAATCCGGGCCGTGACCCCGGCCCCCGACCTCCCCGACGCATCGAGTGCCCCCGCATCGCCGAGCATCCGCACTCGCGCCGCGCATACGGTCTCGGAGGGCGATCGACTACCGGACCGCATCGTCGACCTCACCCTCGGCGACCTGGTCAACTACGCCGGTGTCGCCGGTGACACCAACCCGATCCACTGGCACGGCGACGCCGCCCGCCTGGTCGGCCTGGACGGCACCGTGGCCCACGGCATGCTGACCATGGCCCTGGCAGCGGGATTCGTCACCGAATGGCTGGGCGACCCCACCGCGCTGCGCCACTACAGCGTCCGCATGACCAGCCCCGTCCCGGTCACCGCCCAGGGGCCCAGCACCATCGAATTCCAAGGCCGCGTAAAACAATTCGACCCCGGCACCAATCAGGCCGTCATCGCCCTCACCGCCACCCACGCCGGACGCAAGATCTTCGGTCGCGCCACCGCGACTGTGCAACTCGCCGATCATCCGGCGTGAGCGGAATCGCGC